>DATGLY010000046.1:0-17502 GCA_035293905.1 Bryobacteraceae bacterium
GCGTTCGCCAGGCGATCCAGCACGTTCGCCGATTGTTCGATAGCCCGCACGGGGGCATACGCCTTTTCCTGGCGGATCGCCTCGTGATAGAGCTCTAAGGCGCGCTCGAAATCCCCGGTGCACTTTAGGGCTTCGGCCAGCTCGAACAGCGATTCGCCGTCGCGCCAGTAGCTGCCGAGCGCGCTTTCGACGGCTGCGAGCCGCGCTTTCAGCCGCGCGATTCGATTGCCGTCGGCGCCCTGGGATTCGGCGCAGATGTCCTTAAGTTCCTCGATGCATTCCCGGCGGGCGTAAAAACTCCGCGTCTCTGGGCGGGCCGGGCGGGGCTGCAATGCGAAATCCGGATTGCCGTAGCATTGATAGGCTCCCCAGGTGTTGTTGTTGCCCAGTGCGAAGGCGTCCTGGCGGGCGCGTTTGACCGCTTCGCCAAACTTTCCGCCCGCCAGCATCCAGCCATAAAACGATCGCGCGAATGCGACCGCGGCGGCGTCGTCCACGGCCCACCCGGCGGCGACGACGGCTTTGACTCCGATCTTGATCAGTTCTTCGGCGACGCTGGCGGCGAATCGGTGCGGGGAGAGGTCCATGGCGCCCAAATGGCAGCAATTCAAAAACACCAGTTCGGGAACTTTCGGCAGCTTTTTCACCTCCATCGAGGTCAGAAAGACTTGCCTGGCCGGATCGCCGCTCCACTTCAAGATCATGCCGCTGCGCGCCGGATTTTGGGCGTTATAAAGGCCGTGCCCGGCCAGATGCAGGATGCGGTAATCTTGGGCGAAAAGCGCCGGAACAATCTCGTCCGGCGGGCGGCAGATGAGCGGCTGGTTGAGGTATCCGCTGCGGTTGAGCAAATCGGAAACGATCCGCGCCTCCTGTTGAGCGCCCTTCAATGGGGGGAGCGCGTGGGCCGGATCGCCGGGGGCCGAATCTCCTATTACAAGCGCGTTGCGATCGCGCGCGGCGCTGGGTCTCACACGGAAGTCCAGGGTTTTCAATTGCCGGATCATTCCCATGCGCACCGCCAGCGGCTCAATTTGGCCACGCGAGCGCGCCGCCATCAGTTCCCAGGGATAGCGCGAGGCGGCCGCATCCACCACTAGAACCAAATTTGCCTCGTCGGCGGATTGATCCTTCAATACGTTCGGGACCAGGAGCTCAAATAAGGCCGCGGCCGCCGCCGGGTCGTAGGAGGTTCGCGAGGTGGCGCCCTCCAGGAGGCTATCGATCAGCGAGGTTTGATACTGGGTGCGGGCGTTCTCGGCTCGCGCGCGGTCGGTGAGATTGTCGAAGGAAAGCGTTCCGACGGGCTGCGCTTCATCCGCGCTGCCGCCTTCGATCAGAATTCGGCGCCACCATCCGGTGTCGTACTCATTCACGCTTCGCCGGGATAATCCGCTTGAAAGCGCCCGCAGCCGCCCGTCGAATTCGATCGCCTCCCCGGGCTCGAGGTCGTTTTTCAAAACTTCGTCCAGAGCGGAGACTGCCTTGGCGGCCTCGATAGCGGCGTCTTCGTATATTTCGACGAATTCCAGCTCTTCCACGCAGGCTCCGGCTGTGGCGCTCCGACGTAGCACGCGGTTGGCTTCCAGGACGCCGCGCGCCACCGCCGCGACCGAAGCGGGAATGCTGATGGCGCGTCCTCCGGAGGCGCCGATCAGTAAGGAGCTTACCGAGGCCGAGGAGGCCGCGTTGTCTTGGCGCGGGTCGTCGGCCTTCATCAGCGCATATTGCAGGCAGGCCTCCAGCACTCCTTGCCGGACCTTGGCCGCCGTGATTTCGCCCACCTCGCCCAGCCCGATGACGATGGCTCCGGCGGGATGGCAGCCGGGCGCGCGCACGATTTCGACCGTTCCTGGCGTTCCGGGGTAGAGATCCATGTGGAAACGAGCGGAAAGCCGGCCGCCAAGCTGGCGGTCCAGCGCGGCCTCCGCGCTGACGATTCCGTCTCCGGCGTAGTGGCCCACAATCACGGGGTGGCGCGCGTCTCGAAGATGGCCGTGCGTTATTTTGACTCGCAGAACCGCCGTCCTGGCGGCAACCGTTTCCGTGCGCGCCAGCGCTGCATTCTGCAAGTCCCTTTCGGAAGGAAAGAACACGGCCGTCTCTTGCGCCAGTAATCTTTCCCGGTCGATGGGAGCCGCGAGAGAGGGATGAAATTTCGAGTCGAACGCCGACGTAGCGGCCTTTTTCAGCAACTCGACCAGAGGAGCCGGGTTGGCGATCAGATCGCCGTGCGCCGCGCCGCAGTTGTACCAGGTTCTGGCGCCCGGCAGGAGGCCGAGAGCGTGAACCACGTCTCCATCGCCTTCCGCCGAGAAATCGTCCATTCCCACAGGAGTGACGGCGGCCGAACCCGCCACATACAGAATGCTTCCCGTGGGGATCTGCCGACTTTTGAGCTCCTGGCGCCACCGCCTGCTTGCCGCCAGAGCCTCGGAGGAAGGACGGGCGCCGATTGCGTCCCAGGCCCGCGCCTCGGGATCGAGCATGGCTTCGGGAAGCAAATCGATCAAACCGGCCATGGATTGGAAAATCCGGGCGGTCTCCTGGTCGGTGTGCCGTCCCAGCAGGGCCGCCATTCGCGACAAGCGCGAGCGCCCGGCCAGGATTCGCGCAATGCGCCAGGAGCCGCCATTGGGCGTACCGAGCATCAGAAGTTTGCCGCCGGCGCCGGTGAGTTGGGCCCACTTGCCGGGATGGTCGGCCGCCCATTGCCGCACAATCAGGCCGCCCATGCCGTGCCCGATGAATTCGAGAGAGCCGGAAGCCTGCTGCGGGCCGAGCCACTTTTCCAGAGCCTCCGCGTTCGTTTTGACGGACTGCCGCCAGTCATAGGGAAACACCAGCGTCCGGTAGGTCTTCGACAGCTCGTCGAACAAAGGCTGATAGACTTCCAGAGCCTCTCCGGCCTGGAGGGTCCCAGCGGCGAGCTCGCGCAGCGCGCCTCTGCCTAACGCGGCGTAGTTCAGCCAAATCTTCATTCCGTCGGCCCGCTCAAGGTGCGTTCCGAATACGTCAGGAACGATCACCGCCGCCGGCCAGTTGCCGGCGCCTCGCGTTCCGCCGCGCCCCTGCGTAATCAGGCCGCGAACTTTATCGAACCCTTCCACATCGGCGCCGGGCGGAGCGTTCAGCCACTCCAGCATTTTCGAGCGGGTGCTGGCGTTTTTGAAATAGCTGAAGTGATTTACGGTGCTGCCGGAATCCAGAAATTGCTGGACCTTGCGCTTGCGGTCCATGCCGCCCGACATCGATTTGGTATTCACCACGAAATCGTTGTCTTCCCAGTAATAGGCGCGCAGAGCGTAACTGGCCAGGGCGCTCCAGACGCCCGCGCCCTGAAAGGCGCCGGCGATGATTCCCAGGTCGGCGTCGCTTGTCCGTCCGCGTGTATTCAGCAGATGCACGAACGGCGATTCAGGCATCTGCGCCTCGATGCCCGGAATCTTTGCCGGGTCCGCCCGCATCTTGATCAGCGTGATCGCACTGGCTTTAAATACGTCGTAGAAGGGATTTTCTTTCAAGCCCGGAACAAGTCCGATCAGATTGAGCAGAACGTTTAAATAGACGTCCAGCCGGCCAGACGCCAGAACCGTGCCGGCCGCGGGGCAGGCGGCGCGAACGAACTTCTCCACGCGAAGACTTTTCCGCTCCAGCTCCGCCGCCAGAAGGTCCAGCGCATCGGCGTCGGGCCGGCGCTCGAAGGGCTTCCGTTCATCCGCATTGAGGGGGCCCAGTCCCAGCAGTTCTCCCACAAGACCGCCGCGCGAATGGGTGATCAGATGCAACCGGGCTTTGGCGGGCAGCAGCGCCGCCAGATCGTAGGCGTTTTGGGCCGGGCTTGCGCCGAGCGTAGCGTGTTCCAGCGCAAAGATCCGGTCTCCATAGGTTTCCACCAAGTTCCGCCACTCGGGCGTGGGTCCATTGCCGCGCTCGTCTCTCCAAAAGCCGCTGAAGCTGCCCTGAGTGCTGGAAGCGGTTCCATGGATGAAAACCAGGCAGGGCCGCGGGTCTTCGGGAAGCGGCTGCGCGATCTTTTCTTGAAAAGCGCCGTTGGCGTCCAGGCGGAACAGCCCGGTATCCAGCTTATGGTCGAACTTCCTGACGATGGCTTCGGCGCTCTCTTCGGCCAGCGCGTCGACGGGATGAATTTCGAAGACATCGAGCGTCTTCAAGATCCAGTCGGTTATCCCGCGCCCGGCGGCCGCTCCGCGCTCCAGCGCCGGGGGCGTCCGCAATGCCCCCGCGGCGCTGCGCGCGGAACCGATCTCAAAGTGAAGCTGATCCAGCCGCAAATATTCCACCAGGCCGGAGGCGTATTCCAAGCGGACGATTGCATCCGGAGGGCCTTCCACGCGCGAAATCGGCGTGGACTCTCCGCGCCGCGGCGCGACGATGTCATGACCGGAGAGCGGGCGGATCTTCAAAAATCTTTGAAGCTCCGCGTCCGGAATCCGCGAGGCGGCAGTTCCGGGGACAAGCAGAGTAAGGGATTCTTCGGGCATAGCAAAGGCCGCTAATCAGTTTAGACGAACCGCGGCGTTTTACACTTGCCGGAAGAAACCGAACTGGCGGAAAGAGGGAAGTTAGGTGTGAGCCATTTGATAGTTGGCGCGTTCGCAGATGGTGGTCAAGGCGTCGATCACGTCATTGGACAAGCCCTCGTGTCTGGCATGCATCACGACGTCGTCGATCGAAAGAATCCCTCTTAAGTCTCCGTTTTTGTCCACTACCGGGAGGCGGTGGGCGTGCTTCTGGGCCATAGACTTAAGCGCCGTGCGCACGTCGTCCTCGGGAGAGCAGGCGGAAAGATCCCGGTTCATGACTTCGCCGACGCGGAGTTCGGCCGGCCGGCGATTCTGGGTTCCCAGAGCGATGAACAGATCTCGATCCGTCACCATTCCAATCACGCGCGCCCCATCCTCGACCACCGGAAGACACCCGCAGTTTTGGGTCCACATGATCTCGGCTGCCGCGGCCGCATCGGTGCCCGCATGGCAATACGAAACCGGTTTTCTCATAATGTCTTGAACTCGCATGGTTCGATCTCCTTTCTTTTTCCTGAACCAGCCAAACAGTCGCATGTGTTCACCCGTGCTGATGCGCGCGAACCGGCTCATGTTTCGCGCGCCAGGGCATTAAGGGGCGCCGGAAAGGAAGGCGGGGCGGGCTAAGCCTGGACCATTTCGTCCAAATGGGACGGCGCCGCGGGGCTTGCGAGCAGCGCTTCCAGCTCTTCGCGTTCGAGGGTTTCCTTTTTGAGCAGCGTTGCCGCGATCCGATTCAAATCTTGGCGGCGGCTGATCAAGATGGACTTTACGCGCTCATACTGACGGTCGATGATCTGCCGCGCCTCGCCATCGATCTGCTCCGCCGTGCGTTCGCTATAGTTTTTTTCCTCGGGAACGAAGGGCAGCTTCAAATAGCGCGCCTCCTGCGGGAGGCCATAGGTCATGTTGCCCAGGCGTCCGCTCATCCCGAAGCGCGTGACCATCTGGCGGGCGATTTCGGAGGCGCGCAAGAGATCGTCGCTCGCCCCCGTGGAGACGACTCCGCCAAATACGATGTCTTCGGCCCCGCGCCCGCCCAGCAGCACGGCGATGCGGTCCTCCAATTCCGGCTCGGTCTGTAAATAGCGGTCCTTTCCTGGCAATTGAAGGGTGTGGCCCAAGGCGCCGATCGAGCGGGGGATGATGGAGACCCTCCGCACCGGATCGGCATTGGGAACCGAGAGCGCCACGAGGGTATGGCCTACTTCGTGATAGGCAACGCGCTCTTTCTCATCGCGCCCGATCAGCCGTCCCTTCTTTTCAAAGCCCAACGTGACGCGGTCCACGGCATGATCGAAGTCGCGCATCTCGATAAGGCTCGCGCCGCGGCGGGCGGCGTTGAGCGCCGCCTCGTTCACTATGTTGGCCAGGTCCGCTCCCACCATGCCAGGCGTCTCGGCGGCGACGCGTTGAAGATCCACGTCCGGGCCCACGGCGAGCTTGCGTGCATGAACCCGAAGAATCGCTTCCCGCTCCTTCATGTCTGGCCGGTCGAGGACAACCTGACGGTCGAACCGGCCAGGGCGCAGCAAAGCCGGGTCCAGGACTTCGGGCGTGTTGGTGGCCGCCATAATGATCACGGCCTTGGACGAGTCGAAGCCGTCCATTTCTACGAGCAATTGGTTGAGAGTCTGGTCGCGCTCGTCGTTGGAGACGAGCGCATGCCCGGCCGAGCGGCTCTTGCCAATGGCGTCCAATTCGTCGATGAAAACAATGCACGGCGCGCGCAGCTTGGCCTGCTCGAACAAATCGCGGACGCGCGAAGCTCCCACACCGACGAACATCTCGACGAATTCGGAGCCGGAAATGGAAAAGAAGGGAACGCCCGCTTCCCCGGCCACGGCTCGGGCCAAAAGGGTCTTTCCGGTGCCGGGCGGCCCGACGAGCAGAACTCCTTTGGGGATGCGTCCGCCGAGCTTCTGGTATTTTTGCGGGTTCTTGAGAAAGTCTATAATCTCCTGCAGTTCCGCCTTCGCCTCTTCGACGCCGGCCACATCGTCGAAGTGCGCGTCGTATCGCGAGGATTCATCGTGAATTTTGGCGCGATTGCGGCCAAAGCTGAGCGGACCGCCCCCCTTCTGTTGCATCCTCCACATTGCGACGCCATAGATCACGAACAACAGCAACAGAGGTCCCCAAGCGACCAACAGTCCGGTCCACCACGATTGCGCCGGCATATAGCCGGAATACTTCACATGCTGGGCTTCGAGTTGTTGCACAAGCGCCTCGGCGTTCAACCCCGGAATCCGCGTGGCGGCGATTTGGCCGGCTGCCGGCTGGTTTTTGTCCTGATCGCCGGCCTGGTCCTTTTTCAGGGCGCCGATTAACTGGCGATCCGTAATGCGAACCTCCTGAAGGCGGCCCGCCGCGAGTTGAGCCATAAAGTCGCTATAAGACACTTCTTTCGGCTGCGCCGAAGACGAGGAAGAGCGCAAAAGCCAGATCGCCAGCAGCAGCCAGAGCAGATATCCGAACGCGAACTTCCAGTTTCTCCGCAAAATCGACCCTAATTATTCGATTCAGCCGCGGCCCGCAAGATGGTGGAAATCGCCATCTAAATCATGCTCTAGAGGGGCGCCGCCAACCGGCCGTGACGATGGACGAGAATGGCAATCTCGCTCATCCGGCAGCTACTTTGTGGAACTCCGCGCTGGGCGCGTTGTTTCACAAAGGCGCCGCGGCCCAGGTTCGCAAGCGAGGGGATGGTTTAAATGCACCACCGCCGGTTGTTTTGAAGCGCGCCGGATCACCGCTTTTGAGGGAACGCTTTCAATGACTTGCACGTCGTATGGGAGTGGAGAGAAGAGTGCTCCGGAAAGCACGTAGAGAGAAACTCGGAGAGAGGTAAAGACAATGAGGAAGGCAAATTTCGCGGTACTCAGCTTGGCGATGGCGGCTGGCGTGGCGCTTGGGCAGGAAGCGCCGGGCGCGGAACAAAACGCTCCGGCGTCCAATGTTACGGCGCAAGACAATGACGGATGGAGGCGCGTAGGAGGAGGATCAAACGGACAATCGCCCGCTCTACAAACTGCGCCCGCCCCGCAACCTTCTGCTCCATCGGCGCAGTTCGACCCTCAATATCCGCCAGCCAAGTTGACCATTCCTCCCGGAACCTTTGTGGTCGTACGGCTCAACGAGTTCCTCTCTTCCGATAAAAGCCGGGCCGGAGACAATTTCACCGGAACGCTGGCGCAACCCCTGGTGGTGGATGGGTACACGATCGCCAACCAAGGGCAACTCGTGGTGGGAGTTGTCGCGGATGCGCAGAAAGCGGTTCACGGGCAGAACGTGTCGCGCCTTCAAATCGGGTTGACCAATCTGACGCTGGTCAACGGAAATCAACTGCCGATAAAGACGGAACTGGTGGCTAGCAGGGGTCCGGGCTGGACGGGCGCAGATACGGGAACGGTGGTCGGAACGACGGGACTCGGGGCAGCCATCGGAGCCATTGCGGGCGGCGGTCCGGGCGCAGCCATCGGCGCCGCAGCCGGCGGGGTCGCCGCGCTGGCGGGCGTGTTATTGACTCACGGCCATCCTGTCGTGCTCCCGCCGGAATCGGTGCTGACTTTCAAGACCAGCGCGGAGGCGACCGTAGATACGACCACCTCTCCGCAGTCTTTCCGCCAAGGCCCGCCGCCGCCCCAATACTCTCAGACTCAGCAGCCAACGCTACAGCGGCGGCCGCCCTATCCGGCAGCCGGTTATCCCGCGCCGGGTTATCCGGCCCCTTACTATGCTTACCCGGCGCCATATCCATACTATGGGCCGTATTACTATCCGGGGATTTATTTCGGAATCGGCGGCTGGCGCCGGTGGTAGCCGGAGGCAGGCAGCGCGCCGCCGCAGATGAATCGCGCGGCCTTGCCGCGCTGCTGCGGCGGCTGGGCGTCCGAGCCGCGGCCTGGAACAAGCCGGCCGAAACAGTCGCGCCCTAATCCCAAAGCCAGGCTCGATTGAGGGAATCTTTCCGCGCTTGGCCCCTCCCGTACAATTGAAGTTGAAACCTCCATGCAAAACGTCTATTCACTCTCCGATCTGGTGCGCGCCCGCGCGGCATGGCGCGCGGAGGGCAAAACCGTGGTGTTCACCAACGGCTGTTACGACCTTCTGCATGCGGGTCACATCCGGCTTCTGGAGCAGGCGCGATCGCTGGGCGACGTGCTGATTTTGGCGTTAAACAGCGATGCGAGCGTGGCGCGCCTGAAAGGCCCTTCCCGCCCGCTCGTTCCGGGATGGGAACGGGCGAAAACGGCGGCCGCGCTGGAGGCCGTGGACGCCGTCACATTTTTCGACGAAGACACGCCGCGCGAGCTCATCGCGGCGGTGTTGCCGGACGTGCTCGTGAAGGGCGCCGATTGGTCGCACTTCGTGGCGGGACGGGAGGAAGTGGAAGCAGCCGGCGGCAAAGTCGTGTTGTTGCCGCTGGAGCGCGGCTACTCCACGACAAATATCGAAAGGGAGCTGTTGGCCCGCGAGGTCCGGCCGTCGCGGCTCGCGCCGTCTCTGTGAATCCAGGGTTGTGACCCATCCTGCCGTCCGCGATCTGTTCCAGACCCTAAGCCGGCATCCGGCGTTTCAAGATCTGCTGGCCCGGCTGGTGCGCCGGGAAAACGGACCCTTCGCATTGTCCGGGCTGACCCCGGCGGCTAAGGCGCTGTACGTGGCCTTAGTGTGGCAGGCGACGGAGCGGCCATTGCTGGTCGTCACGGAAACCAATCAGTCGGCGGAGAACCTGGCCGAGCTTACGCAGACGTTCTTCGCGCTTTTGATTGGAAAGCAGGAAGGCTCGCGGCCGCAACTTTTGCCGGCGCTCGACGTGCTTCCCGGCCAGAAGCTGTCGCCCCATTCGGAGATTGCGGAACAACGAGGCATCGGAATGTGGCGACTGGCGAGCGGCGGCGCGCCCATCACCATCGCGCCCGCGGCTTCGGCATTGTTCAGAACGCGCGACGCGGCTTACTACCGGCAGCTCGCGCTGGATTTGCGCACGGGCGACGAATTGCCGCTGGAAACGATCGAGGGCCACCTTCAATCGATCGGCTACGAGCGCCGCGATCCGGTGGAGATGGTCGGGGAGTACTCGATCCGCGGCGGAATTCTGGACGTGTTCGGGGCCGAGAGCGCGCGGCCGCTGCGCATCGAGTTCTTCGGAGACGAAATCGAATCCATCCGCCGCTTTGAAGTGGAAAGCCAGCGCTCGGTGATGAAGATCTCGGAAGCGCGGATTCTGCCGCTAGCGGAGCAGGCGCGCTCGCGCCAGCTTCTCCACGCAATTGCCGGGAAATTGGATTACCAGGGCGTCGCGAGTCCCGGAGACCCGTTCCCTGGTTGGGAGTTTGCGGCCGCGCTGGCGGAACCTCGCAAGCATTGCGTGCTGGATTTGGCGCCGGACGCGGTGGTGGTGCTGGATGAGCCTGAATCGCTTCGCGCGGCCGGGGAGCGGCTGTGGAAGCGCCTTGAAGCCCAACGAAGCGAGCCGGACCTGGATCCGGATCTGGCGAGCGCCAATTTTCTGGAGTGGCCGGCATTCGAAGCTTTGCTTTCTTCACGCGCCCGGCTGGAAGCGCGCGAGCTCGATTTGAATTCTTCCCATCCGCATATCGCAACCCGGCCGTCGCTGGCCTTCCACGGCAACATGCAGGTGGCCGTCGCCGAAGCGCGGACGATGGTGGAGCAGGGCTACCGCGTCGCCTTCTTTGCCCCAACGAACGGCGAACTGGAGCGCCTGGCGGATATCCTGCGCGAGTACTCGGTTCCGTTTCAGCTCGGATTAGCGCCGGACGAAGCCGCTTCTCCTTATTTGGCCGAGCGGGCGTATCTGGCGGGACCCGTCGCTCACACCTACCTGATCAAGGGTCTGGTGCGCCGGGGCGTGACGTTTCCGGAATCATCCATCGCATTTATCGGCTCCGAGGACTTATTCGACGCCTCGGAGCTGGCGCCCCGCCCGGCTGGAGCCGCGCCGCGAATCTCCGCCTTCGCCTCGGACATCGCCGATTTGAAGCCCGGCGATTACGTGGTTCATGTCACCCACGGCGTGGGCCGCTTTCTGGGTTTGCGAGAACTCGCTCAAGGCGAGGGCAAGGGCGATTTCATGTTGCTCGAATACGCGGGCGAGGCCAAGCTATACGTGCCTCTGACGCGCATGGACCTAGTGGAGAAATACCGCGGCGCCGGCGAGGCGGCGCCGCCGCTGGACAAGCTGGGCGGCTCGACGTGGACCGCGCGAAAAAACCGCGTCAAGGCCAAAATGCGCGACATGGCGGACGAGCTATTGAAGCTTTACGCCGAGCGGCGCATGGCCGAGGGCTTCGCTTTTTCGCCGGATTCCAATTGGCAGCGCGAATTTGAAGACGCTTTTGAGTACGCAGAAACCAAAGACCAACTCACGGCGGCCAGGGAGATCAAGCGCGATCTGGAATCGCCGCATCCCATGGACCGGCTGCTCTGCGGCGACGTCGGATTCGGCAAGACGGAAGTCGCCATGCGCGCGGCGTTCAAAGCTTTGGGCGACGGCAAGCAAGTAGCGGTCCTGGCTCCCACCACAGTGCTGGCGTTTCAGCACTATGAAACGTTCCGCCGCCGTTTTGCGGCGTTTCCGGTGCGCGTCGAGATGTTCTCGAGGCTTCGTCCCTCCAAGGAACTGAAATCCGCGCTGGAAGAGGTGGCCGCCGGAAAAGTGGACGTCGCCATCGGCACGCACCGGCTGCTTTCGAAAGACGTCGAGTTTCGCGACCTGGGTTTGCTGATCGTGGACGAAGAACAGCGCTTCGGCGTACGGCACAAGGAGAGGCTAAAGCAGATGCGCAAGAACGTGCATGTGCTGGCGATGAGCGCCACCCCGATTCCGCGCACGCTCCACATGTCGCTGCTGGGCATCCGCGACATGAGCGTGATCGAGACCCCGCCCAAGGACCGGCTGGCGATTCACACGGTGGTGGCGCATTACGATCCAGAGCTCATCAGGACGGCGATCGAGCAGGAGCTTTCGCGGGGAGGCCAGGTTTACTTCGTCCACAACCGCATCGATTCGATTTTCGCTCGCGCCGCTTCCATTCAGGATCTGATTCCCGGCGTGCGTATCGGCGTGGGCCACGGGCAGATGGACGAAAAAGAGCTCGAGCGCGCTCTGCTGGGCTTCATGCGGCATGACTACGACGTGTTCGTGTGCACCACGATCGTGGAAAACGGCTTGGACATTCCCCTCGCCAACACCATGATTATCGAGAATGCCGAGCGCTACGGGCTTTCCGAGCTGTACCAGTTGCGGGGGCGCGTGGGCCGCTCCAACCGGAGAGCCTATGCTTATTTGCTGGTGCCGCCGGACGCCGAATTGAGCGAGATCGCGCGCAAGCGGCTGGCGGCTCTGCGGGAGTTTTCCGACTTGGGCGCTGGATTCAAAATCGCCGCGCTCGATTTGGAGCTTCGCGGCGCGGGAAATCTGCTCGGCGGCGAGCAGCATGGCCATATCGCCGCCGTCGGCTTCGACACCTACGTTCGTCTGCTGGAAGAAACCGTTCAAGAGTTGAAGGGCGAGGAGCGGCCGGTGGAAGTGCATTCGACTCTGAATCTCGGCCTGGATGTCCGCATCCCGCCGGAGTATATCGGAGACGAGCAGCAACGGCTGCGAGCCTACAAGCGCGTCGCGGACGTCCAAGACGCCGAGCAAGCCGGCCAGGTCCGGTCGGAATTGGCGGACCGCTACGGCCCGCCGCCGGAGGAAGTCGAGACTCTGATCGAGTTTGCCCTTTTGAAGGCGCAGGCGCAGAGGCTTGGCGTAGAGGCGATCGACCGCCGCGGCGGAGCTTTAAACGTGAAGTTCCATCCGAATTCGAAAGTGGAGCCGCAACGGCTGATGGCGTTGGTGGGGTCCGTGGCGGGAGCGCAATTCACGCCCGCAGGCGTCCTGCGGCTGCCGGTTCCCGCGCAGGGGGAGCGGCCGGCGGTCATGATGGCGTTTGTGAAGGGCGCGCTGGAGGGCTTGAGCGCGCCGGCGGCCATTTCCCCCGCCGTGGAGGTTTAGCGGGGAGGGTTAGGTTCGCCCGGGTCCGCCACATGCCCGGCAGGCACGCCCGATGGAATGGAGCGCCGTCCCATCATCAACGCTTCGCGCGCGTCCGCGGTGATCCGGGTTAACACCACGCGCTCAAAGCCGAGCGCGCCCGCGGGAATGGCGAATTCATGGATTTCGCGGCGGCCCGGCCGGCACCAATAAATGGCCCACACGCCTTCGTCCAGGCGCTTGCCGGCGCGATCCAAGAAGGCGACCAGCACGTAGACGGCCTCATATTCGCGCCTGCATTCGCTGATGGCGTCCACCCCATACCGGATTTCTTCGGTTTTCACCATCTGCCGCACGTGGAAACACTGCCCCACATTTTCGGCGGCGAGGGCCGAAAGCGACAAAAACGGCAGAAAGAACAAAATCCGGAGCAAGTGTTTCATCCTAGCAGTCTCGCGGCGCCGCCGGCAACAGGAAAAAGCGTAATCCTCTTGCGCCGCGGGGGCGCTTGTCGTATTATTATTCGTTTGAGTGAATAAACATACAACAGGAGGCGAATGCGCCATGACCGCGCCCAGCGTCGCGAGCCGAGCTAGCCGCTGTTTGCACTTGACGACGGACCTGGATCTGCCGCTGCAATTTCTTTCGCGGGTGATCGAGCTAGCCGCGCAGATGAAGCGGACGCCGCTGCGGTTTTCGCAGGCGCTGGCCGGGCGCTATTTGAGCCTGCTGTTTGAGAAGCCCTCGCTGCGCACGCGGCTCACCTTCGAGTTGGCGATCAAGCAGCTTGGCGGCGACGCAGTGAACTACGACGGTCCGGTCGCGCGGCGGGAACCGGTAAAGGACGTGGTGCGCAATCTGGACCGGTGGACCAACGCCATCGTGGCGCGGGTTTACTCGCATTCGACGATTGAGGAGCTGGCGAAGTGGTCCAGGGCGCCGGTGATCAACGCGTTGAGCGATCTTTACCACCCGTGCCAGGCGCTGGCGGACGTTCAAACGCTGCAAGAACGCTTTGGGAAGTTGGAAGGATTGAAGCTGGCTTTCATAGGAGACGGAAACAACGTGGCGCATTCGCTGATGCTCACGGCCGGGCGGCTGGGCGTGCACGTGGCGGTGGCTACGCCGGAGGGTTACGAGCCGAACGCCAACATCGCCGCGGAGGCGTCGCGCCATGGCCGCATCACGCTGACGCGCGATCCGGCCGAGGCGCTAGCGGGCGCGCACGCCGTTTATACGGACGTGTGGACCAGCATGGGCCAGGAGGCGGAAGCGGAAGCTCGCGCCGCCGCCTTTGCCGCCTATCAAGTGAACGAAGCGATGTTCGCGCAAGCGCGGCCCGACGCGATCTTTATGCACTGTCTGCCGGCCCGCCGCGGGGAAGAAGTCGCCGATGCGGTGATCGAATCGAAACGCTCGGCGGTGTTCGATCAAGCGGAGAACCGTTTGCACGCGCAAAAAGCCCTGCTGGTCGCGCTGCTGCAAGAGCGGACCCTTACAATCTAGATTTATGAACAAACCCAAAAAAGTGGCGCTGGCCTACTCCGGCGGGCTGGACACGTCCATCATCATTCCGTGGCTCAAAGAGAACTACCACTGCGAAGTGGTCGCCGTTTGCGGCGATATTGGGCAGGGCGGCGATGAGTTGAGCGGACTTGAGGAAAAGGCCCGCAGGACCGGGGCATCGGAAGTTTACGTGGCCGACCTGCGCGAGGAGTTCGTCTCGGAATATCTGTGGCGGCTGGTGCGAGCCGGAGGGGAGTACGAGCACAAGTATCTGCTGGGAACCTCGATCGCGCGTCCGTTGCTGGCCAAGAAGCAAGTGGAGGTGGCGCTGGCCACCGGATGCGACGCTCTGGCGCATGGCTGCACGGGGAAGGGCAACGACCAAGTCCGGTTCGAGCTGACATATAAGGCGCTGGCGCCGCATCTGACGGTCATCGCGCCGTGGCGGGAATGGAACATTGCGTCGCGCGAGGACGCCCTTTCCTACGCCGCCGCGCGCCAGGTGCCGGTTTCGCAGACCGCGGCGAAAATCTACAGCCGGGACCGCAACCTCTGGCATATTTCGCATGAGGGGGGCGCATTGGAAGATCCGGCCAATGCGGCGCCGGACGACGTTTGGATGCTGACGCGCAGTCCCAAGGACGCCCCGGACAAGCCGGCGGAGGTGACGATTGGCTTCGAGCGGGGGCGTCCGGTTTCCCTGAACGGAGATTCGCGATCGCCGGCGAAGCTGCTGGAGGAACTGAACCGGATAGGCGGCGAGCACGGCGTGGGGCGTATCGATCTGGTGGAGAACCGTTTTGTCGGCATGAAATCCCGGGGCTGCTACGAAACCCCCGGCGGGGCGATCCTTATGGCCGCGCATAAGGAACTGGAAGCGCTGACGTTGGATCGCAACTTGGCGCACTACAAGCAAAAGCTGGCGCTCGATTACGCGGAACTGGTGTATAACGGACTGTGGTTCACGCCTCTGCGCGAGTCGCTGGACGCGTTTTTCGAGAAGGCGAGCGAATTCACCACGGGCGAGGCGAGGATGAGGTTGTACAAAGGGACGCTTGAACCGGTGAGCCGGAAGTCGCCCTATTCGCTGTATTCGCTCGATATCGCCAGTTTCACGATGGGAGCGGAGTACGACCAGCGCGACGCGCGCGGGTTCATCAATCTGGTCGGATTGCCGATCCAGGTGCGGGCGTCCTTGAAACAATCCGCCAAGGTATGAAGCTCTGGGGAGGACGGTTCGCAGAAGGCCCTTCGGAGGTTTTCGAGCGCTTTTCCGGATCGCTGCGTTTCGACCGCCGGCTGATCGACGCCGATATTCAAGGTTCGCAGGCGTTTGCGCGGGCGCTGGAAGGGGCGGGCATTCTTACGGCCCAGGAGCGCGGGACGCTGGCGCGGGCCTTGGACGAAATCCGGGAAGACTCGAAGAGTCCGTCGTTCTATGAAGGGGCGGCGGATGAAGACGTTCATACGCTGGTGATTCGCAAGCTCAAGGAGCGGGTGGGCGGGCTGGCGGACAAAATCCATACCGGACGCAGCCGGAACGAACAAGTTTCGCTCGACATCCGGCTTTGGCTGCGGGGCGAGATCGACCGGGCTTCGCAGTTGCTTGCGGATCTGATGCAAGCGCTGATTGCATGCGCGCGGCGCGATTCCGGCGCGATCGTTCCGGGATATACCCATCTGCGGCGCGCTCAGGCGGTGCCGTGGCCGCATTACCTGCTGGCGTATTTCGAGATGTTCGCGCGGGATTTCGAGCGGCTCCAGCAGGCGCGCGCGCGCGTCAATGTGCTGCCGCTCGGCAGCGGGGCTTTGGCCGGCAGCGGTTTTGCGTTCGACCGCGAAGCCATGGCGCGCGATCTGGGATTCGATTCGATCACGTTCAACAGCATGGATGTGTCGGCAGACCGCGATTTTGCTCTCGATTTTCTCTATGCGGCCTGCACGACGATGCTGCATTTGAGCCGTCTGGCGGAGGACTGGATTCTCTACTCGAGCGAAGAATTCGGCTGGATCGAGCTGGGAGACGGCGTCACCAGCGGCTCCAGCCTGATGCCGCAGAAGAAGAATCCGGATTCGCTGGAGCTGATCCGGGGAAAGTGCGGCCGCGTGTTTGGCGACTTGACGTCGCTGCTGGTGACCATGAAGGGCTTGCCTTCCACTTATAATCGCGACATGCAGGAGGACAAAGAACCGGTGTTCGACGCGGCCGATCAGCTTTCGGGGTCGCTTGAAATGGCGCGGGCGGTGGTGGAGTCGGCGCGTTTGAATCCGCAACGTCCGCGGGCGGCGGCCGAGGAGAGCTGGGTGGTGGCCACGGATCTGGCCGAGGCGCTCGCGCGAAATGGAACTCCGTTCCATCGGGCGCACCAGATTGTGGGACGGCTGGTTTTGGAAAGCGTGCGGGCGGGGAAAAAGCCGGGCGATTGGGCGGCGGAAGAGCTTGTGAAATTCGCACCGGAGTTCACGCCGGCCATGGCCGCGCTGCTGGATCCCGCCGAGGGCATGAAGACCCGCGAAATCCGCGGCGGGGCGGGGCCAAAGACGGTGGCCGCGGCTTTAGATAACGCCGAGAGGCGTCTGATAAGCTGGCGCTCGTGAATAAGGCTTACCGGCATGGCCAGATTCTCAAGCTGATTCGCACGCAACAGATTCATACCCAAGAAGAGCTGGCGAAGTTGCTGCAGAACGCGGGAGTGCCGGCTACGCAAGTGACGCTTTCCCGCGATATCCGAGAACTCGGCTTGGTGAAGACGGCGCGGGGCTACGCAGAAGCGGCGCCGGGCGCGGCGCCGGCGGGACCCGATTTCGCGACCATGGCGCGCGACTCGCTGCTGGACGTCCGGGTGGCGCAAAACCTTCTGGTGCTGCGGACGCCGCCGGCGATGGCCAATCCTTTGGCCTCCGCCCTGGATCACGCGGAGTGGCCAGAGGTGGCCGGGACCATCGCCGGAGACGATACGGTGCTGGTGGTGGCGCCGGATGCGGCGACGGCGGAGCGGCTGGGCGCGAAACTTCTCCAGTTGGCCCGCGGATAGTTTTTTCTCGGAAATGCGGAAGCGGCGGCAAATTCTACCGCCTCGATCTGGCCCGATCCTTGCGCCTTCCAAAGCATAAGCGCCGTGGCAAGGCGGTTGCATTTACCGAGGTAGCCGGTGTGAGACCGGCGGAGAAAGCATATGAGGATCATCACAATCGGAATGATATTTTGCCTGGGCGGAGCTCTGAGCTTCGGCGCAGTCTGGCGCGGCGCAAAGCTTCTGGATGCGTCGTGCCTGGACGAAAATGGCAAGGCGCGGCATATCGGATCGATGTGCGCGCCGACGGAATCGACCACCCACTTCGCCATGGAGACCCGGACGGGGCACATTTACAAACTGGACGCCTTGAGCAACCAGAAGGCGGAGAAGGCGCTGCAAGACGGCGTGCTCCGGCCCAACCGCCACG
>DATGLY010000047.1:0-8784 GCA_035293905.1 Bryobacteraceae bacterium
GAAATGTCCCGCCGAGCTGTATTCTTCTTCCTGCCGCCCGTATCAAGGTCTGCAGGAACTCAGCTCTCCGTTCCACGACAAAACGGTCGTCGTCACCAACTGCGGCCGCCTGTGTCTCTACCGCAAGAAGATCAACTTAAGGCTCGTCCGTTTCATGGATTACGATCTCGGCTATGTCGATCTGGAGGAGAAAACTTTGCCCAATCCCTTCGGGCCAAAAGTGTTACCTATGTCTTAGGAACAACCTGTTACCTATGTGTCCGGTCCGGACAGAAAAGGTTTGGCTCCTCAGGTAGGACTCGAACCTACAACCCTTCGGTTAACAGCCGAATGCTCTACCATTGAGCTACTGAGGAGCAATGCGGGGCGAGCGCTTTCCTAATTAAAGCAAAGGCGGATCACAGAAGCAAGCACGACAGGCGCCGGCTTGGGCTTGAGCTTGAACGGTTAAGGCTGGCGGGGCTTCAAGCGCGGCAATGCATTTTGATATAAGATACCGAGAGATGCATCCAACGCGCCGCGAGCTGCTGAAGACCGTGATGGCCGGGGCGGCGGCTCTGCGGTTGAGGGCGGCGCCGCAGAGCGAAAGTTCCGTCGAAAGACTGGCCGACGACCTATTTGTCATTCGAATTCCCGGAGAGGCGGCAGTGGTGGCGCAAACCGGGCGGGACGGCGTTGTGTTGGTCGATGGGGGATCGGCGGCGGGCTCGGACGCCGTGCTGCAAGCGGTGGCGGCTCTTCCTAACGGCAGCGGCAAAATTCACACTTTGTTCAACACGCATTGGCATCCCGAGCAGACCGGCTCCAACGGGAAACTGGGCGCGGCCGGGGCCGCCATTATCGCGCAGGAGAACACGCGGCTCTGGCTGACGCAAGACATCACCTGGCCGTGGAACGGACGGAAATTCAAGAAACTTCCGAAAATCGCGCAACCCAACAAGACCTTCTACGACAAGGGCGCGCTCGATTCCGGAGTGCGCTACGGATACATCTCCGACGCGGCCCACACGGACGGCGATCTGTACGTGTATTTCCCGCAACAGAACGTGCTCGCGGTGGGCGACGCCGCCTACGGACAAGGCTGGCCGGTAGTCGACTGGTGGACCGGAGGCTGGATCGGCGGCATCGTCGGGGGGCTGCAACGGATTCAAAGCGTGGCGAACCGGGAGACGAAAATCGTTCCGGCGCAAGGTCCGGTTCTGAGCTTCGCCGACATCGGCGCGCAAGTCGAGATGTACGGCACGATCTACGATCGCCTGAATCAGATGCTGAACAAAGGGCGCGGCCCGACGGAAGCCGTCGAGGCCAAACCGGCGAAAGAATACGAAGCCAAGATGGGCAATTCGGACGAATTCATCCGCCGGGCTTTTGAGAGCCAGTGGGCCTACCTTTCTCCGGACGCTTAAGGATTCATAATAACGATGCGACCTCTCAAGATCTCCATTTTTCCGATCGCCGTCATCGCCCTGGCGGGAATTTTCACGGCCCCGCGATCCAGCCAAGCACAAGATCCGGCCGCAACGCATTTGGCCCTGGTCAAGCAGTACTGCTCGACGTGCCACAGCGACAAGCTCAAGACGGGCGGGGTGAGCTTGGAAGGCGTCACGGCGGCAAGCATCGCCAAGGACCCCGAGCTTTTTGAAAAAGCCGTGCGCAAACTGCGGGGCCGGGTGATGCCGCCTCCGGGGGCGAAGCAGCCGGACGGCAAAGCCGTCGACGCGCTGGTGGCGTGGCTTGAAGACACGCTCGACAAGCTCCCCAACCAAGCTCATATCACAGACCAGACGGCGCTGCACCGGCTGAACCGCAAAGAGTATGAAAACGCGGTGCGAGATTTGCTGCTGGTGGAGGTGAACGGCGCCGAATTGCTGCCGCCGGACGACGTCGCGCAGGGCTTCGACAACATCGCGTCGGCGCTGCAAGTGTCGCCGTCCTTTATTGAGCAATACGTGCATGCGGCGCACAACGTGGCCGTGGAGGCGCTGGGGAAGCGGGATGCGCGCCCGCAAGGATGGACCTTCAAGGCGGGGCCTGGAAATCAGCTTACGCACGTTCCCGGATTGCCGCTGGGAACGCGGGGCGGCATTCTCGCGAATGTGGAGCTTCCTGCCGACGGGGAATACCACATCAACATCGCCGATATGGCCACCCACATCTGGGGCAACGGCATGGAGTATGAGAATCCCCTGGTGGTGACTTTGGACAACAAGATCGTCTATCAGACGGTGATCGGCGGGGAAGAAGACATGAAGCTTTACGATCAAGTGCAGAACGGCGCGCTCGACCGGGTGAACGCAAGGCTGAAGAACATCAAGTTCGAGGCCACCGCCGGACCGCACAAGATCGGCGTGACGTTTCGCCGCCAGAGCTTCGCGCAATCCGACGATCAATTGCAGATGTTTGCGCCGGGCGGCGGCCAAGACCGGTCTTACCGCGTGAGCTCGTTCCAGCTTTTGGGGCCGTTCGACGTCAAGGGCCTCAGCTCCACGCCGAGCCGCAAGCGTATCCTCATCTGCGAGCCGGAAAGGGACAACAAGACGCCGGAGGCGTGCGCCAAGGAGATTTTTTCGGCGCTGGCGAGGCGAGCGTACCGGAGGCCGGTGACGAACGAGGACATCGCAGAACTGATGCAATATTACGCCGATGGGGCCAAGCAAGGCGGTTTCGAGGCCGGAATTCGCCAGGGCGTGACGGGAATGCTCGCAAGCCCGTTTTTCCTGTATCGCGGGGAGCGCGTTCCCGCGGGCTTGAAGCCTGGCGAGAAGTACCCGATCACCGATCTGGAGCTGGCGTCGAAACTTTCCTTTTTCCTGTGGAACTCGATCCCCGACGACGAATTGCTGGACGCGGCGGCCAAGAACAAGCTCAGCGATCCAGCCGTGCTCGACAAGGAAGTAAAACGCATGCTCGCCGATCCGCGATCGAAGACGCTGGCGAGCAATTTCGTGTTCCAGTGGCTCAACATGAGCAAGCTGGACGAGGTTGTGCCGGATAGCGACGTGTTCCCGTACGCCTCGGGCCGGATGGATCCGCGCCAGGATTTCCGGACCGAACTGGCGCTGTTCGCCGACAGCATCTTTCGCGAAGACCGCAGCGTGGTGGATTTGCTGCGCGCCAATCATACCTACCTGAACGAACGTTTGGCGCTGCATTACGGCATTAACGACGTGAAAGGAGACGAGTTCCGGCGCGTCGAATTGAAGGATTCCGTTCGATGGGGTTTGCTTGGCAAAGGAGCGGTGCTGATGGCCGCGGCCTATCCCAATCGCACGTCGCCGGTGCTGCGCGGATCGTTCATCCTGACCTATCTGGAGGGCGTTCCGCCGGCCAATCCGCCCAAGGGGGTTCCAACGCTCGATGAGAAGGATATCGGCACAACCAGGGCGTTGACCATGCGGCAAATGATGGCGAAGCACCGCTCGAACCCGTCCTGCTCGGCGTGCCACGCGGTCATGGACCCGCTGGGTTTCGCGCTTGAGAACTTCGACGCGACAGGGCAGTGGAGAGAGAAGGACCGCTTTGCGGGCACAACCATCGATTCGGCGGGCGAGCTGCCGGATGGGACGAAGATCAACGGTCCCGACGACCTCCGCAACGCGCTGCTGCGCCGTCCCGAACAGTTTGTGCAGACGTTTGTCGAGAACCTTTTGACGTATGCGATGGGCCGCACGCACGAGTACTACGACATGCCGACCGTACGGCGGATCGTGCGCGAGACGGCGGCGAAGGATTACAAGTTCTCGGCGATTGTTCAGGAAGTGGTGGCGAGCGACCAATTTAGGATGCGCCGGGCGCCGCAACCCAGGCCCGTGCAGAGCGCGAGCAGATAGTGTAGATGTAAATAAGGAGACGACGCAATGTTCCTGTCCAAAAAACACGTTCCCCGCCGCACCGTCTTGAAGGCCGCGGGAGCCACGATCGGGCTGCCGCTGCTGGAAGCGATGTTTCCCGCCGCGACGGCGTGGGCGGATACGCCCGCGGGCAAGGCGCCCAGGCGCTTCGCCTTTGTGGGGTTTCCCCACGGCGCGATTATGGATCGGTGGTCGCCGAAGGAGACCGGCGCGGATTACACGATGTCGGATATTCTGAAGCCGCTGGAGCCGCTTCGAAAGCATCTGACGATCGTCTCGGGGTTGCGTAACAAGCCGGCCGAGACTCCCGAGCCTCACGCCTATATCGAGCAAGGCTGGCTGACTTGCGTGAAGCCGTGGGATTTCGGCAAGAACGGACCGGATTACGGAGTGAGCGCCGATCAGATCGCGGTTCGGTACGTGGGACAAGAGACGCGTCTGCCATCGCTTGAATTGACCACGGCGCAGGGCAGCGCGCGCGTGGCATGGCGCACTCCGACGCAGCCTTTGCCGCAGGAAGGCAATCCGCGCGCGGTGTTTCAGAAACTTTTTGGGCAGGGCGATACAGACCAGGAACGGGCTCAAATTCTGGCGGAGACGGGGAGCATCCTCGACCGGGTGCAGGCGCAGGCGCGTCGCTTGCAGGCCAGTCTGGGCGTGCAGGATCGCGCCATTGTCAGCGATTATCTCGACTCGGTTCGCGAGATTGAGCGGCGGGTGCAGATGGCCGAGAAGGCGCACAATACAGAACTGGCCATTCCGGACGCGCCGATCGGGACGCCCAACGACATCACGGAGTACTTCAAGCTGATGTTCGACCTGATGGCTCTGGCTTTCCAGGCGGATGTAACGCGGGTGATCACATTCTCGATGGACAAGGAAGCCAGCATGAGGACCTACACCAACCTGGGCATCGCGGAAGGGTTCCATCCGCTGTCGCATCACGGCAACCAGCCGGCGAAGATGGACAAACTGGTGCAGATTCAGACCTATCACACCAAGGTGTTCGCGGAGTTCGCCCAGAAGCTGGCGGGGACGAAAGAGGGCGACGGCACGGTGCTGGATCATTCCACCATTCTGTTTGGCAGCGACATGAGCAACAGCGACCGGCACAACAACGATCCGCTGCCCAACGCCATTCTGGGACACGCCAATGGCAAGATCAAAGGCGGCCAGCATTTGAAGTATCCGCAGGATTCGCGGCACGGCGACTTGCTGTTTACGCTGCTGGAGCGAAACGACATTCCGGTAAAATCGATCGGCGACAGCACCACGGGCTTCTCGGAGATCTAGGCGATGCGCAAATTGGCAGGCGCAGCCGCCGTGCTGCTGGCGGGCGGCTGGGCGACCGCGGCGGCGGAGCCGACGCTGCTGGACGCGGCGCAATCCGGGGATCATGCGGCGGCGATGCGGCTGGCGGGGGCGAAGGGCGCCGACGTAAACGCGGCGGGCCCCGATGGGGCCACGCCCATCATGTACGCCGCGGCGAACGGCGATTTGGAGTTGGTGCGCGCGTTGATCAAAGCGGGGGCGAACGTCAAGCTGTCGAATCAACTTGGCACGTCGGCGATTACGGAAGCGGCGATTATCGGCTCGGCGCCGATCCTGGAAGCGCTGCTGAAGGCCGGGGCCGATCCCAATTACAAAACTCCGGACGGGGAGACGCCGCTGATGGCGGCGGCGCGCAGCGGCAAGGTGGAGGCGGCCAGGGAGCTTCTGGATGCGGGGGCGGATATCAACGCGAAGGAAAGCTGGGGCGGGCAGTCGGCGCTGATGTGGGCGGCCGCACTGAGCCAAGCCGATATGGTGAAGTTTCTCGCCTTGCGGGGCGCGAACCTGAACGATCACGGAAAGATCAACCAATGGGAGCGCAAGGTGATTCAGGAGCCGCGGCCGAAGGATATGAACAAGGGCGGCTTCACGCCCCTGCATTACGCCGCGCGCGAAGGATGCGCGGCGTGCGTGGAAAACCTGCTGGCGGCGGGGGCCGATCCCGATTCGGAAGATCCGGACCGGGAAACGCCGCTGCTTTTGGCGCTGGAGAATCTGCATTTCGATACGGCCGCGGTTCTGGTGAAGGGCGGCGCGGACCTGGACAAATGGGACCTATTCGGACGGTCTCCGATCTACATGGCGGCGGACGTGAGCACGTTGCCGATGAAAGGCAACGGGGCGATGGCGGTGCTGCCGAGTCCGGACAAGCTTACGGCGCTGGACGTCGCGCGCATGATGCTGGAGCGCGGCGCGAATCCGAATATTCAATTGAAGCGGCGTCCGCCGTATCGGGACGTTCCGCAGGATCGCGGGGGCGACCAGATGCTTGCCCAGGGAGCGACGCCATTATTGCGCGCAGCGCGCGCGGGCGACGACAAATTTGTGGCGCTTTTGTTGGAATATAACGCGTTAGTGGATTTGCCGGAGAAGGACGGGATCACGCCGTTGATGGCGGCAGCCGGCGTGGACTACGGCGCGCGGGTGACGCGCGGGCGGAACCGCACCGAGGAAGGCGTGCTGGCCACGATGGATCTGCTGGTGAAAGCGGGAGCGAACGTCAACGCGCGGTCGATCGTAGATCTCCGGCCGGCGGGCGGGCGTGGCGGCCGCGGAGGAGGCCCGGCGCCGGGGGCTTTGCGAGGCAGCGGCGGAGGGGATGACAGCGCTTCAGCCCGGATTTCGCAGATGTACCGGCGGGGCAGTCAAATGCCGAGCGCGAATGCCGTGCCGAACCAAACCGCTCTCCATGGGGCGGCGGAACACGGCTTCGACAAGTTCATCGAATTTCTGGTGGCGCACGGGGCCGACCTGACGGCCAAAGACGCCCAGGGGCGGACGCCCCTGGACGTAGCCAGAGGAGCGGGCGGCAATCGGGGCGGGCCGGACGCATTTCCGAAGACGGTGGCTTTGCTGGAGTCCCTGATGAAGGAGAAGGGGATTCCGGCGCCGGCGGCGCCGGCGCGATAGCGATGCGCTGCGTTCGGCATGCCGGGGCGGCGGCGATGGCCGGGCCGGCCTAATCCTTTCTCATTTCGAAGGCCTTCATGACGTCCGCTTTATGCTGGGGAGCGGCGGAAGTGTGCACGTTGATGTACCGGTCATAGTCCAGATTCAGTTTTTGGAGGATGGGCACGAGGGCTTTGACGTGATCGTTGGCCGGTTCGCCGGGGTTCACGGAGAAGTCGCCCTGGAACAGGATTTTCTCTTTGGGGATATAAGCGATCAGCAAGCCGTTGGAGTGGGGAACGGGCCAAGTGTGGTAAAACTCCACGGTTCGGGTTCCATCGGAATAGACTTTTTTCTCCTCCACGGCTTCGATCCTAGCCTTCTTGGGGTTTTTGGCCAAGGTGTCGTTGAGCAGGGTCCTGGGGGTGTTGAGGGCATCGGAGAGAAATTTCTCATTGTTCTTCTGGGTGATAATCGTTGCGCCTTCGGCCACCAAAACCGGCAAACCGCCGGTGTGGTCGGAATGGGGGTGGGTGTTGAAGACGTAGCGGATGGGCTTGTTGGGGATGAGCTTTTTGGTTTCGGCGACATAAGCGAGCGCGCGCGCTTCGCTTTGTCCGGCTTCGAGCATCATGACGTAGTCTTTGAATTCCACGATGACCGAGTCGTAACTGCCGGGTCCGGTAGTGAGGCGATAGAGGCCGTCGCCGAGCTTTTCGGAAGTGACGGTCATGGCGGGCGGGCCCGCGGGCGCCGCGCCGCGGCCGGCGGGGGGCGGAGGAATCGGAACCAGGGAGGCGACGTCGGGAGGATTCGCCTTGGCGGCCGTCACATCGACTTCAAAGAAGGGCCAGCCGCCGCGCGTCTGCACGATCTTGGAAGGGGCCATGACGCCGCCAAAGTCCTTCCAGCCGGTGTAGACGGCGAGGATGTGCATGTCGCCCATGATGTTCTCGCCGAGCCATGTCTCGACGCGATCGACGAGGCCTTGCTGGTTGACGTAGCCGTTGACGATATAGCTTTTGCCGGAAGGGGCTTTGACCTTGGGGCTCCAGGTGAGAACGGTGTAGCTCTTGCCTTCGACCTTCTTCTTGCTCACGGAGGCGCCGTTCTCGGCGGCGCCTTTCAGAAAGCCCCAGGGCGTGATATAGAACTCGAGGGAGCCGGCCCAGGGCTGAGATACGTCGGCCTGCTGGGGAGTGACCTGCTGGGTGAATTTTCCAGGAGAGACGGTGGTCGATCCGCCGGGGCCGATGTTGCGCGTGTCGCCGGCAGCCCGCGAGGCCGGCGCGGCGAGATCGATGACACGAACATAGTTAGCGATGGGCCGCATGGGATCGTGAGTGCCCCTGCACTGCATGTCGGCGGCGTTGGCTCCGCATTGCTGAAAGGCCACATCCTTGGCCGCGCCCGAATAGGTGATGGACTTTAAATCGCCCATCGCTTTTTGGGCGTTTGCAATTACGACCTTTGCGTCTTGAGCGAAGGCGCCCGGGCGCAGAAGCGCAAGGCATGTTGCGACGCCAGCCATTGTTTTAAACACAGCTTTCTCCTCTCTCCAGTAATCCGGCGCAAAACGCGTTCGCGCGGGCGGGTTTTTTCAGCAGCTCCCATCCGACGCGCCGGGCGTTTTGCGCGCAATCCAGCCGCGGGCGTTAGCCCCGGTGTTGATATTTTATATCCACTCGGCTTCGCGTGCGTTGTGGGACAGTTCGAGCACGGAGACCCTTGACAAGGCGGGCGATTTACAGGCTAGCGGGCGCGCCGGCGTTGCCGGGATCGGGCAGACGGCCGTGAAATTGGAAGTCATGGGCCTGTTTGAGGAGCTCGAGGCGGTCCATCCAGCGAGTCGATTCGGCGCTAGAAAATTCGAAGCCATTTTGGCCGGGCTCCCAGGGTTGATTCAACGCTTGCTTGAGGTTGCGGATGCGGGCGGCGGCGTGGAGGGCGTCGAGGCGGGCCTGGGCGCGCTGCTGCTGGAGCTGGTGGAGCT
>DATGLY010000048.1:0-6085 GCA_035293905.1 Bryobacteraceae bacterium
GAGCGCCGGTCTGGGCGCGGCATTGGCCGCCGCGCGAAGCGAGCTGAGGCTAGATCCCGTTCTCAGCCCGCTGCGGAGCGCCTATCGTCACCTGGAGCGCGCGGCTTGCGAGCTGCCGGGATTCGAAATGGTCTCGTTTCAGCACGCCTGCTGCGCGGCGGGTCGATCTCCCGCTCGGGCGCATCGAGAGAGTCGAATATGAATCGCTACTCGATTTGGGTGATGGAGTTCGCCGAGGTTCCCGATTATCATTTGAGCGGCCTGATCTACGGCGCACACAATCAGGGCTACCGAAGGCTGCCCTATTGCTACGTCGTGATCAAAGGCCAGGGCCAGGTCGCCATGATCGACGTAGGCTACAACCATAAGGCATATGGCGAGGTGTTGGCGAATAGTTACGGCGTGCGGAACTGGCGCCCTCCGCGGGAGATTTTGGCGCAGTGCGGGCTGGCGCCGGAGGACGTCTCGACCGTCTTTATCACGCATGCTCACTTCGACCACATGGGCAATCTGGAGGATTTTCCGAACGCCACCTTCTATATACAAGAGCGCGAGTTATCGAAGTGGGTGTGGGCCATGTCGCTGGAGCGGCGATTCCGCTGGCTCATGCTGGGGATCGATCCGGCCGATTTGCTGCGCGCGGTGGATTTGGCCCGCCAAAAGAGGCTCGTATGCGTCAACGGCGATCGCGAAAACGCGCTGCCGGGAATCGATCTGCGGGCCGCCTTCGACACCCACACCTGGGCCTCGATGTATGTGGCCGTCCACAACGAGGTGGAGGCGAATTCTGGCAATACATGGGTCTTTGCCGGCGACCTGATCTACACGGCCGAGAACCTGCGCGGCCCCGACTCTAGCGACCCGCATTATATTCCGGTGGGGCTGGCCACCGGCAGCCAGGTGAACCTGATCCTGACGGCGGAAGAGATGGTCAAGGTCGCGCACGGCGACCCCAATCGCGTGATCGCGGTTCACGAGGACCGGCTCAGCTCGATCTTTCCTTCGCGAACCACCTCCGCCAACCTGAGGATCACCGAGCTGGCGCTCGCCCCTGGGGAACCCAGCCGGGTCCGCTGATTGCTCCCTCGCGCCACAGCCCGCAAGAGGCTATCGCATCCGCCGGGACCGCCAGCGCCTGCCCAAAGCGGGAACAATGGCGCCGCCAATATTAGCCAGGTTCAAGTCCGGCCAGGGCGGTCGCTCCGCCCGTGGATCGACCGATCGAAGCAGCGAGCCTGCAAAGCGCGCGAATGCCTGGGCCTTATCGCGGAATGTGCAGCCCGGCTGGCGGCCATTTGCACGCGCCACAAACACCGTCACGTCGTCTTCGGAAAGATTTTGCGGATAGCGCTCCCCAATCTCGCCGAGCAAGATCCCAATGAGCTTCGAGGGTTCTGTGTCTCCCAATAACCGGACGATGCGTAGCAGACCCTCTTCGCCCAGCATCCCGCCGTCTGCGTCGCACGATTCGATCAGCGCGTCGGTATAGCCAAGCAGGCAATCGCCCGGCTGTAGCTCGACATCGAAATGCTGATATTCGGCCACCTGAAGAATGCCTAAAGGAATGTTGGAAAAAGCGGCGTCGCCCAGAAGATCCCATCGCCCACTTGAGGCGCGATACAACAGCGGCCTCGGATGTCCCGCATTGCAAACCATCAGCCGGCGGGTGGGCGAGAAAAAAGTGGTCACCACGGCCGTGGCGAAAATCCCGGCGCGCGAAAGCGCTGCGAACTGCCCATTCATCAGGCGCACAAATTCGGCCTGATCCAGCCGGTTGACGAAGCGGCGCATCAGCGTGCGCAGATCGGCGGCGGCGGAAGCCGCCGATTTTCCGTGTCCGGCCACGTCCGCCAGCAGCAATCGGCTGATCCGGCCGGTGGCGCAGCTTGAGGCGTAATATACGTCGCCTCCGCTGTGGGCCTCGCCGTGAGGTTTGCTATAGACCCAGGCGTCCAGGCCGCCGAACTCCACGCCTTGCGCTGTGAGGCGGCTGCCTCCCCACACCTCCATGCACTGCATCTGTTGCGGCGCTTCGATCAATCCGGCATTATAACCGCGCTCGGATTGAACGTGGAAATCCGCCACAGCCAGGGACCACTTCCAACGCAACGGCACCCGGCAACGGTTCAATTTCGGCCCTGCCGGCGCATGCGCCTGTACCATAGACAGCATGACCGTCATCACTGCGGAGCAGAGCCGCGAACTGGATCGCATCACCATCCAAGAGCACGGCGTCCCCAGCCTCGCTCTCATGGAAAACGCGGCGCACCGGCTGGAGGAGGTCCTGGCTCAGAACTTCGATCCGCTTGCAAAGCAAGTCGTCGCGATTCTGTGTGGCAAAGGCAACAACGGCGGCGATGGATTGACCCTGGCCCGGCTGTTGAGCGACAAGGTCGCGCGGCTTTATGTGGTGCTGGCCGGCGATCCCCACGAGTTAAGCGCCGAGGCGAAAATCAACTACCAGCGCCTCGCGGAGGAATGCCGCATCGTGCCCGCGCGCGAGATTCCCGCAAAGCTGCGCGAACGCCGCCAGGTCACGATCGTCGTCGACGCGCTGCTCGGCGTCGGCGCAAGAGGCGAGCCGCGCGGCCGAATCCTCGATCTGATCCGCGCCGTGCGCGAGTTTCCAGAGGCAAAAGTGGTCTCCATCGATATACCTTCCGGCCTGGGCGGAGGCGGCGAATGCGTGCGCGCCGACATCACCGTGACATTTACCGCCCCGAAAGTAGAGCATTATCTTGCGCCGGGAGCCGAAGAAAGCGTCGGGCGGCTGATCGTGACGCAAATCGGAATTCCGCCGCAATTGGTCACTTCGCAGCTTGAAGTCTCCGATCCGCGCGATTTCACGCCTTTGTTTCAGCGCCGTAAGAGAGACGCCCACAAAGGCGATTTCGGCCATGTGCTGGTCATCGGCGGCGCGCCCGGCAAAACCGGCGCCGGAGCGATGGCCGCCTTGGCCGCCCTGAGAATGGGCGCGGGGCTAGTGACCTCCACCTCGCCGCTCGCGACCACTCTTGCGCCAGAGTTAATGTCGGAGCCGCTTGAGGATTTTAAGCTGGAGCGAAAAACCGTGATCGCAGCCGGGCCAGGCCTTGGGCTCAACCGCGCGTTGCTTGAACGCCTGATGAATGAAGTCACCGTGCCCATGGTGATTGACGCCGATGGTTTGAACTCCATCGCCGGCGCGGATTTCAAGGGGCGCGGCCTGGAAACGATCCTCACCCCCCATCCTGGCGAAATGGCTCGCCTACAGGGGAGGCCCGTAGAGGATCGACTGAGCGACGCACGCGCTTTTGCGCAGCAGCGCAATGTCTGTCTGGTGCTTAAAGGACATCGAACCTTGATCGCGCTTCCTTCCGGCCAGGTCTTCATTAACATGTCCGGGACGCCCGCGCTGGCCAAAGGCGGCACGGGCGATATTCTGACCGGGATGGTCGCCGGCATGGTGGCGCAGTTTCCCGAGCGCATTGCCGACGCTGTCCGCGCCGCTGTTTGGCTGCATGGCCGCAGCGGCGAGTTGGGCGCCGAGGAGCTGACGGAACAATGTCTGCTCGCCACCGACCTGTTGCGTTATCTACCCCGAGCGATTAGAGAGGTAGCCTAAGGCGCAACTTTCATTTACAAACGGAGCCATGTCGAGCGCGAGCTCGATTGGCGTAGAAATGGAGAACCCGGCTGTGACTCCCTCCGTGTCATAATCGAGGCGGAAGGTCTGGCTTGTCCTTAAACGATCTGCTTTCCAAGGCTCGGAGGCGTGAACTTATCCGCATCGCGGCGAATGAGTCCACGTTGGCTTTGGCGATCGCAACCGCCGGACTCATTCTTCTTCTCCTCGTCGGCACACAAGTTCTGGATTGGTATTGGCTGGCGCTTCTAGCGGGCGTCAGCCTCAGTTTCGCTCTCTACCGCTTGCGCCAACGCGTTCCCGACCAGTACGTTCTGGCGCAGAGAATCGACCGGCGCTTGAAGCTCTCCGACGCTCTGTCCACGGCGGTCTATTTTTCCGAACATCCCCGCCGCGATCTCCAGCCGGTTTGTGATCTTCAGCGCCGCAAGGCGGAGGAAGTCGCGCGTGAAGTCGATCCGCGTCAAGCGGTTCCTTTTGTCCGCCCGCGCCATATCCTGCCGGCGCTGATTATGGCCATTGCGGCGCTCGGATTGTTCGGCGTGAGGTATCTGGTCACCGGCACAATGAGCCTCCAGCCATCGCTCGTCAAAATCGCCTATGAGTCCTTCTTCGGAACGAAAGTCGCTGAAGCTAAAAACGTTTCTCCGCGCGCGCGCTTCGATCCGAAAGCCGGCGATTCGCCGGACGTCAATCCGTTGCTGGACGCGTACGCTCCCCAGGACCTGAGTTCGCCCGATAATCCCAACGGCAATGCGCAGGCAAGCGATGATAAGGAGGCCGGCAAGGATGCAGCGAACCCTTCCGACGACAGCCGGGATCCGGGCAAGCAGGACCCGCAGGGAGATCCATCCGGACCGGGCAAAAATCAGCCCGACTCGAACCAGCAACAGCCCAACGACTCCAAAGATAGCCAAAAAAAAGGGCAGGATCCCCAGAACGGCGGCAGCGCCAATTCTAGCCTCATGGACAAGCTGCGCGACGCGCTCGCCAACATGATGAACAAGATGAAGTCCACCATGGACGGCGAAAAACAGCAGGCCAAAAACTCACAGAAAGGCGGCCAGGGAGAAAAACAGCAAAGCGCCGAGAAGGGCGACCAAGCCAAGGAGAGCCAGCAGGCGCAGCCCGATATCAACGGCGACACCCAAAGCCAGCAAGGCGATCAACAGAATTCCGCCGACGCGCAGAAGGGACAAAAGTCCGCTCCCAAAAACGCGTCTCAGGACGCCAAGAACGGCGTCGGATCTCAGGATGGTGAAAAGGCGATGCGCGAGGCGGAGCAGCTACAGGCAATGGGCAAAATCACGGAGATTTTCGGAAAGCGCTCGGCGAACGTCGCCGGCGAAGTGATGATGGAGGTCGCAAGCGGCAAGCAGCAGATCAAAACCGAGTGGAGCCAGCAGCAGGCTAAACACGCCGAGGCGGGAAGCGAAATCCATCGCGACGAGGTTCCTCTTATATACCAGCCGTTTGTGCAGCAATATTTCGAGGAGATCCGCAAGCCCCAACCGAGCGCGGCCAAGCCCTCCGCCAAAGCCTCGCCGAAATCGGAAACATCCAAAAGCGGGCCCTGAACGTATTAGAAATCAGAATGCGCGCTCAATACGCCTTTCTGTCCTCTGCGTGGCTGGCCGCGGCCGCCGCGCTGTCCGCGCATCCGATGGGCAATTTCAGCGTGAGCCACTACACCCGATTGGAAGTATCGCGCACTCGCGTTGAAGTCACCTACGTTTTGGATTTGGCGGAAGTCCCAACCTACATCCTGCTTCGCGATTGGAAACTGGACGCTAAAAGTCCTCAACCGCAGCTGGAAAGCAAGGCGGCCGAGCAAGCCCGCCAATGGGCGGAAGGCCTTGAGTTCGAGGCAGGCGGCAGGAAAGTGGAGCCCGCATTCGTCCGCGCGGAGATCAAGCTTAGCGATGGCGCCGGGGGCCTGGCGGTGGCGCGAATCGCCTCCATTCTTGAACTGAAAAATGTACGGGCGCCGCTGACTTTTGAGGATCGCAACTACCCGGAGCGCGCCGGATGGAAGGAGATCGTGATTCGATCCGGGGCCGGCGCGTCGATCGTCAAAGCAAGCCATGGAGAGGAAGAGCGCAGCAAGGCGCTTACCGAATATCCCGCCGATCCTACCGCGGCCCCGCCTCAAGACTTGCGGGCATCGGTGGATTGGACAGCCACGGACCGCCCGGTTGTTTCTCAGCGGCGCGGAGCCGGCCCCGCCCTCGCAGAACCCGGAGACTCAACCCGTCCGGCCGCGTCAGATTTTGCTGCGCCGCGGGTTTCCGAGGAAACCCGGCGCATCGCGCCGATCTCGCAGCCTCCAGCGTTTCCGGCCGCGGCTGCCGCTCCTCCGCCCTCTTCCGGGCCGGCCTCCCCGCAATCTCCAGGAACCATCGTAAAGGGCGATTATCTTTCGCGTCTCATCTCGATGAAGACGATCCCGCTCGGCTGGCT
>DATGLY010000049.1:0-35761 GCA_035293905.1 Bryobacteraceae bacterium
TCGAACACCGCATCCGACCACAGCCCCACACCGCCGGTCCGGTGCAGCCCGCGCACCGCCGCCGCCTGCCAGTAAAGCGCCCCCCCGGCGTACAGCAGCGCGGCCGCGGCCGAGACCACCCACGCGGATCGATACCGCGCCTGCAAGCCCGCGCCCGCCAGCACGCAGACCAGCACGGCGGGCGGGATCATCGCGATCATGTGGTGCTCGGCCACTTCCAGCCGCGTGGCCAGCAGGTAACCGGTGAGCAGCGCAAACGCCAGCGCCGCGAACCGCGCGAACCGGCCGCGGCCCGCCACCATGCAGGCCGCGCAGGCCGCCGCCGCCGCCAGCGCGCACGTCCACAGGACCCAGGCCGGCATCGCCCCCAGCCCGCCCCACAGGCGGCGATGCTCGCCATCGGCCAGCAGCGTATCGGCGAACAGGAACAGCCGGTACCGCAGCAGTTGCCCGAACGGCTGGCTCGCCGTGAACAGGCCCATCGCCTCCAGGGTCCCGCCGCGCGATTTCGTCTGATAAATCAGGAACGGCAGCCCGCCGAGGATCCCGCCGGCGCCCGCCGCCACCCAGTGCCGCGCCGGGAAACGCCAGTTCCGGTACACGATCGCATACGCGGCCGCGCCCGCCGCCAGCGTCCACAGAAAATTCGCGCGCGCCCAGATCCCGAACCCCGCCGCGAGCCCCGTCGCGAAGGCCGCCCGCGCCGTGGGCCGCGCCGCATAAATCGCCGCCGCGGCGCACACCAGACCGAGCGCCGCCATCGTCGCCGCCACCGCGCCGTTGTCGAAAATCAGCGCCGCTGCGTAGGACGGATTCAGCGCCAGCGCGAACGCGGTGATCGCGCCCGCGCCCCGCCCGGCCTGCCGCGCCGCGAAGAATCCGAACCCGGCGATCCCGATCGCGCCCAGCAGCAGGGACACCAGCCGCAGGATCGCCACGCGCGGCCCGAACAGCGCGAACAGCGGCAGGCACAGCCAGTCCTTCACCGCGCCGATGTAGCGGCTCTCGGCCATGAGAGGCATGCAGCGCCCGGATTTGCAGACCCAGGAATGATCGGCGTGCGGAAGCCGGAACTCGCCGGAGGAGTACAGCATATGCACGGTCCCGGCCGCCATCATGCCTTCGTCATCGTACAGGCCCGGCCGCTGCGCGATCAGCAGCGCGCCCAGGCACAAATACAGCAAGACCGCAGCGGGGATGGCGGCCGACCATCGCATGGTTCGAGGATACGCTCTTACCGGAACTCTTCCTGCAACTCGTCGAGCGCCTTCGCGCCCGGGCACAGCGTCTCGTAAGGGATGTTCACCAGCGGGACTTCGGAGGTCTGGCTCAGCTCGTGCATATCCGGCGCGGATTCGTCGAGATACAGGAGCCCGGTGAGGACCTCGCCGCTGTCCTGGTGCCGGTCCAGGTACGCCGACACCTTGCGGCGGTCGCGCGGGTCGTAGCCCGGCGGCACGGAGGTGAAGCGCACCACGCTGCCGTCGTGCAGCGTCACGCCGGTCGCGCCATTGGAGCCGATGTGCGCCAGAATTTCCTGCGCGGGCGGGACGAAATCGGCCTCGGTGGCGCGGATCATGTGCTTGCGCGTTTGCAGATAGCTCTTGGTCGAGCCGGAATGGTCGTTGAAAGTCACGCACGGCGAGATCACGTCGAGCAGCGCGAAGCCGCGATGAGCCACCGCCGCTTTCAGAATCGGCACAAGCTGGTCCTTGGCGCCGGAAAAGCTGCGGGCGATAAAAGTCGCGCCCAGGCTCAAGCCCAGCCGTACCGGATCGATGGGGGCCATGCGATTCGCTTCGCCGCGCTTGCTTTTCGAGCCGATGTCGGCGGATGCCGAAAATTGTCCCTTGGTCAGACCGTAGACGCCGTTGTTCTCGATAATGTAAACCATCCGCACGTTGCGGCGGATCGCGTGACAGAGCTGGCCCAGGCCGATCGAAAGCGAATCGCCGTCGCCGGAAACGCCGATATAGATCAGATCGCGGTTCGCGGCCGCCGCGCCCGTGGCGATGGCCGGCATGCGGCCATGCGCGGAGTTAAACCCATGCGCCCCGCCCACAAAATAGGTCGGCGTCTTGGAGGAGCAGCCAATTCCGCTTAACTTGGCGATCCGATGCGGCGGCGTGGAAAGCTCCCAAAAGGCCCGCGTCACCGCGGCCGTGATGGAATCGTGCCCGCAGCCCGCGCACAGCGTGGACATCGAGCCTTCGTAATCGCGAATCGTCAGCCCCAGTTCGTTGCGCTGGAGGCTTGGGTGAGTAGCGGCAGGTTTGGCGATCGAGGGCATCGTTAAGCGCTCACGGTTTCAATGACCGCTCCTTCGCGGTCGCGGCTGAGCAAGGCGTCCACCACATGTTGGGCGCTGAGGGGGAAGCCTCCATAAACCAGAATGCTCCGCAGCTTTTCCTTGGCCGCCGCCGTTTCCAGAAGCAGCAGAGATTTTAGCTGCGCATCGCGATTCTGCTCGATCACGTAGCAAACCTCGTGCTCCGCCAGAAACTGTTCTACTTGCTCCGAAAAGGGGAAGCCCTTAATCCGCATGTAATCGAAGGGAATTTTGTCCTGCGCTTCGCGGACCGCCGGGTCACAGCCGCCGATGGCGATTACGCCAAACCGGGCGCCCTCGCGGCGCACGATTTCCGGCGCGGGAATGTGCTTCGCGGCGGCTTTGTGTTTGCGCGCCAGCCGATCCATCACCTCTTGATACTCCTCCGGAATCTCCGTATAGCCGCCAAATTTGTTGTGCCCAGAGCCGCGGATGAAGTAAGAACCCTTTGGGCTCGTTCCCGGCAGCGTCCGGGCGGCAACGTAGTCGCCGTCGTGCGGATAATACCGGAAAAATCGCCCCGCCGCTTCCTCGACCTCTTCGGCGCTCAGTACGCGGCCCCGATCCGGACGAAACGCATCGTCCCACTTCAAGCGCGGCGTCACCCAGTCGTTCATCCCGATATCGAGATCGGACAGCATCAGCACCGGAGTTTGGAAGCGCTCCGCCAAATCGAAGGATTTCACCGCGAAGTCGAAACACTCCGAGGGATTCGCCGGAAACAGCAAGATGTGGCGCGTATCGCCATGCGAAGCGTAAGCGCATTCGAGCAAGTCGGCCTGCTGCGTGCGGGTGGGCATTCCCGTCGACGGCCCCACGCGCTGAACGTCGATCACCACGGCCGGAATTTCGGCGTAATACGCCAGCCCGAGCAGCTCGTTCATGAGGGAAATGCCGGGGCCGGCCGTCGAGGTGAAGGCGCGCGCGCCGTTCCAATTGGCGCCTAACACCATGCCGATGGCCGCCAGCTCGTCTTCGGCTTGTAAAATGATGTAGTTGTTCTTGCCGGTATCTGGATCGCGGCGGTAGCGCTCGCAAAATTCCTTGAACGCGTCCATGACCGAAGTGGCCGGAGTGATGGGATACCACGCCGCTACGGTCGCGCCGGCATACAAGCAGCCCAGGGCCGTGGCCGTGTTGCCGTCGATCAGGATCTTGTCGCGGTTGGCGTCCATCGTCTCCAGATGAAACGGCAGCGGACAGGCGAAATTCTCCCTCGCATATTCGTAGCCCAACTTCAAAGCCTTGTGGTTGGAGTCCAGCAGCGCCTGCTTTTTGCCGTATTTTTCCACCAGCAGCTTGTCGACAATGGTCATGTCGATATTCAGCGCCGCGCACAATGAGCCGGCGTAGGCGATATTCTTCATCAGAATCCGCTCGCGCGGATCGTGGAAGCTCTCGTTGCACATTTTCGCCAGCGGCACGCCCAGAAACGTGACGTCGCCGCGCCGCAGATCCGGATCCAGGGGCCAGCTGGAGTCGTACATCAGATACCCGCCGGACCGCACTTCGCGAACGTCCGCTCTATAGGTCTGCGAGTTCATGGCCACCATCAAGTCGTAATTTATGGCGCGCGCGCCATAGCCGTCCTTGTTCACCCGAATCTCATACCACGTAGGCAGGCCCTGAATATTGGATGGGAAAAGGTTTTTCCCGGTAACCGGAATCCCCATTCGGAAAATGGCCTGCATGATCAGGCCGTTGGCGCTTGCCGAACCGGTGCCGTTGACGTTGGCCAGCTTGACGGCGAAGTCGTTTATAGACCCGGGCGTGACGGGGCAGGCTACCAATGAGCCGCTGCGAGCGTTGTCGTACATGGACTCCCTGCGTATGGAATGTGAAGTTCGAATTTCTGCATGTCCCACGCCGCGGTGGGGCAGCGCTCCGCGCACAGCCCGCAATGAACGCAAACGTCCTCGTCTTTGAGCATCAAACGGCCGGTCTGCGGAAGCGGCCCGGAAGCGTATAAAGCTTGGTCCGGATTCACGGCCGGCGCGGACAGACGCCGCCGGACTTCGGATTCTTCGCCGTCGCGGGCAATGGTGAGGCACTGCACCGGGCAAACGTCGATGCAGGCGTCGCATTCAATGCAGCGTTTCTCCGTGAACACCGTCTGCACGTCGCAGTTCAGGCAGCGCTGCGCTTCGCGCTCGGTTTGCTCGGCGTTGAAGCCCAACTCCACTTCGATATTCAACCGCTGGAACCGGCGCGCTAAATCGACATGCTGCATCTTTTGCCGAGGAGCCGGATTGTAATCGTTGTGATAGCTCCACTCGCTGATGCCCATCTTCTGAGTGATCAGGCTCATGCCCTGGGGCGGCCGTTCCCCCACCGGGATGCCCTGGCAGAAATTGTGAATGGAAATGGCGGCCGCATGGCCGTGGGCGACGGCCCAGATGATGTTTTTGGGCCCGAACGCCGCGTCGCCGCCGAAAAAAACGCCCGGCCGAGTGCATTGAAGCGTGACTTCGTCCACCACCGGCATGTCCCATTTGTTGAACTCAATGCCCAGGTCCCGCTCGATCCAAGGGAAGGCGTTCTCCTGGCCGATCGCCAAAATCACGTCGTCGGCCGGAAGAAACACGGTGTCCAAAACGCGCGAGTTTTTGGCCTTCGAGTCCCACTCCAGACGCTCGAATTCCATTCCGGCCAGGCGTCCGCTTTCCATCACGAACCGCTTGGGAGAGTGATTGACTACGATCTCGATGCCCTCTTCTTCCGCGTCCTCCAGCTCCCATGGCGAGGCTTTGAAATAATCGCGAGGCCGCCGCGCCATAACCTTGATGTCCTGCCCGCCCAGCCGGCGCGAAGTCCGGCAGCAATCCATGGCCGTGTTGCCCACTCCGATGATCAGCACTCTGCGGCCAATCGATTCCACGTGCCCGAACGCCACCGATTCCAGCCAATCGATGCCGATGTGGACGTTCGCGGCCGCCTCCTGGCGGCCCGGAATCTCCAGGTCTTTGCCGCGAGGCGCGCCGCTGCCGGCGAAAATCGCGTCGAATTTCTCGTCCAACAAAGCGCGCAAGCTCGTGACCGGCGAGTTGTACCGCACCTCCACGCCCATGCCGAGGATGATGTTGACCTCGTCGTCCAATACCTTTTCTGGAAGGCGGAACGAAGGAATGTTGGAGCGCATCAGCCCGCCCGGCTTGTCCTGCTTTTCGAAAAGCGTGATCTCGTAGCCCAGCGGCCGCAGGTCGTTCGCCACCGTCAGCGAGGCCGGCCCGGCTCCGATCAGCCCAATGCGCTTGCCGTTGGACTTTTGGGGAATCTTGGGCAGCAAATGCGAGATTTCCCCGCGCAGATCGGCGGCGACCCGCTTTAAGCGGCAGATCGCCACCGGCTTGCCATCCACCCTCCCGCGGCGGCATGCGGGCTCGCAAGGCCGGTCGCAGGTGCGGCCAAGAATCGCCGGGAAAACGTTCGATTCGCGATTTACAATGTAGGCCTCGGTGTATTTGCCTTGCGCAATCAGACGGATATATTCGGGAACATTGGTGTGGGCCGGGCATGCCCACTGGCAATCGACGACTTTATGAAAGTACGCCGGATCGCGAACATCGGTGCTTTTCACTGTCGAGCGGTAACCTCGCGAGAGCAGGTCCTAAGACCATATTCATTGTATCAATTGTGGTTCTCGCGCACCCAGCGGCCCGCCCGGCCCGGCGGTTACTTTAGCAGCCGCCACAAAGGCGGAGCCGGCGTTTTGAAAAAGTTGCGCATCCAAGCGCGATTCGCTCCGCCGCGCCGCTTTTGCGCCGGCCGCCGCGGCTTGTCCGCGGCGGGAGGCTTCTGGGGCGGCGCTTTTTCCAGCGGCACGCAGCGGCCCCCGGCCCGGAGATACGTCTCGCCGTCCGGGCGCCGCTCGATCTGCGCGCTGGCGCCGCAGGCCACATAAGCCCGTTGCGGCAGTCTATAGGTTTCGCCCCGAAACTGCACCGTGCCGCGAGCCGAAATGACGCGCGTCTCCACTTCGCTGAGGATCGAATCTAGATCGTGGTGGGCTAGCAAAGGACGATGCGCGTTTCCGGGCGCCGCCGTTGGGCCATGCCGCGAACGCCACCAGGGAAGATAGACCCGCTCCAGATAACGGTTGGCGTCCGCCAGCGTCTCTATCCCCGCTTGCTGAAGACCTGGGGCCAGCTCCCGTTCGGCCAGGCGGAAAAATCGCGCCGCGAGCCCCGTCTTGGCCCAGCCGCTGGGCGACCATTCGATCTCCAACTCGGCTAAGGCGCGCCGGATCTGGCTCCAACCGGCCTCTTCGCCTTCGGCCCCTCCGGCCGGCCACCGCGGATTGCCCCGAAATAGACTCAAACGATGCGTGCAAAAGCGCGCCGGCCGGCCGAATTGCTCCAGATAAATTCTTAGAAAGTGCAGATTTTCCGCGGTGGAATTATTCGGGGCGAAGCGCGCTGCCGCCCTCGCGCCCGGTTCGTCGATCATGGCCATCAAACAGCATCGCGGCTGGCGCGGACCAAGCCAGGATCGCTTGCTGCTGCGCCAAACCACGGAATCGCCGCAATATTGCAATTGTGTTTTCGGCTTTCTTGCTGCGGAGCCTGTCAATCGACAGATTATCGTGATTCCCCTCGCGAGTCGATAGCGGAGCTTTGATAATCGATTTCACTCCCGCTGATAAAACCTGCGCCTCGCCGCGCGCTAAAGCTGAATCAATTTCGAGCCGCGCACGACCTTCAGCAGCTCCCGATTTTGCAGCGCGGCGTCCAGATTCCTTCGCGCCAGCCGCGCGTGTTCGCGCGCCAGCAAATCCGCGCGCATGCCTTCTCGGTTCAAAATCGCGTCGGCGATGGCGTGGTGTTGATCCAGCGCGATCAGAAAAAGATCCTTCGACGAGGAAGAAGCGTGCTGCTTCAAAAGAAAGGCGCTCGGGGAGGCGAACGGCAGCGCGCAAGCTTGTTGCAGCGCCCGGCGCAAAATTTTGCTGCGCGCCAGATCCAGCAAGGCGGAGTGGAATTGCGCGTTAATCTCAATGTAATCCGTGAATTTATCCAGCGACAGCCGCCCTCCTTTGAGCAGGGCGTCCAGTTCGCGGTTGGCGTCCCGAAGCGGAGCCAGGTCGCGCGCGTCCCGCAGCCGCTCCGCCGCCAGACGCGCCGCGGAGCCTTCCAGGATGCCTCGCAATTCGATCGCGTCGTAGATGTCGGTCGTTGAGAATTGCTGAACGACGAAGCCCCGAGTGGGCCGGAGCTCCAGCAATCCTTCGTGAGCTAAACGCTCCAGCGCCAGTCGTAAAGGAATGCGCGACACCTTCAGCCGCGCCGCCAGCGGAATCTCCTTGATGTGCTCCCCGCGGCGGAACTGGCCGTCGAGAATCATCTCGCGAAGCCGCAGCGTCGCCCGCGCGCTTTGCGACGAGCTTCCCGAAGTCTTTAAAAAAGCCTGCTGAGGCGCTTTCGGTTGCATGCAATCAGACTCCCGCCGGCGATTTCAAATCGTTTGACACCACGCCAATGACGAAATATAATACCAAACGGCTCTTTTGTTTGCATGCATTCTTGGAGGCAGGCCCGTGCTGGAAGCGACTTCCCCCCCTGTCGCCGGCGGCGGCTTCTCCGCTGAGCGCCGCGCGATGGTGACCAATTTCGACCTCAAGCTGCTGGCGATCATCGGCGAACTCCACCGTACTCGCAGCGTCTCGCAGGCGGCTGAACGCCTGGCGCTGAGCCAATCCGCGATCAGCATGAGCCTTGCCAAGCTGCGCAAACATTTCAACGATCCTTTGTTTGTACGAACCTCCACCGGCATGGAGCCCACGCCTCACGCCCTGGAACTGATTGGCATTTTAGGACAAGCGGAAAGCCTCCTGCAAACCGCCTTCGGGCACTCCGTTGTCTTCGACCCTCGCACCTCCGGCCGGACCTTCCGCATTCAATCCACCGACATCGCCCAGGTCACCTTGATCCCCAAGCTCATGCGCCACTTGAGAAAGGAAGCTCCGTCGGTGGCCGTCGATCTGCAAAGAATCACTCCCGCCACTCCCCGCCTGTTGGAATCGGGCGAACTGGATTTGGCCGTAGGCTTCATTGCGCCAATGGGAGCCGGCTTTTGCCAGCAAAGACTGTTCCGGGAGAGATTCGTATGCGCGTTTCGCAACCATCATCCCCGCGTCGACGGCAAGCTCACTCTCGAAAAATTCGAGGCGGAAAGCCATCTGGCCGTTTCTACGTCCGGCACCGGGCACGGCGTCCTCGAAAAGACGCTGGAGGCCAAAAAAATCCGCCGCAAAATCGCGCTCACCGTGCCCAGCTTTTTGGGAATCGCCTCCATTATTGCCACCAGCGACTATCTGGTGGTTCTGCCGGAGCAGCTCGGAAAACATCTGGCCGCTTCCGGCAACATCAAAATCCTCCCGCTGCCTTTCGACCTCCCGGCCTATTACATCGTGCAGCATTGGCACGAGCGCTACAGCCAGGACCCGGCGGGCCGCTGGCTGAGGAGCGTCATCGCGGAGCTGTTCCTATCCCCCAGTGTGGCATCATGAACTTGATCCGCGACGCCGCCGCCCCGGCGCCCACAAGGGAGCCTCCGGCGCGTCGCGAAAGGCGCGGCGACCTAACACTTAGGACAAGCGAGGAAACTTTTATGAAACTCAAGCTGGCGATCGTTGGCGCGCTTCTGGGCGCTCTTTCTGCATGGGGTCATCATTCCTTTGCGGCTGAATACGACGGCAACAAGCCCGTCACCCTCAAGGGAACCGTCGTGAAGATGGAGTGGGTGAACCCGCACTCCTGGCTGGAGATCCAGGTGAAAGGCCCCGACGGCAAGACGGAAAACTGGCTGTGCGAGACCGCGCCGCCCAACATTCTCTACCGCCAAGGCTGGCGCAAGACGAGCCTCAAGGAAGGCGAAGAGGTGACCGTGGAGGGCTTCCGCGCTAAGGACGCATCGAACACGATGACCGCCAGATCGGTGGTCACCTCCGACGGCCGCAGAATGTTCACCGGCTCGCCCGACGGCGCTCCCGGCAGCCCCAAGCAGTAACCTTACCATGAAGTTCTTTCCCATCGTCTTTCCCTTGGCGCTGGCGGCGGCCCTTTCCGGGCAAACCCCCGGCTACAAGCCTCCTCGAACGCCGGACGGAAAGCCAGATCTCCAAGGCATTTGGCAGGCCCGCAACACCGCGGCCTCCGCGCTGGAGGCTCATGGAGCCGCCGGCGGCATTGCGGCGGGAAGCGGAGTCGTAGTCGACCCGCCCGATGGAAAGATCCCTTACAAGCCCGAGGCGCTGCAAAAGCGCCAGTGGAATTTTGAAAACCGCGCCGCCGCCGATCCTTTGAATATGTGCTTCCTGCCCGGCCTTCCGCGCATCAATTACATGCCTTTCCCATTTCAGATCTTTCAGACGCCGCAATATGTGCTTATGGCGTATGAGTACGATCACGCCACGCGCATCATTCCAATGGATGGAAGCAAGCATCTGGAGGACCTGGATCTGTGGATGGGCGATTCCCGCGGGCATTGGGAAGGCGACACGCTGGTGGTGGAGGTCGCCGATAATATCGATCAAACCTGGCTCGACGCGGTTGGCGACTTTCATAGCGATGCGCTCAAGATCACCGAACGATATACCCGAACCGGCCCCGGCACGCTTCAATACGAAGCCACGCTGGAGGATCCCAAGGTGTTTACCAAGCCCTGGAAAATCCGAATGCCCCTGTATCTCCACGCCGAAAAAGACGCCCAATTGTACGAGTACGAGTGCCACATTTATTTAGAAGAATCGGCCCGGACGAAATCGAATGCGCCCAGCAAATAACTTGCGGCTTTCCCTCTCCGCCCTCTGCGCGGCTCTTTCTTTCTCCCTCCTCGCGGCGGCGCAGCCCCCACGCCCGCGCAACCAGGGGCGCTCCGCGTCTCCGGCCGGTCCGGTGCGCCGCCTTGCCGGCGGACAGCCCGATATGCAGGGAATCTGGGACGCCAAAAACGGCGCGGCCGCCTTCGACATCGAGGATCATCCGGCCGAGTTCGGAATTCCCGCCGGCAAGGGCATCATCGTCGACCCTCCCGACGGCCATATTCCCTATCAACCCTGGGCCATGGCCAAAAAGAAAGATTTGATCGAGCATCACCTTTACGAAGATCCGCAGGCGCACTGCACCCTTTCCGGCGTGCCCCGCCAAATGTACACGCCTTTCGGATTTCAGATCTTTCAGCCGCCCGGCTACGTCGTGATCTTCTTTGAAGCCTTCCACTCCTTCCGCATCATTCCTTTAGACGGCCGTCCGCATGTGCCCGACCAGGTGAAGCTATTCGAGGGCGATTCGCGCGGCCATTGGGAAGGCGGCACGCTGGTCGTCGACGTCGCCAACCAAAATGGCTCCACTTGGTTCGACATGGCGGGAAATTTTCATAGCGACGCCATCCACGTCGTCGAGCGCTGGACGCCCGTGGATTCCGACACCATTCATTACGAAGCCGTCATCGAAGATCCGAAAGTGTACACCCGTCCCTGGAAGATCGCGCTTGATTTCGGACGCAACAAGCAGCCCGGTTTTCAGTTGATGGAATTCGCCTGCGTTGAGGGCGAGCAGGACCTCAAGCACTACGTGGAAAGCGAAGGCGGCGCCGCGAAAAAGTAACGGCGCTCGCCGCGCCTCTTCCGCGCTCCCTTCGTCCGTACCCCCGTCGCAAGCCCCCGTTAGCCACCGGCGTTTTTTTTCGATATGATTTGCCCTCATGAAATCGTCCGTTCCGGTCCGGCGAACCCCACGCGCCGCGAAACCCAATCGCGCCGCCGAGCGCGGCCGTCGATTTCAATCGATCGGCCCTGCCGCGCCGGGCATCCATCGCCGGCTCTCGTGGTTGTGGCTCCCCACCCTCCTCACGCCCATCTTCGCGAGTTTTGCGCTGCTCCCCCGCGTGCATGCAAATCCCCATCTGAGCGCCTCCTTCTTAACGGCCGCCGCCTTCCTGTTCGCCGCGCTCTGCGCGCTTTGGTGGAGCGTCGCCCGCGCCGGGCGCGCTCTGACCTGCCAATTCGTTCCCCGGCCTGTGCATTGGGTCCAGATGATCATGCATTCCAGCGTATTTGCCTACTGGGGCTGGTATTGGCCCGAGGTTTACCACGAAATCCCCCTCATCGCCGCCCAGGTGGTCTTCCTCTACGTTTTCGACATGCTGGTCTGCTGGCTTCGCCGGGACCACTGGATTCTTGGCTTTGGCCCGATCCCCATCGTCTTCAGCACGAATCTGTTCCTGTGGTTTCGCGACGACTGGTTCTATTTCCAGTTCGCCATGATCGCCCTGATCGTGCTCGGCAAGGAATTCCTGAAATGGAAGCGCGACGGACGCTCCGTTCATATCTTTAATCCTTCCGCCTTTGCCCTTTTCCTCGTCTCTGTCGTCTTGCTGGCGGCTCGCGGCACGCCGCTCACCTGGGGCGTGGAAATTTCCACCACTTTCAATAATCCGCCCAATATCTATCTCGAAATCTTCCTGCTTGGGCTCATTGTGCAGGCTCTGTTCTCGGTGACTCTGGTCACCTTGTCCGCGGCGGCCATGCTGGTTGCGCTCAACTTCGCCTACCTCGGCGCCACCGGAATGTACCGTTTCATCGACTTCAACATCCATCCCGCCGTCTTTCTCGGACTGCATCTCCTGGTGACCGATCCAGCTACCTCTCCCCGCAAAAATCTCGGAAAGGCCATCTTCGGCGCCGCCTATGGCGCCGGCGTTTTTGTTGCCTTTAGTTTGCTCGACAGCCTGGGAGCGCCCACCTTCTACGACAAGCTCCTTTGCGTTCCCGCGCTCAACTTGACCGTGCGGGCCCTGGATCGCGCCAGTATCGCCCTCGCCGCCTGGTTTGCCCGCAAAAAGTGGGTTGCGGCGCAGAAATTTCCCTTCAAGCCGCTGTCGGCCTGGACCCCCCAGCAGGCCAACTTTGCATTCATGGGCCTCTGGGCGGCTCTTTTCGGCTTGATGTTCGCCACCGGCTTTCTGGGCGGAAAACACCCGGGCAGCGACCCCGGCTTCTGGGAAAAAGCCTGCCAGGCGGGCCGCACAAAAGCTTGCCAGGTCTTGGCACATATTCTTGACGTGCAATGCCAGCACAACTCCGCCCGCGGTTGCTTCCATCTCGGAACGCTGCTGAGCGAAGGCGGAAGACTCCCTCGCGATCCATTCGGCGCCGCCCGGAGTTTTAAGCACGCCTGCGATATCGGCCTCGCCGCCGCTTGCGACAGCGTGATGAACCTGGCGAAAACCGATGGAGACGATATATTGCTCCAGCCGTGCAAGCGCGGAGACGGAGAGAGCTGTTTCATGCTCGGCGCGCTGTATTACGGGGGCCAGGGAGTCGCCCGGAACCTGGAGTATTCGGCCGCCCTCTTCCAACAAAGCTGCGACGCGGGATTTGCTCGCGGCTGCGGACAAATCGGAGAAAGCTATCTTTTTGGCGAAGGCGTTCCCAAAGACATCGTCAAGGCCAGGCGTATTTTGGAAAGCGCTTGCGATGCGGGCTACGCGCCGGGATGCTTCAACGTTGGCGTCATGCACCGTCAGGGCATCGAAACGCCAAAGAACGAGTCGCTTGCCGAGGCTCGTTTCCGCCGCGGATGCGACTTGGGCTATAGCGAGGCGTGCCAGGCGCTGGACCCGTCGCCCTCCTTGGCCAAGTAGAGCTGCCGTCGCGCTCGCCGCGGCAAGCTCTGCAAAGTCCCGTTACCTTAGCTCGCGCAACGCTTGTTCCGCCGCCGCTCGGGCGTCCGGGTCGGGCCCCTGCGCGGCCGCCGTCAAATGCTGAACCGCCCCCCTGCGGTCTCCCTGCCGCGCCAGCACGATCCCCAGTTCAACCTGTGCGCGCCAATTCCCCGGTTGTAGCTGGACGGCTTCGGACAGTTCTCGCCCTGCGCCTAAAAGGTCGGCCTTGGCGTAGAACAGCTCCCCCAGGATCTGATGGCCGGACCCGGAGCGGGGATCGGCTTCCACCGCCAGTCTAGCCTGTTTCTCGGCCTCGGCTGGCCGATTCAAATCCGTGAGCACGCGCGCATAATCCGCCCGGGCTTCGGCGTAGCCGGGCTTCAGCCGAAGACTCTGCTCCATCTGAAAACGCGCCTCCGCCAGTTGGCCCTGCGACGCCAGCGCCCGGCCAAGATTCAACCGCCACTCCGCCACGCCCGGCTGTATACGCAGCGCCGCCCGAAATTCCTTTTCCGCCGCCGACCGGTCCCCAACCCCCCACAAAACCAACCCCAGATTGTTGTGCAATTCCGCGATCTCCGGCCCCAGGCGGATCGCTTTTTCCAGCGCCCCTTTTGCCTCCCCGGCTTTGTTCTGCTGCCACATCGCCCAGCCTAGCCGTCCCCAGGCCCGCGCGTCGTCCGGCGCGAGTTCCGTGGCCCGCCGTAGTTTCTCTTCCGCAAGGGGCCATTGCCCGGCTTCCCCGAGCGCGTCTCCCCACTGGATCAGCCGGCTGGGCGACGCCGGATCGCGCCGGGCGGCCTCCTCGAAATAGCGGACCGCCGAGGCCGTGTCGCCCGCCGCCGCGTAGCCTTCCGCTAGCTCCGCATAATAGGACGCTCTGGCCGGATGGTGCTTCTCGATTCGCGACGCCAATAACGGCAGGCCGGCTTTCAGATTGCTCTGTTCGCGCACCTGCGCAACCGCCACGATCAAATCGTCGTCTTCCCTCGACGACAGCTTGGCGGGGTAGTACAGCGCCACCTCTCCCTGGTAAGACGCGCCTTGCGTTTCCGCCCGTTCGGTCTTTTCCGCCAGCAAGTCTCCCGCCGGCGGACGGCGCGCAATCAGGTGATCCGTCATCACCACGTGAATTCCATCGTCGGTTCTCCGCTTCGGCATATGGCAGCCGGTGCAGTTGGCTTCGCGGGTATGCGGGGCCGAAGCCGCCCGCGTGACTTCCTGGTGGCAGCCCATGCAAACCTGGTTGTAGTGTGCCGTCGCCTGCTCGCCTCGCGGAATGTCGTGAGGATTATGGCAGCCGATGCATTCAAGCTTCCCCGCGCTCTTACGGAAGCATTGCGACTCCAGCAGCCGGTAGCCGGCCTGCGCCACCTCGAAGTTGTCCAGATTCCCCTGCGCCCGATTGAAGATCACTTCGTAGTCGCCCAGCGGCTGGCCCGGCGTATACGAGAACGGAAGACGATCGAAACGCACGATTGCATGCGGCAGCTTTTCGTTGGTGGTTTCAAGGTGGCACTGGAGGCAAACCTCCATTCGGCGGTCCGGCGGCAGGCGCGCCGGGTTGACGATCGCCAGGCGAATCGCTTCCACGCTCGCCCCCTCGTAAGCTTTGTCGACGTGGTCTTGTCCTGGCCCATGGCATCGTTGGCAATCGATTCCCTCCGGCAAAGGCGTCAGATACGTCGCCTGGGTTGCGTCCCTCTGCTCGCCTTCCGGAATCTTCGGATAGCCGTTGTGGCAAAACATGCACTCGTAGTAAATCGGCCGTACCGATCCCGCGTAGTCGGGCCGGTCGTAACCAGGATTCATCGCCCAGTAGCCGCCCTTTTCTGCATACCAGCCGAGCGGCAATTCTTGGAGCGTGTTCTTTTCGGTCAGGTGCAAAAAAGTCCGTGCATGGTTGCCCGAACCGAGCACGTAGTCCACGCGCTTCTCGTCCACGTTGGTTTGCTTGCCGTCGAATCCGATCTGCCAGCGCCGTTGAAACCAGACGCCGTCCCGCTGGACCATCTCAAAAAAACTGTCGGACGCGCCGTGACGCCAGGGCTTTCCACCCGCCGGCCACGCAATATCCTCCCTCCGGACGCGCCGGAACGACCGTCCCATCCCGGTTTTCCCGTACGTGGCTGCAATCTCCCCGTGACATTGCTCGCACGCCTGGGGGTCGGCGTAGCGGCCCCCCGTTTTTGACCATGCCGCATCGGACCCGCTGGCGCGCTGGGCTTCCCGCATACGCCGCCACACGCCGGCTGCGCCCAACGCGCCCAGCAATGCGGCCGCCGTCAGGCCCGTCCGTAATATCCTCGATCTCATCTACAGCGAGCCCCGCAAACGCCCACCACTATCAACTGCGTGAATTGCATACATCAACGAGAAACGAATTGACCGGCGTCGTCTGCTCGTGATAGTTTACCTTAAACGATATCCCAATCTGGGTGCGACGCCTGGAGGAATCTCGTAGCTTATTTTCAGGGGAAGGAAACGAATTGATGATCAGAAGTCAGCTCACGGCCTCAATGCATGCAATATTTGCGAGGCGCTGCGTTAGAGCGCTTGCGTGCCTGCTGTTGTTTGCGCTCGCCCTGTTCGGCCAGGGCGACCAGGGCTCCATCACCGGCACCATCACGGACCCGCAGGGCGCGGCGACTCCGAACGCCTCGATCGATGTCAAGAACGCGGAAACCGGTCAAGTATTTCACGGAGGCGCCTCGTCCACCGGCAACTATGTCATCCCGGTGCCGGCCGGCAAATACGAAATGACTGTGACGGCGCCCGGTTTCAAAAAATATGTCCGCACTAATCTCGAGGTGCAAGTCGCCACCGCGACTCGCCAGGATGTCCGTCTCGAGCTGGGAGGCGTCAGCGAAACCGTCGAGGTCACCGAACAGGCGCCGTTGCTTAAGACCGAAAGCGGTGAAATGAGCCACTTGCTCAGCACCGACGAAGTCAATCAGCTTCCCGTTCTTACAACCAATGGCAGCGGAGGAGCCACCGGCACTGGCAACATTCGCAACCCCCTGCAGGAAATGATCCTCCTTCCGGGCACCTTCTTTCAAAACGATAACGCCGTGGTGGTGAACGGCCTTCCCGCCAACAGTGAAAACATTCGAATCGAGGGCCAGGACACCAACAGCAACATCTGGAAGATCGCCCAGCAGAACAGCCAAGGCGGCGTCGACGCCATTCAGGAAGTCGGAATTCAAACCAGCAACTTCAATGCGGAATACGGGCAGGCTGCTGGAGGATATTTCAACTACACCATGAAGTCCGGAACCAACACCTTTCATGGCAGCGGTTATGACTATTTTGTCAACGAATTTTTATATGCTGGAGCGCCCTTTACCGACCGGTGCACCCAAAGCAGCCTCTACTGCGGCCCGGTTTCGGACCGCCAGCACATCCGCAACCGTATTCGCCGCAACGATTACGGTTTCACCCTCGGCGGTCCCATTCGAATTCCCAAAGTATTCGACGGCCGGAATAAGTCTTTTTTCTTTTTCAACTTTGAGCAATTCCGCCAGAACAACCTCAACGGAACCACCACCGACACGGTCCCCACTCAGGCCTACCAGCAGGGCAACTTCAGCACGGCCGAGTGCTCCACATACATCGGCGGCGCCGTCGGCGGCGCGGGCGGCGTCTGTACGCCCTTTCCGGCCGTGAACCTGGTTGGCACCAGCACGCCGGCCATGGACCCCAACGGAACCGCCTTGGTTCAAGGCCAAATCTTCGATCCTTACTCCACCCGCCTGGTCGGCGGCCAAGTCGTTCGCACTCCTTTCCCCAACAACACCATTCCCGCAACGATGTTGGATCCGGTCGCCTTGGCCATTCAGAAGCTTCTGCCCCAGCCCAACGCGCCCGGCATCATTAACAACTACAACGTCCCCGCCTACACCAGCTTCACGCACACCACCAACGTCTCCATCAAGCTGGACCATTCCATCAGTCCCACCATCAAAATCTCGGGATACTATTCGCAATTGAATACCTATTCGCCCAACGTGGATGGCGGCATTCAACCTTTGGCGCTCGGCGGAGCCGACACCAACATTTGGAACCACACCGTCCGCTTGAACTACGACCAAAGCTTAACCCCCACTGTGCTTTTCCACCTGGGCGTCGGATACTTTCAGACCTCGGAGCCCCATGTCGCGCCGTCTTTCTCCCAGAGCAACATCGGGCTTAAAGGCTACTTCGCCAACAACATCATGCCCGACATCAGCGGCATCTACAGCGGCACGGCGGGCGGTTACAGCCCCGGCGGCGGAGCGATCGGCGCCACCTTCAGCGCAACCGCCTATGAGGAGAAGCCCACCGCCAACACCAGCTTGACGTGGGTTCACGGCAACCACACTTTCAAATTTGGCGGCGACTATGTGCAGGAGGGCTTCCCCGTCCCGAGCCTGTGGCGCGCCAACGGAAACTTCGTCTTCAGCAATGCCGAGACAAGCGACCCCTGGCAAAGCACAGTGGGCCTTAGCTCCGCCAACCCGACCGGTTTTTCTTACGCCAGCTTCCTGATGGGCCTTCCCGATCAGTTGAATCTCAACGCGCCCACCGACGTCAGGCTGGGCTATCACTCCTTCGGTATTTTTGCCCAGGATAGCTGGAAGGTGAGCCGGAAGCTGACGCTCGATTATGGCCTCCGCTACGACTACCAGACATATATGAAAGAGCAGTACGGGCGCATGCAAGACGCCTCCTTCAGCACCTTCGACCCCGTCACCAACCACTATGGAGCGGTGCTCTACGGCGCCACTTGCAACTGTCAGTTCTCGCACAACTATCCCTACGCTTTTGGCCCCCGCCTCGGAGCGGCCTATCAGATCGATTCCAAGACCGTCCTTCGCGGCGGCGCGGGCATTCAATACGACGTCGAAGAAGCCCCCAACGGCGTTTTGTATAGCGCCGCCGATTACTACACCATCTACCCCAACGGCTATGGAATCAGCCCCATGCAAAACACCGGCAACCCCGCCCAAAACGGCCTCCAGGGCGGCAACCCCTATGCGCCCGGCAACCCCTTCGGCAACGCCCCGGTGGTCTGGCCGAATCTGAATCAGTACAAATATCCCATCCCCAACAACGGCATCTTGGCCCCCACCGCGTCCCTTCCGTTCGTCTTCTTCGATCCGCACAACCGTCCCGGCCGAATCCTCACCTGGAGCATCGGCGTGCAACGCGAGCTCATGAAGAATCTGGCTGCGGAAGTCAGCTTCGTGGGCAACCGCGGCGCCTATTTCCCGGCCCCCAACATGGATCAAATCGCCTCCAACTCCCTTACCCCCGCTGGTCTGCTAGCGCAATATGGAATCAACATGAACAGCGCGTCCGACCGGGCCCTGCTCACCAGCCCCATCAGCAGCGCCGCCGTTCAACAGCGCTTCCCCCAATTTGCGCTGGTAAACGTGAACGGCACTCCGACTGTCCCCTCCATCTACCCCGGCTTCCCCGCCAATCAGCCGCTCGAACAGGCTCTCCGCTTCGTGCCGCAATGGGAGGGCGTGTCCCCCTGGCTCGGACCGCCTACCGGCAAAACCTGGTACGATTCGCTCCAAGTCAAGGTCACCAAGCGCTTATCCCACGGCCTGCAAGCTGCCGGCAACTTCACCTGGGCCAGCGCGGAAGTCCTCGGGGCGGCTTCCGACAGCACCTACTATCTGACCAGACAGGCCGTAACCGGCGACATTTACAACTATCCGAACAATAAGCAGTTGAATCAATACGTCCAGCCCTTGGCGATGACCATCACCTTCAGCTATATAACGCCCAAATTCTCCGCCGACAAGACCGCCATGAAGGTGCTTTCTCAAGTCACCCGCGACTGGCAGCTTGGCGCTGTCCTCCGTTATCAGAGCGGCGCTCTGCTTGGGGAGCCCGCGTCGAATAATCTCCTCCTCAACCAATTGGGCAGAGTCGCGGGAGGATTTACCGAAGTTTTTGGGAATAACTTCCAGAATCTTACCGGACAGCCCCTGTTCACCCATGACCCCAACTGCGGATGCTTCAACCCCCAGACCACGCAGATTCTGAATCCCAACGCTTGGAGCGATGCCCCCGGAGGAACGTGGGGAACCGCCGCCCCATTCCTCAATAACTTCCGCTGGCAGCGCCAGCCCGCGGAAAACGCCAGCTTTGCGCGCAACTTTAGAATCGGCAAGGAAGGCAAGTACGTCTTGCAATTCCGCGCTGAATTCTTTAATATCTTCAACCGCCTCTTCCTGTCGATGCCGTCGGTGTCCAATCCTCTTCTGCCCATCACCACAGGCGTCTACAGCGGCAATGTCTACAACGCCGCCGGCTTCGGCAGCATTGCCACTCTCAACGGCGCGGGAGCCACCCCTCGCAGTGGTCAACTTGTTGGCCGGTTTACCTTCTAAACGTTTTATTCCTTGACCTCTAAACGCCGGCGATCTCTTCGCCGGCGTTTTTGTCTTTCAAGCCCCGCGCCAAAACGGCTGCGATAACATCGAAATTTGCCCATGCGATCCGTCTGTCTGCTGATCCTGACGGGGATTGCGCTTTCCCACGCGCAGGACGGAGCCGCATTGTATCGGCAACGTTGCTCCTCCTGCCACGATGCGCCCGCCGGACGCGCTCCGTCCTTTGCCGCGATCCAGCGCATGACCGGCGCGGCCATCTACGCGGCCCTTACCAACGGCGTCATGAAGTCCCAGACCAGCGGTTTGTCCACCCAGCAGGTCTTATCTCTTCTCGTCTACATCGCTCCCACCGGCGACCTCGGCGCCAAACCCGCGTTTGAGAAAAACTGCCCGGGCAATCCTTCGTTCAACCTCGGCGAGGCCGCCTGGGGCGGATGGAGTCCCAGCGTCACAAACTCCCGCTATCAGGACGCCAACGCGGCCGGGCTCTCTTCTGCCGTTGTGCCCAGGCTCAAGCTCAAATGGGCGTTCAATCTTGGACCGGTGACCATGGCGCGCGGCCAGCCCGCCGTCGCCGGCCGCCGCGTATTTTTCGGCACGCTGGCGGGCGACGTCTACTCTATCGACGCCGCCAGCGCGTGCGTCCACTGGGCCTTTAAGGCGGCGGCCGGAATTCGTTCCGGCGTCGCCGTAGGCCAGGCCAACGGCGTTCCGGCCATCTTCTTCGGGGATCGCAGCGCCGTCATGTACGCCCTGAATGCGGCCTCCGGAGAACTGTTATGGAAGACGCGGCCCGCCGAACATTTGCTCGCCAGCGTCACCGCCACCCCGGTGTTCTATAAAGGCGCCGTCTACCAGGGTTTCTCTTCCATCGAAGAGTCGCTTGTGACCGACCCCAACGCCGCGTGTTGCTCGTTTCGCGGCAGCGTCGCCGCTCTCGACGCGGCCACCGGCCGCACCATCTGGCAAAGCTATACCATTGCCCAAGCTGCCATGCCGTTGGCGCCAGCCAAAGCCATGGGCCCTTCCGGAGCCGCCATTTGGTCCACGCCCACGATCGATGAACAGCGCGATGCGCTCTATGTCGCCACGGGGGACAACTATTCCCATCCCGCCACCGGCGCCAGCGACGCGGTGCTCGCCTTCGATCTAAAAACCGGCAAGCTGCTCTGGTCGCGGCAGCTTGCCCAGGGCGACGTCTATAACGGTAGCTGCTCTTCTCGCACGCCCGCCAACTGTCCGGATAATGCCGGGCCCGACTCCGATTTCGGCCAGCCCCCGATTCTGGTCCAGCTCGGCGGCGGTCGGCGCGCTCTGGTTATCGGGCAGAAGTCCGGCATCGTGCATGCAATCGATCCTGACGCCGAAGGCAAAATCCTTTGGCAAACCCGTGTGGGCGCCGGCGGCCTGCTCGGCGGTAGCCAATGGGGTTCGGCCGCCGATGGCCAGCGCCTTTATGTCGCCATCTCGGACGTCGTCCTGCACACCGTCGCCGACCCCGCGGCGCCGGGCGGACGCCGCATCGTGCCGGACCCAAAAAAGGGCGGCGGCCTCCATGCCCTCGATCTTAAGTCGGGCAGAATCCTCTGGAGCTCCCCTCCCCCCGTCTGCCCGCCCGCTCAGCCCATCTGCTCCCCCGCGCAATCCGCGGCTGTCACCGCCATCCCCGGTGCGGTGTTCTCGGGCGCCCTCGATGGCCACCTGCGCGCCTATTCCACCGCCGGCGGCCGCGTGATCTGGGACTTCAATACCGCCCGCCAGTTCCCCACCGTCAACGGTAAACCGGCCCGCGGCGGATCCATCGATGCCACCGGAGCGGCCGTCGCGGACGGCCTTGTCTTGGTCCCCTCCGGCTACAACCAGTTCGGCGGAATGCCCGGCAACGTCCTGCTTGCTTTCTCCGTGGATGGCAATTAGCGTGGTAAACTGGCTTCATGGCCAAGGTGTGTGAAATTTGCGGGCGCGGTCCGCGGTTCGGCAATCGGATTAGCCACGCTCATAATGTGACCAAGCGCCGTTGGAACGTGAACTTGCAGCGAGTTCGAGCCGTCCTGAATGGCGCCAGCCGCCGCGTTCGCGTCTGCACCTCCTGCATTAAAAACGGCAAGGTTCAGAAAGCCGCTTAGCCATCCTGCGCGCCTCTGCTGCGCCGCATTCGCTCCGCCTCAGCGTGATATCTTGGCGGGAGCATGGCGCGCGATCTCAAAATCCGAGTCAACGAACGAATCTGGAAAGTGGCGTCCGCCCCCGATACGCCGCTTTTATATGTCCTGTCCAATGAGCTGAGGCTGCAAGGCCCGCGCTTCGGCTGCGGCTTGGCGCAATGCGGTTCTTGCTCTGTGCTCGTCGATGGCGTCGAGACCCGCTCCTGCGTTACTCCCGTCTCGGCCGTCGAAGGTAAGCCGGTCACTACGCTTGAAGGCCTCCCCGCCTGGTATGCCGCGCGGAACAGGCTTGCCCATCCTCCCGCCTTGCATCCCGTGCAGCAGGCCATGCTCGACGAACAGGCTTTGCAGTGCGGCTATTGTTACAACGGCATGATCGTCAAAGCCGCCGAACTTCTCTCGAAAACGCCCCGCCCCTCGCAGGCCCAGATCCGCTCGGCCATGAACGGCCACCTCTGCCGCTGCGGGACCTATCCGCGCATCATTCAAGCCATTCAGCGAGCCTCTCGCGCCATGACGGAGGCGCGATGATTCGGCGCGATTTCTTAAAGGCCGGTGGAGCTCTGGTTGTCGAATTTGTCCTTTCCGGCCCCGGCATTCTGCATGCGCAACAAATTAAGGGCCAGGAAAGAAACGAAACCGCGCGCAGCGAAAAAGCCGGCCCGCCCGACGCCCGCCAGGTGGATACCTGGCTCGCCATTCACTCCGACAACACCGCCACCGTCTACATCGGATTCGCCGAACTCGGCCAGGGAGCCTCCACCGCCCTGCTTCAAATCGCGGCGGACGAGCTGGATCTCGATATGAGCCAGCTCAACACCGTCCGCCTCGACACCAACGTCACCCCCAATCAAGGCGGCACTTATTCGAGCGCCTCCATCGCCAGAGGCGGCCCGCAGATCCGCGCCGCTGCGGCGGAAGCCCGGGCCGCCTTATTACAGCTCGCCTCCAACAAGCTCGATGCGCCCGTGGAGCGCCTCGCCGTCTCGAAAGGAATTGTTTCCGTCGCGGGCCACCCCAGCCGCCGCATCGCCTACGGCGATCTCATCGGAGGCAAGCGGTTTAATTTCGCCGTCAGCGGTTCGGCTCCCGTGAAGCCCCCGTCGGCTTATAAATTGGTCGGCGCCTCCGTTCCGCGCCTCGACATGGCCGCCAAAGTAACCGGCAAATATGTCTTCATGCAGCACGCTCGCATCGAGGGGATGCTGCATGGTCGCGTGGTCCGGCCGCCAGGCCAGCGAATGTATGGCGCGGGCGCGAAGGTGCTCGGCATTGACCAAGAATCCATCCGCGGCGTCCCCGCCGCGCGAATCCTCCGCAAGGGCGACTTTATCGGCGTCGTCGCGCAGAACGAATGGGATGCCGTGCGCGCCGCCCGGCGGCTGAAAGTGACCTGGGAGGCGCCGCCCGCCCTTCCCGTTAACTCCGCCTTACACCGGCAAATGCGCAGCGCCAAATCCGAAGACCGCGTCGTGTTGGAGCGGGGCGACTTCGACGCCGCCATCGCCAAAGCCGCGCACGCGGTTTCGTTGGCCTGCCACGGGCCCTATCAAGCTCACGCTCCCTTCGCTCCCAACTGCGCCCTGGCCGACGTCAAGCCCGATTCCGCCCTGGTAATGTGCTCCACCCAGGACGTTTATGGAACCCGCGCAAGCCTCGCCCGCGTCCTGGGCCTGCCTCCCGAAAAGGTTCGCGTGCAGTATTACGAGGGTTCCGGCGCTTATGGCCACAGTTGCTACGACGACGCGGCCCAATCCGCCGCCATTCTTTCTCAGTTGGCCGGCAAGCCGGTTCGTCTCCAATTTATGCGCTGGGACGAGCATGGCTGGGACAACTTCGGCCCCGCCCATGTCGGCGAGGTCCGCGCCGCCGCCGACCCTTCCGGCAAGATCCTGGCCTATGAGTACCAGGGCTGGCAGCATGGCTGGAGCAGCGTCGAAACCGCCGAGCAACTGGCGCTCGGACGCGCCGCCGCCGAATGGCCTTCAGGAGCTTCGCAGCAGGTCAGCCCGCTCAATTGCGGAGGCATGTACGACATCCCCAACTTGCGCCTGGTGAACCATAAGCTTCCCGTGGCTTCCTATTTGAAGGGCGGATGGCTGCGCTCGCCTTTGGATCTTTCCTTCTCTTTCGCCTCCGAGCAGGCCATCGATCAGCTCGCCTTCTTGCTCGCCATGGACCCTTACGCGTTCCGCCGGCTCAACATCGCCGACGCGCGCTGGCTGGGCGTTCTGGACGCCGTCGCCCAGGCCGCGCGCTGGTCGCCCCGAAGGGCGGCTTCCGCGCTCGCTGGCGCCAAGCTCGTTCGCGGCCGCGGCATTGGGCTCGGCACCCATCTGGCCTCCTACGGCGCCGCTGTCGCCGAGATCCAAGTCGATAAGGAAACGGGCCGCGTTCTGGCCGAGCGCTTGTACGGCGCCATCGACGCCGGCCAGACCGTCAACCCTGGCAACGTCGAAAGCCAGATCTCCGGACAGCTCGTGCAGGCCGCTAGCCGCATGCTTAAGGAAGAAGTAACGCTCGGCGGCGCAAGCGTAACCAGTCTGGACTGGTCCAGCTATCCCGTCCTGCGTTTCGACGAATGCCCCGAGGTGACGCCGGTCGTCGTGCAGCGCATCGGCCTGCGCTCCACCGGCGCCGGGGAAGAGGTGATGGCCGCCGCCGCGGCCGCCATCGCCAACGCCTTCTTTGACGCGACCGGAGTGCGCATGCGCCAATATCCGCTCACCCCTGCCCGCGTCCTCGCGGCGTTAAACGCGCCCCTGTAAATTGTGCTTCTTGATCTTGTACCGCAAAGCGTCCCGCCCGATCTTGAGTGCGCGGGCGGCCTGCGACTGATTGCCGCCCGCCGCTTCGAGCGCGTGCGCAATCAATCGGCGTTCCTGCTCTTCCAGAGTGCCTGCTCCCCCCTCCTTGCCTTCCGCCGCCGGCTTGGAGCTTCCGCCGGGCTGAAATTGGCTCGGCAGATCCGCGACATCGATCGTGTCCCCGGTCGCCATCATGGCCGCATAGCCGATCGCGTTCTCCAACTCGCGCACGTTCCCAGGCCAGGAGTAAGCGGCCAGCGCGATCTGCGCTCGCGGCGAGATCCGCCGGATGTCCTTTCCGTATTGCGCCGCGAACTTGGAAAGGAAATAACGCTCCAGAAGCGGAAGATCCTCTTTGCGTTCCGCCAGCCGCGGCGTCCGGATCTCCACCATGGAAAGGCGGTAATACAAATCCTCTCGAAATTGCTTTTCGCCCACCAGGGCCCGCAAGTCGCGGTTAGTGGCCGCGATCACCCGCACATCCACTTTCTTCGGCGTGAGCGAGCCTACCCGGAGCACCTCCTGATTTTGCAGCACCCGAAGAAGCTTGGCTTGAGTTGCGAGCGGCATGTCGCCGATTTCGTCCAAAAACAGCGTGCCCCCATGCGCGTGCTCGAATAGGCCGGGCTTGTCGCTTGCCGCCCCGGTGAACGCGCCTCGGACATGGCCGAACAGCTCGCTCTCAAACAGCGTCTCCACCACCGCCGAACAATTGAGCGCCATGTACCGTCCCCGCGCCGCCGGACTCAGCCGGTGCAGCGCCTGCGCCACCAGGTCCTTGCCCGTTCCCGTCTCTCCCGTCACCAGCACCGTGCGGAAGTGCGGAGCCACCCGGCGGATTCGCGAAAACATCTCCCACATCAAAGGACTGTTCCCCACGATGCTCTCGAATTCCGCGCTCTCCAGCAGCTCGCCTTCCAACTGGAAAGCCCTCTGCCGGCGGCGCGCGTCTTCCAGCAGCTTGCCAACCCGCTCGCGAAGCGAAGAGAGCGAGACCGGCTTGTTCAAATAGTCGCTCGCGCCCTTCTTGATGGCCTCCACCGCGGATTCGGTGGAGTAATGCGCCGTCATCAAAATCACTTCGATCGACGGGTCGAATTCCACGATCTTCTCTAACAGCTCCAGGCCGCTCATGTTCGGCATCACCAGATCGGTGATCACGATCTGCGGACGCTCGCTATGCGCCCGCTCCAGGCCGCGCTGGGGATCGCTCTCCGTGAAAATACGCAGCCCCGGTTGAGCCAGCGCGGAGGAAAGCAGCTCCAAGCTCGCGGCGTTGTCGTCGACGATCAATAAACGAATTTCCGGGCTAGTCATAACAGCGAAGCATCGTCACTTGAGTAGGCGCTTCACCTCTTCACGCAAGGCGCTCAGCCGCACCGGTTTCGTGATGTACCCCCCAAATCCGGCCGCCATGGCGCGCTCCCGGTCGCCCATCATCGCGCTGGCCGTGAGAGCGATGACCGGAGTCGCCGCGAACCTTTCGTCGCGCCGCAGCTCGCGCACGACGCCGAATCCATCCAGGCCCGGCATGTGCAGATCCAGAATCACCAGGTCGGGCTGAATCTCCCGCGCCTGCCGCACCGCCTCCAGCCCATCGCTTGCCTCCACCACCTGGTAGCCGCTGTTTTCCAGCACGGTCCGCACCAACTCCCGCCCGGTGGCCTTGTCGTCGGCTACCAGCACCGTTTTCATTCCGGCGCCCCCGCGGCTTTGTCCCGTCGGAGGGGAACGCGAAACTGAAAGCGGCTTCCCTTTCCAACCTCGCTCTCCAGCTCGATGCGCCCGCCGTGCTGCTCCACCAGGCGTTTCGTGATCGCCAGACCGAGACCGGTGCCTTCGCGCAGTCCTTTGGTCGTTTCGCCCACCTGATAAAACTTGTCGAAAACCGCGCCTTGCGCCTCTTTGGGAATCCCGACGCCGGTGTCCTCAACCGAAATGCTGACGGCCCCGTCTTCCAGCCGCGCCTCGATCCGCACGCGCCCTCCTTCCGGCGTGAACTTCACCGCGTTGCTCAGCAAATTCACCACAATCTGTTTGATCCGCAGCCGGTCCGCCTCCAGCACCACGTTCGCGGGAAGCTGGGTCTCGATTGCGATGGACTTCGCCCGGGCCAGCGCGCGAAACGACGCCACAGATTCTTCCACCGCCTCGCCCAGGTCGAATGCTTCCGCCCGCAGCTCCAAACGCCCTGCTTCGATTTTGCTCAGGTCCAGAATGTCGTTGATCAATTCCAGCAGGTGATTTGCGTCGCGGTGAATATGATCGACGAACCGCTTCTGTTTGTCGTTCAGCGGCCCTTCCAGCTCCTCCGCCAGCAACTCCGAAAATCCGATGACCGTGTGCAGAGGCGTGCGGAGCTCATGGCTCATGCTCGCCAGAAATTCGCTCTTCAGCCGGTCGGCCCGCTCGATCTCGCGATTGCGCAGCTCCAGCTCGCGATTCGTGGAAGTCAGCTCGCGGATATAGCTTTCCTGAAGCTGGCGCAGTCTTTCCTCGGCCTGTTTCCGGCTGGTGATGTCGCGCACGATGGCTGTTACGAGAAAGCTTTCCTCGAATTGCGACGGGCTGAGACTGATCTCTACCGGAAAGCGCGAGCCGTCCTTGCGCACCCCGCTGAGGCTCAGGCCCGCTCCCATCGGACGCCGGGCCGGCTGCTGGCGATATTCCCTTCGGCGCGCCGTGTGCGCGTCCCGCAATTCTTCCGGAATCAGAATTTCCACTGGCTTTCCCAGCAACTCCTCCCGCGTGTAGCCGAACATGTCTTCCACCACGCAGTTCACCAGCACGATTCGTCCCGTCTCGTCCACTTGAAGAATGGCGTCGGGAGCGGCTTCCAGCAGTTCCTGAAATCGCCGCTCGGCGGCCCCGCTTGAGCGCGTCTGCCCTTTCGTTCGCATCTCGCCTGAAGGCTCATTATAGAGTCCAGCCTCACGGCCGCTGCCGTTTCTCGATGTATTTTGCGAGATTCAGAACCCGCACCCGGCCCAGATCCCGGTCCCAGGCGATTTGCGAGAAGATCGGCCCCCACAGCGGCATCTCCCGCGTGCCGTGCCCCGCCTCGATCGGAGTTTCGCCCGAGATGATGCGCTCCACTCGCTCGAGCGGAAACTTGCCCCCGTTGCGGGTGGCGATGCGCGTCAGATCGGCGGGCCGCGTCTTTAAAGCTCCCGCCATCGGACCGTCGCCTTTGCCGCCTTCGCCGTGGCAAACCGCGCAATATTCCCGGAACAGCGCTTGTCCTTCCAGCGAATCGATCGGGCGCCTCTCTTCCTTAGCCGGAGCGGGCGCGCTCTGAGCCGCGGCCAGCAGATAAACGCTTGCTGCCGCGCCCCATGCCAATACGATTTTTCCAGTCACGGCGCTTTCCTCCCGCCAATTCGTCTTGCAGGCGTGGGGCCGCGATTATTCGCCGTGAATCGTTGCCGGGCGCCCCCCGCGGCGCGTCTTCACCCACTAGACTGCGCGCGTTCGCGCAAATCGGCGCACCATGCCATCGGCTGCCCCTCCGCCGCCGCCGGCGTCGCCCTTTATCTGTGGAGCCTCGTTTCCCCGGAGCAACCGGCGACCCTCGGTTCTCCCCCTCGCAACCACCACCCGCATCCGAAAACCTGGCGTTAACCCTTCAATTCAATCTCTACCTCGCGTACCCGCCGCCCGCGCCGCGTCCGGACCTTGACGCGGTCGCCCGGCTTTTTCTCCCACAAAGCCAGCCGCACATCGGCGGCCGTCTTGATCGCCTCTCCCTCCACCTCCACCAATACATCGCCGCTTTTTAAGCCCGATTGCTGGGCCGCTCCTTCCGCAACCACCGAAGCGATGCGGCATTCCCCGCGCCCGTCTTCCAAACGCGCTCCCAGTACGCCCGCCGGAGGAAGTTTCTGTCTCGCACTCAGCACGATGAAATCCGCGACGTGCGCCTCCGCTTCCACCCCGCTGCTCAGCACGATGGCGTAGCTCGCGTGGATCCGCCGCTTCAAACGTTCGGGGATTCCCGAGCCGAACGCCACGTGGCCGGCCCCCGCTAAAATCGCCATCCGCCGCTCCGGATGAGCCGTCAGGTACTCGGCCGCGCTTGCAGCCATGCTCTCATCCCAGGCGAGTTGCGCCTCCACGAAATGCTCGAACGCCCCCGGCTTCTCGTTTTCGTGAGCCTCGAACGCCTCGCGCAGCCTCGCCCGGTAAGCTTCCTCCGCCGGCTCGATGTCTTTCGGAAGCTGCGCCCTCTGCTCGGCCGGCAGCCCCTGGATCCCGTTCTTCGAAATCGCCGAGGCGAGACCAGTAGGTATATTCAGCGCCCGCACGGGAATTTTCTGCTCCCGCGCGAAACGAAAAATGGGCGCGTAAAGACGGTAGTCGTAGCCCCATTCCTTGAAATATTCCGTGGACCGCAGAAATTCTCGTTCCCCGATCCGGCCCGCGATATAGTCGTCTACTTTCGATTGGAAGCGTTGCTCCAGATATTCCACGCCAATCGCTAAGTCGGGATCATGCTGATGAAGCCGCCGGAGGATTTCGAGCTGGTTTAAGTGGTGATCGTACCGGTCGTGCGTCTCGCCGATAAACACGACTCGCTTCGTGTCGAGCTTCGCGATGACATTCGCCAGCGCCTCCGGCGCATCCAGATCCAAAACCCCTGGCCAAGCGCTATCTTGGCCCGCAACCGCAATCGCGAACGCGGCCGCAATGGCTAGGCGTCTCATCGCTATTCACTAGCGTAACGAAAAGCCGCTCCTCGTCGTCTCAAACCTGGCCGCATGCCTCCGCCATCGCCGCTTTCGCCCGCCATCGCTCCCGCGCCGCCGAGCTCAGCATCGTCGCGGCTGTATAAACCACCACCCGGTCGCCAGCCATAGCATAGCGGTCGGCGGAATCGGCTTCGCCAAAAACGCCGCCAAGAAAATGCCCGCGGGCCGTCCCGATCCTTTATCCTGGGGTCGAGCCATGGCCGCTTCTCTGGAACTCGCCGGACAGCCCCTCAAACTCGAAGAAATCGCCTTGGCCGCCGCCGGCGGCCTGCAGCCTTTTCTATCCCCTCGCGCCCGCGATCGCATCGAATTGTCCCGTCGCGTTGTCGAAAAGCACCTCCGCGAAAAGAAAATCGTTTATGGAATCAATACCGGCTTTGGCAAGCTCGCCGACGTCCACATCCCGGACCACGAAATCGAGCGGCTGCAAATGAATCTCGTGCGGAGCCACGCCTCCGGCCTCGGCGATCCGCTCTCCCAGCTCGAAACCCGAGCCCTCATGCTGCTGCGCGCCAATGTTCTCGCCACCGGCTGCAGCGGCTGCCGTCCGCTCCTGGTCGATACTCTCTTTCTGATGATGGCGCAAGAAGTCTATCCGCGCATCCCTTCTAAAGGATCGGTTGGCGCAAGCGGCGATCTGGCCCCCTTGGCCCACCTGGCCCTCGCCATGATCGGCGAGGGCGAATGCTTTTACCGCGGCCGCCGCCTTCCCAGCGCCGAAGCCCTCCGCTCCGCCGGAATCGCGCCCGTCCGCTTGGCCGCCAAGGAAGGCCTGGCCCTGCTCAACGGAACCCAGGCGATGGCGGCCGTCGGCGCCTTGGCTTTGCTTCGCGCCGAACGCGTGGTCAAGCTCGCCGACCTCGCCGGCGCGATGTCGCTCGAAGCCCTCCGCGGCGCCCCCGTGCCCTTCGACTCCCGCATTCACGCCGCCCGCCCTCATCCCGGCCAGCTTGCTTCCGCCGCCCATCTCCGCGAACTCCTCGAAAACAGCGAGATCCGAAACTCCCATCTCTTTGGCGACCCCCGCGTTCAGGACGCCTACTGCCTCCGCTGCATGCCCCAAGTCCACGGCGCCGTCCGCAACGCTCTCGCCCACGCCCGGGAAACCGTCGAGATCGAAAGCGGTTCCGCCACCGACAATCCCCTGGTTTTCGCCGAAGCCCAAGAGATTTTAAGCGGCGGCAATTTCCACGGAGCTCCCTTGGCGATGGTTTACGACTACGCCGCCATCGCTCTCACCCATCTCATCGGCATCGCCGAGCGCAGAATCGACCGCCTCCTCAATCCCGATCTCAACGAAGGCTTGCCCCCGTTTCTAAGCCCCGAGCCGGGAGTCTCCTCCGGCTACATGATGGCCCAGGTCTCCGCCGCCGCCCTCTTAAATGAAGCCAAAGTGCTCGCCCATCCCGCCAGCGCCGATAGCGTCCCCACTTCCGGCGGCAAGGAAGATCACGTCTCCATGGGCATGACCGCCGCCCTCAAGCTCCGCCAAATTGTCGACCACGCCGAAAACGTCCTCGCGATCGAGCTAATGGCCGCTTCCGAAGGACTCGATTACCGCCGCCCCCTGCGCTCCTCCGCCCTCCTTGAATCGGCCCGCGAAATCGTGCGCGCCATCGTGCCGCGATTGACCGAAGACCGTCCCCTGGCCCCCGATATCGAGGCCCTCGCCGCCTCCCTCCGCCGCGGCGATTTTGACCGGTTCGCAAAATGAGCCGATTGCTCGTCACCCGCGCCAGTCAATTCGTGACCCTGGCCGGCCCGCCTCGTCCCCGCGTCGGCCCCGCGCTGCGCGACCTCGCCGTTATCCCCGACGGCGCCATGCTCGTTCGCGATGGAATCGTCCAGCGCGTTGGCCCCCGCTTTGAAATCGAAGCCCTCGCCCCCTCCGATTGCGAAGTCGTGGATGTCGAAGGCCGCCTCGTCATGCCGGGTTTCGTCGATGCCCACACCCACCCCGTCTTCGCCGGCGCCCGAGTCGAGGAATTCGAACGCCGCGCCCTGGGAGCCTCCTATCCCGGCATCGCCGCCGCCGGCGGCGGCATCCTCTCCACGGTCCGCAAAACCCGCGAGGCCACCGAAGAAGACCTCTTCACCGCCGCCTGGCGCCGCATCGATTGGTTCCTCCGCAATGGAACCACCACCATCGAAGCCAAATCCGGCTACGGCCTCTCGCTCGATTCCGAACTCAAGATTCTCCGCGTCATCCATCGCCTGAGCCAAAGCGGCGGCTTGCGCCTCGTCCCCACTTTCCTCGGCGCTCACGCGGTTCCCGACGAATTTCGCTCGCGCCCCGCCGAGTACGTCGATCTGCTCCTCCGCCACATGCTGCCCGCCGTCGCCGCCTCCGGCCTGGCCGAATATTGCGACGTATTTTGCGAGCCTTCCGTCTTCAACCTTGACTCCGCTTTTCGCATTCTCGACGCCGCCCGCAAGCTCCATCTTCGCGCCCGCGTCCATGCCGATCAGTTCTCCCGCTACGGCGCCGCCGAATTGGCGGCCCGCGTGGGAGCCGCCACCGCCGACCATCTCGAACACATCGGCCCGTCCGGCATCCAAGCCCTCCACGCCGCCGGCGTCCAGCCCGTTTTGCTCCCCGCCTCCGTCTACAACCTCGGCTCTCTCCGCTTCCCGCCCGCCCGCGCCATCATTGACGCCGGTCTCGCCGTCGTCCTCGCCACCGATTTCAATCCCGGCTCTTCTCCCACTCCCTCCATCCCTTTCGTGCTCTCCCTTGCTTGCACTCATATGCGCATGACGCCCGCCGAAGCCATCGCCGCCAGCACCATTAACGCCGCCTATAGCTTGGGCCGCGGAGAAATTCTCGGTTCGCTCGAACCTGGCAAGCGGGCGGATTTCGTCATCCACGATTGCGCCGATTATCGTGAAATCCCCTATTTCGTCGGCGTCGAGCCGGCCGTCCGAACCTACCTCGCCGGCCGCCTGGTCTACGCCCGCCACTCCCCATGAGCGCCGCTCCCCAGCCCGGTTGGCTCCCCGATCTTCTCTACCTCGGCGGACGCTTCCAGTCCGGCGTCGCCATGTTCGCCGATCCTCACGGCCGCATCGCCCGCTTCTCTAGCCTCCCCGGCGACCTCCGGATGGCCCGCCGCCTCTCCAACAAGGCCCTGCTCCCCGGCTTGGTCAACGCTCACTCCCATTCCTTCCAGCGAGCCATCCGCGCCCGCACCGAGCATCGAACCGGCCCCGGCCGCGACTCCTTCTGGACCTGGCGTCAGGCCATGTATCGCGCCGCCAATCGCCTCTCTCCCCAAGACCTCTTCGACGTGGCCCGAATGGCGTTTTTGGAAATGCTCGCCAGCGGCATCACCACCGTCGGCGAGTTCCACTATCTCCATCACGCCCCCGATGGAACTCCTTACGCCCATCGCAACCTCCTGGCCGAAACCCTCATCCGCGCCTCGGCCGATGTCGGCATCCGCCTTGCCTTGTTGCGCGCCGCCTACGCCCGCGCCGGTTTCCAGACGCCCCCCCATCCCGGCCAGGCCCGTTTCCTCACGCCCCGCGTGGAAGACTTCCTCGCCGATACCGAACAATTGCTCTCTTGCGTCGCGAATTCCTCCCCCCCTTTTCGCGCCTGGCTCGGCGTCGCTCCTCACAGCATCCGCGCCCTCCCTCTTCCCTACTTGCTCGCCGTCGCCGAGTTCGCCCGCAAGCGCCGGCTCGTCCTCCACATGCACGTGGCCGAACAGCCCGCCGAAGTGGAAGCTTGCCAGGCCGAATTCGGCCTTCGCCCCGTCGAGCTTCTCCACCAACGCGGAATCCTCAATGCCCGCTTCACCGCCGTCCACGCCATCCACCTCGCCGAGCGCGAAGTGGAATGCCTGGCCCAGGCGCGCGCTCATATCTGCGCTTGCCCTACAACCGAGCGCAATCTCGGCGATGGCGTCGCTCCGGCCCAGCTTTGGGCCGCCGCCAACCTCTCCGTCTGCTTCGGAACCGACAGCAATATCCAGATCGATTTACTGGAAGACGCGCGCCAGTTGGAGTATCACCTCCGCCTCGAACGCCTGGAGCGCGCCGTGCTCGCCTCCGGCGAAGATCCCGAGAGCTTGGCGAAACGCCTCTTCGCCGGCGCCACCCAAGCCGGCGCCGCCAGCCTCGGAGCCCCGGCGGGCAGCCTGCAAGAAGGACTCGCCGCCGACTTTTTCACCGTCGCCCTCGACGATCTTTCCATCGCTGGCGCCGGCCCCGATTCCCTGCTCGCTCACATCGTCTTCTCCGCAGGCCGCTCCGCCGTTCGCGATGTCTTTGTCGCCGGCCGGCCCGTCCTCGAAGACGGCCATCATCCCCTCCGCCACGAAATCGTCCGCCGCTTCCAAGACCTCCAGCGCAGGCTCTGGAGCGAGGGCTCATGAAGCGCGTCGAAAGAAGGCCTCTGGCCCTCCTTCTCACCGCCCACGAAGAGGTCGGCTGTCTCGGCGGCCGCGAGGCTCATAGCGCCTTCCCCTCCAAGGGCCACTCCGCGATTTACGATGCCGCTCGCGCCATCGCGCGCTTCTGCAAGGAGCCGCCGCGCGTTGCGCCCGCCGCCCCGAGTCTATTGAATCTTCGTGAACGTTTCCGGACCGCCGCCGCCCTTTCCTTTGCCCCCGCCTTTTCCTCCCTTGCCCCCGAATCCGCCGCCGTTGCCCGCCGATACCATCTGCCGCAACGCCGAATACGTCTTGCCGTCGTCCGCCAGCGTCCACTCGTCGTGCCATTGCATGCCGGTCGGCATCGTCGTGTCCACCACCAGCTTGTTGCCCTCCATCTTCCCCGTGGCTTTCGAGTCCTTCCAGACGCCTTCCGTCATCGTGATCTCCTGCCCTTGGGTGGGATATTGGCGCAAAATCACAGAACCGTTGGTCTGCGTCTCTTCCATATACACCACGCCGTCTTTATACGTCAGCTTCCGCACCTGCCCGTTATCGCCCTTCCAGGTGCCGTTGAACTTCGAGCCGTCTTGCGCCATCAACAAAAACGCCGCCGCGCTCAAAGCCCCCGCCGCCATAAACATCGTCTTCTTCAATGTCTCTCTCTCTCCCTTCCGCCTTCACCAGCCGGGCCAAGCTCCCTTCCTTACCGGCCGTAAACTCGCAACTCCTTGCCGTCGGCCAGCACAACCCGCTCCAGCCGCACGATTTTCTCCCCGTCCGCGAACTGATAACCGATGCCCGTAATCGTGTCCCCCGGCTTCACCGTCGTCTTGGTCCAGCCGTTGGCCTCCATCCGGTTGATCGCCGGCCCGCCGATCAGCCATCTCTCCGTCCGCCCCCCGTTCCCCTGAACCTCAATCGTCATCATCGGGTGCGGATTGGACCAATTGAGCTCCACCACCGTCCCTTTCACCGTCACAAGCTGGTCGTAGCTCACCGGCCAGGAGTGATGCGCCGCAAGCGGCATTGCGCCAAAACCGAGCGATAGCGGCGCCAACGCCGCAACGCACAAGGCCTTCATCGTTGCTTCCCTCCTGCGAGCCATTCTAGAACAAAATCCTCGCCGCCAAAACCCATCCCGCCTTTTGCCGCGCAATCCCGGCGCTTCGTTCAAACGTTCAAAATCTCGAAGCACCGTTCCAGGCTCTTCACCGGATCGTTGCCCATCGCGGGCCGCCACTCATGCGCCACAAATCCCGTGTATCCCAAATCGGCGATCGCGTTGGCGATGAACCGGTAGTTGAGCTCTTGTTTATCGTCGATTTCCAAACGGCTGGGCACCCCCGCCACGTGGATGTGGCAAATGTGGTCGAAGTTCTCGCGCAGCGTGCGCGTCACGTCGCCATCCGCGATCTGGGCGTGATAAATGTCGTACAGAATCTTCACCCGCGGCGAATTCACCCGCTTCACCACCTCAAGCCCCCACGCCATGTGGTCGAAAATCTGATCCGTGCGCTGATCCGCCGCCACCTTGGAGTTCGTAATCTCCATGCAGACCGTAACCCCCTTTTGTTCGGCGTAGCCCTTCACCCGGTTCAGAATCGCCACCGCGTTATCGGCCCCTTCTTCTTTCGGCATGCCCCGCCGTTCGCCGGGGATCGCTATCAAAACCGAGCATCCCAGCCGTGCGCACGTGTCGATTCCAGCGTGAGTGGCTTCTTCAATCTGGTCGTGGATTTCCTTCCGGATCAATCCATTTTGAAAGCTCGTTCCCGTGCCCGTCATCATGGCCGGAGCCAGGCCATTTTGCGCCAGAATCGGCGCCTGTTGGGCGGTCGGCAGATCGACGCCTTTAAAGCCGATGCGCGCCAGAATTTTGCATCGCTCCTCGAACGACAGCGTCGAGCCCATTCCCCAAACCGAAGCCATCACGCTCTGCTTGATGCGCGTGCGGGTCGCCGGGGGAGTTTGCGCCGCCAGTGGGCCGGAAATGCTCGTAACCAGCGGCGCCGCCATGCCTGCTAAAAAGGTTCTTCGTTCCATCGGCAGTCAATATATCACGCCCGGTCTGCAACCGGGCCCTTTGTGCATTCCCCCTTCTGCAAATCCCCAAACTCCCGCCCCTTCACCAACATCCCATTAAAACCCGCCCTCTTCTCCCCTTTCCCCTCCTCAAAAACAAATCGGAGGTTCTTCTTATGAAACCGCAACTTGCCCCCGATTCCCAGCGCGCCGCCGCGAATCGCAACAACGCCGCCCGCTCCACCGGCCCCCGCACCGAG
>DATGLY010000050.1:0-19246 GCA_035293905.1 Bryobacteraceae bacterium
TGTCGCGCCGCTCCGGAACGTAAAGGTGGGTTCCTGGGTCTTCTGCCCCTCCGCGGCCGACAGGCTGACCCCCGCCGCTCCAAAGGCGGGGGGCAGATGAGCGGCTTCGAGCATTCCCTCGTGCGCGAGGATGACCGCGCGTTCCAATACGTTGCGAAGTTCACGCACGTTGCCCGGCCAGGAATGACGCATCAGCGCCGACATCGCCGCCGAATCCACTCCAGCGATGCGGCAACCATGCCGCTCATTCAACTCGCGGATAAGAGCATCGGCCAAAAGCGGCAGATCCTCCTTGCGGTGGCGCAGAGCCGGCATGGTGATGTGGAAGACGTTCAGCCGGTAATAAAGATCTTCTCTGAGCAGCTTTTCTTGTACCGCCTCCACGGGCGGGCGATTGGTCGCGGCCAGAACCCGGACATCCACGGGCGTCTCGCTGTTGGCTCCCAGACGGCGGATCTTTCCATCCTGGAGCACTCGCAGCAATTTAGCCTGCATGGCGATTGGCATTTCCGCAATCTCATCCAGAAACAGCGTGCCGCGGTGCGCCTGCTCGAAACAGCCCGGGCGGCGCGTGAGCGCTCCGGTGAAAGCCCCGCGCTCATGACCAAACAATTCGCTTTCGATGAGGCTCTCCGGCAGCGCCGCGCAATTGATGGCCACGAATGGCGCCCCGGCCCGCGGGCTGAGTTCATGAATCGCGCGGGCGGCCAGTTCCTTGCCTGCTCCGCTTTCGCCGCTAATCAGCACGGTTGCGTCGCTGGGCGCCACGCGTTGGATCAGGGCCAAGACCTGCTGCATGGCCCGGCACTGCCCTACCAGGCCCGACAGCCCGCCGCGATAGCCCGCCTGCCGCCGCAGCAGAGCGGCCTCGCGGGCCATGCTTTCGATCCGAACGGCGCGCTCTAAAAGAAGCTCCAGCACCGGCTGGTGCACCGGCTTTTCCAGGAACCAGAACGCTCTCAGGTCATGCACGATCGAGACCGCCTGGCCGATGTCGCCAAAGCCCGTCAGGACGATAACGGGCGTCAGATCGCCCCGCGCCTGAAGGGTCTTCATCAGCTCAACGCCGTCCATGCACGGCATGATGAGATCGGTGACGATGGCATGGAATGGCGCGGCGCCGATTTTTTCCAGCGCCTCCTCGCCGTGACCGGCGGTCTCCGCCAGGTAGCCCATTGAGGAGATCATGCCGGCCACAATCCGGCGCTGCTCGTCGTCGTCTTCCACCACCAGGACGCGGATGGGATCGGCGCCGGGGGAATGAGACGCCGCGTTTCGCTCAATTTCGGCTACTGCGCTCGCCTTCATAAGATCTGCGCCGCTCCCTGGAGGCGCAGTAACGCTAACTTTTCCCGATTTTACCCCACCGCTCTCTGGACCCGGCGCTGCTTGCAATGCGCGCTCTAACCGATGGGCGCCGTGGCCGCGCCGCTTGCCTGGCTTGCGCCCCGGGACGGCAAATCGCCCGCCGGCAGCGTGAAATAAAACGTCGAGCCGGCGCCGGGCTGAGACTCGGCCCAGATGCGGCCGCCGTGCGCCTCCACGATGCGCTTACAAATCGCCAGGCCGACGCCGGTCCCGGGGTACTTTCCGGTGGGATGAAGACGCTGGAACGCCAGAAAAATTTTCTCGGAGTACTTGGGATCGAATCCAATTCCCTCGTCCCGCACCCACAGGCGCCATTCGCCGTCTTGTCGCCCCGCGCCGACGCGAATCCTCGGTTTTTCCCCCGGCTTTCGGAATTTGATGGCGTTGGAAAGGAGGTTTTGAAACACCAGGCTCATCTTCACCGGATCGATCTCTAATTCCGGAAGGGGATCGGCCTCGATTTCCGCGCCGGTCTCTCGAACGCTCGCTAGCAAGCCATAACGAGCCTGTTCCAGCACTTGATCCAACGCCGCGGGAACCCGAGCGGGCTCCTGCGCGCTGGCCTGGGTGTAGGCGATCAGGTCCGCGATCAGGGCCTGCATCCTTTTCGCGCCTTCCGCTGCGAATCCCATGTATTGCTGCTGCTCGGCGTTCAGCTTTCCTTGACAGCTTTGCTCCAGCAGAGCCGTATAGGTGACGATCATGCGCAATGGCTCCCTCAAATCGTGGCTTGCGACGTAAGCGAACTGCCGCAAATCGCTGTTGGAGCGCTCCAGGTTGGCGGTCCGCGCTTTCACGCGTTCCTCCAGTTCGCGGTTCAGGCTGTCGGCGTGGGCGATCTCTTCTTGGAGTTTCCGGTTGGCCAAGGCGGCTTGGGAGGCTGCCTGATCCCGCTCCCTGGTGTATCGCTGGAGCATGCGGTACGACCACAGCAGCAGAAGTATCGTAGCGACGCTTCCAAAAACGAACAACGCGCCCAGTTGGAGATCGGCCGCTCGGGAGGCTTTCGTCCGCTCTTCTAATAGCCGGTTCTCGACGGCAATCATCCGGTTGGCGATGTCTTGAAGCTGATCCGACACGGCAAGTCCGTTGCGCCGCTCCATGGCGCGGAACTCCTCGTCGTCGGTTCGGCCAATCTGTGCGGTTTGCTCCAGGAATTTCGCCCGTTCCAGGGCCAGGCTTTCGAAAACCCTGACATTTTCCTGCTGCGCCGGATTGTCTTTCGTCAGCTCTCGCAGACGCTCGATCGCCTCGGGCGCGCGAGAGACGGCGGCTTCCACCGGAACAAGATAGCGGCGGTTGCCCGTCAGGACAAATCCGCGCCGGCCCATTTCGGCCTCCGCCAGAGTGATCTGAATTTGATAGATGGCCTGCTGTACGGCGCGAGCGTGATCCGCCAGCTCCACCTCTTCGCGGTAGCGCCAGCGCGACCACAAGGCCGAAATCATCAGCAGGATCGGGATCAATGCGATCCAGGGGTAGACGTGTTTTGTCTGCCGGTGCACGGGCCTTACTGCTGCTCTTTTAAGCTAGCAGGCTTTCGTGCGGCGCTTGGCCGCCGGGCGGCGCGGCCGCTCCATTCCGCTCCCAAATAATGCGCAATCCCTGCAGCGTCAAGTCCTCATCGTAAATCTTCACCCATCGCGAGGAGCGCGCGATCATATGCCCTTGCCCGCCGGTGGCGACTGCCTTCAGTTCCGAACCCAGTTCGCCCGCCAATCTTTCCAGCACGCCGTCAATCAACCCGACAAAGCCGTAGTACAATCCCGACGTGATGCTGCCCACCGTGTTGGAGCCGATCAGCTTTTCGGGCTCGCGAAAATCCACCATCGGCAACCGCGCGGTTTGCGCGACTAATCCCGAAATCGACATTCCGATCCCCGGGCAGATCACGCCTCCCAGAAACTCGCCGGACGCCGACACAATGTCGAAGTTGATAGTGGTGCCAAAATCCACCGCGACTACCGGACCGCCGTAGTTGCGCAGCGCCGCCACGGCATTCGCCAGCCGGTCCGCGCCCACCTCGTGAGGGTTGTCGTAGCAGATCGGCAGGCCAAGATCCAGCGTGGCATTCACAAACAGCGGGCGGCGTCCGAAGTAGCGCTGCGCCATGGCCTCCAGCGGCTGGTCGACCGCCGGCACCACGCTTGCAATGATCACCCCATCGACGGAAGAAAGCTCCAGCGAAGAAAGCGAGAACAAATTGCGCAACAAAATGCCCCATTCATCCGCCGTCTGCTCGCGAATCGTTCGCAGCCGCCACCGCCCGGCCAGTCGCTCGCCCGTGAAGGCGCCGATCGTGACGTTGGTGTTGCCCACATCCAGCGCAAGAAGCATGTTCGATTATGGTCTCACAGCTCCCTACAGCTCGATCACGCGCCGGCCTTCAATGCGATAGCGGCCCGAAAGGGCGAGCGCGATGGCTTCGCTATAAATGCGGTGCTCCTCTTTCAAGATGCGCGCCGCCAGCGTCTCCGCCGTATCGTGATCCAGAATCGGAACTACAGCTTGCTTCACGATAGGACCTGAATCCACTCCCTCGTCCACAAAATGCACGGTGCAGCCGGAGAACTTCGCCCCGTGGCGGATCGCCTGGTGTTGCGCGTCCAGCCCGGGAAAGGAGGGCAGAAGCGATGGATGGATGTTCAGGATGCGACCCGAAAAGCTCCGGATGAAATGCCCGCTCAGGATTCGCATGTAGCCAGCCAGGCAGACCAAATCCACCTGCGCGGCGCAAAGCTCGGCGATGAGCTGGCGGTCGTAGACTTCGCGGTCCAGACCCTGCGAGGGCAGCGAGACAGCGTAAATGCCGCGCTCGCGCGCCGCTCGCAATCCCTCAGCCTCCGGGCGGTTCGAGATGACCACTGCGATTTCGGCGTGGAGCCTCCCTTGGGCGATCGAATCGGCGATGGCCATGAAATTCGAGCCGCGGCCGGAAATGAGAATTCCCAGTCGCCGGCCCGCCGGTGAACAAATGGCCGCGCTCATTGATACACGACGCCGCGTCCCGGGACCACTTCGCCGATCTTGTGCCAGGGTTCTCGCAAGCTGTCCAGAACCTTCGCCGCTTCCCTGCGCCGCTGTGACGAGATCACCACCACCATGCCGATGCCCAGGTTGAACGTGCGCCGCCAATCGTCGACCGGAATGCGGCCGATGCGGCGGAGCAGATCGAAGATGGGCGGCGTTGGCCAGGAGCCGGTCTTAATGCGAGCTCCGAGCCCTTTGGGCAGAATCCGCGGAACGTTTTCCGTAATGCCTCCGCCGGTGATGTGCGCCGCGCCTTTCAGCAGCCGCGCCTCATGAAGCGCGCGTAAAGGCTTGAGATAACTGCGATGAATTTTCAGCAGCTCTTCCGCCGCCGATCCGCCCAGCTCGGCGATTCGCGCGTCCGGGGAATGACCGGCCATTTCAAACAGCAGCTTCCGCGCAAGCGAGTACCCGTTGGTGTGCAGACCCGTGGAGGGAAGGCCGAGCAAAATATCGCCCGCTTTGATGGAGGCGCCCGTAATCATCCGCTTACGCTCTACCACCCCCGCGATGAAGCCTGCCAGATCGTACTCGCCCTTGGCGTATAATCCCGGCATTTCGGCGGTCTCGCCGCCAATGAGCGCGCACCCGTTGGCGCGGCATCCGCGAGCGATGCCGGAAACCACCTCCGCGGCCACTCGCGCATCCAGCTTGCCCACGGCAAAATAGTCCAGAAAGAAAAGAGGGACCGCGCCCTGCACCGCAATATCGTTGACACAATGATTCACCAAATCTTCCCCGATGGTGGCGTGCTGGCCGGTGAGAAAGGCGACCTTGATTTTGGTCCCGACTCCATCGGCGGAGCTTACCAAAACGGGCTCGCGATAGCCCTTCAGCAAATAGCCTCCGCCAAAACTGCCAATATCGGTGAGAACGCTCGAAGTGAATGTTTTCCGGGCCATCTTTCGGATCGACCACACGGCGCGATCCGCTTCATCGATGTCCACTCCGGCCCTTTTGTAAGTGATTCGATCCTTGGAATGCTGCCGCTCAGCCATGCGGGAAATTCCCATGATAGGGCATGTCGTCCCTCGTGGAAATCAACTCAGCGTAATCGCGGACTCGCCCACAAAGCTCACCAGCACGCCCAGTTCGCGATCGTCGCCGTCTCCCGCTCGAATCGATTCGTCCAGTTCGAACTCCACCATAACCTTTCCGGGTTCGAGCGACGGAACCGCGGCGGAGTACTCGTGTTCTCCCTCTGTGGAAAAGACGGCCGTGGGGAGCGCCGTTCCGTTCACGGTGGCGGACAACGCCAGGGCGGAACGCCGCTCCAGAACTGGCTTTGGCAAGTGAAACCGGAATAGCAAAGTAGCGGGGGCGAGCCGGTCTGTAAGATTCACAACGGCGGAGAACCGCCGCGCGGTCCAGCGCCAGGATTCGTACTCCAGCTCGTGCCAGCCTCGATCGAGGCGAAAAGACCTTGCCGGACGAGCCAGCCGCGTCTCCGCGAGGATGTAGGCTCGCGTGTCGCCTTCCGGCGTCACAGGATCGGAACGGGAGGCCTGGGCCCCGGCCGTAGCGTAGCAGCGAATGTCCCAACCGGCGCGGCGTAACAGCCGTTTCAGCGCCGGCTCCGAAAATATCCAGAAGTTGGTGTTATCTCGATTGAGCTCATCGTCGTCCACGAGATACGCCAAGGGAAACGCTCCGAAATCCAGCGTGCCCCCCGGAGCAAGCGACGCGATACGAGTGCTGAGGAACAAATGGCGGCTGTTTCGCGCTAGAGTCTCCAGCACGAGAAAGGGATTTTTCAAGTGATACAGCACGCCCAGCAGCAAAGCCAGCCCGTAATCGGAGCCAGGCAGATTCGGCCGCTGATCAAGATCCACCGCATGAATCCCGACCTGAGAGTTCAAAAGCTGCTTCATCTTGCGCACGCCCGCCATCCCGTTGTAGTTGGTGGGAGCGTGATCGATGCAATCGACGCGGCTTGCGCCCAGCGACTCAAGAAAAAAAGCGACGTCGCCGTCGCCGCAGCCGACGTCGAGCACGGGCGAACTCCCCATGAGCTTGAGCAGCTTATCGGCGTCGCCGCCAAGAAAGCCGTCAAGAGTATCGATCGCGCCGAGAGACGCCCATGGATACCACATCGCCCCTTCCAGAGGGTTCCCGACCTTGATAGATCTCAGCCGTTCGTGGTACTGGTTGCCGAGCGCGCGCAGCGTTGGTTGTGACGAGCGGAAATTCCGGCTCATGCGAATTTTTCATCATAAGCCCTCGAACAAGCGAGGCCGGCCTTATCCGGTAGAAGCCGGAATGCGCCTTCTTAGGGCCGGCGCGCTTGACATCGGCTCATGGGTCGTTTGACACCGCCGATCGAACGAATTATCATTAGCTGCAATGAATCGAAGCGCGGCATTGTCTTTGTTCGCCGCAGCGCTGGTTGCGGCGATTCCGGCGTTCGGCCATCACTCCTTCACGATGTTCGACATGACCAAGCGCATTACGCTGGCGGGAACGGTCACGTCTTTTGAATGGACCAATCCGCATTGCTATATCGAAGTCGACGCTCCCGATGATGCGGGCGTGGTGAAGCACTGGAGCATCGAGCTGGGCAGTCCCAGCATTTTGCTGCAAAGCGGTTGGAAGTTCAATAGCCTCAAAAAGGGCGATAAGACGACGCTGGTCATCAATCCCTTAAAGAATGGTCAGGCCGGGGGCTTTCTCTCGCAGGCGACGCTGCCGGACGGAAGAGTGGTGACGAATGGCCCGGCGCGGCAATAACGGCGCGACGTTCGCCCTCGGCGCAGCGGCGCTGCTGGTCGCTTGCGCGGCACACGGCCAGCCCGCTTCCAAAGCGGTCGATTTGTCGGGCATTTGGGGGCCGTACCGCGGCGGCCGCGGAGCGGACGCGAAGTTCTCGCCGCCGGCGGCGAGTCCGCTGGTTTTGAAACCCGAGTACGCCAAGCCCTACGAGGCGCGGCGCGCGGCGGAAGCGGAAGCCAATCAGCGCGGCGAGCAATTGGCCAACGCCAGCGCCCAATGCATTCCGTATGGAATGCCGACCATGATGCAAGTGGCGCTGTATCCCATCGAGATCATTCAAACTCCCAAGCAGATCACCATCATTTCCGAAGCCTTCAGCGAGGTGCGCCGGGTCTATTTGGACCGGCCTCAGGCCAAGCCGGACGAGGTGCCGCCGGGCTATTACGGCCGCTCGGTGGGTCATTTCGAAGGCGACGCGCTCGTAGTGGACACGATCGGAATCAAGCCCACCGTCGGCGGTTATCGCGGCATGCCGCACAGCGAACAGATGCGCATCTCCGAGCGGATTCGGCTGCTTGCTCCCGATATTTTGCATGACCAGATCACCATTTCCGATCCTGTAACGCTCGATAAGCCCGTGACGTATACGCTAGCCTACAAACGCATGCCGCCGGAATACGAAATGGTGGAGTTTGTGTGCGACAACAACCGCGAATATGTGGATGAGAACGGCGTGGTGCGGTTGAAGCTGAAAGATAAATGACTAAGATGAAAACCAAGATCGCATTAGCGGCGCTTGCGGCTTCGGCGTGCGTGGCCGCGCAGGCACAGGGAGGCGATGCGCAACTGGGCGCGCTGGCTCCGGCCAATCTGGCGAAGCAACGCCCCAAGCCGCCCTTCGATTTGACCGGAACCTGGCAGCACAGCGGAGGGCCCGATAACAGCTTTCGGTTTTCTCCTCCGCCCGGCTTCAAACTGACCCCGTTCGCGCAGGCGCATTACGATGCGGCGCAGAAGGCCGCCAAGGAGGGCAAGGCTTACCACGACGATATCGGAGCGTGCTGGCCGGCGGGCCTGCCCATCATCATGACGCGCGTATGGCCCATCGCCATGGTTCAGCTTCCCACCGCCATATACATGATCAGCGGCTTTATGAATAGCACTCGCTTTATCTATTTGGATGGACGCAAGCACACCGATCCGGACGTAGTGGTGCGCAGCTTCAACGGCGAATCGATCGGGCATTGGGAGAACGATTCGCTGGTGATCGACACGACCAACTTCGTGGACGATCATCACTGGATCGATAACGGAATTCCGGCCACCGACGCGCTGCATATCGTGGAGCGGGTCAAGATGATCGACGGCGGCAAGACTCTCTCGATTGACTACACTCTCAGTGACCCCAAAAGCTGGGAGGGCGAATGGAAAATGACGAAGAAATTCAGGCGCATCGACGATCAGGACATCACCGAAGCCTCCTGCCTGCCGGATTTGAACGAGCATCTGCTGAGTACAAAGTCCAATCTGAATGTGCGCTAGGAAACCTATGAAATCCTTCTTTTTGATCTGCGCTTTGGCGGGCGGTTCCTTGACGGCGAATGCCCACCACTCCATGACCGGCTTTGACCGGACCAAGACGGTGACGCTCACAGGCACGGTGCGGCAATTCAAATGGGCCAATCCGCATTCTTGGATCGAGATTGAGGCGCCGAATGATAAGGGCGAACTGGTGGTATGGAACGTGGAAATGACAGCTCCGGGGATTCTGGCGCGGGCCGGGTGGAAATCGACTCTGCTCAAGCCGGGCGATAAAGTCAGCATCGCCATCCGCCCGCTGCTCACCGGCGATCCAGGCGGCCAATTCGTCTCGGTGACTCTGCCCGACGGACAAGTCTACACGGAGCGCGGCGTGCAGGCCGCCAAGCAGTAACGAGCCGCTGATGTATACTCGAAAGGCAGCAAGTTTACGAAGGAGCTTGTATGCCCGAAAAATCCGTTGATCCGAAGTTCGACGCACCCAACGAAACGCTGGAGGGTTCCGCGCGCTCTCAAGCTGCCGAAGCAGTCAGCCGCCGCAAGATGTTTGGAGCCGCCGCGATCACGGGGCTAGGCGCCGCCGCCGTTTGGACTCGCGTAGCCGCTGCCGCGCCCCCGCAGGACCAGCGTAAAGAAGACGAAAAACCGAAGATCGAGCCGATCGCCAACTTCAAATACGATCTGGAAAAGCAGACGCACTGGGTCGGCCCGGGCGGCTCCGCCAAGGAAGCCACGGTGGAGGAGTTTCCGGTTTCTGAAAGCATGGCGGGCGTTTCCATGCGCCTGGATCCGGGCGCCATTCGCGAACTGCATTGGCACACGCTGGCCGCTGAATGGGCATACATGATCGAAGGCAAGGTTCGGACGACCGTGATCATGCCGACGGGGCAAGCCGAGCAGACGGACTTTGGGGTTGGCGACACCTGGTATTTTCCGCGAGGCCACGGACACGTGCTCCAAAATATCGGCAACACGCCCGCCCACTTTCTTTTGGTCTTCGACAACGGACATTTTTCTGAATTCGGGACCTTCGACGTCAGCGATTGGCTGTCCACTACTCCGCCGCGCATTCTGGCGAGAAACCTGAACTTGCCGGAGTCCGCGTTCGCACAATTTCCGAAAAAGCAGTTGTACATCGGCCCGGGGCGGGTTCCCCCGCCAGTGGAGGACTTCCGGAATAAAGACCTTCAGTGGTTCCAGGCCACTCACAAATACCGGCTTGATTTGCAGCCTCCAAAGACGTTCGAGGGCGGACGTGAGCACATCGTGTCGGTAAAGGAGTTTCCCATCCAGACCACGATGACCGCCGTAAAAATGGTGATTCAGCCGGGCGGCTTGCGCGAGATGCATTGGCACCCTCACGCCGACGAGTGGCAGTATTATCTGAAGGGTCGCTCGCGAATCCGGGTGTTCGGCTCTCATGGCCGCTGGAGGGAAGACGAATTTGGCCCAGGCCAAGTCGCCTTCATCAAGCAAGGCTACGGGCATTACGTCGAGCAACTCGGCGACGAACCCACGGAAATACTGGTTCTGTTCAACCACCCCGAATTCCAGGAGATTTCGCTCTCCAACTGGCTGGGCGGAAATCCGGTCTCGATTCTGGAAACCAACTTCCCCGGAGTCTCCCGCGACATGATCGACAAGCTTCCGCTGGTTGAACGAGGCATCATCGGCAAAAAAGCGTAATTCACTGAATCGCGATCATTACGCCGTTTGACGCCCTGCCATCCGCGGTAACCGTTAAAGTCCAGGTTCCTGAGGGCAGGCCCGCGGGCAGACGCAGGTTTATCTGGTCTAGTCCTGGAAAGCTTCCTTGCGGACCCGCGTAAGTCACTGGAGCCGCTACTCCCCCTATCGCACAGGTAGGCATGTTCCCGAAGTGGCGAATGCCGGAGCCGTACAAAATTACGTAGATCGTGTCCCCGCTCTTGCTTGTGTCGATGGGAGCGGGCATCCACTGGTTGCTTGTTGGATCGGCCACGGCCAAATCCTGCGGCGCATCCGTTGAGCCGTCCGAATGCACTCGCACGATCTGTCCGGCCGGGGCGCCCTTGCCGTCTCCATTCGCGGTGAACAGCCCGGGGGCGACCGGATTCACTGTTACGGATTCGGAAACCGTGAAACCGGTGGAGTCGGTGAAGGAGACCGTCGCGGGACCCGAGGCAAGGTTGCTGGGCATCACAATATTGGCCTGTGTAGGCGAGGCAAAAAATATGCTTGCTTGGCGAGCCGCCCCGGCAGAGTCCGTCACGGTCACGGACCCCGCTCCCAGGCTGGTCCCGAACAACGTCACCAGTTCATCCGGCGCGAATGCGTCCGTCGCGTACGAGGCCGCGCTTCCCGCGGCCAGCGGAACGTAAAGGGCAGACTCGCTGCCCAGGAAATTCGCGTCGCCGGAATAGAGGGCGGCTACGGTGCGGCTGGACGGCCGCGCGAATATCGCCCCCCCCGCGGCCATTTGCGCGCTGGCGATGATGGCGTTGCTGGCTGAGTCCACCAGCGAAACGTTGCCTGTGGGGACGGTGGCCCCGGGCGATGTTCGCGTAATTGTCGCGATCAGCGTGTTGCCGGAAACGCTGAGGGCGGTGGCCGAGCCCAGCTTGTTTACCGTCTGCCAATAGTTCGCCGACGTGACGGAAGTGAACGTAGCATCGCCCAGATATGTGGCGGTGATCGCGTGCAATCCGGCGGAGAGCAAGCCCGTCCAAACAGCCTTTCCGCCGATCAGCGCGGCGGCGCCGAGGCTGGACGGCCCGTCGCTCCACTGCACGCTGCCGGTGGGCGTCGTCAACCCCACGCCGCCCGAAACCGAAGCTGTGAAGGTGACGCTTTGATCGGGGCTAGCGGGATTGAGGCTGCTGGAAACGGCAATTTGGGCGGACGTCCGGCCGACGCTGAAGGTGGCGGCCGCTGAAGCGGCCACGCCGTAGTTGGCGTCGCCGTTATAGGTGGCGCTGACGGTGTGCGATCCCACCGAAAACGCGGGGATCTGCGCCCCAGGGGCGGCCAGCATTGCCCGGCCGTCGTTTCCCATTGCAACAGCCGCCAGCGCCGAGCCGTCCTCAAAAAACGTGACAATTCCGGTTGGCGCGGGCGCGCCTTGCGCGCCCAGCACCAATGCGTCCAAAGTTAACGGCGCTCCGTAAACGGGCGCGGACGGCGAGATCGCAAGATAGATGGAAGCGGCCATTTTGCCCACGGCTAGCTGGATGGAGCCGCTACTAGCGTTCGCGTTGGCGTCGCCGGTGTACGCCACCGCCAGGTTCACCATTCCAACTTGCTGGAAAGTCGTGGTGCAAGCGGCAGACCCGTTTTGAAGCCTCAGACCAGTGCAGCCGGCGATAGGATTGCCTCCGGCCGAAAAATCCACTGTCCCAGTGAGCGGGACGGCGGCCCAATTGGCGGGCGTTACGGTCGCTCTCAGCGTCACCGCCTGAGAAACCTGCGGACTGGCGGAAGCAATGGTCACCAGCGCGGCCACTTTGCCGATGGTCAAGTTCATCGGTTTGGCGGAAGCGCTTTGATAATTCGCATCGCCGCTGTAGGCCCCGTTGATGGCGTACGATCCCGCTGCAAAGGGGGGCGCACCGGCCGAAGGAACGCTTACAGTGCCGTGGCCCGTATTGTCGAGCGCGATCTGAGCGCTCCCGCCGCTCCAGGAGACCGTGACCGTCCCAGTGGGCGTTGGGCCACCCTGTAGGCCGAGCACCAAAGCGCCGATCGTGAACGGGTCCCCATAAGCCGGCGCAGATGGCGTGTACGCCAGATACACGCTGGGCGTCAGTCCGGCCCCGAAGCAGCGCCATGCCGCCAGCAAGCCGACAACTACGCACACGGGCAGCGATCGCATCGCGATTCTCAAAGATAGTGGCGCAAAAGGCCAAATTCTCTCCCGGCTACTGCCGGGTGCGCAATTTCATCGGCTTACGAACGGACTCCCCGCAATATAGAAACGCAAAAGAGCATCCGGATTTTTTGTGATGCCGATGCGGCGCGACACGCCGATTTCAAAAGTCGGATCGCATCCGCCGCAAACGGCCAGCGGGCCACGCGTCAAGTCGGCTCCGTTATGCCTCCGCGTGATTCCCATGGCGAGGGTCAGTTTGCCGGGGCCGTTGGCGAGCCGTTCGAGGCGATCGATTCCGGGCCGCCGCCGGCGCATCGATTCGATGCCCTTCACAGGCTCTACCGCGCGAATCAGGACGCAGCCGGCCTGTCCCTCCGGCTCGGCTACTATGTTCAGGCATTCGTAAATGCCGTAGATCAGGTATACATACGCGTGGCCGGGAGGGCCAAAGAGCACCTCGGTTCGCGGCGTGCGGCCACCGTAGGCGTGCGCGGCGGCATCGGCTAGGCCGAGGTAAGCCTCGGTTTCGACAATCCTCGCCTGCGCTGCGCCGTGCACCAGGATTTTCCCCAGAAGCGCCCGCGCCACCTCCGCGGTCGGACGAATGTAAAAGGCTCGCTCCAGCGGTCTACAACTCAAGCTTGCCGTGGATCGCCATATTCTTCAGATTGAATTTTTGCTTGATCACGAGCCCGCCCGCCTTGGCGGCGAATTCGATCTCTTTGTCGTCGGCGGTGAACTGAACCATGCGAGGGAACAGGAAATAGGCGTCGACGTTGCGGCCATCGGGAGCAAATTGAATATCCACGGGCGTGAGCTCGTCCTTGCCTTTGGCGCTCAGAGAACTCTGCGTGATAAGCGCCTGTTTGGCATCGTTATCGCGAGGCTGAATATAGCTAGGCAGGCCGGCGACCGAGATGATGTAATACTGCTGAGGGTCTTCGATCAGTTTTTTTGCGTCCTGTGAATTCGCAGCCTCGGCGCCGTATTTAACTTTGGCTAGGGCTTGGCGGATAGGCAGGGCGGAGCGGCAGGTGATTAGCAGCGGCAGGGCGGGAGTAGCGGCCGCGGCCGGAGCATCCGCTCCTCCGCCCCCGCCAAATCCGCCCCCGCGCCCGCCCCCGCCCGCGGTTTCCGCGATTCCAGGCGCTCCGCCGCCTGCAACTCCGGGATCATAGTTTCCTCCGGCCGGACCGCCGCGTCCCCCACGTCCGCCGGCGCCCGCATTCCCGCCGCCGCCCGCAACCCCGCCGCCGCCCCGGCCGCCCATGGGCAGGGAAACCAACAGCTTCTTCGCCCAGGGAGAATCGGTGAGGATCTTGTGCACCTCCTTCTCATCCCAATCGGTGAACGATTTGGTTTGCCAGAAATCGGCAGCCCAAAGAGTGAGCGAGATGGTGAACAGGAGCAGGCTGAGCTTTTTCATATTGAGAGCCAGTTTACAATACTTCTTCAGACGTGCGTTTGTTCGTGGCCATCGATATTCCGCCGGAGGTCAAGGCGCGTCTGCGCATTTTCATCGAGGGTCTGCGGCCCATGGCGAAGCTGAGCTGGAGTCAAGTAGACAACTTGCATGTGACCACAAAATTCATTGGAGAGTGGCCTCAAGAACGGTTGGAAGAGCTGAAGGAAACGCTCGCCCAAGTGCCGAAGCCTGGCTCGGTGAACCTGGCGGTTCGGGGTCTAGGCTGGTTTCCAAATTCAAGAAATCCGAGGGTGTTTTGGGCTGGAATCGATGCCGGAGCTTCGTTAGAAACGCTGGCCGGGGATCTGGACCGGCGCCTGGCGGCCCTGGGCGTCCCGGTAGAGCGCCGTGAGTTTCACCCTCATCTCACGCTGGCCCGCCGTCGAGATCCCGTCCCACTGGAAAAACTCCGGGAGGCGCTGGAACGCCAACAGCAAGGTCCTTCGTATCCCGATTTCGGATCGTTCCAGGCCTCGTCGTTCGTCTTGTACTTGTCGGCCGGGGGTAAATACACCAAGATCGAGGAATTCCCACTCGCCGCATAAGATATGCTCGAACTCCTCTCGCTCATAATCGCCTACCTATTGGGCGCCATTCCTTTTGGTTACTTGCTAGTGAAAATCGGAGCCGGCAAGGATGTGCGCGCCTCGGGCAGCCGCAACATCGGCGCGACGAACGTGCTGCGGACCACCAACCGCTTTCTAGGCGTGGCGACGCTGATCCTCGACGCCGGAAAAGGATTCCTCGCGGTTTGGATCGCCGCCCGGCTTACTCATAATTCGGCGCTGTGGACCAGCGCCGCGGCTTTGGCGGCCATCGCCGGGCACGCCTATCCCGTGTTTCTGAGCTTCCAAGGCGGAAAGGCCGTAGCGACCTTTATTGGCGCATTTCTCTACATCGCGCCGATTCCATTGCTGGCGTCCCTACTGGTCTTCGTGCTGGTGGTGGCGGGAACGGGTTATATTTCCGCGGGTTCGATCATCGCCGTGGGGACGTTTCCTCTCGGAGTCTGGCTGATCCTGCATCCGGGGCATGAGGTCGTGTTGCACTCCATCGTCGCGGCCGCGTTTATCCTGTACCGGCACAAATCGAATCTGCAACGCCTTCGAGCCGGAACGGAATATGTCTTTCGTTGGAAGGACGCGGAGTGAGATCTTCCACTCGATGAGACTTGCGATCATTGGCGCGGGGGGATGGGGAACGGCGCTGGCGATTGTCTTGTCGCCCCGATTCGAACGCATTCGACTGTGGGTTCACGAACCGGATCTGGCGGCCCGCATCGCGGCCACGCGCGAAAACGACCTATATCTGGCGGGACTTCGCGTTCCCGGCAACGTATGTCCGGGCACGTCGATTCCCTGGGCTTTGGAAGACGCAGACATCGTAGCGGGCGTGATGCCGTCGCAGCACGCCCGCAGGCTGTACGGCGAAATCCGCCCTTATCTCAGTCCCTCGGCGCTTCTGGTAAGTGCAACGAAAGGTCTGGAGAAGACGTCGCTATTGCGGATGTCGGAAGTCATCTCCCAGACCCTGCCGGCCGGCGCGCAATTGGCGGTGCTTTCCGGTCCGACTTTTGCGCCCGAGGTGGCGCGTGGGGAGCCGGCGGCGGTCGTCATCGCCTCCAAGGACCGGACGGTGGCGCAACGAATCCAGCAAGCATTTTCCGGCCCGACATTCAGGCTGTACACCAACTCCGATCCCGTGGGCGTCGAGCTGGGAGCGGCGCTCAAAAACGTAGTGGCGATCGCGGCCGGTGTCTGCAAAGGGCTCGGCCTCGGAAATAATACGCTCGCGGCCCTAATTACGCGCGGTTTGGCCGAGATCACGCGTTTGGCGGAGGCCATGGGCGCCCAGCCTCGGACGCTGGCTGGGCTGGCGGGTCTGGGCGATCTCGTCCTCACTTGCAGCGGAGACCTGAGCCGGAACCGTATGGTCGGACTGGAGTTAGCGAAGGGAAGGAAACTGGCGGATATCGTCGGCTCCATGAAAATGGTGGCGGAAGGCGTGGAGACCTGCGACGCCGCCTTCGCGCTCGGCCACAAGTTCCGTGTAGAGCTGCCTATTGTGGAGCAGATGCACGCCGTGCTCCACGCATCCAAGAGTCCCGCCGACGCCATTCGCGACTTGATGGAGCGGTCGCTCAAGAGCGAATAAGCTTGTTATGGGCAGCGCGACGCGACTTTCGCCGATATCGAGGGTTAAAACTCACATGGAGGCAGTTGCCGCCCTGGAACGCGACGCCGAATTGATGTTGCGTGTCCGCGAGGGAGACGATACGAGCTTCGCCTTGCTGCTGAAGAAGCATCGCGGGCCGGTGGTGAACTTTATGCACAGAATGGTGCAGAATAGGGCTATCGCGGAGGAGTTGGCGCAGGAAGTCTTTCTGCGCGTTTATCGCAGCCGCGCGACCTATCAGCCGGCGGCCAAGTTTACCACTTGGCTTTTCCGGATCGCGGCGCATCTGGCGCTCAATGCGATCCGGGATCGCAAGAAATGGAATGGACAGGAGAGCCTCGACCGGGAAGTAACGGAAGGAATCGCGCGGCAGATGGCCGACCGGCAGCCGAGCATCGAGCAAAGATTGCTTCGGGAGGCCAGGGCGCGGGAGATCCGCCGGGCGATCGAGGCGCTGCCTGAGAAACAGCGCGCCGCCGTGCTGATGCACAAATACGAAGGATTGGAATACAGCCAGATCGCCGGCGCGCTGCGGTGTTCGGAGTCGGCGGTGAAGTCGCTGCTGTTCCGCGCCTATGAGGCGCTGCGGTTGCGTCTGGCCCATATGGCGTAGTGGCGAGGCGTTTGAAAACGAGGGAACCATGACTTGCTTACGATACAATCCGCGCGGCGCGGAGATCCTAATGGACTACTGCGCCGGAAAACTCGACGCGATTCGATCCGCCGAGTGGGAAGCGCACTTTCGTCAATGCGCCGCTTGCCGCGAGCGCCTGGACGCGCATCGCGCGGTTTGGGAAGCATTGGACGAATGGAAGCCTGTGGAAATCTCGCCGGATTTCGACGCCAAACTCTACGGGCGAATTGCCGCGGAGGCCACCCAACCGTGGTGGCGGCAATTTCTGGCAAAGCCTCTGGCGCCCGCCTTGGCCGCGGCCGCCGTACTAGCCTTGGTGGTGGCCCGGGCCCCGGAAATGCGCTCTACCGACGCCCGGCCCCAAATTTCGACCACAGCCCCGCCGGGCGAGAGAATCGACTTGCAGCAGGTGCAACAAGCGCTAGACGACATGGATATGTTAACCCCTGTCGGCCAAAGCTCGTCTAGCCGTTTGTAATAGCGCCCGATCGGCTCGGCCATTCTTCAGTTACATGCGCGCGGCGGCTCTCATTTGCGGAATTGCGCTCACTCTTACCGCCCCCAGTCCAGTCTGGGCGCAAGGAAAAAACAAAGCCGCGCCCAAAGTTCCGGCGAAAGTACCCCAAGCTCCTCCGAAGCCAAAGCCGAAGCAGACTCCCCAGTCCATTCCCGGCAAGCAGATCGAGCTGCTGCAGAAAATGACGCCGGAGCAGCGCGAAAAAGCGCTGGCGAAGCTGCCTCCTGACCGGCGTCAGCAAGTGGAAAAGCAGCTCGATCGCCTGGATCAACTCACTCCCGAGCAGCGCCAGGAATTGAATCGCCGCTTTGAAACGCTCCAGACGTTCCCGCCGGGGCGGCAGCGCGCGGTGAGACAGGAGTTGCAGGATCTGCGGCGCATGTCCCTGGCCGACAGGCGCGCCCGGCTGCACAGCGCCGAATTTAACGAGCAGTTTTCGCCTGAAGAGCAGGATCTGATCCGCGGCGTGTTTCCCGCGGCTGCGAAGTAGCGTCCCTGTTAGGCTAAGATAATCCAATATCTGAAGTTATTCGCCTGCATAGCGGATTTTTTGTCGCGATTCCGCTTTCGTTGTTTCGGGAGGAACGATCATGTTCAGGGCGCCGGAGGGGTTCGCAATATCTATATTGGCCGCCGGAATTTCGGTGTACGCGCCTGCAGCGAAGGCCGATTCCAGTTGCTCCATCGAGCGGTTTGCCTCGCTGCCAAGCGGTTTGACCACCGATAGTATCGCGCAGAAGGTCAGTAACGCGATGATTAGCGTGAAGGCTGTCAATGCCACGAGACTCCTGGTATGCGGCGACTCGGCGGACTCGCTGCGCGCCGCCGAGCAAGCAATCGACTTGATGATAGCCGACGCGGGCCAAGCAAAAAAAACCGAGCCGCCCAAGAAGGATCGGCCGGAATCCAATCAGATGCGTGTTTTTTTTCATCGGGACCTTACTGGCTTGGCCAGCGCCCTGGATAAGGCCGTCGCCGGAATCGGAGTATCGGCCTCTCCGCCCGATCTCCTCGTCTTTAAACCCAACACAGACGCCATAGATGAAAATAGCCTCCGGGAGTTGAAGCGCCTGGTTACGTTGATCGATTCTCCCCGGCCGGAGATCTTACTGAACGCCTGGAGCGTTCAGGTGAGCGGCGGCGAGCAAAAAGGCGTCGACGCGCGGGCTAGAGAGCTACGCGACAGGGTATATGAATACAACCAGCGGCTCCAGGAAGCGTTGCAGCGCGCCTGGACCTATCTCGGCGGCCAGCGAAAGGACCGTAACAATTGGGCTTGGCCGTTTACACACTACGTGTTGAGCGATTTCAACTACAACGCCGGAGCCTCAGGCTGCTCTTATCACGATGAAGATGCAAAGTTGAAAAGCCTGAAGTGGGATTACTGCCTGGGCTACGAACGCGCTTTCGGCAAGGTCATGCAGCCCTCCATCATGAACATGATCGGCATTCTCGCTGGGCTGAAGAACCCGGATGTATCCGGCTTGGTGGTCCAACTCGAGGGGCAGCGATTCGCCGGTGACGGGGGCTGCGACAGCCGGGATGAGACGCTGTTTAACGCGGGCGCCGTCGGTTTTGAGTGCTTTCGGGACCGGCTGAGCATGATCCTGGCCGGCGGCGACCGGATTCCTCTGGCCCGCCTGCGCGCCGCCATGGCCGACTACTTGTTCCAATACAAGTTTTCCTACGAATACTTTCACGATCTTGATTCCTACGATTACGCCAAAAGCGCGCAACGCCTGGACGCCGAGCTTGACCCTCTCCTGGAGGCGTTCAATCACGACCTGCTGCTGTATCTCCGCAAAATCCAAACCAAACTTGCATGCCCAACGGATGAATCCAAGTCCAGATGCCAAGAGCCGAAAGGCTACGCCGAAAGCGGAATCGTCACGTTGCGCACGATTGGAGGCACGGATTCGTCGGTCTCCACGCAAACGCAAAGCTCCTTCAAGACCACCCCTG
>DATGLY010000051.1:0-6912 GCA_035293905.1 Bryobacteraceae bacterium
GCCGCCGCGCCGTTGCAGACGAAGGTTTGCTGGTAGACGCCGTTTTCCACACGCAGCGCATAATAGGCGCTGCCCGGCGTCTGGGCGTAGAACATGCCGTAACCGGCGCGCAACACGGCGCCTTTGCCGATTCCCCAAGCCAGACCGATGCGCGGCCCGAAATTGTTGCTGTCGATGTTGATGGTGCTGGTGTAAAGCGTGGTGAGGGGCGTGGCGGTGTAAGGCTGCGGCGGCTGAGGAACGAGCTGGATGTCGTAGCGCAGCCCCAGGTTGAGCGTGAGATTGGAACGGGCTTTCCAGGCGTCTTCGATGAACGCGGCCGGCTCCTTCATCCAGAAATCGTCCTTGCCCACATGAGTGATCGGATCGACCACTTGGGTGAACGAAGTCCAGTGGCGCCCGGTGAGCCCATCGCCGAGGTTGGTTCCGGTGACGTCGGCGGCCCAGGCGGCGAACGCGGCGGCGGCGCCTCCGGAGGGGGAATAGGAGTACACGCCGCCGCCCTGGAACAGGTTGATCATGACCTCATGAATGATGTTGGCGTCGAATCCCATCTTGAGAGTGTGGCGGCCGTGGACGTGGGAGAGAATGTCGGCGATTTGATAACGGTGCTCGTCCGGCTCGCCCGGGCGCGGCAAGGCATTGGGCATGCCATAGGTGTCCAGGCCCGAAATGGTTACGCTGGGCGGGCCGAAGTTCGCGCCGGTAATCTCAAGGTCGCGGCCCCATTGAAAACGCAGGTTGTTGACCATCGAGTTCGATATGGTGGAGTCCCAGTTGGCGATGAAGATGCGCTCGTGGGTAACGTTGAGGCCGTTTGCCGTGGGCGAACTGTTGGAATAAGAGACGTTGGGCTGATATGAATTCGGCGCTTTGAAATCGAGAAGATTCAGGGAGGAACCGATGTGGTTGCGGGAGTTCAACTGGTAGTCGAGCTTGCCAAAGCCGATATCCTGATTGAAGAAGCGTGGGAAACCGCCTGTTTGCGCGGCCAGGAAGGCGTTGGCCGCCGCGCATAACTGCGCGCTCATCGGCGCGGGGCACGCCATGGCCTTGCCTGGCGCATTGTAAAACGTGCTGGTGTAAAGAATAGGGTTTACCTTGCGCGAGCCGTCGTAGGTGAGGAAGAAAAACAGCTTGTCCTTTACGATTGGCCCGCCGACGCTGCCGCCGAACTGCTGCTGCTGGTGGACAGGCTGGGTGTAGATTCCTTGAGACTTGGCCAAAGGATCCAATGCGTTCCAGGAGGGGTAGCGCAAATAATAGAAGGCGTCGGCATGAATGGCGTTCGTGCCGGAGCGGGTGATGGCGTTGGAAATTCCGCCCGCGGCCTGGCCAAACTCCGCGCTATAGTTGCTTGACTCGACCTGAAATTCCTGAATTGAGTCCTGGCTGTAAATGTAGGGGATGGTGGTTCGTCCGCGCGTCTCGGAAAACAGGGCCTGGCTGTTGTTGGCGCCGTCGACGGAGGTCGAGTTGTAGAGACCGGAGACGCCACGATAGCTTACGAGTCCGCTGCCGCCATCGGTGGTGACGTTAGGCGTCAGCAAGACGAAGCTTTCCCAGCGCCGGCCCGCGATGGGGAGATTATTGACGAACGCCGTGCTTACCACCTGCGAGACGTCGGTCTTTTCGGGGTCGACGATGGGAGCTTCGCCGGTCACCGTCACGGTGTCTGTGGTGGCTTGCACTTGCATCTGAAGATCGACGGTGAGAATCTGTCCTACCTGCACCGTCAGATCCTTGCGCAGGAGCTTGACGAATCCGGTTTTGGTCACGGTAATTTCGTAAGGACCGGGCTGCAAAAACGGGGCGGCGTAGATGCCCGCTTCATTGGTTTGCAAGGTGCGGTCAATGTTGGTTTCCGTGTTGTGAATGACCACGGTGGCGTTGGGGACTATGGCGCCAGCCGGGTCGGTTACCGTGCCCTGTATGGCGGCCGAACCAGCCGTTTGCGCCCAACTGGCGGCCGATAAAACGGCCATCAGCAAACCAGAGCAGAAAAAATTGTTTTTTATCGACTGCATGAACGCGTTCCTCCAATAAAGTAGCGGCGTGATCGTGCGCGCGCGTATTTGCAGGAAAGGCTTCTACGCGGATAACGGAACCTGCACTACCCCTATGGGGAATAGAATACCCAATTGTACACGGTTTGTGCGAATTCTTAATGAAATCCGGCCGTTAGGTTTCGCCCCAGACTCTGCGCGCCGTATCGACCACCAGCCTGAGTTTGTCCCATTGCTGCTTTTCGGTCAGAAGATTGCCTTGCGCGGTTGAGGCGAATCCGCACTGAGGACTGATGGCGAGATTTTCGAGGGGCGCGAAGCGGGCGGCGGCGTCGATTCGACGGACGAGGCCGTCTTGCGATTCCAGCTCGGGCAGCTTGCTGCTAACGAGTCCCAGCACAATCGTCTTGCCAGGCGGCACAAAGCGCAGAGGTTCGAATGTGCCGGCTCGATCGGAATCGTATTCCAGCAGAAAGGCGTCGACGTTGAGCTGGCCGAAGAGCTTTTCGGCGATGGGATCGTAACCGCCCTCGGCGTACCACTGGCTGCGGTTGTTGCCGCGGCAGAGATGAATGGCGATTTTGATCTGGCTGCGATCCACGCCGTCATCGTGCATCGCTTGGAGGCAGGCGTTATCGGCGCGGATCGCTTCCTCCAGCGCATGCTCGGGGTCCAGACGCATCTCTTCCCGCACGTACCGCCGCCACTGGGGATCGATGTAATAGCTGTAGCGCGGCGCATCGATCTGAATGTATTTGACTCTTTCGCGCGCGAGAGCTTGAATTTCCGATCGGAGGATGGGGACCACGTCCCAAAGGAACTCCGAATAGCTCGCGTAGGCGCGATCGCTCAACCCGGTTTTGTACATGATGGCCGGGAACTGGTTGGCCGAAGGCAAGGCGATTTTGAAATCCCCAGGGCTGTGAGAGTGGAGAAAAGCGGCCTCGTGCGCCGCGAGGCGGCGGGTTTGGCGGAGCTTGCCGACCACCACGCCGCGCCAGGGGTTGTTGTTGACGCCGGCCGGATTGCGCCAAGGGCGGGCAAGGGAGCCGTTTCGATCCAGGCCTTCCACGGAGTCGTAGAAGGCGCCCATGAAGCCGTCGCGGCGGAACTCGCCGTCGGAAAAGATCTTGAAGCCGAGATCTTTCTGGCGGGCGAGTGCGTCAAGGATGTATTTGTCCTCGAGTTCCAGAACCCGCTGCGGCGCCAAGTTTTGGTTCTTGCGGGCCTGAAGAAGCTCGGGCGGGCGGAGGAGACTGCCGACGTGGTGGGCGCGGTAGGGGAGGGCCACGGCTATTGATGATAAGCCATGCCTTAAAAGGGAGAAAAGGGAGACTTAAATTCCCGGTCCGCCGGGGCGTCCACTTTTGGTTCCGCGCAGCCGCTCACGCTCCTTGAGAATCTTTTCGTACTCTTCGCGCTGATTCGGAGTGAGGATTTCGGTGATGCGGCGCACCTGTTCTTCGTGGATGCGCTTCAACTCCGGCCGGATGGCTTCGCGCTCCATTTTGAACTGCTCCTGATACTTCGCGCTGGCTTCGTCGAGAATCAACTCGATCTTCTGAGTCTGCTCGTCATTGAGCTGCAGATGGGTTTTGTAAAAATCGACCAAGCCTTTGCGAAAGGCTTGGGGGTCTTGAGGGCTTTTTGGCGCGGGCCGGGGCGGCGCCGCGTAGCTCGAATAGAGGCGATTGGAGAAGAAGCCGAGCACGCCGCCGCTCAAGAACACGATGCCCAAATAGAGAGCGATCGCGGCCCGCGAAAGCTTCATTCCACCTCTCCGGCCGCCAGCAATTCCAGCGCGTCATTGGAGTGGGCGTCGTCGAGAACCTCCACATAAGTATTGGCGCTATAAACCTGCTCGTGGCGGAGCCGGGGCAGAAGCACGACGATGAGGAGCGTGAGAGCGAGAGCCGCCATCACCCAGGCTTGGGCCATGTGACGAAACAGAGACGTGGTTTCCAGCCGCCGGGCTTCGATTTTTTGCCACAACATCGGCATGAATTGGGCGCTGGGCTCGGGATCGGGGCAGGCATCGCGATACTCCGCCCATAGCGCGTCCAGGTTTTCGGTCATGCGATCCATTCTATTACCTCCGGCGGGTGGATAAAAGGGCCCCGCCTTCGTTACTTACTTTTCCTTATCTTGTTGCGCTTCGTGGGCCTTCAACACCCGCTGGCGAGCGCGGAAGAGCCTCACTTTCAGGGCGTTCTCATTGACGCCGTATATTTTCTCCAACTCTTTGAGCGACAATCCCTCCACTTCTTTCAACGTCAGCAGGATCCGGTCTTCGCCGGAAACCTTCTCCAGAAGAGCCTGCACCTTTTCGCGAACTTTGCTACGCCGACGCTCCTCGTCGTTCTGCCTTCCTCCCTCGGCGGCATCTGCCATCATGACCTGTTGTTCACTTAGGTCCGACATGCGGCTTTCCCGCCGTCGCCGTTGCCGCCTTAAGTAGTCATACGCGGCGTTGACGGTCAAGCGGTACAGCCACGGCTCAAAAACCTCCGCCGTCCTCAACTGCTCCAACGAATAGTACAATCGGAGAAAAACCTCCTGCCCGACATCCTCGACGTCTTCCGGGCGTCCGATCAGCCGGGCGATGGTCCCCAGGATTCGCTTGCGGTATGCCTGAACGACCTGGCTAAAAGCGCTATCATCGCCGCTACGGGCGCGCTCGATGAGAACAAAATCAACGAGCATGGCCACCGCGCCAGCGGGCGGTCATAACCCTTTCAATCCACAAGGAAAGGCGGACTCGCACACTGCTAGGTTACAACACCTGCACGGAATCCTGTGCTGACTGTATATGGCTATGAGATCTGCGTGATCGCCCTTAAAATAATGGCCCCAATTATTAGTTTATTCCTGCTGTTCGATTGCCTTTCATAAGTTTTAGTAATGAAAACAACCAGAGGCGGAAGCTGTTAAGCTGAAAGCTGATTGCTCCATGGACTTCGTGGCCGGCCTTAATCCCCGACAACGCGAAGCAGTGGAGCACGCCGAAGGACCGCTGCTGGTGCTGGCAGGGGCGGGCAGCGGGAAGACCAGGGTCATCACTCACCGGATCGCGCATCTGATTTCGGCGCACCGGGTTCCCGGATGGTCGATTCTCGCGGTCACTTTCACGAATAAAGCCGCAGGCGAGATGCGGTCGAGGGTAAATTCGTTGATCGCTTCCGAGGAGTCGGAAGGGCCGACGGTAGCCACGTTTCACTCTTTCTGCGTGCGAGTGCTGCGGCGCGATGGGGCCGGGTTGGCGGAACTGCGCCACGGCTTCACGCCTTCCTTCACGATCTACGACGACGACGATCAGATTGCCGTACTGAAATCCGTTTACAAAGAGCTGGGGTTGGACGAGAAATTCATGCAGTTCCGCGGGGCGCAATCGCGGATCAGCCATGCCAAGAGCCGGAAGAACACGCCGGAAGATATGGCGCGCGCGGCCACGGACCCCATTACGGAGCGACTCGCGGCGATTTACTCGCGCTATGAGGACCGGCTGCGGCAGGCCAACGCGCTCGATTTCGACGATCTTCTATTGGAATCGGTTCGCCTTTTGGCTCACGATCAAGCGACCCGAGAAAGGCTGCAACGCCGCCATGAATTTCTCATGGTGGACGAGTATCAGGACACCAATCGCAGCCAGTACGAGTTAATGCGGCTGCTTGCGGGGGAACGGGCCAACGTAGCCGTAGTGGGAGACGAAGACCAATCCATTTACGGCTGGCGGGGCGCGAATATCCGCAACATTCTCGATTTTGAGCGCGATTTTCCGGGGGCCAAAGTCATAAGGCTGGAGCAAAATTACCGCTCTACGAAAAATATTCTTTCGGCCGCCAGCGCCGTGGTGGCGCATAATACCGAGCGCATCGGCAAAGGGTTGTGGACGGAGTCGGGGGAGGGAGAGAAAATCGTCTACTATGAAGCTCCCGACGCGGAAAACGAAGCGTTATGGATCGCCGACACGATCGAAACCCAACTTTGCCGGGATCCCGATTCGCATGCGGCGGTGCTATACCGAACCAACGCGCAATCGCGGCAGATCGAGGAGGCTCTGCGGCGTTACGGACGGAGGTATTCAATCGTTGGCGGGTTCAGCTTTTATCAGCGCGCGGAAGTGAAAGACGCGCTCGCGTACCTGAAGGCGCTGGTTTCCCCTCACGATCCAGTCAGCTTGCTGAGAATCATCAACACGCCGGCTCGGGGCATCGGCCGGGCCACGGTGGAGCAGATTGAGCAGTATGCGCGGGAGCAGGCGATTTCCCCCTGGACGGCCATTGAACGCATGCTGGAAAGCAAGGTTTTCGCGGGCCGGGCGGAAGCCGCGCTGGCGGCGTTTCACCGTCTGATGGAAGAATTGGCCGAACGAGCGCGGACGCATTCGGCGGGCGATACGCTGCGGGCGGTACTGGAAGATACCGGCTACCGGACCATGCTGGAAGCGGAAGGCACGCCCGAGGCGCAGGCCCGCATAGCCAACCTGGACGAGCTGCTGAACGCGGCGGCCGACGCAAGCGAGCGCGGTGAAAGCGTTCGCGAATTCCTAGACCATGCCGCGCTGGTTTCCGACGCCGACTCCGTAGACGAGCGTTCCCCCGTCTCGCTGCTCACGATGCACAACGCCAAGGGGCTGGAGTTTCCGATCGTTTTTATCGCCGGGATGGAGGAGGGATTATTTCCTCACAACCGGTCGCTTATGGAGTCCGAGGGGGCGATGGAGGAAGAGCGGCGGCTATGCTATGTGGCTATGACGCGGGCCCGCGAGCGGCTTTACCTTAGCCGAGCTCTTTACCGCCGCCGGTACGGAGGAGGGCAGCAGGAGCTTTCGCTACCTTCCCGATTCCTCAAAGAGATTCCGGCGAACCTCATGCGGAAAGCGGGGCGGGTTTCCGAGACGTCCACA
>DATGLY010000052.1:0-24600 GCA_035293905.1 Bryobacteraceae bacterium
GGCGGGCATTTGCGAAGAGCGAGGCCAAGGATGCGCGGGGCCGCGGCGGCGAGGGCGTCCAAGGCTCGAACGGCGCACGCCTCGGCCGACACGCGGACGCGCTCCACCAACTCGACGGCCTGGGCGACCGGGAGCCTTTGGCCCTCGCTGTGATGGGGGAGCTTCGGCAAGCCCTCGTCGACGAGTTCCACGCGGCGGCGGTCGAGGAGCGCGCCATCGCGGGCGACCGTCACCAGGACGGCCCAACCGCCATGATCGGACACGCCGACGATGCCATCCTTGTTCGACACGACGCCAGACCGGTGCTTTCAGAATATCCCGCGGCGGACGGTAAAATAAAGCTTCAAACCCATGAAGCGTTTGTTTGCGTTCCTGCTGGGGGTCATTTTCGTGTTGAACTCCTGCGGCCGGTCCACGCCCCCCACCGTGGCGGCCACGGTGAATGGACGCGCCATTACGTATGCGGAGCTGGACAAGCAATACGAATCGCAATTTGGCGCGCTGAACGAACGGCCGCGCGACGATCAGGTGACGTTCCAGCGGCTGGAGGTATTGCGCACGCTGATCGACAACGAGATTATGTTGCAGCGGGCGGAAAAAATGGGACTTCTGGCGGTCGATTCGGACGTGGATGCGAAATTCACTGAGATGAAATCGCCCTTTACCCAGGAGGAATTTCAAAAACAGCTTGCCTCCCGCAAAACCACCGCCGAGGAGTTCAAGGCGCAGCTTCGCCGGGACCTGACGGTGCAGAAGCTTTTCAACAAAGAAATCACGTCGCAAATCAGCATCAGCGACAACGACATTACCGAGTTTTACAACGCCAACCGCAGCATGTTCAATCTGGCCGAGCCGCAAATTCACATGGCGCAGATCCTGGTGACGCCGAATGCCGATCCGAACGTGCATAATTTAAAGAACGACAAGGCGCAAAACGACGAGCAGGCGCGCAAGAAGATCGACAGCCTTTATCAGCGCATCCAGCAAGGCGAGGATTTCGCGATGCTGGCGAGAAACTTTTCGGAAGACGCAAATTCGGCCCAGAATGGCGGCGATTTGGGCTTCATTCCGGAGTCGGCGCTGGATAAGGCGAACGCCGAGCTGCGCAAGACGATTTTGGCGCTGCAACCCGGCCAATCCACCAAACCGCTGCGCACCGAGGAAGGCTACCGGATTCTGAAGGTCATCAGCAAAGAGCCGGCGGGACAGCGGACTCTGAGCGATCCGAACGTGCAGCAAAACATTCGCGAAACTCTGCTGAACCGCAAGGACCAATTGCTGCGGGCGGCTTATTACGAAGTGGCGCGGAACGAAGCGAAAGTAGTGAATTATTTCGCGATGAGCGTTATGGGAGAAAAAAAATAGAGGGCTTTAATATAACTGTTCCGGGCGGTGGCTCTGGTCCGGGATTGTTGCTGAACAGCTCAGATGTTCAGATGCAGACATACGGCGCCCAGGGGTTGAGCTATTTCGCAAATGGCGTCGGGATCCAAGTACATACCGCACTCCCGACACAGATCAGCACATCGGCTATGCCCCCGGCCAAGTAAGCTCGTTTATACAGTACTGGCAGGGGTGGTGGACACAACACCCGGAGCTTCATCCGTGATGCTTGGAACACAGCGTTCGGCGATGCCATAAAAGCGGCCATCGGCGGCAGGGCGTCCATCGAGAAATTCGCAACGTTCGCGTGAACTGTTGATTTGGGTTAATTTAATTCCAGACGGAAATTGACGTCGACGGCGGGGGCCGAATGGGTGAGGGCGCCTACGGAGATGAAATCGGCGCCGGTTTCGGCGTAAGCGCGGGCCGTTTCGAGCGTGACGCCGCCGGAGATTTCCACCTTGGCCCTTCCCGCGATGTGTTGGACCCATTGGGCGGCTTGGGAAGGACTGAGGTTGTCCAGCAGCAGATGGGTCGCGCCCCAATCGAGGGCTTGGTCGAGTTCCTCCCGGGTCCGGACCTCGATCTCGACGGGCAGGCCGGCGTGCTGGGTCCGGTCGAGGGCGGCGCGGACGCCGCCGGCCGCGCGAATATGGTTGTTTTTGATGAGGATTGCGTCGTGCAGTCCCATGCGATGATTGGTTCCGCCGCCCGCGGCCACCGCCATTTTCTCCAGCAGCCTTAGTCCAGGGGTGGTTTTGCGCGTATCGAGAATGCGGCAGCGGGTATGTTTGACGGCGGCGACAAAGGCGCTGGTAAGCGTGGCGACTCCGCTGAGCCTCTGGACGAAGTTCAGGGCGGTGCGTTCGCCGGTGAGGAGAACGCGCGCCGGGCCGCCGACCACGGCGATTTCGGCGCCCGGCTCGAGGCAATCGCCCGATTGACGTTTGAGCTCGATATCGCACGATCCCGGCGCGAGTTCTTCAAAGATCAACGGAATCAGCTCGACGCCGGCCAAGGTCAGGGTTTGGCGGGCGAACATGCGGCCTACGGCGCTCAACCGCGCGGGGATGCAAAGCTCGGTGGTGATATCGCCGGAGCCGATATCCTCCAGGAGCGCGCGGCGCACCAGCTCCACGGTCTGTTGGGGAAGCAATCAGAGCAGTCCTTGGCAAATAAGCAGAAGATTCATGACAAAGCCCCATGGGAGAGCCGCGGCTTGGAGAGAAGAAGGAGACGGAGGGCGGCCTCGATGGGAATCACAGTTTCATCTTATCGCCCACCGGGCGGGGCCGGGAGGTAAATCTGCATCCACTGATCCCCTTTCCGCCAGGTTTTGACGGGCACGAAGCCGATGGCTTCACGGATGGCTTCGGGCGGAGCCTGGGGCTCGTAATCGTAGTAGGAGCGGAGGAATCCGCGCAGAGGCGCGATGTCCAGCAGGCTCCCTTTGACGGGCCGCTTGTTGGTGAACATGACAAGCACGTCGAAATTGGCGCGACCCATCCCCACGATTTCATCCACATGCAGGCCGGGCGCCTTGATGGCCTTGAGGGGGCGGGCGACGTAGCCCATTTCCGGGTATTGGAGATTATCGCTCAGCGGCCAGGCGGTGAGGATGCGGGCGGAGGGGTGGCGGGTTTCAAGAAAAGCCGCCGCCTGCTGCTGAAGGCGGACAAAGTCGGCCATGTCCAGGTTATCCTCGTAGGGCCAGGGGAAGGGCGTGCTCCAAAACCAGCCGGCGACGAGAAAGGCGAGCAGACAGGCATGCGAGGCCCACTGCCAGCGAAGAGGATAGGCAGAAGCGGCGACGGCCATGGCGGCGTAGAGCACGGGCAAGACCGGGACCAGATAGCGCTCCAGTTCCGCGCCGCCGAAGACGGTGACGATTACAAGCTGGGCGGCCGCGGTGAGAAGAGCGAGGCTCCATTGGCTGTCCCGCAGCAGACGCCAGCCGGCCGCAATGGCGATGGTCCCGATGAAGTGGCCGTCGGCGACGAACAGGAACCAAACGCGGGCGAGAATGGCAAAGCCAATATGGCGCAAATCGAGCGCCGAGGCCACGTTGTAGCGCGCGAATTCCGCGTTGCCGAGCCATCGGCCGGTTGCGTGATGGAGGGTCAAAAGCCAGAAAGCCAGGGCCAAGGCGGGGGCCAGGAAATAGAGCGCTTGGCGGCGCTTGCCTTGCTTGAACCACAGCCAAGCGGCAAAGACGGCGGGGGTGGTGAGGGCGGTTTCCTTGGTGAGAACCAGGGCGAGGCAGGCCGCGGCGCAGAGAAGATAGCGCTGGCGCAGGAACAATAGCAAGGCCAGCAGCGTGAGGGTCATGGCCGGCATATCGAGGAGCGCCATCATCGATTGGGTGTAAAAGACGGGAGAGGCGATCAAAAACAGGGAGGCGACCAGCGCGGGCGTTCGCGCGCCATGAGCGAGCCGCAACACAAGCAGAAAGCATAAGGCCACGCCCAAAGCCGCGATGGCGAGCATGGTCAAGCGCGTGGCGAGGATGGAAAAGCCGAAGATCCGCCAGACCAGGGCGAGAATCGCCATCACTCCGGGCGGATGCACGTTGGGCAGCGTACGCAGGGGCACCCAGCGGCCGCGCTGAAGGATGTCGAGCGCGGCGGGAATAAACTGCCCCACTTCATCCCAGTGAAATGGGAGCTTGAAATAGGGGAAATGGACGCCAATCAGCAGGGCCGCCAAAGCCATGAGCAGGGGCGCCGAGTTGGGCTTGCCGGCGCGGGAGGCATCGGGGGGCACGGCGAAAAAGGCTACTGAATGATCTTGCCGGCCTGCTGCGCCTGCGGCTCGAGCTTAATTTCGCCGAAGGTCGCCTCATACTGCGTCACATTTTGATTGAGGACGTTGGCCAGGGCCTTGGCTTGTTGCGGGCTGAGAAACACGCCCTGGTAATTGGCAATGGAGACGCTGTCGGGGGCCGTCTGATTGATGGTGCCGAACAGGAGAAAGAAGTCCCACAGGCTGACGCGGACTTGCACGCTATTGGCATAGGCTTCGCGATAGTCGGCGGTCGTGGAAAGCTGGATTTTGGTTGGAGGCTGTTGGTGGGGTGTCATGATTGTCGTGTATTTTCAAAGGCGCCAGGCGCAGCCGGGCGCGGCTCGGGAACGCTATGCAACGGCTCGCCGCAACCGGCAAGCTCAAGAGCTTTCAATAGAAAGGCGTAGTGGAACGCCTTTTCCTTGAGATATTCGTAACGGCCGGACGCTCCGAAGTGGCCGCTGCCCATATCCGTTTTTAGCAGCAGAAGATTTGCGTCCGTCTTGAGCTTGCGCAACTTGGCCGCCCACTTTGCGGGCTCCCAGTAGGAGACTCGCGGATCGTTGAGGCCGGCCGTGATCAAAACGGCGGGATAGGGCTGGGCCCGTACATTCTCATAGGGCGCATAAGACTTGATGTAATCGTAATAGGTCTTGTCGCTGGGATCTCCCCACTCTTCATATTCGCCGACGGTAAGAGGCAAAGAAGGGTCGAGCATGGTATTCAGAGCGTCCACGAAAGGGACTCCGGCAAGGGCGGCCGCAAACAGGCCGGGCCGCATATTCATCACCGCTCCGATCAGCAGGCCGCCGGCGCTGCGCCCCTCGATGGCGAGGCAGGCGGGGGTGGTATAGCCCTGAGCGATCAGAAATTCGGCGCAGGCGAGGAAGTCGGTGAAGGTATTTTTCTTTTTGAGCAAGCGGCCGTCTTCATGCCAAAGTTTGCCTAAATCGCCGCCTCCGCGGACGTGCGCCAGGGCGAAAACAACTCCGCGATCGAGCAAGCTCAGCCGGTCGGAGCTGAAAACAGGCTCCATGCTGAGTCCGTAAGCTCCATAGCCGTACAGTAGCAAGGGGGCGGCGCCGCGCTGGCGGGCGTCCTTGCGGTAAACGAGAGAAATGGGAACCGGAACGCCGTCGGCGGCGGGGGCGTATACACGCTCGGATTGATAGCGGGAGGGATCGTAGCCGCCGAGCACCTCCTGGCGCTTCTTCAGTTCGAGCTGGCGGGTTTGCATATCGTAATCGAAGACCGAATTGGGAGTGACCAGCGAGGAATAGGTGAAGCGCAACAGGCGGGTGGAGAACTCGGCGTTGCCGGAAAGGGCTGCGCTGTAGACCGGATCTGGAAATTCAACGTAGTGAACTTGCTTGCCGGAAGCGTGGAGGATACGGAACCTGGTCAGGCCCAACTCGCGTTCTTCGACCACCAAGTAATCCTCAAATGCGAGGGCGGACTCCAAGGTAACGGAGGGCCTGCCGGGGAGGACCTCTTTCCAATTGGCTTTGGAGGGATCGGAAACGGGCGCCTCCACCAGGCGGAAGGTGGGAGCTCCATCATTGGTGCGAATGAAAAAAGAACCGCCGCGATGGGTGAGATCGTATTCGACCTGAGGAACGCGCGGGAGCGCCACGCGGAACTGGCCGAGTGGATCGTCGGCGCGGAGCCATCGCACCTCGCTGGTGAGCGAACTGGCGGAGGCGATCAGAATGAAGGCGCGGCTGGAAGTTTTGGAGAGTTCCAACTCGAAGCGTTTATCGGTTTCGTGATAGACGAGCGTATCGGAAGCCGCGCCGAGCCTGTGGCGGAAGACCTGAAAAGGACGCTTGGCCTGGTCCAAAACGGTATAAAAGAATGTCGCGCTGTCATTGGACCATTCCAGCGAATAGGAGGTGTTGGGAATCTCGTCGGCTAACAGGGCGCCGGTTTCCAGGTTCTTGACGCGCAAAGTATAGATTTCGGCGCCGTCGAAATCCACCGAATAGGCCAGCAGGCGGTGATCGGGGCTGGGAGCGAACACGCCGATGTGGAAATATTTCTGGCCCTGAGCCAGAACGTTGCAGTCGAGCAAGATCTGTTCGCCCGCGTCGAGCGACGCTCGCTTGCGGCAATAGATGGGATACTGCTTGCCCTGTTCGGTGCGGGTGTAATAGAAGTACGCGTCGCGGCGGACGGGCACGGTGGAATCGGTTTGTCGAATGCGGCCGAGCATTTCGGCGTAAAGGCGGGCTTGCAGGGGCTCGGTATCGCGCATGACGGCCTCCGTATAGGCGTTTTCGGCGTTGAGATAGGCGATGGTATCGGGATGGCTCCGATCGCGGAGCCAGGCGTAATCGTCCTGGCGAATATCCCCGTGCAGGGCGATGGCGGTGGGCACGGTCTTGGCCACGGGCGGAAGAAGGGGCGTGGGCGGGGGAGCTGTGATGGTGGCGGACATGCGCGCTGTTTCTAGAAACTCAGGGCGCCATGGACCACGCGCGGCCGAGGGGCGTTTCCCCGGATGGAGCGAGGGCCGCGCCGGCCTTGCGCCGCTTTTTATTCTAGCGGTTAGAATGATAACGGCTTATGCGATTGGCGGGAAAACGCCCGGCGCGGGTGGCGTTGAGTTTACTGCTGGCGGCGGTTTGGCTATTGGGGGGCGGGCCGGGATTTCGTTCGCCGCGGCAGCTTGAAGAGCACTACCAGAAGCATGGGACGGAGTTCGGACACATCAGCCGGGCCGAATATTTGCGTCTGGCCCAGGATCTGCGCGACGCTCCGGCGGGAGGGCCCATTTTGGAGGCGGTCAAGGCGGGAGGGGTGGTTACGCGATTCGACCGCCGAAATGGCTATTTCGGCGCCTACAACGCGGACGGCACCATTCGGACATTCTTCATACCCAACGATGGGGAGCGGTACTTTCACCGACAGGCTGGGCGGCCGTGACGGCGGAGGAGATCGCGAACTACTTGCGGGACAATGGCTATCCCGAACACATCGTTCGGGGCGGCAAGGACGGCCTGCTGCGGCGCTGGCGCGAGTTCGTGGAGCAGGTGGAGCGGGGCTATTGTTTTGGCTTGGAGGATTACCGCAACGATTTGGATATTCGGGCCATTTTGCGGCTGGCGGGCGCCGACGACGAGCCGGAAGTAGCGTCGCTGGACCAACGGCTGAAGCGCATGCTGACCGCCACCACTACTCGCGTGTGGGAGAGCGCGCCGGGCGATCCGTTCTGGGACTTCGGATATCCGGTAAATGCGGGGGAGGAATTGATTGAAGGGCTACGCGAGGCGGGGATTGCGTGATTGCGGCTTGGGCGGGGGCCAGACGGGTTTGGCGGGCGAGAGTGCGAACATTCTTTTCCGAGTACGGAAGGAACTACCGTTTGGAGTGGGGGGCGGGGCCGGTCTGCAATAGCTCCGCGACATTGCCGCCGACTTCGCTCATAAATTCGTCGAGGCTGGCCGGTTTGGCGATGACGCGGCGGGCGCCCAGCTCTAAGGCCTTCTTGGATTCGCCGGGCGGCAAGAAAGAGGTGAGAATGGCCTTGGGAACGCAAGCCACACGGGGATTCTGGGCCGCGGCTTCCAGAATCTCGGCGCCGTGGCCGGCCGGGAGGTTGTAGTCCAACAGAATCAAGTCGGGAACGGGCGATTCGCCCTGTCCGCACTTGCGAACGGCGTCAATCGCGTCGGCGGCGGTGGCGTAGTTGTCTATTTTGAAAGGGATGTTTTGGCGGCGGATGGCTTCTTCGATGAGCCAGACATCGGCCGCATTGTCTTCCGCTAAAAAAATTCGTACGCTTTTCATGGGTCGATCCGCCTTTTCCGCTTGCACGCGGGTCGCCGGAGGCCGCAAGGAGCGGGTTTGGATCGCGCTGGAGCGTCCAATTTTAGAGGCGAGGCCCGGAGGAGCCGACGGGGATTCGACGCAGGCATTGGATGCTAAGCTAGAATAAATTCGAGTGTCCCTCTGGCGGACAAGCCGAGGCTTGTCCCGCGCCCAGGCAAATGTTTGACAACTTAAGCGACAAACTCCAGCGGGTGTTCAAAAATCTCCGCGGAGAAGGAAAACTCACGGCTGAAAACATGGAGGGGGCGCTGCGGGAGATCCGCGTGGCGCTGCTGGAAGCCGACGTGCATTTCCGGGTCGCCAAGCAGTTCATCGAAGGGGTGAAGGAAAAGGCCATGGGCCAGGAGGTGCTTACGGCCCTTTCTCCCACGCAGCAGGTGGTCAAGATCGTCCGGGACGAGATGGTCAAGATGCTGGGCCAGCATCCGGCGCGGCTTCGGACCGCCAACGAGCCGCCGAGCGTGTTTTTGATGGTCGGGCTGCAAGGCTCCGGCAAAACGACCTCGACGGCGAAACTGGCGCGATGGCTGTCGAAGAACGGGCATTCTCCGCTGATGGTTTCGGCAGACGTCTACCGGCCGGCGGCGCGGAAGCAATTGAGCGTGCTGGCGCGGGATTTGAAGCTGCCGGCGTACGAAGGAGCGGAGGAAGAGACGCAACCGCGGGAGCTGGCGCGCGGCGCCCGCAGGGAGGCGGCGCAAACCGGACGAGACGTGGTGCTGGTGGACACGGCCGGGCGCCTGCACATCGACGACGAACTGATGGCCGAGCTGGCGGAACTCAAACAACTGCTCAATCCCACCGAGATTTTGTTTGTGGCCGATGCGATGACGGGGCAGGACGCGGTGAAATCCGCCGAGGAGTTTCACAAGCGGCTGGGGATTACGGGCGTGATCCTGACCAAGATGGACGGCGACGCCCGGGGCGGCGCGGCGCTGTCGATCCGGGCCATCACGGGCCAGCCGCTTAAGTTTGTGGGAGTGGGCGAGAAGCCGGACGCGCTGGAGCCGTTTTATCCCGATCGCGTCGCGCAGCGCATTTTGGGCATGGGCGACATGCTGAGCCTGATCGATAAGGTTCAGGAGAACATCGACGAGAAGCAGGCCGAGGAGATGCAGCGCAAGCTGCTGGAGGACGAATTCACGCTGGCCGACTTCCGCGACCAGATGAGGCAGTTGCGGAAGCTGGGGCCTCTGGAATCGCTTTTGGGAATGATGCCGCAGCTAGGGCCCTTGAAGGATTTGAAGAACGTCAAGGTGGACGAGAAGGAGATTACGCGGCTGGTGGCGATCGTCGATTCGATGACCGAGAAGGAGCGCGCCAACCACCTGATTATCAATGGCGCGCGGCGGCGCCGCATCGCCAAAGGCAGCGGAACGTCGGTGCAGGAGGTGAACAATCTGCTGAAGCAGTACGCCCAGGCGCGCAAGATGATGAAGAGCATCACGGGAGGCGGAGGGTTTTTAGGGAAGCGACTGGCGAAATTCAAGCTGCCGATGGGGCTGGGGTAGCGTTTGCGCCGCATTGAGGAAGGAAGGGAACTAGGAAATGCTGATGATACGTTTGGCGCGGTTTGGGGCGAAAAAAAAGCCCGCTTACCGAGTCGTGGTGATCGAAAAGGAGCGCGCTCGGGATAGCCGGGCGGTGGAAGTAGTGGGAACTTACAACCCCGTGGCCAAGCCCGCGGCGGTGAGGTTGAATCACGAACGCATCGCTCACTGGCTGAAGCATGGAGCGCGTCCGTCCGAAACGGTGGAGCGGTTGCTCAAATCTCATCCGGCGCCGGCGGCTTAAGCGCACAGCCTGCGCGCGGCGGAGTGGGCGTAAGAGGAAGACGCAGGCAGCCCGCCTGAATGCATGCATGATAGAATCGATCCAACAGGAGGGTGAAACGGGTGAAAGAACTGGTAAGCGAAATCGCCAAAGCTCTAGTGGATATTCCCGAAGAAGTCGCGGTTCGCGAAGTCGAGGGCGAGCAGACCACAGTTCTGGAATTGCGCGTGGCGCCGAGCGATTTGGGGAAAGTGATCGGCAAACAGGGCCGCACGGCCCGCTCGATTCGCACGTTGCTGGGCGCGGCGGGGATGAAGTTGCACCGGCGCTTCACGTTGGAGATCCTAGAGTAAATCTAGAAGGCCGCTGGGTGGCCGTCGGGCGGTTAATCCGCGCGCGGGGAAACCGGGGCGAACTGATCGCGGAGATTTACAGTTCCCAGCCGGGCCGGGCCGAGAGACTGGGGCAAGTGCGCCTAGAGAAGGGTTCGCTCAGCCGGATGGCGCGGGTCGAGCGGGTCTGGCGCCACCAGGGGCGGCCGGTGCTGAAATTCGAAGGCATCGATTCGATTTCTGGGGCCGAGGTTTGGGAAAACGCCGACATTTTTGCCGGCGAAAGCGAGATGGCTCGTCCTGGAGACGGCGAGTACTGGCACGCGGATTTGCTAGGTTGCAGGGTGTTTTGCGAGGATACCGATCGCGTGATTGGCGTGGTAGCCGGGATAGAAGACTACGGCGCGCCGCCTCTACTTAAGTTGGATTGCGGCGATGGGCGCGAGATATTGGCGCCGTTTGCGCGCTCCATTTGCCGCGAGATCGATCCGGCCAACAAGTCGATCCGGGCGTGGCTGCCCGAGGGACTGGACGAGCTATAAGTGAAGTTTCACATTGTCACCATCTTCCCCGATTTTTTCCGGGGGCCTTTCGACTACGGAGTGGTCCAGAAGGCCCGGCAAAGCGGGCGGATCGCGATTGAAGTTCACGATTTGCGAGCATGGACGCACGACCGGCACCGCACCGTGGACGACCGGCCGTTCGGCGGGGGCGAAGGAATGCTGCTCAAGCCCGAGCCGCTGTTTGAAGCGGTGGAGGCGATCTGGCCGGAGCGCGCAGGCCGAATGGAGCGCACAGGGCAGCCCGGGGGGAGCGCGGGAGCCCGCGAACCGGGTAAGCTAGTGGTGTTACTCTCGGCTCAGGGCCGCAAGTTCGATCAGCGCCTGGCGCGCGAGTTGGCAGAGGCGGCGGAACTGCTTTTGATCTGCGGCCGCTATGAGGGAGTGGACGAACGCGTAGCCGGACATCTGGCCGACCAGGAGATCGCGGTGGGCGATTTCGTGCTGAGCGGAGGAGAATTGGCCGCGGCCATGGTGGTGGATGTGGTGGCGCGGCTCAAAGAGGGAGTTTTGGGGAACCAGGATTCGGCGTTATTCGAATCCTTTGGCCCCGAGGGTTTACTGGATTGCCCGCAGTATACGCGCCCGGCTGAATTCCGGGGCATGCGCGTTCCGGAGGTGCTGCTTGGCGGCAACCATGAGCGGATCCGGCAGTGGCGGCGCGAAGCGGCGCTGGAGAAGACGGCGCGGCTGCGGCCGGATTTGCTGCAGGTACGAGAATCGAGGAATACATGAATCACGCTGCTTTAGCAAAAGTGCTGGCGAAGAACCAGCGGACTCACCCGGAGTTCCGTCCGGGAGACACGGTCCGTGTGCACGTCAAGATTAAGGAAGGGGACAAGGAACGGCTCCAGGCGTTTGAGGGCACGGTGATTGCGCGCCACAACTGCGGAATGGGAGAGACCGTTACGGTGCGCAAGGTCAGTTTCGGGCAGGGAGTCGAGCGCATCTTTCCGGTGCACGCCCCGGTGGTGGATCATATCGACGTGGTTCGCACGGGCCGCGTTCGCCGAGCCAAGCTTTATTACCTGCGTGGATTGAAGGGCAAGGCGGCGCGGCTGCGGGAGCGCGAGTAACAAACCGCAAGGCGCGCGAATCTCCTAAGAATCTCTCACAGGCGGCGCGCTTTGGCGAGAATTCCAGGCTTTTCGATGCCCACCAGCCGCCAGGAACGAGCCCTGCGCCGAGCCGGATTTCGCGCCGTCGCCGGCGTGGATGAAGCCGGCCGGGGATCGCTGTTCGGACCGGTTTTCGCCGCCGCCGTGGTGCTCGATCCGGAGCGCCTCATTCGGGGCCTGGACGACAGCAAGGCGCTGGAGGCGGATCGCCGGGAAACGCTGGCCGCGCGCATCCGCGAGCGAGCGCGCGCCTGGGCGGTGGCCGGAGCCGACGTTTTCGAGATCGACCGGTTGAATATTCTTCAGGCGTCGCGGCTGGCGATGCGGCGCGCGGTCGAGCGGCTTGAGCCTCCCTGCGACTGTCTGCTGGTGGATGCCATTTCCATTGAAACAGAGCTGCCGCAAACCGCGCTGATTCACGGCGACGCCCGATGTTTTTCTATCGCCGCCGCCTCCATTTTGGCGAAAGTCGCCCGCGACCACGCGCTCCAAGCCTGGCACGAAGTTTTCCCTCAGTACGGCTTGGCGGAGAATAAGGGCTACTCCACTCCGGGCCATCTGGCCGCCTTGAAAAGATTCGGTCCGACGTGGTTGCACCGGTTCAGCTTTGAGCCGGTCCGGGTTAGCGGCGAGCGCCAAGTCTGGACCGGATATCCGCTTAGGGCAGGGGCGCTGTTTGCATGTCTCTGATGCCCGAACCTACGGTCACGGAAGGCGCCGGCCTTAGTAGGAGACCGCCCAAACAGAGGCCGTTTTTGAGCGTTGTCTTTGTGCTGTTTTCGCTAGGGGTCGGCCTGTTTTTAGTCGTCTTCCCTTGGTGCGATTGGTGGAATCTCAATTACCTTCAAGATCTTATCCCGATTCTCCGCAACGTCTGGGACGAGCCGTCCTTCCGCGGCGCGTTCAGCGGCCTTGGGCTGGTAAACGTGTACATCGCCTGCGTACGAACGTTTCATTTGCTGAGCGGCCGGTCGTAGGTACTAGTACAAATCTTACCAAGTTCTAGGCAAAATCCTAGGTGCATCCAACAAGTTTCCCTAGTAGCATTAGGGTGTTCCCTTTAGCGCAACGAATTTCCGTACTAAAGGGGACAAATGAACCTTTAGGAGGAAAGATGAGTAAGTTCCGTTTTTCAATGCTGCTTGGGGCAGCATTGACGATAGTTTCTGTAGCGCCCCTTGGTGCTGCGACCATTCATAATCCGAATCATGGCTCTACTCATGTTGTCGCCACGCCCCCGCCCGATGATAACGATCTTGTCCCGAAGATGCCCGCTACACCCCCTCCCGACGACAACGATTAGTCTCTCCCCGCACGCTGTTCCAGTGGGGACCGCTGGAGCAGATAAGAAGTGAGCCGCTCCGTTTACGATTTCCTCGGAGTCGTGGACGGGGCGGTAGTGTTTTTGGCCCTTGGTTTACTTCTGATGGGTCCCCGCCGGAAGTTCTGGGCCGTGGGTGTTCAGGCCGGATGGACAGTTTTGGGGACATTCGGCATGACCCTGTTCGATCTATACCGAACGTCTGCCCAACGCCCGCTCTACAGTCACCTCTACTGGACAGACGAAATCATACATGACCTGCTGCTTTTCGTCGTAGTGATTGCGCTCGCGCATCAGGCCGCGCCCCCAGGCCCGCTGCGCCGAAAGATTGACCGCCTGCTTATGGTAGCTGCAATCGGGGTGGTGGCTCTCCTGTTCTTCGTGTTTCACCTGCGCTTCACACCCTGGCCCACATCAAAGTCGTTTAACAGCATGGCGGAAACCTTAAATTTTGGCGCGGCGATCATGAACGTAGCGCTCTGGGGAGCCCTGGTCGCCTCGCGCGACCGCGACCCACAGCTCTTGAAGGTGAGCGCCGGCCTGGGCATTCGCGTCTCCGGCATGGCGATGTTTTACGGTGTGCGCCACCTATTTCCCCCAGGCGATTCGCCCTTTATACCGAATGTGCTTCTGATCCTCGTGCAGCTCGCCGGTTCGGCGGTGTTATGCTTAGCCTTTTGGCCAGATGCAACTCGCCGGGAGAGGCCCAAGATGGCAGTGAACACGCAGTAGCCTTGTGGTGACATCGCTTTTGCAGAACGTCCGATTTGGCCTCCGCATGTTGAGGCGCGCTCCCGGGATTGCCGTTTCCATCATCGCGATCCTGGCGCTAGGCATTGGAGTAAATTCGGCCATTTTCGGAGTGCTGGACGGTCTGGTGCTGCGTCCGGTGTCTTACCCGCGGCCGAGCGAGCTGGTTTTTTTATGGAGCTACGACCCGCTGGGGGTTCGGGGCACGACGGCGCCGGCCAACTTCGTGGATTGGCGCGCTCAAGCGAAAACTCTCACCGGCCTTGCCGCCTGGGTTCCGGTCTCCGTCACCGTCACCGGCCTCGACCGTCCGCGGCAAGTGGGCGGCGCGGTGGTCACGGCGAATTTCTTCGAGACCCTAGGAGTGAAACCGGTGCTGGGCCGGACATTCCTGCCCGGGGAAGACGGTCTGAGCCCGGCTTCAGAGATCAATTTGCGGGAGACAAATGCGGGGGGAGTGGCGCATGTCGCCGTGATCAGCTACCGCTACTGGCAGGAGGAATTGGGCGCGGATCCTAACGTACTGGGACGCACCCTGTTGCTGGATCTTCAACCCTACATCGTCGTCGGCGTCATGCCGCCGGGCTTTCAATTCTGGTGGCGGCCGGACGATATCTGGGCCCCGGTCCACATGGATGTGCACAACCGCGATTTCGGGCTTCTCACGGTGATCGCGCGGCGCAAGGCGCCTCTTGCTCGCGTTGCGGCTGAAATGTCGGTCATCGGACACAACTTGGCCGAAACGTATCCCGAAAGCAATCGCGGCTGGACCGTTGGAGTGGAAGACTTTGGCGATCGTCTTCTGAACCGCACTTTCCGGGACCGGCTGTGGCTGCTTTCCGGCGCGGTGGCTCTGCTTCTGCTGATCGCCTGCGCCAACGTCGCGTGCTTGCTGCTGGTGCGCTCAGCCGCGCGCGAGCGCGAAATGGCGGTGCGGCTGGCCCTGGGCGCAGCGGGCTCCCGGATCGCAGCGCAGCTTCTCACCGAAACCGCTCTGCTTTCCGCGGTGGGCGGAGCGCTGGGGCTGCTTTTGGCGTGGGCGCTGATCGGGGTGGCTCCAAAAATCGTTCCACCGGACGTCATCCCCGGGCCCATCGCGCTGAACGGAACGGTGGCCGGATTCACGTTGGGGGTTGCGGCGATTACCTGCCTGCTGTGCGGCCTGGCGCCGGCGCTCTCCTCGGCCCGCTCCAGCGTGCAAGCGGCATTAAGGGAATCGAGCCGCGGCTCCACGGCCGGACGAGGCCGCCAACGGTTCCGCCAAATCATGGTGGCGATGGAGACCGCGATCGCCCTCATTTTGCTGACCGGCGGCGGAAGGATGGCGGAGGGCCTCGCCAATCTGACGCGCGCCGATACCGGCTTCGATCCGAACAACGTTCTGGCGCTACGCCTGTTCTTACCGCTGGTCAAGTACGACGCCGCGGGTGCGGTGAGCTTCACGCGCAGGGCGATAGAGCGTTTGGGGGCCTTGCCGGGGGTTAGAAGCGTGGGGGCGGGCACCGCCAGACCTCTGCTCGATAACCAGGATTTGTCCTTCGACGCGGAGGGCGCTCCGCCGCGCGACGGCCGGCAGGGTCCGAATACGCCGTATGCGGCCGTCAGCCCGGATTATTTCCGCGCCGCCGGCATTCCGCTCAAACGCGGCCGCTACTTCACCGACGCGGACGACCAGAGCGCCGGCGGCGTGGTCATTGTGGACGAGCAGTTGGCGGCGCGCTATCTGCCGCCGGGCGATCCCATCGGCCGGCGGCTTCGGCTGAGAAAGCCCCTGCTGGGGCGCAATAGCTATGGCAGTCCCGAATGGCTTCGAATTGTTGGGGTGGTCGGCAACATCCGGCTGACGGCGCGATCTCTGGAGGTAAGGCCGATGCTTTACGTGCCGTACGCGCAAGGCGATTGGTCCACGGAAGTCTGGTTTCTGGTGCGGGCGGACCGAAATCCCAGCGCGCTTGTTCCGGCCATCCGCAGCGAGCTGATGCGGCTGGATCCCGACCAGCCGGTGGAGCAGATTTCAACCCTAAGCCAGACGATCGCCAACCAGCTTGCCCAGCCGCGGTTTCAAACGGGGCTGATGGCGTGCTTCGCCGCACTGGCGCTGCTTCTGGCGGCCATCGGAGTTTACGGCGTAAACGCTTACGCGGTAACGCAGCGCCGGTCCGAGATCGGCTTGCGGATGGCCCTGGGAGCGACGCCCAACACGGTGTTGCGCGAAGTGGCCGCGCATGGAATGGGGCCAGCCGCGGCCGGCCTGGGGGTGGGATTGGCAGGCTCGGTGTCGGTCTCTTCCGCGCTGAAGAGCGTGCTGGTGGGAGCGAGCAGCGCGGGCATTTTTTCCTATTTCGCGCCGGCGTTGCTGCTGGCGGTGGTTAGCGGCGCGGCCTGCTATTTTCCGGCGCGAAAAGCAACCCGGGTGGACCCGGCCATCGCGTTAAGAGCGGAGTAGGGCCATTTCAGCTCGCCTGGCCGCGTGAGATGGCCTCGGCGGCTTGCGCGCCTTCCGCATTGGCTTTCCGCGTCAAATAGCCCGTAAACTCTCCGCAGCTCCAGCTGACGGTCAACGCCGCCGTAAGAGGGAAGGCCCGGAGAAAGGCTTTGAAGGTGCGCCGCTTTTTCCAGGCCATAACGGTCATGCGCGCCAGCATGAGGGCGGGCAGGGCCGGAGCGAACGCCAGCCAGAACAGGCGTTTGGAAGCAGGCGCAAGCCCCGCGCGGGTGGCGGCGTAGGACCGGCCCCAAACGAATCGTTCTTGCAGAGCCGAGGCCACGGTCAAGCCTTGCCGGCGCTGAAACACGCGCACGGCTGGATCGAGCGCGACGCGCTCGCCGCGCCGCCGCAGCGCGGAGTTCACCGACGACTCGTGAAATACCTCCGCCCAGACCGACGAGACGCTTTCCAGCGCCGCGCGCTTATAGGAGACGTTGGCGTCGCTGGCGATGGGCGAATCGCCCTTGGGAAAGGGCGGCTGATAGCGCAAGAAGTCGCAAAAAAACACGGCCCAATTGAGCGGCCTGTCGATTCCGTTCTCGATGGCGCCGCCGATGGCGGCCGCTTCGCCGCGATGGCTTTCGACAATTTGCGCGGCCCAATCCTCGGCCGCGATTCCGTGATCTTCAATCAGCGCGACGATGGCGCCGCGCGCCTCGGCGAGGCCTCGCGCCCGAAGCTCGTCGTGATGCTCGCGGCTGCCGCTTGCGCCGGCATACAGCCGCAGATTTCGCGCTTCGATGAATCTTGCCTCGGGATACCGCTCGCGCAGGGGCGCAATGCCGGCCGTGGAGGGCAGATACGGAACCAGGATCTCCATCGGCGGAGCGTTTTTCTGCACGACCAGGGCCGCCAGGCACGCCTCCAGATGATCGGCGTTGGGCGGTCCAATGGTATCGCTCACCACCGCCGCCACTACGGACAAAACCGGGCGCTCCATCATTCCACCTTGGCGAGAGCGTCGCCCGGGCCGGCGAGATATCCGATCGTCTCTCCAAACACGTACACGAACAAAGCGGGAATCATCAACGGCAGCGCCTTTACAAACTTATCCCAGCGGCAATTTCTCTCCCGAACCCGCTTGGCCATGCGAACCAGAAGCAGAAGCGGAACCAGGGGAGAAGCCAGCACGTAGAGCAGCTTGCGCGCGCGGGACAAATCCCGCGACCGGCGGCCGGCGAACGCGCGGCTGAACAAATACCTCTGTCCCAGATAATAAGCGTAGTTAAACGGGCCGCGGTGATGGACTTTCATGTCGGGAGCGGGGCGGAACTTTACGCCCTCGGCGATGAGTTGCGGATGCAGCCCGGCTTCCCAATATCCACCCGTCAGCAGCTCGCGGTGGCTCAGGAGCAGTTGCCGCGAATAGGCGATGTTGGCGCTGCCCAAATCGCGCCATTCGCCGGCGCGCCAGGGCGGCAGATAGTTGTTGTATTCGATAAAGTAGACCACCCAATCGCGGAGCCGGGCGTAGGCGTGATCGGCCACCGGGCCTCCCACGACTCCATACTCGCCTCCGGCGTATGCTTCGACGGCGCGGTCGAGCCAATCGGGAGCCGCCAGGCAGTGTTCCTCGATGATGGCGACCAGCTCGCCGGCGGCCTGTTCGACGCCGCGGCGGCGCAGGCCGGGGACCGTCTCCCGCTCCGGGCGATGCAGCACGCGCACCCAGGGAAATTTGCGCGCGATCCTTTCGGCGTACCAGGCGCCGCCGCAGGCGGCGACGATTACTTCCGCGCCGCACCTTTTCGCCTGCCCTTGGATCGACTCCAGGCAATCGTCGATGAAGGGCGGCCCGACAATGGAAGCGATCACCACGGAAACGGGCACGGACGGCATGGCGCTAACGGCCCTCCTCGATCATCGCGCGCACGGCCTCCACGATCAGTCCGGGCTGGAAAAGCTGGACGGAATGCCCGCTGAATTCGGCGACGACCTGCTTGCCGTGCCGCGACAGAAGGGCCAGCTTCGCCTGGCGCGCCCGATGGAGACCGCCGTTTTCAAGCCGGCCCGCCGTGATTACCGTTAACGGCAGATAGTCCGGGAATGTTGCGCCGCGGAGCTCGCGCTCGGTCAGGGGAAGGGATTCGAATTCATTTCGCTCGGCGGTTAACTGACGCAAGGGAGAGGCAATCAAAAACCGGCGCTGGTAAGGGGCCGGGGCATTTTTCAACGGGGCGGGCAACGCTTTCTCTCCTTTGTACAAACGGACGAGCCGCTCGGAGCCGAGCGGCGGCAACAGGGAAATTAAGCCACGAACGCCGAAAGTGAATCGCGGAACTGGGTCCGGCTCATGTCCATCTTCCTCCTGCAACGGATCGACCATCACGATGCCGCGCAGCGAATGCGGAAAGCGATCCGCATACATGCGCGCGATATAGGCTCCGAAGGAATGCGCGATCAGCAAATAGGGGCCGGGGACGCGGGCTTGCGTCAACAGCCGGCGCAGTTCGGCGGCGATGCGGAGAGCGGTGCGCGGGGTGGGGCCGGAATCGCTCCAGCCATAGCCCGCCCGGTCGTAGACGCACACCTCGCCTTGCGCGGCCAGATTCGAAATCACGGGGAGCCAGGTCACCCAGTCCGAACCCATGCCGGGCTCCAGCACCACGACCGGATTGCCGCTTCCCATGCAATAGATATGGAGACGATGGCCGTCCACATCCACTAAGCGTCCCGGCGGCGGATAACGGGACTCCAGGCGGGCGGACGCCAGGCCAATGGCTGCACGCGCGCCCACCAGCAAAACGAAAGGCGCCGCGGCCAGGCCGCAGACCAGCCACAACCATGACGCATTGCGGAGCATCTAGAGCCCACCTCGCCACGCCGCCATTCCAAGCCACAGGGCCAGCGATAGCAGCGAAACCGCGACGCCGGCGTGGAATCCAGGCGTGCGGAAGCGCATCTCGACGACCGATTCTCCGGCCCCCACGGGCACGGCCATACCGACCCAGTTGGCCCGGTAGATGCGCGCCGGCCGCCCGTTGACGGCGGCGGTCCAGCCGGGATAGTAGTTGTTGGCGATCACCAGCAGGGCCGGCCGATTGGAGAACACCTGAAAACTCATCGAGTCATATCGCGGCGCAAGGCGCTCGATTTTGCCGTCAACCGAAGAAGGGCCTCGATCCAACCCGGGGAGGGTTTCAAAACCTTCTGGGGCGATGAGGGCGGTCCGCCGGTAGTCCAAGGGATGCGCGGCGATTTCCCGCACGATCGAGTCGTCGGCGACAGCGGGCTCGCGGGCCACATTTCCAACCAAATATTCGCCTCCGCGGAAGCCTGGCATCCTCCATGCCGCCATGCCTCCGGATTCGCCGACCTTCTCCCAACCGGGGAAGGCAAGCTTGACGGGGGCCACCAGGTATTTGGCTCCCAGAAAATCGAGAAACCCGGCAAATTCGGGCGCTTTCTCCGGGTGCTCCCGCAGGGCCGCGGTTAAGCCTTGCAGCACTCGTTCAAACCGGCGCAGTTCGAGCGACCCGTGATATTTGACGCTGTCCAATCCCCATAACGGCGGCGCCGAACCGACCAAACCATCCTGCTCGCGGAACCGGGCGGGATCGTAGTCAGGGGGGAGGAACAGAGAAAGAACCCGGAAGCGACCGGGATCTTGCGCGAGCAGCCCGGCCAGGCCGTCTTTGCGCAATCCGCGCGCGATCGAATCCAGGGGCGCATAATCGGCATAGTTTCGAAAGTAGGCGAGGTCGGCCGCTAGCAGGACGTTGAGCACGGCCAGCAGCGCCAACGGCTGGCGGACAACGCCCAGTAGAAATAGAGCCCATGCGGCGCCCGCCAGCAGCACAACGCACCCCAGCACTTGGCGATGCATGGTGGGCCGCGTCACCCACAGCCCCGCGGCCAGAACGGAAACGAGCAAAGCGAGCGGCAAAAACGGGAGCAGCCTTTGGCGAGGAGCCATTTTGCCATTTTGATCGAGCGCGCGGTTCAGACCGATGGCTCCCCAGGCCGCAAAGCAAAAGCTTGTCCAAAATTGATACCGGTTTGGAAACCGGAAACCGTTGAAAAAGGGCAAATGCCACAGGAGCCCGAACAATGGCGTGGCTCGCCCCAGGGCCATCGCCCCGGCAAAGACCGCGCTGATCGCCAACGCCCACGCGGGCGGCCCGGCGCGGCGAATTCCCCATAAAGCGAACGCCGCCGCCACCGCGATCAGCGCGCCATCATAAAATCCGGAAATTGCAAGCACCGGATGCCGAAGATCATAGGCGTAAGGAAAGAAGGCGTGCGGAAAATCGGACAGCTTGCTGTAATTATAGGCAGTGGCGTATTCCAGAGAAAGGCCTCCCGCCCGCACGGACTCCTTTACATGGCGCAGCATCGGAATGATCTGGACGGCCCCCATGCCTAATCCGAGGCTTGTGGCCGCCGTCCAGCCGAGCAGCATCCGCAGGGCGAAACGAGCCTGTGGCCGGTCCATGAGAACGCGCAGGATCAGATAGACCCATGCAGCCAGCAGAGAAATCACAGAATAAACGGGATTGCCGGCAAGGTATTGGAGCGAGAGCAACGGCGGCGCGAGCCAAAAAACCTTCTTAAGCCGGCGTTCGCGGAACGACAATTCAGCCAGCCACATCAGCCAGGGAAACAGGCACGCCGCGCGCAGCAATCCCATGTCGCGCAACTCGATTACGAAGTGGCTTCCGAACATGAAGCCCAGCGCTCCGGCCGAGGCCGCCAGCGGATGAAGCCGGATGGCCCGCAAGAATAAATAGGTTCCGAGCCCAACCAAGGCGAAATACAGGGCGATCTCGGTCATGAACGAAGCCGGGGCGGGGAGCAAGGCCGCCAACAGGAGCCGGATGGGACTGTAGTGGGCCTCGCCCTCGGCAATCACGGGAATCCCCAGGCCCACATTGGGCCACCATTGCGGGATGACGCCGCTGCGGAGGGCTCGGGTGAGGAACTCGGCGTGGGGGTAATACTCGTTGCCGTTGTCGTTAAACAGAAACAGCTCGCCGCGAAACAGCGGAACCAGCCCGAACCAGAGCCCCAGGGCCGCGATGGCCGCGGGAGCAAGCCAGGCGAGCGGAGCAGGCCATCGCTCTCGCCAGCCGGCCGTAACGGGCGCAATCGACTGCGCGGCTCCGCTCACTGGATGTAACCCAACGACTTGAGCCTTTCGCCGCTGATCCTGTCGAGGTTGTGAGGCGCGATCAGGCGGGGCATGGCGGCGATCCAGGTTTCCAAGCCGCGCCGCAGCTTGATGGCCTGAGGATCGTCGGGGTTGTAGAGATTGCGCCGCTCGGCGGGATCAGCGGCCAAATCGTACATTTCGGGCGGGCCGGCCGTCCACAGGATCAGCTTCATGGATCCGGAAAAGATCGCCCGGCGAAGTCCGCCAAATCTCGGATTGCCCGCGCCCGTTAAAACGTTGCGCGTGCCTTGGGAAAACACGATGGCGCCGGATTCGGGCGCGGGCTTCAGCAGGCTTCGGCCCTGGACCTCCGGGCCGGGCTTCAATTGAAGCGAGTCCAGAATGGTGGGCAAAATGTCGACCTGGCTGACGAGGTCGTCCGACCGGGCGGCGGCGCGCTGGCCGGGGTACTTGATCGCCAGCGGGACGTGGACCAGCTCCTGATAGACGAAGCCGAGGAAATGATCCAGAAGCCCATGCTCTCCGTGAGCGTTGCCATGATCCGCGGTGATGACGATCAAGGCGCCGTCATACAATCCGGACTCACGCAGGCGGGCTAACAGATCTCCGATGGCCGCGTCCTCCTCGGCGACGCCGCCGTCGTATTGGGAGACGATGTGCTCGGTTTCCGCCGCCGTTAGCCGGCGCGCTCCCGCGTTTACCTGCTTGTTCAAGGCCGAGACACCGGCGGGAATGAAGCGGCGGTCCAGCCCGGGGTATCGCCTGTCGAAGGGCGGGTCCGGCACATAGGGCAAATGCGCATCCATGTAGTTGACGAACAGAAAAAACGGAGCGCCGGAAGCCTTGGCGGCGTCCAGGAATTCCAGCACGCGGCGGTTGATGTCGAAGGCGCTGACAGAAGTCCTGTCCAACCTCCCCATATTCGCGACGAGAGTTAACAGCCGGCGCGCGAGAGCCCGTAAGTAAAAGGGACGGTTTGACGTGGAAAGATCCAGGGGCCGGCGAAGGTCGGAGGCGGCGAATCCTCGCGTCAAGCCGGTCCAGGGGGCGAGAAAGCCGAAGTTGGCGGCGGACTCCGCGGTCCAATAGCCCTGCCCGCGCAAAATCTCGGCCAGAGTGGTTTTATCGGAACGAAGGGGATTGGCGACGTGGCGCGCGTCGGCGTTGGGCGGCGCCAGGGCTCCGCTCCAGTTGGGGTACAATCCCGTGAACAGCGAGGCGTGAGTGGGCAGAGTGAAGTCGGAGGTGGCGATGGCGCGGGTGTAGAGCGTGGCGCTTTGGGCGAACTTGCGCAGATTGGGCGTGGTGTCGCGCTCGTAGCCGTACAAGGAGGTATGATCCGCGCGGACGGTGTCCATGGTGATGAGCAGGACGTTGGGCTTTTTTACGCCCGGCGCCAGGGCCGGCGTATCCACGCGAACGGGGCCGGGCCTTTTTGCGATTTCGACCGCTCCGGCGAAAATCCCGGCGGCGAGCATCGCCGCCGCCGCCTGAGATCCAAGGGCGGGAGCCCGTCCGTTGCGCACGCGGCTCCAGATCCAGCCCAATCCGGCCACAAACGCGATCAGCAGCAAAGAAAGCCCGGTCTTCAAGACGGCCGAGGGGCGCGAATCGAGCGCTTCGCGGCTTATCCACGGCGCGGCCAGCAGCAACAAGCTCACGGTCCAGGGACTCGCCAAAAACTGGAATCTCTTTTGGGGTAGCGCGGCCAGCAAAAACAAGGCGACGGCCACCGCGATGTATTCGGATCGCGCCAGCGGCCGGGCGGAGATCAAATTGACGAGGAAGGCGAGGGCGAGCGTGAGCGAAGCCAGCCGCTGCGGCATGGCCGGGGCGACCAGCCCCGCAATGGCGCCGAGCGCCAGTCCAATGGCCGCATAGGCCGCCATCAGCATGGCGATGAGCCGCCACTGCCAGCCCAAAATCTCCATCTCGGGAAATCGCCAGAGCTGAATTCCGGAGGAGAGAATCAGCTCGGTCACTCCGTAGATGAGCCAGGCCGCCGCGCCCCAGGCGGCTCCTTTAAGCAAACGCGGCATCATTGCACGTATCCCAACGACTTGAGCCTTTCTCCGTTGATCTTATCCAGGCTGTGAGGCGCGATCAGGCGGGGCATGGCGGAAATCCAGGTTTCCAAACCGCGCCGCAGCTTTATGGCCTGAGGATCGTCAGGGTTGTAGAGATTGTGCTGCTCGGCCGGATCGGCGGCCAAATCGTATAATTCCGGAGGGCCGGCGGTCCACAGGATTAACTTCAAGGATCGGGAAAAGATCGCGCGCCGGAGCCCGTTGAACCTGGGATTGCCGACGCCCATCAACGGATTGCGAGTTCCTTGAGAGTACAGGATCGGGCCGCCTTCCGGGGCGGGCCTCAACAGGCTTCGGCCCTGAACGGAGAAGCCGGGTTTTATATCGAGCGAATCCAGAATGGTGGGCAAAACGTCCACCTGGCTGACGAGGTCGTCCGACCGGGCGGCGGCGCGCTGGCCGGGGTACTTGATCGCCAGCGGGACGTGGATCAGCTCCTGATAGACGAAGCCGAGGAAATGATCGATCAGGCCGTGCTCTCCATGGGTATCTCCGTGGTCCGCCGTGATGACGACGAGCGTATTGTCGTAGGCGCCGGATTCGCGCAGCGTTTGGAGCAAATCTCCGATCGCCGCATCTTCCTCGGCGATGCCGCCGTCGTATTGGGAGGCGAGGTGCTCGGCTTGTTGCGCCGTGAGCCGCTGCTTGCCCTGGTTGACCAGCGTCTCCAAGCTGGCGAGATGCAAAACGAATTTGCGATCCAGGCCGGGATAACGCGTGTCAAAGGGAGGATCCGGCACGTAGGGCGAATGCGCATCCATGTAGTTGACGAACAGAAAAAACGGAGCGCCGGAAGCCTTGGCGGCGTCCAGGAATTCCAGCACGCGGCGGTTGATGTCGAAGGCGCTCAGGGAATTTTTGCTGAACCGCGTCGTGCTCGCAACCAGGTTCAGCAGGCGCTGGGCCGAGGCCCGCAAATAAAACGGGCGGTTGGCGATGCTTACGGGCCTGCGGAAATCCAACGCGGCGAATCCTCGCGTCAAGCCGGTCCAGGGGGCGAGAAAGCCGAAGTTGGCGGCGGACTCCGCGGTCCAATAGCCCTGCCCGCGCAAAATCTCGG
>DATGLY010000053.1:0-52542 GCA_035293905.1 Bryobacteraceae bacterium
AACGTCCAATCGCAATTCAGCCAGGTGCAGGTGATCGCCCGCCAGGGAGGCACGGCGGGAAACTCCATCACCCTTGCCGCTTCCACCAGCACAAACGCCAAGATCACCGCCACGGCCAGCGGCACGACGCTCACCGGCGGCGAGAACGCCAGCACCATTGCGCCCGGAACGGTGGTTAGCATCTTCGGAACCGGCCTCGCCGACGCGCCCGCCTCGGCTGACGCCAGCCAGCCACTGCCCATCGACCTGGGCGGAGTCGAGGTCTATTTCGACGGAATCCGCTCGCCGCTATTTTACGTTTCCCCGAATCAGATCAACGCGCAGATGCCGTTCGAAGTCGCCGATAGCAACAGCAGCAGCGTCTATGTCCGGACGGCGCATTCCAACGGCTCCGTCACGGTAACCAACGCTGTGGGCGTGCCCATCGCGCAGACCTCCGCCGGCGCGCCTTCTGGAAATCCCGGAATCTTCGCCAGCGCGGGCGCCGACCCCAGGCCGGCCTTGGCGTATCACAGCTCCAGTAACGCTATGGGAACCATTAGCGTCACCGGCTCGATTACCGCCAACGATGTGGGCACAATCACCATTGAAGACCGTTCTTACAGTTACACAGTGCAAGCGAACGACACGCTTGACACCGTTCGAGACGCTCTCGTCGCCCTCATCAACGCCAATCCCGCCGAGCGGGTTTTCGCCATCTCCGCCGGCGGCGTGGAGGATCGCATCCTTTTGCGCGCCAAGGTGGAAGGCCCAGCCGGCAACGGGATTCCCGTTGCCACCTCCAGCACCAACAATTCCGGCGCTTCGCCCACGCTATCGCTGGGACTCTCCAACACCGTTTTGTGTTGCGCCAACCGCGCCGGCGCCCCCATCACCCAGGACAATCCCGCGCAGCCGGGAGAAACATTCTACGTCTATGCCACCGGACTGGGCCTGGTCAACGGCCCAGATGGAAACTTGCTCGCCGTTCTCGATGGCGTTCCCTATAACGGTCCCGCCCTCAACAACGCCAACCAGATGGTTTCCTCGCTGGCCGATACAAAAACCGCGAATGTGATTTCAGCAGGCTTGCTCACCGGCGGAATCGGAATTTACCAAGTGGTGTTGGAGTTGAACCCCGACCTTCAGCCGAATACCGTCGCTCAGCTCACCATCTCCCAAGACATCTACACCAGCAACGTCGTGACAATTCCTGTCGGCAACACCACCATGCCGCCCACGGACGCCACCAGCTCGGCTCGCCCTTCGGCGGCCTCGCCTCAGCGCCGGGCCCCTAGCCCGCAGAGTAGACCGCGCGTTCGAACTCCCGAAGCAAACCGGTAGCTTCCGCATCCACGAACGGCAGGAACTGCATCAGGATCGTCGCGCAGATGCTCTTGCGCGGATCGATCCAATAAAAGGTGTTGTAGATGCCGGCCCACGCCAAGCTCCCGGCGGAGCGGCCGCCTTCGTAAGCCACCGGATTGAGCAGGAAGCCATAGGTATAGCGGTCGGTGAAGCCGGGATGGAAGTCGACGTCGGCAGACCGCTCCGGCGCGTAGCTCTTGAGGCGTCCCGCCGCGATATTCCCGGTCTGATTCGAGGACATCGTCTCCACCGTTTTCGCTTCGAGAATCCGGACATTGCCATTGCCGCGGCCCTTGCGCAGAATCATCTGCATGAACCGGATGTAATCGCCGGCGGTGGAGTACAATCCGCCTCCGCCGTTAAACGCACTGGGCCGCGTTGGCAGGCTGCGCGCATTCTGTTTCAGCTCCCCCGTGCTCTGCCGCTGATAGGCGCTCACCAGCCGGTGGAATTTTTCCTCCGGCACGATAAAGCTCGTATCCTTCATCCCCAGCGGCCCCAGGATGTTCGCCTGAAAATACGCCTCCAGCGTCTGCCCGCTCACCGCTTCCACCAGCTTTCCGGTCCAATCCAGGCCGGTTCCATATTGCCAGCGCGTTCCCGGCTCGAAGATCAGCGGGGTGAGCGGCGCCACGGCCCCGCGCGCGAGCGGATGCAAGGCATTGTACTTCATCATGCTCTCGTCCCAGGTGTCGTAGGCGAACCCGGAAGTGTGGGTGAGAAGATGACGCAGCGTCACCGCCTTGCGCGCCGGCCGAAGTCTTGGCTTTCCCGCCTCGTCGAATCCCTCCAGCACATCCAGCTTGGCCAATTCCGGCAGATGCTTAAAGACCGGTTCTTCTAAGGTCACCTTCCCCCGCTCGACAAGCTGCATTGCGGCGGCGGAGGTAATCGCTTTCGTCATGGAAGCGATGGCGAAGATGGAATCCGGCGTAACATCCACTCCGGATTCCGCATCGCGTTTCCCGAAAGCCCCGGCGTACAAAATCTGATCCGCCGAAGCCACCATCGCGGCAACGCATGGAATCTTGCGGCGGGCGATCCCTTCGCGGAGGATCACATCCATTCCAGCCCTGCCGGCCGGAGCCCCAAAAATCCTTCGAATCTGCGCGGCCGCGGCCGCCACTCCAACGCCGAACTCTCTGCGGGTCATCTGCATCTCCTCTTCCGCTCGCTCTTATCCGCCCTTCTGTCCCTGATCCCCCAAAATCAGATCTTCGGTTTCCGGCTCAATCGATAGCTCCGTGGTGATCGCGATCGCCGATTTCAGCGTCCGGTACGCCGGGCAGCGGCCGGCGAACGACTCATGCACGGCAAAGGCAATTTCGCGATCGGATTCCGCGGCCTTTAGCTTTAGGTGCACATGAATCCGGCGGATTACGGCTACGCCATCTTCGAGCTCGATTTCGCTGATCGTGTCGGACGCCAGTCTTCCGCCGGAAACGTCGATTTCGCGCGCCTTGAGCGCTTCTCCGAACGCGGCCGTGAGAGCATCGCCCGTTGCTGCGGCGATCGGCTCCAGCCCGCCGGTCTGGCTGCTTCCCCCCGCGCCTCGCCCCGATTCGGTCCCAAAGCTGGAACGATGCACGACGGACGAGACTGCGGTCGCCATGGCCAATGGGATCTTAGCACACCCAGCGGTTTACTGCACGGCCAGCATGCGCTCGATGGGGATCGCGGCGCGGCGGATCAATTCCTCGTCCAGCTCCAGGCGCGGCGCGAGATTCGCCAGCGCGTCCCGCAACTTTTCAAGCGTATTCCGCCGCATGTGCGGGCACTCGCTGCAATTGCAATTCTCATTGGGAACAAAGTGGAATCGCTTGTCCGGAGCGAGCCGCTTCAGCGAATGCTGCACGCCGCTTTCCGTCATGACGATGAATTCCTTCGCCTCGGCGGCCGCGCACCAGTCGATAATCGCGCTGGTCGAGCCGATGAAGTCGGCCATGGAGAGAACGTCCGGCGGGCATTCGGGATGTGCCGCCACCAGCGCCTCCGGGTGCTCGCTTTGGGCGGCGCTCAGCCGCCGCGCCGCAAACGTCGCGTGCACGATGCAGGACCCTTGCCAGATCTTCATATTCTCGCGCCGGGTCTGCCGCTTCACATAGTTTCCCAGATTGATGTCCGGCAGGAAGAGGATCGGTTTATCGGCTGGAATCGAATGGACGATCTTCACGGCGTTGCGCGACGTGCAGAGAATATCGCTTTCCGCCTTCACTTCCACCGAAGTATTGATGTAACTCACCACCACGTGATCCGGGTGTCGTTTCCGGAACGCGCGCACCTGCGCGGCGCTGCAGCTATCCACCAGACTGCATCCGGCATCCAGGTCCGGAACCACCACCGTTCGCGCGGGATTCAGCACCTTGGCTGTCTCCGCCATGAAGACCACCCCGCAGAAGGCGATCACCTCGCCCTCGAACTTCTGCGCCGCGCGCGCCAGTTCTAAACTATCGCCAATCGCGTCCGCTAATTCCTGGATTTCGGAATCTTGATAATGATGCGCCAGAATCACAGCCCGGCGCTGGCGCTTTAATTCAAGGATTTCTTCCGCAATGGATGAAAGAAGCGGCATCTCTCTGCTTGTTCACAGTTTACACTGCGATTCTTGCCGCCATCGGGCCGCCGCTGGAGCCCCGCCGGCTTCAACCGCGGCCCCCAGCGCCCGCAGCCTCCTTCCCGGATGTTTTACATTAGAAAATTGCCCCATAAACTAACCAACATCCTCGCCGCTGTCCCCAGCGATATTGAAATTGCACAAGCCGCTACGCCCGTTCCAATTCAGCAGATTGCCGCCGAGGCGTGCATTCTTCCAGACGAATTGGAACTCTATGGCAAGACCAAAGCCAAGGTCCACCTTTCCATCCGCGACCGGCTCAAGGACGCCCCCAACGGCAAATACGTTGTGGTGACCGCCATCACGCCCACGCCATTAGGGGAAGGCAAGACCACCACCACCGTTGGCCTCAGCCAAGCGCTCGGAGCCCACCTGGGCAAGAAAGTCTTCACCTGTATTCGCCAGCCCAGCCAAGGCCCGACCTTTGGAATTAAAGGCGGAGCCGCGGGCGGCGGCTATAGCCAGATCATCCCGATGGAGGAGTTCAACCTCCACCTCACCGGCGACATCCACGCGATTACCGCTGCCAACAATCTGCTCGCCGCGGCGATCGACGCTCGCATCTTCCACGAGAAAAACACCCCCGACGATCAGGTCTTGTTCGATCGGCTCTGCCCGGCCGCCAAAGATGGCAGCCGCCGCTTTTCCGCCGTGATGCTCCGGCGGCTGGAGAAGTTGGGCATCGCCAAAACCAATCCCAACGACTTGACGCCGGAAGAGCGCAGCCGCTTCGCGCGCCTCGATATCGATCCCGCCTCCATCACCTGGAGGCGCGTGCTTGATACCAACGACCGCATGCTACGCCAGATCACCATCGGCCAAGGCCCCGAGGAAAAGGGCGTCACCCGCGTCACCGGCTTCGACATGGCTGTCGCCAGCGAGATCATGGCCATTCTCGCGCTCGCCACCAGTCTTCGGGATATGCGCGAGCGCCTCGGCCGCATCGTCATCGGCACAAATCGCTCCGGCGACTCCATCACCGCCGACGACCTCGGCCTCGGCGGCGCGCTCACCGTCCTGATGAAGGACACCCTCATGCCCAATCTGATGCAGACCATCGAAGGCACCCCGGCGTTCGTTCACGCCGGACCCTTCGCCAACATCGCTCATGGCAATTCCTCCATCGTGGCCGATCAGATCGCGTTGAAGTTGGTAGGACCGGATGGCTACGTGCTTACCGAAGCCGGTTTCGGCGCCGACATGGGCATGGAGAAGTTTTGCAATATCAAATGCCGCTATAGCGGCCTGAAGCCCGACGCCGTCGTGCTGGTCGCCACCATTCGCGCCCTCAAGATGCACGGCGGCGGCCCTAAGGTGGTGGCCGGCCAGCCTTTGGCGCACGCCTACACCGAAGAGAATCTGGAACTGCTCGAAAAGGGTTGCAGCAATCTCGTCCGCCTGATCGGCAACGCCCGCGCCTTTGGCCTCCCCGTCGTGGTCGCCATTAACCGGTTCAAAAATGATACGCCGGCGGAGATTGATTTGGTCCGCCGCATCGCCATTGCGGCCGGCGCCGAAGACGCCGTCATGAGCGATCACTGGGCCCAGGGAGGCGCCGGCGCCGTGGATCTGGCCAAAGCCCTTGTCGCGGCCTGCCAAAAGCCGAGCCACTTCCGTTTTCTCTATCCCTTGGAGATGAGCATCAAGGACAAAATAGACGTCATCGTGCGCGAGATGTATGGCGGCTCCGGCGTCGACTATTCTCCGCAAGCCGAACAAAAAATCGAACTCTACACGCGCCTCGGGTTCGACAAATTGCCCATCTGCATGGCCAAGACGCACCTCAGTCTCAGCCACGATCCCAATCTCAAAGGCGCCCCGGTGGGCTTCGTCGTCCCGGTGCGCGACATTCGCGCAAGCGTCGGCGCTGGGTTCCTGTATCCGCTGCTGGGCGCGATGAGCACCATGCCCGGCCTCTCCACCCGCCCCGGCTATTACGATGTGGATCTGGATGTCGAAACCGGCCGGGTCATCGGATTGTCCTGACAAAGTCGCAAGCCCGCGCGAAACAATTTCCCGCCGCGGCTATCCGCTTAGTGAAGAAGAGCAAGGACGGTGGGATGTGATCGCGCTCAAGCGGGTTTACGACCAAGAGGATCCAAACGACGGCGCGCGGTTTCTCGTTGAGCGGCTCTGGCCGCGCGGCGTTCGAAAGCAGTCCTTGCGCCTCGACGGTTGGTTGAAGGACGCCGGCCCCAGCGCCGAACTGCGCAAATGGTTCCATCACGATCCGAAAAAGTGGCCGGAGTTTCGCCGCAGGTACTTCGCCGAATTGGACCGCGCTCCCGAGGTTTTGAAGCCCATCCGCGAGGCCGCCCGGAAAGGCGCCGTGACTCTGCTCTATAGCTCCCGCGACGCCCAGCACAACAACGCCGTCGCGCTGAAGGACTACCTGAATCGTAAGATGCGGCCCCCAAAAGCCCGCTATCTTAGCCGCAAAGGATAAATCCCTGGGCTAAATGTTAGCCCCAGCGTCGCGCGGTAGGAGGTCCGGTTATAAATAAGGGACGAGATGTCCTGGCGGCGGAGGTCGTACCGCGCCGTCAGGTGCAGCGAACGCAGGATCTCGTAACTGAATCCTGCGCCCCCATTCGCCTGAGTGTAGGTTTGCAAGCCCTGGCCGATGCTTCTGTAGACGAACGCGCCGCCGGACGCCGAGAGGCTCAGTTTTCGCGTGCCCGAGTAACTGAGCGACGCCATGCCGCTTTCGTTTCGCGATGCCAGGTACACCCCGTTTCCCGGCGTCACATATCGGATGTAGCTAAATGTCAAAAGCGCCTTCCGGAATTTTCGCGACGCATACGCCTCGCCGGCCGGGAAAACGCGTTCCGTATTGTACGTCGCCGTGGTCGTCGTCACGCCCAGCAGAGCCGTGATCACCGGATCCACTGGCGTCTGATGCAGTCCCTGCACTTGCGCCAAAAACGCTCCCGCCCGTAGATCGAGCGTCCAGTGCCGCGACAATTGCGACTCCAGCAGCCCCTCCAGCGTGTCAATCGTGAATTGCCCGAACGCGCCCGAGTACTCGAAATCCAGGCGTTCGTATAGCGCTCCCACGGTGTTGTGGCGCGAAGCGCGGTGTTGCAGCGATCCGCGCAGCGCATACCCATTCAAATTGGCCAGGCCCGCCGACCGGTATCGCGTGATAAATCCTTTGCCTCCCACCGTGGCGGCGGTGTGCGCCGAGAGTACATAAGTGACGCTGGCCCCGCCCTCTCCAAAGTAAACGCGATCGTCGAACAGCGTCAGACCGGGCTGATCCACGATGCCATAAGCGGGAATGCTATAGCCGCCAAATGGTCCCAAGCCGTCGGAGAAAATGCCCCCGGCCCCCTTCACCTCGAAAAGCAACCGTTTCGATGTCTGAACCTTGTAGTCCAAAGCAAGCCGCTGGTCGGTTCCGCTCAAGTAGTTGCTGGGGGCGTAGTGCCGGAAGTCGCCCCAGTAGTCCAAGCCCAGCCGCGCATGCTCCCACAGGTGAGTTCCGTAGGCCCCGAGCGTCGCCTCTTCTCCGTAGAGTCCCTTGGCCACCACCAGATTTCCTTTTGCATCGACGGCGAATGGCTGCAATCCGGTATCGTAAATTCCGGAAACTCCCGCGTAAAATCGCAGGTCTACAGGGTCGCCCCCCCGAGTTCCGGCTTCGGTTCCCGGTACGGAGCTGTCCAAGGCAAAGGCTCCGCCGAACTGGGCCGCCGCCGATGCAGCCGATAAGCACAAAAGGATAGCCAGTCGAAACGCCACAACGATTTCTAAGTTCCGCGCCGCTTCCGCAGAAACCGCGCGCGCCTTCCTGTTAAAGATATCAGCCGCTTCCAAGCAGATGCGCCAGCCTGCGAGCGCGCGGGGCGCACCTTTTCGCCATGGCGCCGCATGAACCGGAAGCGCCGCTTACTTCAGCTCGACGATCGTGGCGCCGGAACCGCCTTCTTCCGGCGGAGCCCCGTAAAACTTCGCCACATGCGGATTATCCCTCAATACTTCGGCCACGGCCCGCTTCAGAATTCCCATTCCGTGGCCGTGCACAATGCGCACGCGCTCAGCCTGCGCCAGAACGGCTGTGTCCAGAAACTTCTCCACCGCGCCGCAGGCTTCCTCCGCGCGCTGTCCAACAAGATTAATTTCGCGATGAAAGCTCTCAGAAGCCGGACCCTGATGAAACTCGATTCCCGAGGGGCGCGCGGGTGCGTCGGAGGCCCGCAAAACTTCCTCTACCTCGGAGGACGGCACGCGCATTTTTAGAAATCCGGCTTCCACTTCCAAAATTTCGCCCGAAAGCAGGCGGCGGACGGTGGCGGTTTGGCGAATCCCCTTCAATCGAACCTGTGCGCCCTCGGCCAGCCGGATTGCCGGCGCGGTCTCCGCCGCCGCCGGCGTCAGAGACTGCACCGCTTCGCGGTATTCCCGCTGCGTTTTGGCGACGCTCGCCTGCGCTTTCCTTAAGGCGCCCTTTTGCCTCAGCTCTTCCATTACCCCTTCGGCGCGCTTCTGGAATTGTGCGGCGAGTTCCTCGGCCCGCCGCTCGATTTCCCGCAGTTTCGCCGCGTACTTCCGTTCCCAGCTCTGTTCCAGCGAGGCTTCCCGAGCCTTCAGCGCCCGCTCGCGGGAGGCCAAGTTCGCGCGCTCTTCTTCAAGCGCGCGAACTTGCCGGTCGAGCTCTGCGAGAAAGCCCGCCACGTCGCGTTCGCCGTGGGTCAGGCGCTCCCGCGCCGCCGCGATCATGGCTGGATCGAATCCCAAACGCGCCGCGATATCGAGTCCCGCCGACTTCCCCGGCGCTCCCAGGCGCAGCACATAAGTAGGCTCCAGCGTGCCTTCCTCGAAACCCATCGCGGCATTGCTCACCCCCGCGGCCGTTGCGCCGTAAACCTTTAGCGCAGTCAAATGCGTGGTGGCGATGGTGAACGCGCCCAGATGAGCGAACGCTTCCAAAATCACCACTCCCAGCGCGCCGCCCTCTTCCGGGTCGGTCGAGCTGCCCAGTTCGTCTAGCAAAATCAGCGAATTCCCAGTCGCCTCCGCCAGCATGGAACGCACCGCCAGGATATGGGCGGAAAACGAGCTCAGGCTTTCTTGAAGCGATTGATGATCGCCAATGTCCGCCAGTACGCGGTCAAATAGCGGAATCTCCGCTTCGGCCGCGGGCGTGGGAAAGCCCGCGTGCGCCATGAGAGCGAGCAGTCCGGCCGCTTTCAGAGCGACGGTTTTGCCGCCCGTATTCGGACCGCTAATCAGCAGCGTCCGGCGTGGGTCTTCCAGAGTCAGCGAAATAGGGACAGCCTTTTTGCCTTGAGCGCGCAAAATGCTTTCAAGCAAAGGGTGCCGCGCCTCCCTCAAGACCATGCGCCGTTCCCCTTCTGGGCTGAGGCGCGGAATCGAGCAGCCGAAATCTTCTGCGAACTCGGCTTTGGCGAAAAGAAACTCCACCCGGCCCAAGGCCGCCGCCGACGCCGCGATCGGTTCGGCGTGTTCCCGCAGGCGCGCGGTGAACTCGCGCAGCAGACGCTGAGTCTCCCGCAGTTCGTCTTCGTGAAGCTGCACCAAATCGTTGTTGAGCTGAATCGTTTCCAGCGGCTCGACGAAAACAGTGCGCCCGCTGGAGCTGGAGCCGTGGATGACCCCGTCCACGCGCCGCTCGCGGCCGGCGACCACCGGCACGACAAAGCGCTCGTTGCGGATCGCCACGAACTCCTCTTGCAGCGTCCCATCCTGGCGGTGGACGCGCAGAAAGCGTTCGAGCGATTCTTGAATGAGGCGGCGCTGTCTTTCTAGGTCCCTGCGGATCCGGCCGAGCGCCGGGCTGGCGGCGTCGGCCAGCCATCCGTTCGGAAGGATCTTGCCTCGCAGCTCCGCCGCAAGGCCGCGAAGATCGGCGATCCCCGATGCTTGCGCCGCCAGTCTCGGAAACCGCGCTTCCGCCGGCAGCAGCAGCGACCGCGCTTCGAAAGCCAGATCCAGCACCCGCGTGAGCTCGAAAATCTCGCCGCCTTCCAGAATCGCTCCCTCGATCCGCAACCGTGCGATGAGCGGAGCCGGGTCCGCCGCCAGATCGAAGCGCGGGCGGATCGCCGCTCCGCGCCCGGCGGGCTGCGGTTGGGAGGAAGCCTGCAAAAACTCGATCGTTTCCGCCGTATCCGCCAGCATGGCTTCTACAACCGCCCGATCGGAGCGGGGCTCTGCGCGCTCCAATTCGGCGCGCCCCAGCGGGCTGCGCACGTACCGGCCCAGCAGCGCGCGAAGCTCTTCAAATTCAAGTGCCGGACTAAAGCGCATGACTCCCGGCGGAAATCTCAGGCCCCTTCCCTCTTTGCGGGAAGCCCGTGATTTGCGATGCCATCTCAGCCCGCCGGCGGATCGAACCCGCCGATGGAAAACAGCGAAGAATCGTCCTGCTCCCACGGCCCCGCGGCTCCCTTTTCCGCCCGAAGATGCCGGTAACGTCCTGCGTAGAACAACAGGGGCCTGTCGTCGTTCCATTCGAAGTGTTCCACGCGGCCAATGTAAAGGGTGTGGTCCCCGGCCGGATGCGCCTGCTCGAGTTGAACGACGAAATACGCGACCGCGCCTTCTAGCAAGGGAACGCCTTCGCGCTCGATGAATGGCGCGGGAACGCCGGGCCCGATTCGTCCGGCGAAATGGTTGCTCAAGCTTTCCTGATCTTCTCCTAACACGCTGATCCCGTATCGCTGCGCGGCGGGAAGAATTCGGTGCATCGACGACTGGTTGCCCAGCGACACCAGCACCAGCGGCGGATCGAGCGAAACCGACACGAAGGAATTCGCCGTCATGCCGTGAGCTCGCCCCTGATAATGCGCGGTGATCACGGTCACTCCGCTGGCGAAGCGTCCCAGCGCATTGCGATAACGGCGCGTATCGAAGTCTGCGCCGCGCAAAACGCTTTGCTCCGCGCTCTCGCTTGGACCGCCCGCCGCGCTCCGCTGCGCGCTCGCTGCCTCGCCGCCGTTCGTGGTATGCTCCACTCGGATGGATTCTAGCATGAAGGCTCGATTCTTACTGCTCCCCATTGCGTTGGCCGCCGCGCCTGGCTTTCTCGCGAGCGCGTTTGCCCAACTCGATCTGTCCGGCGAGTGGAATCCGTTATTCACCGAGGATCAGCCCGAGCGCATTCCCGGTCCGGAAATCGGCGACTATCTCGGGCTTCCCATTAATGACGCCGCCCGCATGCGCGGCGACATCTGGAACGCCTCCCTGCTCACCGTCCCCGAGCATCAATGCAAGCCTCATCCCTCCGATTACGGCATCCGCGGCCCGGCCAATCTGCGCATCTGGAAGGAAGTGGACCGCGACACCCAGCAATTGATCGCCTGGCATACCCATATCTCCTGGATGGCCCCGGAACGAACCATCTGGATGGACGATCGCCCTCGCCCTCCCGACTACGCGCCTCACACCTGGCAAGGCTTTTCGACGGGCAAGTGGGACGGTAATATTCTCACCGTCACTACGACTCACTTGAAGATCGGCTGGATCCGCCGCAATGGCATTCCCCGCAGCGACCGCGCCACGGTCACCGAGCATTTCATCCGTCACGACGCAAACCATCTCACCGTCGTCACCATCGTGGACGACCCCGTGTATTTGACCGAGCCTTTCCTCCGCAGCACCGATTTCGTCCTGGACATGAATCAGCAGATCGCTCCGTACCCCTGTGAATCGGTGGAAGAGGTGGTGCGCGGCAAGGGCCAGATCCCGCATTACCTTCCGGGCTCGAATCCGTTTCTTTCCGAATTCCCCAACCGTTTCAAGCTGCCGGCGCTCGCGGCCCGCGGCGGCGCCGGGACCATGTATCCGGAATACGCCAAGGTCTTGCGCGATCCTTCCCAGCACAGCGTGGAGGAACAAACCGGCCCGCCTCGAAGCGCCCCCAAGCCCAACCTCGATACCGGCGAGATTCGCGTCCTGCCCGTCCAAAGCAGCGCCCAGAGCAAGGTTTATATGCTGCTCGGACCGGGCGGCAATACCGCCGTACAGGTGGGCCCAGACGGCGTCCTGGTGGTCGATTCTCAATACGCGCGGTCTTCCGAACGCCTGCTGGCCGAGATCAAAAAGCTTTCCCCCAAGCCGATCCGCTATATCCTCAACACCAGCGTTGAGGAGGCCCATACCGGAGGCAACGAGGCGCTGTCGAAAGCCGGCTCAACCATCACGGGCGGCAACGTAGCGGGGCCCAACGCCGGCTGGCCCGCCACCATCATCGCTCACGAGAACGTCCTGGAGCGGATGAGCGCGGCCGCGCCCCCCGCGGCCATCCCTTCCGCCGGCTGGCCCGTCGATGTCTACCGCGAACAACACAAGGACCTCTTTTTCAACGGCGAAGCCGTGCAGCTCTTCCATCAACCCGCCGCCCACTCCGATGGCGACAGCATCGTGTTCTTTCGAAAATCTGACGTGATCGCCACGGGCGACGTCTTTACGCCCGCCAGCTATCCGGTCATCGACGTCGCCCGCGGCGGCGGCATCAACGGAATCGTCGGCGCGCTCAACCGCGTCATCGACCTGGCCGTGCCCGCCGAAAAGCAGGAGGGCGGCACAATGGTCATTCCAGGCCACGGCCGTTTGTGCGACGAGGCCGACTTGGTGGAGTATCGTGACATGCTGACCATCATCCGCGACCGCATCCGCGACTTGGTTCAGAAAAACATGTCGCTCGAGCAGGTGAAGGCCGCCCGCCCCACCCGGGATTTCGATCCCCTTTACGGCGCCGTCAGCGGCCCCTGGACCACGGATATGTTTGTCGAAGCCGCCTATAAGAGTTTAAAGTAGCGAAACTGTTCTTAGGAGCCAGAATGACGCCCATGAAACTTGGCATTGCATTACTGCTTTTCACCGCTTTCGGCTTGGCGCAACAGCCTGCCGCCACTCCTTCCATCAAGCTCTATTCCTCGGCGTCCGACGTCGCGGCCATGATCGCCAAAGCAAAGGCGAACCGCAAGGACAACCAGCCGATCGTCACCGATCGCATCCTTCAGCTCGCTCCCTACAACGCGAACCTGGAATATCGGGCCTCGGTGGGACCCGCGGCCGTGCACGAAAAGGAAGCCGAATTGTTCTACGTGATCGACGGCTCCGCCACCCTGACCACCGGCGGCAAGCTCACCCAAGAAACGCGCAATGGCGACAATCTTCAAGGCCAAGGCATTGAGGGCGGAATGTCGCGCGCCATCTCCAAGGGGGACTTCGTGATCGTTCCGGAAAACACTCCGCACTGGTTCAGCAAAATCGATGGAGTTCTGGTCTTGATGTCGCTGCACGTCCCCCGCGCCTCGGCTGCGCGCTAAACCCGAAAACCATATGTACTGGATGGGCGTGGACGTCGGCACCGGCGGCACGCGGGCCGTCCTGGTGAATTCGCGCGGCCAGGTCGTGGCCGCCGTGACCGCCCCGCACGAAGAGATGCGAATGGAGCGGCCGCTGTGGGCCGAGCAGCGGCCCGAAAACTGGCGCGACGCCGCATTCCAATCGATTCGCGCTGTTCTTGCCCAGGCCCATGTCGCCGGACCCGACGTTCGCGCCATCGGACTTTCTGGCCAGATGCATGGCTTGGTCCTCGTTGACGCCGGGGGGCGAGTCGTTCGTCCTTCGCTCATCTGGTGCGATCAGCGCAGCCAGCCCCAGGTCGACTGCATCAACCGCATCGTCGGTAAGGACGCGGTTCTTCGATTCATCGCCAACCCGATGCTCACCGGCTTTACCCTCCCCAAGCTCCTCTGGGTGCGCGACCACGAGCCGGAAACTTTCGAGCGCGCAGCCAAGCTCCTGCTTCCCAAAGATTACGTCCGCTTTTGCCTCACCGAAGACTTCGCGACCGATGTTTCCGACGCCTCGGGAACCGGAATGTTCGACGTGGCCGCGCGTCGATGGTCCCTCGGCATCCTGGATGCGCTCCATCTGGACCGCGGTCTGCTCCCGCCCGCCTATGAATCCGCCGAGGTCGCCGGCCACATCTCCAAGCGGGCGGCCGAACAAACGGGCTTGGCGCCAGGAACTCCGGTTGTCGCCGGAGCGGGCGATCAAGCCGCGAGCGCCGTTGGCAATGGAATCGTCCAGCCGGGCGCGGTCTCCTGCACCCTGGGCACCTCGGGCGTGGTCTTCGCCCACATGGAAAACCTCGCCTATGATCCGCTCGGCCGGGTGCACGCCTTCTGTCACGCCGTACCCGGCAAATGGCACGTGATGGGCGTCACTCAGGGGGCCGGCCTGAGTCTGCATTGGCTCCGCCATCGCTTGGCGCCAGATTCCGGCTATGAGGAGTTGTTGGCCGAAGCTGCCTCGGCGCCCCCCGGCGCCCACGGTCTGTTCTGGCTGCCCTACCTGATGGGCGAGCGCACTCCCCATCTGGATTCGCAAGCTCGCGGCGCTTGGATCGGCCTCACCGCCCGCCACACTCGAGCCGACCTGATCCGTTCGGTGATCGAAGGCGTCTGCTACAGCCAGAAGGATTGCCTTGACCTGCTTCAGGGCGTGGGAATCGAAGCTGCCTTCGTGCGGGTTTCCGGCGGTGGTTCGCGCAGCGCCTTCTGGCGCCAACTCCTGGCGGATGTATTTTGCAAGCCCGTGGCTCGGCTGGCGGCCCGGGAAGGCTCGGCGCATGGCGCGGCCCTGCTGGCGCTGGCCGGAGCCGGTGAATACTCGAGTATCCCAGAGATTTGCCAAGCCACCCTTCGCGAGACCGATACGCTCGCGCCTCGCACGGCGGAGGCCGCCTTCTACGCCAAAGGCCACCGGATTTACGCATCCTTATATCCAGCCCTCCGCCCTTCCTTTGAGGCCATCTCCGGCCTTGCTGGATAATTCCGTCTGCTTCACGCTTGATCCAGCTCGCGCTCTGCTGGAAATCCGAATGTTCCCAACCGGTCTTTCTACCGGCCCAGCTTGATTTCCGATGCCGGCCGGGAAAGATAGGGCGGCCGGTCCTGTGAGCGGTCCTTGCGCTGGATTTCGATTTCGCTCACCAGCAGCGCCGGGGCGATTGCCGATACCGGCACGTCTCCAGACTCCGCGCCGCAGAAGCCGTTAAAAACCTCCATCTTGTCCGAAGTGGCCAGAATTTTGCCAAAGCTGGCGAGCGGAGTGCCAACGATATCCACGCCGCGAATCAATTCATCCGGGCGCCCGTCGGGATAAACGCGGTAGACGATGAGGGGAACCACCGTGAAAGCCTGCAAGCCGCGCCGCGAAGTGGTCGTGTAGCCGCTGCTCACCTGATCGAACAACAGCCCGTACGGTTTGCCCTGGCGCTTCACTTCTTCAATCAGCATCTTTTTCAATTCCCCGTCGCTGACCTTCTTGGAAGATTCCACGAATAGGTTCGACTGCCGCGAGACAACCTCGTTGCCCGGCGAGCGCCGTCCATGTCCGTTGGATTGAGGAAATCCTCGAATTGGCGAACGCGACATCAGGAAAGTCTTGAGTATGCCGTCTTCCACCAGCGGGACCCGCCGCGCCTTCACCCCTTCATCGTCGTAAAGGTAGTAGCCGTTTAGAGGAACGCCTTGGAACTCCCTTTGCGTCGCGTCGAAGATCACCGACAAAAAATCCGGAAGAATGGGCATGTTCACGCTCTTGGTGAAAGTCTGGCCCTCCGTTTCGTCCTTTTGCCGATGCCCTTCCACGCGATGGCCGAAAATCTCGTGAAAAAAAACTCCGGCGGCCCGGCCGGAAAGAATGGCCGGCCCCACAAATGGATCGGCGGGCGGAGCCTTCAAAAGCGCGCTTAGGTTCGCCCCCGCCTTTTCCACCGCGGCCAAAATTTCCGCGTCTTTGGGCAGTTTCGAAGGATCGTCCACGTCGAAGCTCTCCATCGTGGAAAGGTCCATGCCGTCGGAAGCCTTGCCGTTGGCGGTCACCATCAGTCGCGTGAACAGTCTCCCCTGCTCGATTTGCGTTCCTTCCGTATTGACGAACGTCGTCGAAACCCGCTGTGTCTCGACGATCACTTCCGAATTTAAAGCGCCCGGATATTTCGTGAAGTTTTCAGAAAGTTTGCGCAAGCGCGCCGCCCACTCCGTCGAGTTGAACTTCAACTTTGGCGCGGAGCCGTAATAGACCTGCTTCTCTTCCCGGGAGAAATCGTCGGAGCCGTCCTGCGGCGCCGCCCGAAGCTTTTCGTCCGATTTCAGCCGGATCAGTTGCTGCGCCGCGCCCCGGTAGACGCGATCGGTGGCCAGCCAAAGGGATTGCCTAAGGGCGGCCTCATTATCGTCGAGCGCAAGCAGCGCCCCATTGGTGAACCGGGGCCGCGCGCCATTCACCACCCGATAATTGTCGAATTTCGGATCGCCCGTGCGAACCGTCACGTCCAGTTGCCGGATGTGAGTATGGTTTTCGCCGTCCAGCGCGCCCCGGCTGGCCTCCAACGCCGCGCCTTCGGTTTCGGTGACCTCGTAGGCCATGAAGTACGGCGCCGGATCGCCCTTTTGCTTGAGAATTTCGAAATTTCGGTCCAGTTCCGAGGAAAGGATTTTGACCAAAGGGCTTTGCGCGGACACGCAGCAAGCCGCCAGCGCCAGGCAAGTGAGGATGCGCACAATCTTTCAAGGATAACAGCTTTCCCTCTTCCGCGATCGGTCATAACTTTGCGCAATCGGCGCATCTTATCATGAGAGCTGTGGCGGCCGGTTCGATCCTCCAAATCAATATCTCTCGAGGCGGCCTGCCCAAGTACGCCGTCGCCAACGCCTCCGTGACCCCATGGGGCGTCGAAGGCGACTTGCACGCCCATCCCGCAGTCCATGGCGGTCCCTTGAAGGCCCTGCTTCTGATCGCTTCCGAAGGAATCCATGAATTGAGAGCGGCGGGCTTCCCCGTATACCCGGGCGCGCTGGGCGAAAACATCACCACGCGCGGACTGGACCGCCGCGCCCTGCGCATCGGCCAAAGATGGCGCATTGGCCCCATCGTAGTGGAGCTCACTAAAGTCCGTGCGCCCTGTTCCGCCATTCAGCTCTACGGCGCAAACATTGCAAAGGCGATTTATGATCGAGAAGTAAAGGCGGGCGATCCTTCGTCGCCGCGGTGGGGCTTGAGCGGATTCTACGCTTCCGTGATCAAGTCCGGTCTGATCCGCGTGGACGATCCGATCTCCTTGCTGGACCACGTCGTCTGACACATGCAGCGTTTGCTGGAGCTTTCCTTTCATGACCGCCCGCGCGCCGAGCGCGAAATCCGCGAGCTGACGCATTACCTGGCTCCCGGGTCGGAAGAGCAGTTTGAGCGGCTGCTCGCCGGCTCGCCCGCGCCCGAACGCGCCCTGCAATACTTCATACGCCTCCGCGAGCGCCAGCCCGCGGCCTTTGAGCGCTTGATCGCCTCGCCCTCGGGCCTCCGCGCCTTGGTCGCCGTCTTCACGCAAAGCCGGTTCTTGTCCGAAGGCATCCTCGATAACCCGGACTGGCCGGCGGAGCTCGCCAGGGTCCATCGGGTCGTCTCCTCCGAGGAGCTTCGCGCGGAATTGGAGCGGATGCTTCCGCCGGGAGTGCCCCATCCGCTGGAGTTGGCCAAATTCCGGCGCCGCCAGATTCTGCGGATTCTCGTCCGGGATGTGCTGGGTTTCGGCTCGCTCTCGGAAATCTGCACCGAGCTGTCCGATCTGGCGGACGTGATCTTGCAGACGGCCTACGAGCGCATTTACCGCGATCTGGTCCGCCGCTATGGAACGCCGCGCGAAGAGACCAGCGCGGGGGAAGCTCACTTTTCCGTCATCGCCCTCGGCAAGCTGGGGGGAAGGGAACTCAACTACAGCTCGGATATCGATCTCATGTTCCTTTATTCCTGCGCCGGCTACACCGACGGCCCCGATCGGGTCACCAACAAAGAATTCTTCAAGTGCGCGGCCAATCGTCTTACCGCTTTGCTTTCCACTTATACGCCCCAGGGTTTGTGTTATCGCGTGGACCTGCGCTTGCGCCCCGACGGCAGCCTGGGCGAGGCCTGCATTTCCCTCGACGGAGCCCGCCAATATTATGAGCGTCGCGCCCGCGATTGGGAGCTCCAAATGATGATCAAGGCCCGCGTAGCTGCCGGTCACCGTCCCACCGGTCGCGCTCTGCTGGATTTCGTCGAGCCGCGAATCTACGCCACCACGCTTGACTTTTCCGCCGTCGAGCAGCTCTCCCTCACCCGCGAGCGCCTCAACGAAAAGCTGGCTGAGCGCCAGCGCAAGCGCGGCATCCACACCAGAATTCGCGATCGCGCCCGCGCCATCGACGTCAAGCTGGAACGCGGCGGCATTCGCGATATCGAGTTCGTCGTCCAATGTCTCCAGCGCCTCTACGGCGGCCCCGAGCCCTGGGTGCGCCACGGCGGCACCCTGCTCGCCTTGGCCCGCTTGCAGGACAAAGGCTTCCTCTCCGGCGCCGAGTATGGCCGGCTCGCCTCGGCCTACCAATTTCTACGCCACCTCGAACACCGTCTTCAATTCGAAGACGACTTGCAAACCCACACCCTTCCGGAAGATCCCAAAGCCTTGGATTTGTTGGCGCGGCGCATGCCCGGCGGCGCCGCCTATTCCGCCGCCCAGCTCATGCGCGAGCTTCAGTCCCACTTCGAGCAAGTCCGCGAAATCTATGAGCGCGTCGTACATGCCCGCAGGGACGCGGGCCCCATCCCCGCCCCCGAAAACCCCTACCGCGGCGCCCGCCCCGGTCATGTCGTCCGCGCTTTAGACCAGCGCGCCCCCGCCCTGGCCGCTGAATTGGCGCGCGCCCGTCTTCGCCGCGGATTTCAGCCCTTCGAACATTTTCTTGACCGCCTCTCCGCCGACCCATCCCGCCTCGATCTTCTCAACTCCCGCCCCGAGCTGGCGGCCCGGACCATGGACCTGTTTGAGCACAGCCCCTACTTCGCCGAGGAGTTCATCCGCATGCCCGAACTCGTCGATGACGTCGCCCGTTCCTCCCTCCCCCTCATCGATGAGGAGCCCGCGCCTCGCGAAATGACTGAGCTCCGCCGCTGGTTCCGCCGCGAGATGGTTCGAATCCAGGCCGAAAGCGTTTGCCGCGGCCAGCCTATCTTCGATACCCTTTCCCGCACCTCCGAATTGGCCGACGCCACCATCGCCCGCGCTTACGATATCGCGGTCTCGGAAACCCTCGCCGAACACCCCCCGCAAAATCCCTCCTATCGGGCCTCCAACCAGATGTGGGTCATCGCGCTCGGGCGCTTGGGCATGCGCGAGCTCGATCTCGCTTCCGACGCCGACTTGGTCTTCGTGCTTGCCGACGCCGACGCCGCCGAATTGGAATTTTGGACGCGCGTCGCCGAGCGTCTGGTCGAAATGATCACCGCCTACACCGGCGCCGGCGTCTTATTCGCCGTCGACACGCGCCTTCGCCCGAATGGCTCCAGCGGCGCCCTGGTGCAGTCCGAAAGCGCCGTGATGGAGTATTTCAGCCACGCCGCCGAGGCATGGGAAGGAATTACTTATATGAAATCGCGGGCCGTGGCCGGAGATCCCGGCCGCGCCGAGGCCTTCCTTCATCAGTTGCAGGAGACCGACTGGAAGCATTATGGCCAGAGCGGCCGGTCCCGCTCCGATCTCCGTCAAATGAGAATCCGGCTCGAAAAAGAACAGGGGCCTTCGCATCCCCTCAAGGCCGGCCGCGGCGGTTACTACGATATCGATTTTCTGCTCATGTACCTCAGGCTCAAAAGCGCCGGCATCTTCTTCAAAGTGCTGAACACGCCCGCGCGCATTGAGGTCTTGGAAAACCTGGGCGAGTTGGACCGCGAAACTGCCGCCTTTTTGCTCCAAGCCGCCACCTTTTACCGCGCGCTCGATCACGGCCTCCGCATCATTTCGGGCCATATCGAGGGCAAGCTGCCCAAGGCGGAGGCGCAACGCGAAATGCTCGCCGCCTTGCTCCGCCGCTGGACGCCGGTTCCCCTTTCGGATTGGAACGAGATTCGCAACCGCACCCGCGCGGCCTTCGATAAGCACTTCCGATAGCCGATTCCGGCTCGGTGTATCCTTGATGGAGCAAGGAGCGATTATGACGACGAAAGCGCTTGCCGCCCCCGCGGCCGCCTTGGCTCTGGCCTCCGCCGCTCTCATGGCTCAAGGCCCGCCCGCCGGACGCGGCGGTCCCAAAGCCGGACAGACCGTCGAGAAAATCCGGCAGTTGAAGCCGGATCTCTACATGATCGCCGGCGGCGGCGCCAACACCTTGATCCGGGTCACTCCCGAAGGCCTCATCTTGGTGGACACCAAAAACCCCGGCGGCGAAAACTATAACCGCGTCATGGAGGAAATCCGCTCTGTCTCCAATCTCCCGGTGAAGTATGTTTTCAATACCCATCATCATCCCGACCACGTCGGCAACAATCAGAAATTCATCGACGCGGGCGCAACCGTGATCGCCCTGGAAGCCTTGAAAGCCGATATGGCCGCCGATGCCCGCACCAAGGAAATTCCCGGCCGCCCCACGCAGACGTTCGCCAAGGATTACGTGTTGCGGTTCGGCGGCGCCGTGGTGGAAGCCCATTCTTTCGGGCGCGGGCATACCGGCGACGACACCATCGTGTATTTCCCCGATTTGAAAGTCGTCATGGTCAGCGATCAGATCACGGACGGCTCCCCCATCGTCGATTTCGCCAACGGCGGCAGCGCGGTCGAATGGACCCAGATTTTGGACGGCGTGCTGAAGCTGGATTTCGATCTGGCGATTCCGGGCCGCGGCGAGCCGAAAAGCAGAGCCCAGGTGCAAGACTACCGCGCCAGATTCGCCACGCTGCTGGATCGCGCGCGCGGCGCCGTCAAGGCCGGCGCCTCGCGCGACCAGCTCGTCTCCCTGGTGAAAACCGATGATCTCGGCTGGCAGTTCAACGCCGGCTTCTGGGGCAGTCTTTACGACGAGCTCGCCAAGCCCTAGCCGTTCAATTTCTTCCGCACAGATCCGGCGTCTGGCACATGCCGCCCGGACACGCCGGCATTTCCTCCGAGCTCAAGCCTCGGTCCGCGCCAAAGTCGCCCTCTCCCGTTCCATGAGCCGCGAAGGTGGAATATTGCTGCGTCAAATGGTGCTCGCCGCAGCTCGGGCAGACTACCCCGTTCGCATTGGCGCTGCGTATCAGCTTCTCGAATTTGGTCCCGCAATCGTCGCACTGATATTCGAAAATCGGCATAGTTCACTCCGTCAGAGTCATTGCTATTTTATCAACCCACGAACGGATTTCCGGCGCCGGCGCGTCGAAGTTGTTCACCACGATCGAAAACGCCAGCCATCCCCGAGTTTTGCTATCCGCATAGCCCGATAAGGCGATCGAACGCGCCAGAGTGCCGGTTTTGGCGTGGATGCGGCCCGCGTCCGCCGTGCAGCACAGCCTGCGCGACAGCGTCCCATCCAGCCCCCCGGTCGGCAGCATCGAAATCCAGGCGTCCCGATTCCGGGAGCGATACATGAAAGCCAGCAACCGCGTGATGAGCGCCGGGCTCGCCAGATCGTTTCGCGACAGCCCCGAGCCGTCGTCCATCCGCAAATCGCTCGCCGTCGCCCCGCTTTGGGCTAGAAAAGCCCTCATGGCCGCTAGCCCCGCTTCGCGGCTGCCCTCGCCCTTCGCCACCCGCCCCACTTCCCGCAGCATCAGCTCCGCGTGCAGATTCTCGCTGACCTTGTCGGTGACCTGAACAAGCTCGCCCAACGGCGGCGACGTCCGCATGGCCAGGGTCTCCCCCCTGGGCTCTTCGTACGCCTCTCCGCCGGCCCGATGCCGCGCCGTGGGATGTCCCGCCACCGCCACGCCCCGGCGCGTAAGAGCGTCATAGAGCGCGCAGGCGGCAAAGAGGGCTGGATCGTCCACCGCCGCCGTTTCCCGGACGCCGGCTCCCTTCAACGGAACCGTTCCCGAAACCAGAATCTGCCGCATTCCCAAAATCCGCGCCACCCCAACGCGAGCCGCGCTCCCGGCGGCCCCCGTTATGGCGCGATTGTCGATGGCGAAATACTCAAGCGGCGGCTCCAGCGCGATTCTCGCGTTCGCTCCCTCGTAGCTGCCCGGATCGATCGATATCGTCAAAACGTTATCCGCCACGCTGAGGGCGCTCACCGGCGCGCCGGAATCGTGCACCGCGTCGTCCTGCGTCCAACTGGGCGGATACGGCTCCCACAAATACAGCCGGTCGTCGCCGACCACGTCGCCTTCGACGCGGCGCAAACCTTTCGCGGCCGCTTGATCCGCCAGCTCCTCAATCGCCCAAAGCGGAGCGCGCCCCCCGGCCGAAGCCGAGTAAGGATACACTCGCCCGTTCATCGATGGATCGCCCGAGCCCGCCAAAAGCAAGTTCCCCGAGGGCTCGCGCACCAGGCGCGTCGTGAACCGGTAATCTGGCCCGAGCGTCTCTAGCGCCAGCGCCGTCGTGAACAATTTCATGTTGGATGCCGGCAGAAACAGCCGGCTTGCGTTGCGCGAATACAGCGCTTTCCCCGTGCCCAAATCGATTACGGAAATCCCAGTCGTCGAATGCTGTGCGAATGGGCCCGAGTCCACCGCCGCCTCCAGGCGCTGAGCCAGATCGGCGCCCCGCGCGCAAAACGCCGCCACAAGCAACCCCGCCATCCCCATCCGCCAGCTCGAACCGATACAACGATCCGCGCAAGACGCGCTCGGCCCGCGGCCTTCATCAACCCGCCAGCCATTCGTCATGGAACTGCAATGAACCAATGGTATCGTCTTCCTTTCCCAACTTCTCAAGGAGACCAATCTCAATATGACTCATTTCCGTAGAGGATGTCGGCGCCTTGCTTGGCTGTCGCTTGCGGCGGCTTCGCTGTTAGCGGCCGCCAGCGTTTTTCACGCCGCCGCCCAAATGGGCGGTTCCTACTTCTTGCCCGGCAATCTCGTGGTGAGCCGCAGCGTCTACGACAACAATCCCCATAACGTCACGGTGGGACAGACCCTGCCCCCCAGTTGCGCCGGCGGCTGCGTCGCCGCCATCGTCGATGGCTCCTATCCGCAGGTGTTCAACAACGATTCCGTCGATGCAAGCTTCGGCGTCTCCTCCAAAATCTTCCTCGATCAAATCACCCCCTCCGGCGCGCTGCTCAATTCGCTGGAAGTGCCCAATAGCTCTCAAAACGGAGTCGCTCCCAAAAAGGATCAAATGGTCACCAGCTTCTCCTCGAAATCCGAGCTGGCCTTAAACCTCTCCACCGATAACAACTACCTCACATTCATGGGCTACTTTGCTCCGGTCGACGCCATTGACGTTTCCAATTCCAACACGCCCGCCGTGATCGATCCAACCAACCCCGTCGGCCTAAGCTATTACCGCTTGGTTGCGCAGGTCGATCAGCACGGAGCGTTTCGCTTCACCGCCACCAACGCTTACAGCGGCAATAACGGCCGCGCCGCGATCCTCAACAATTCCAAAGGCGCTAACGTCCTCTACGCCGCCGGCAACGCCGGCAACGGCGGCAATCCTCAGCCCGACGGCGTCATCATCGGCACGGGCGCGCAGATCCTCGCTCCGCAGAACAGGGAGCTCGCCGCCCAGGCGCCCGGCGCCCCTTCGCCCCTGGCAAGCTTCAACATCACTCAGTTGGGCGACCCCGCTGACAAAATCGGCAAAGACACCAACTTTCGCGGCTTGACCATCTTCAACAACGTGCTGTATTACTCCAAGGGCAGTGGCGGCAACGGCGTCAACACCGTCTATTTCGTCGATCCAACCGGCTCGGTTTGCACCAACTCCAACGGCGTTGGCCTTCCCCCCGCCAACGCCTCCCTCCCCACCTCCCCTCTCGCTTTCAATCCCAACCCTGCGGTGATTCAGGCTCAGGGCTTGGTCCCCAACAACATGTGCATTCTGAATGGCTTCCCCACGGCCCTCAAATCCAAAACTTCCTTTCCCTTCGGCATCTGGTTTGCGAACGCTCACACCTTGTATGTGGCGGACGAAGGAAATGGCTCGACCGGAAAAACTGTCGCGACCTTCTATAATCCCGCCGCCGCGCAAACCACCGCCGGCCTTCAGAAATGGATCTATGTCGCCGACAAGTGGCAATTGGCCTACACTCTGACCGCGGGCTTAAACCTTGGCGTCCCCTATGCCGTCCCTGGCTACCCAACCGGCCTCAATTCCGGCCCGGGCGGCACGGGCTTCCCCTGGGCGCCCGCCACCGATGGGCTTCGCAACATCACCGGCATTGTGAATCGAAACGGCGCCGCCACGATCTACGCCATCACCTCCACCATTAGCGGAAGCGGCGACCCGGGCGCCGATCCCAACAAGCTGGTGGTCGTCACCGATCAGATCAACGCCGTCTCTCTCCCCCCCGGAGAGAGCTTCACCACGCTGAAAACCGCTGGTTTTGGCGAAGTTCTGCGTGGCGTTTCCTTCACCCCCGGAACCGCCACCCGGCCTTGATTGCCCAGCCAGGCGTGGCGGTCGCTTCACCCGGATCGCCACGCCTTTCTGCGTCGCCGCCGTCCCGGCCGTCGCCTCCACGCCCGCCTCGCCCGGACCCCAAGCTCCCGCCGGAACGCGCGCGTTGATCTGGAAAAGCCCCGCATATCCTGCCCCGCCGGCCCCCTTCAGCCAAGCTCCCCGTCCTTCCTCCCAAGATCGTCGCAATTTCATACAAGCTGGATTGTCCCAAGCCTGCCGCGGCGGTAATACTCACCGCCCATGTGACTACGCTACGCACCCTACCGAGAACTCAGTGCCATCCCCCATGGATTCCTCTCATGCCGCGCCGATGAGATTTAGGTGCGCCCGATTCTTCTGACGTTCTTATCGCTCGCCCTTTTGCCTTGCTTAGCCCAGCAAGCTTTAAGCGCCGAGTCCCTTCTGCGTCTGAAAACGAGATCCATTGCGCCGCCGCCAGGCTCCGCCGTCGAAGTGATTGACAGCCCCGTGCCCTTTGGCCGCGGGCATCTTATTCTTCAGCTTGACCGCCCCGTCTCGGCCGATGCGCTGGCGGCCTTGCAGGCTCTCGATATTCACGTTCTGGGCGGCATCCCGGACAACGGAGTGCTGGTGTCGCTGAATCACCGCATCCGCGTCGCTGCGCTTGGAATTACTTACGCCGCCCCCATTGACCCCGCCGATAAAATCAGTCCTCTGATTTCCTCCCGCAAGCCGGCGGCCAATAACGGATTTTTTTTGGTCGAGATTCACCAGGATGTCGACGCCAACGACGCCCGCAGCATGATTCAAACCCTCGGCGTCGAACTGGTGGACAATCCAGACCTCCACCCCCGCCACCTCATGATCCGCGCCGGAACTTCAGAACAGGCGCAGGCCGTGGCCCAGAGGCTGGCGGCCCTGGACGCCGTCGCCTACATCTTCCCGGCCTCGGCCGAGCTGGCCCGGCGCGAGCCAACCCGTCCCTACGCCGACGCGCTCACTCTGTTTGGCCTCACCGCTCAATTGATCCCAACCAATGGTCCCGGCTGGGGAGGAACCAACCACGACGCCGCCACCATCGGCTACGTCTTTAGCCAGATGACCAGCCAGCTCGCCGCCGGCGACGCCGAGTCGGCCATCCAGGCGGCCATGGCGCAATGGTCCAACGTCGTTCAGGTCGCCTGGCAGCAAGGCTCCGACGCAACCGCTCCTCAAACCGTAAACATTCTCTTCGCCAGCGGCGACCATGGAGACGGCTTTCCCTTCACCACCACCTCGGTCCTCGCCCATACCTTTTATCCCTCTCCCCCCAATCCCGAGCCGATCGCTGGCGATCTGCATTTCAACGAAGCGGAAACCTGGCATATCGGCGCTAACACCGATCTGTTCAGCGTGGCCCTCCATGAGCTCGGCCACGCCCTGGGGCTCGGCCATTCCGACGATCCCGCCGACGTGATGTACCCGTACTACAAAGTCGTCACCACGCTCAATTCTGGCGATATAGCCACCGTCCAAACTCTCTATCCTGCCGCTGAGCAGTCAAACCCCGCTCCCGCCCCAACCCCAGTTCCGACCCCCACTCCCACTCCAACTCCATCGCCATCTCCTACGCCGACCCCCACTCCAACTCCATCGCCGTCTCCTACGCCGACCCCTACCCCCACTCCAACTCCATCGCCATCTCCTACGCCGACCCCTACTCCCACTCCAACTCCATCGCCGTCTCCCACGCCGACGCCGACCCCCACCCCAACTCCGTCGCCGTCTCCTACGCCGACCCCTACTCCCACTCCAACTCCATCGCCGTCTCCTACGCCACCCTCTAGCGGAGACACCACTCCGCCGTCGCTCACTATCATTTCCCCCGGCGGAACAAGCCTCTCCACCGACGCATCGTCCATGCCCTTCTCAGGCACGGCCTCGGATAACGTAGGAGTCGTCAGTGTCACCTGGTCTACCAACACGGGCTCCTCCGGGACTGCCTCAGGCACAACCCGCTGGTCGGCCGCCATACCCCTGCTTGAGGGATTCAATGCCGTCACCATTCACGCCACCGATGCCGCGGGAAACACCGCCTCGCGCAGCGTCGTGGTGCGCCGCAACTAGGATCGTTGCGCGGCTATAAGAAAATACTTCACGCCCTCTTGCCCGGCCCTGGCCAGCCGCTGGTCAGTATACTTCGAAACAAAACACCCGGTTCGAGCCAGCCGGCGTAAGCGCGTATTCGCCGTTTTCAAGCGTCTCGGAAGCCTCTATGCGGTACAGGCCGCGTTCCAGACGCGTGACCTGTAGGTGCAGCGGACGCCCGCCTCGCCGTCTGTTGGAGACCGTCGTCTCCCGCCGGCCGCCTTTAACTTCCATGCGATATAACTCCAGGCTCTCGGCGGAAAGCTTGTCGCTTTTGAGAAGGAAGATAGGCTCCGCCAGCGGCGTGCGGGCTGTCGACGCCGTGCCCGGGACGCTATAGGTGTCCCCTTTTTCTTGTTTGGCTTCGCCGGCTTCCGTGGGAATCAGGTTATCGGCGTGAACTAGGTAAATCATGTCGGTCATCGGCGGAATCGGACCCGTGTAGTCTTCGGCCCAAGCCGCGGGAGCGCCGGCAACTAGAAAAGCGCAAAATAACCATCGAGCCGCCATTTGTCCTCATTTTAGCCCCCTACGGCGCGCCCCCGCTCCTCCGTCTGCGAAAATTGAAATGATGTTGCGCTGGTTGTTTGTTGCGCTGCTTGCGCCGGCCTGTTTTGGCGCCGGCTGGACCGAATATCGCTCCGGACCGTTTCAAGTGATCAGCGACGCGGGCGGCCGGGCCGCCCGCGACCGCCTCACGGAGATGGAACAGCTTCGCCACGCCCTGGGCGCCGCTTTGGGAAAAGAAAATCTCCAGACGGTTTGGCCCGTTCAGCTTGTTCTCTTCGCGAATCAGCGCGACTACGCTCCCTATGCGCTCCCCCAGCCCTTTGTCGACGGAGGCTCCGCCACGCTCGCCGCGTGGTTCGCCAATGGAAATTCCCCGCCGCCCCACGGCTGGTTCCGTGAGCTGACGCGCATCTTGATCGAAGACAACGCCGGTCGAATGCCGCCCGAGGTCGAAACCGCTCTTTGCGATCTGTTTTCCACCATTCAGGTCAACGCCACGCGCGTGTCCATCGGCGCGCCGCCCGCGCAAGGCGAGCTGCCGGCCGATCGAATCGGGCCCTGGGCGAAGCTTCAAATGCTCGCCACCCAGCCCGATTTCAGCGGCCGTTTGCATGTATTCCTGAGCAACCTCCAGCAGGGCGCCGATGAGGACGTCGCCGCCCGCAACTCCTTCGATCTGACAAAGGCGGAACTCGATCAACGCGCCGGCGATTATCTGCGCGCCGGCAAATTCGCTCCCGCATCCGTCTCCGGTCTCGCCATCAGCCCCAGCCGCGATTTTGTGGAGGCCCAGATTCCGCAATCCGCCATCGATCCGCTCCTCGCCGAATTGGAGGCCCGCGGAAAGCGCTTCCCGCCGGAGAGCCCTCGCGGCCTGTTGGCCGAAGGAACGCGGCCGGCGTTGGAACAAGCGGCCGCGGCCAATCCCAAGTGGGCCGAGCCGCACGTCAAGCTCGCCGCGCTCCAAACCGACCCCGCCGCTAAAGTCAAAGAACTGAAAGCGGCGGCGGCGCTTCAGCCTCGCAATTCCGCCTATTGGGAGGCGCTCGCCCAGGCCCAGGCCGCCGCCGAACAGTATGCAGAGGCCGAAAAATCGTGGGTCATGGCCGAGCGCAGCGCGGCCAGCCAGCAGGAGCGCGAACGCCTGCACAAATCCCGGGTCGGCCTTGAAGAGGAGCGCGCCGCCTTCGAAATCGCCGAGAAGAAACGGCTCGCCGCCGAGCGCGCCGCCGAACTCCAGCGCATTAAAGACTCCGCTGCCGCCGAAGTCCACGCCGCCGAAGCCGCCGCCAACGCGCGGATGGGCGGATTGAAATCTGGCCAAACTCCGGTTGCCTGGTGGAGCGACGCCAACGGGCAAAAGCTCAGCGCGACCTTGATTCGCGTCGATTGCCTGGCTCAGTCCCTCCGCCTGACTCTCCAGCCCGCTTCTGGCGCCCCGATGAAGCTTCTTATTCGCGATCCCGCCAAGCTCGCCGTGAAGGGCGCCGGTGAAGCGCAGTTCGCCTGCGGAGTGCAAAAGCCGGCCCGGAAGATCGATCTGGTTCATGACGGCAAGCCGGACGCCCGCTTGGGAACCGCCGGCGATATTCTGTCCGTCGAATTCCCCTAATGGCGTCCTCGCGGCTTCGTTGGCTCGCGATCGGCGTCTTCGTTCTCTCCACTTCCCTGAACTACCTCGACCGGCAGTTGTTGGCCGCCCTTGCGCCTGCCCTCAAGGCGGAATTTCACCTGAACAATGCCCAATATGGCCAGATTCAATCCGTCTTTTCGATTGCCTACGCCGTAGTCGCTCCCTTCGCGGGGTGGTTTGTCGATTTCGCCGGACTCAACTTGGGCGCGAGCGTGGCCGTGGCCGTCTGGTCGATCGCCGGAATCGCGACGGCCTTTGCCCCGAGTTTTGCGGCCTTGCTTGCCTGCCGCATGGCGCTGGGAGTCGCCGAAGCGGCCAACATTCCCTCCACCGGGAAAGCCAATGCCGCCTATCTTGCCTCTCGCGAGCTGGCGCTCGGCACGGCCGTGAACAATATCGGCCTAAGCCTCGGCTCCGTCGCCGCTCCCCTCGTCGTCGCGGCCTTGACGCCGCGGCAGGGATGGCGCGCCACGTTCGCCGTCTGCGGCTTCGCCGGTTTGCTGTGGATTCCCTTGTGGCTTTTCACCGCAAAACGCGCACCCGCTGGCGTCGACCTCAAGCCCGGCTCTCCGGCTCCCATTGCTCGGCTTTTGCGCGACAGCCGCCTCTGGGGGTTGGCCCTAGCCAACGCCCTGGTGATGACGGTGTTCGCGCTCTGGACCAACTGGACGACTCTTTATCTCACCCAGGCGCGTAACCTGACGCAGCAACAAGCCAACCGGCAATATGCATGGATTCCGACGGCGCTCGGAATCGCGGGTGGATTTGCCGGCGGCGCTGCGGCCTATTTCCTGATCCGGCGCGGCTGGACGCCCGTCGCGGCCCGCTTGCGCGTCTGCTCCATCGGCGCGGTGGTCCTGCTCCTCACCGCCGCCGTTCCCCTGATGCCCACGCCCGGCCTTGCGACGGCCTTGATCGCCCTCAGCTTTTTTTCAACCCTCGTGTTGTCGGCCAATCTCTACGCTCTTCCGATTGATCTGTTCGGAGTCGCGCGCGCCGCTTTTGGCGTCGCCGCCCTCACCTGTTCCTACGGTCTGATGACGTCGCTCACTTCGCCTGCCATCGGCGCTCTCGTCGACCGCGTGGGATTCACCCCGGTTTGCGTGGGAGTGTCGATCTTGCCGCTCGCCGGAATTGGCTTGCTGCGCCGTTTCTTAGATCGGCCGTTCCGCTCAAAGGCTGCCGCTCGATATTAACCTGCAAGTTCTCGCTCCCGCATCCAGCCGGTGCATGTTTCAATGATTAGGACCACGCGCCTCTTTTGTGAAGCAACGCCTCAAACGATGGTGGTTTCGCCTGCTCGGAAAAGATCCGGAAGCGGTCATCGTCTGCTTCCGCTCCGGCCCGGACGATCTCGCCGGCGCGATGTGCCAGCAGATCCGCCAGTTGGAGCCAAACCGGCGCTGCTTCGAGGTGAGCCTGGAGCAAGCCGGCGAAGTGGGAAAAAAATTCCGCCGCTACCGCATTGGCCTCGCCCCGGTTTTGTTCACCCCGGATCCAAAATACCGGCCCTTGCGCCGCGCCGCGGCTCTCCTGGCTCCGCGCAAGATCCTCGCCTACAATGCCCGGCTGGAGCGCCATCATCTTCGCCTTTCTTCCTTCATCGCGTCCTGGCTCTTTATTAAGGGCGTTCCGCTGGACCGCATCTTCCTCCGCCCGCGGTGGCTCCTCCCCTGGCGCTCGGACAAGACTCTCCGCCCGCGGACTCACCGCATCGTCGAAGGCAGAGAGGCTCGCGGCCGCAAAACCGTAGCCCTGCTCACGCCCTATTTCCCCTACCCGCTTTCTCATGGCGGCGCCGTCCGAATCTTCTATTTGCTTCGCGAAATGGCGCGCGAATTCGACGTCCTGCTTTATGCCTTCCAAGAAGAGGAAATCGCCGAAGCCGATTTGACCCCGGTTTTAGCTCTTGCCACCCAGGTCTGCTTGGTCCCCAAGCCGCGCTATCGCGAGCCCCGCTGGTCCACGCTCGCCCCGCCCCAAGCGTGCGAATACGATTCGCCTGAAATGATGCGGCTTTGGAAGCAACGGCGCGCCGACGTGGCCCAAGTGGAATATACCGCTCTCGCCCGCTATGGAGGCGACGTGCTGGTCGAGCACGACGTCACCTGCGATCTCTACGCCCAGATATGGGCTCGCAAGCGCACGCTTTCCGCCTGGTGGGATTGGCGCCGCTGGCGCTGGTTTGAGCGCCGCGCCGTCCGCCGCTTTCCGCAAGTCGTCGTCATGTCGGAAAAAGACCGTCAGTTGCTGAACCCGGCCGCCCGCCTCCGCGTGATCGAAAATGGAGTCGACTTCGAACGATTTCAGGCCCAGCCGGAAACCCCCGGACGGCGCCTGCTCTTCGTCGGGTCTTTCCGTCACTTCCCCAACATCGCCGCCTTTCAGTTCCTCGCCGGCCAAATCCTTCCTCTTTTGGATAACGTCGATCTCACTGTCGTTGCGGGAGCCAGCCCCTGGACCCACTGGCGCGACTACGCCGGCGTGCGCAATCCGCCCTCGCATCCCCGCATCCGGCTGCTTGAGTTCGTCGCCGACCTGCGCCCGCTCTATAATCAGGCCAACTTGGTTGTCGTTCCCATGCTGGAGTCCGCCGGAACCAACCTCAAGGTCCTGGAGGCCCTCGCCATGCGGCGCGCCGTCGTTTCCACCTCCTCGGGCTGCGCCGGCCTGGGGCTCGAGCATGGCTCCACGGCGTGGATCGCCGATTCCGCCGAGGGCTTCGCCGCCGGCATCGCCCGCCTGCTGGAGGACCCCGGCCTGCGCCACGGCATCGCCCAAGCCGCCTATGCCTACGCCCGCTCGCGTTTTGATTGGCGATCCATCGGATCCAAGCAGCGAGACATGCTTCGCGAAATGGTGGGAGAGCCGTTGTTGGTGCGCTCCGCTACCAGCCAAGATTTGGCTGCCATCGCCCGCATCCAGGCAGCCTCTCCCGAGGCCGCCCAATGGAGTCTCTCCTCCTACCTCCAATTTGAATGCATCGTGGCCGTCATCGGTCAGGTTGTCGGTTTTTTGGTGGTCCGCCAAACCGCCCCGGACGAACGCGAAATACTGAATTTAGCGGTGGACCCCGCCTATCGCCGCCGCGGCATCGCCCGGCGTTTGATCGAACACCAATTGATCGAGCACCGTCTTCGCCATATGAAGATTTCATGGTTTCTCGAAGTCAGGGAATCCAATGCCCCGGCCATTCGCCTCTACCAATCGTTGGGCTTTCAAGTCTGCGGAAGACGCGAGGCCTACTACGGCCCTCCCGTCGAGGCTGGTATTGTCATGAGGATTTATTCATGATATTGTCATGGTGCACTGGACATGATCGCCAGCAGTACTCTTCGGAGACTCGCGCAGACTCGCCCGAACTTCCTATCGACATACCTCCCCGCCGTCCCGTGCACACTTCTTTTTGAGAAAGGTAGCTGTGATGCATACCTCACAGGATGAAATCAAAGCACATCTGATGGCCACGAGCGAGGAATTTCGCTCGTTGGCGGAAAAGCATTCTGAATATCACAAACGGTTGGAAGAGCTGGAGTCCAAGCCTCGGCTGACCTTAGAGGATGAAGCCGAGGAGCAGCGTCTGAAGAAGCAGAAACTGCACCTCAAGGACCAGATGAATGCAATCATCGCGCGCTACAAGGCGCAGCGGGTTGCTTAACGCGATCGGTCAAGGATTCTGAGCCGCCGGGCGGCGTTGCGCCGGCCCGCAGGCGAGAGCTTTTCACTCGCCTCGCGGGGGAATTTCGCCTCAAAGCTTCTCAACAAAGCGCTTCTTTTCAAAAACTTCCCGTTTCACCCTCCTTGGCGCCGCCTGCCTTCCCGCGCATGCTTCTATGAGGAGCTCCAGTTCTGTTGGCTTCGTTTTTTCAAGGCGGGCTGCGGGCGGCTTGCCGTGCTGGCTTCGTTTTTTCGCCCGGCTGCCGGCCGCGCGTTTCGCCATCTCGTCGCCTTGGCTTCGTTTTTTTTCGAGCCCTTGCTGGCGCCCGGTCTCAAGCAACGCCGCGGAGCTATTTGCGCCCGTGGCCGGCCCGTTACTTAGCCCCTAGCGCGAACGCATACCCCAGGTAGAAAACGTTGTTGTCCAGGCCTGGATTGAAATCTGTGGTGTTGGCATTGGAAATGTGGAGAAAGCGGTACCCAAGGACCACACTGCCGCGCCCGCCGGCGTTCCACCGGATTCCGCCCCCTAGGTCGAATAGGAAGTTCAATCCAGTCGCATTCGGCCCGTACTCCGGAATCGGCTCCGTAGAGGCGATAACTCCTTCGACCGTCTCTAGGAACGGATAGATCCTGTGGTTCCTTTCCAACTCGAGGGTAAAGCCAACCGGCGCCGCGGCGAAGCCGTATACCCAATGCGGCCCCTGCCCCCGCGCCCGGTCCGGGCCAACCAACCCAGACTCCCGTGGCTGGCGCAGAATCGCCGCGGGCAGCGCCGTGGCTGTATAGCTCAGCGACGCTTGCCCCCAGATCCAGCACCGGTAGCCGTAACTCGCTCCAACCACCGCCAGCTTCCGGTCCGTCGCGGTTCCAATCAACGTGGACGTGGTCGGCGAATATCCCGCGAACAATTCAAGATCGTGCCGCCGGTGGCCGTCGGCCGGAGAACAGAATTCTCCGCCTTGCAAAACCGCGCAAACGCTCCACAACGCGGCAACCAGTGGCTGACCATTCGGCATATTCATCCTTCCGCTCGGCAAGCGCGATCACGGCCGCGCGCATCGGGCTAAGCGGCCGTTTTCCAGAAGCCTGCAATCATGATAAACTTCGTAATGGCCAGAGGAGTCGTTATCTTTTAGATGACCGGTGCGCAAACCTGGGACGCCGGCAAGGCTCAAGCCACCATTGACCGGTTGGCGCGCTTGCCCGGGGCCCTCCTTCCGATTTTGCATGCATTGCAGGAGGAGTTTGGCTATGTCGATCGCGCCGCAATCCCCCTGATTGCGCAAGCTTTGAATATTTCCAAGGCGGAAGTTCACGGCGCCATCACTTTCTACCACGATTTCCGCCATTCGCCGCCCGGCCGGCACACGCTGAAAATTTGCCGCGCCGAGGCCTGCCAGTCGATGGGTTGCGGCAAAATTGTCGCTCACGTCGAAAACCGGCTCGGCGTCAAGCTCGGCCAAACCACCCAAGACGGCAGCTTTAGCGTGGAGCAGGTGTTCTGCCTCGGATTGTGCGCCCTTTCTCCCGCCGTCATGCTCGACGGCAAGCCTTATGGCCGCGTCACCGCCGAGCTTGCCGATTCGCTGATCGACGGCGCGCGGAGGCGGATGTGAGCTTCCGCGTTTACGTCCCTTGCGACGCCGCCGCTTTGGCCGTCGGAGCCGACACCGTCGCGCGGGCCATCGAGACCCGCATCGCCGCCCGCAGGTTGGATGCGCGCGTCGTCCGCAACGGCTCCCGCGGAATGTTCTGGCTGGAGCCGCTCGTGGAGGTTGAGACTCCCCTGGGCCGCGTCGCCTACGGCCCGGTTGTGCCCGAGGCCGTGGACAGCCTCTTTGAAGCAAATTTCCTCGAGGGCCGCGCCCATCGCCTGTGCCTGGGACGGACCGAAGAGATTCCCTACCTGAAGAACCAGGAGCGGCTGACGTTCGCCCGCTGCGGCGTCACCGATCCCCTGTCGCTTTCCGATTACATCGCGCACGATGGATTCCGCGGCTTGCGCCGCGCCTTGCAGATGACGCCCGCGGCCATCGTCGAGGAAGTCGCCAACTCCGGACTTCGCGGCCGTGGCGGCGCCGGTTTCCCCACGGGCGTCAAATGGCGCACCGTCCTGAACGCTCCCTCGGACCAAAAATACATCGTCTGTAATGCCGACGAGGGCGATAGCGGCACCTACGCCGATCGCATGATCATGGAAGGCGATCCCTTCGTTCTCATCGAGGGTATGACCATCGCCGGACTGGCCGTCGGCGCCACCATGGGTTACATCTATATCCGGTCGGAATATCCCCACGCCTTCCGCGCCATGCAGCGCGCCGTGGAGATCGCGCAGGCCCAAGGCTATCTCGGCTCGAACGTCTGCGGAAGCGGCCGCAGCTTCGATCTCGATGTCCGCTTGGGCGCCGGGGCCTATATTTGCGGCGAAGAAACCTCGCTGCTGGAAAGCTTGGAAGGCAAGCGCGGCCAGATCCGGCCCAAACCCCCGCTGCCCGCCCTTCAAGGCCTGTTCGGCAAGCCTACCGTCGTCAATAACGTCATCTCGCTGGCCACGGTTCCGGTCATATTGGACAAGGGAGCCGAATATTATCGCGATTTCGGCATGGGCAAATCGCGCGGCACTTTGACCATCCAGCTTGCCGGCAATATCAAATATGGCGGCTTGGTCGAAAAGGCCTTCGGCCTCACCCTGCGCCAGGCGGTCTACGATTTCGGCGGCGGAACCGCCACCGGCCGCCCTCTGCGCGCGGTTCAGGTCGGCGGCCCGCTCGGCGCGTATTTTCCCGAGTCGCTGCTCGACACCCCTCTCGATTACGAAGCCTTCGCCGCTCTTAAGGGATTGGTCGGCCACGGCGGCATCGTCGTCTTCGACGACTCCGTCGATCTCGCCCAACAGGCCCGCTTCGCGATGGAGTTCTGCGCCGTCGAAAGCTGCGGCAAGTGCACCCCGTGCCGCATCGGCTCCACCCGCGGCGTCGAGGTTATCGACCGCATTATCGCCGGCCGGGATCGCTCCCAAAACCTCCAGCTCCTTGACGATCTGTGCGAGCTGATGTTGGAGGGCTCGCTGTGCGCTTTGGGCGGCTTGACGCCGTATCCCGTCCAGAGCGCGATCAAGTACTTCCCCGAAGATTTTTCCAAACCCGCTGTTATGCCAACTCAAGCCGCTTCATCCCAGGAGACGCAACCATGGCGCTAATACAGGAAACCGACTACGGCACGCCCGCTCGGACGGCCCAACAAATGTTCACCCTGGAAATCGACGGCAAGCCGGTGACCGTCCCGGCCGGCACTTCCGTCATGCGCGCCGCCGTTCAGGCCGGCGTGCCCGTGCCCAAGCTCTGCGCCACCGATAGCGTCGAAGCCTTCGGTTCCTGCCGCTTGTGCCTGGTGGAAGTGGAAGGCCGCCGCGGCTCGCCCGCATCCTGCACCCTGCTTGCGGAGCCCGGCATGAAGGTCCGCACCCAATCGCCCAAACTGGCCAAGCTCCGGCGCGGCGTCATGGAGCTCTATATTTCCGACCATCCTCTGGACTGCCTCACCTGCGCCGCCAACGGCAATTGCGAGCTCCAGGACATGGCCGGCGTCGTCGGCCTGCGGGAAGTCCGCTACGGCATGGACGGCGCGAACCATTTCAAAAATCCCCTGCCGATCGACGCCTCCAATCCCTATTTCCACTTCGAGCCTTCCAAATGCATCGTCTGCTCGCGTTGCGTCCGCGCCTGCGAAGAGGTCCAGGGAACCTTCGCCCTCACTATCGAAGGCCGCGGTTTTGCCTCCAAAGTCTCCCCGGGCGGCGTGAATTTTCTCGCCTCCGAATGCGTCTCCTGCGGCGCCTGCGTACAAGCCTGCCCTACCGCCACGCTCATTGAAAAGAACGTCGTCGCCAAAGGTCAGGGCGAGCGCAGCGTGGTCACCACCTGCGCCTATTGCGGCGTTGGCTGCTCGTTTAAGGCGGAAATGCAGGGCAACGAAGTGGTCCGCATGGTTCCCTACAAGGACGGCAAAGCCAACCACGGCCATTCCTGCGTTAAGGGCCGGTTCGCCTGGGGCTACGCCACCCACAAAGACCGCATCCTGAAGCCGATGATGCGCGCCAAAATCACCGACCCCTGGCGCGAGGTCTCCTGGGAGGAGGCGATCGGCCACGCCGCCCGAGAGTTTAAGCGAATTCAGGCCCAATACGGCAAGGATTCTATCGGCGGCATCACCTCTTCGCGCTGCACCAATGAAGAGACTTATCTGGTCCAGAAGATGATCCGCGCCGCATTCGGCAATAACAACACCGATACCTGCGCCCGCGTCTGCCATTCCCCCACCGGCTACGGGCTGAAGAACACCTTTGGCACTTCCGCCGGCACTCAGGATTTCGATTCCGTCGAGCAAGCCGACGTAATCATGGTGATCGGGGCCAATCCCACCGACGCCCACCCCGTCTTTGCCTCCCATATGAAGGCCCGTCTGCGCCAGGGAGCCAAGCTCATCGTCGTCGATCCCCGCCGCATCGACCTGGTTCGCTCGCCTCATATTCAAGCCCAATATCATTTGGCCCTGCGCCCGGGAACCAATGTCGCCCTGGTGAACGCCCTGGCTCACGTCATCGTCACCGAAGGACTGCTCGCCGAGCAGTTCATCCACCAACGCTGCGATCTGGCCGAGTTTGAACGCTGGAAGAAGTTCGTGGCGGAGCCCCGCAATTCGCCCGAGGCCATGGAAGCGGTTACCGGCGTCTCCGCCGCCGATATTCGCGGAGCCGCGCGCCTCTACGCCGCCGGCCCGAACTCCGCCATCTATTACGGACTCGGCGTCACCGAACACAGCCAGGGCTCCACCATGGTGATCGGCATGGCCAACCTCGCCATGGCCACCGGCAACGTCGGCCGCCGTGGCGTCGGCGTAAATCCGCTGCGCGGCCAGAATAACGTCCAGGGCTCCTGCGACATGGGCGCCTTCCCCCACGAGTATTCCGGTTACCGCCATGTCTCCGACCCGGCCGTCCGGAAATCCTTCGAGGACGCTTGGGGCGTCCCCCTTCCCGCCGATCCCGGCCTGCGCATCAAAAACATGATCGACGCCGCTCTGGACGGCACCTTTAAAGGCATTTACATTCAAGGCGAGGATATTATTCAATCCGATCCCAACACCCGGCACATGACCGCGGGCCTTGCCGCCATGGAGTGCGTCGTGGTTCAGGACCTGTTCCTGAACGAAACCGCCAGCTACGCCCACGTATTTTTGCCCGGCTCGACGTTCCTGGAAAAGGACGGCACCTTCACCAATGCCGAGCGCCGTCTGGGCATGGTGCGCAAGGCGCTGCCTCCCTTGAACGGTTACGCCGATTGGGAAATCACCATGATGCTTTCCAACGCCCTCGGCTATCCCATGCACTACTCCCACCCCTCCGAGATCATGGCCGAAATCGCCCGGCTCACGCCCACCTTCGCCGGCGTCACTTACGAAAAACTCGATCGCCTCGGCAGCGTCCAGTGGCCTTGCAACGACCAAGCTCCCCAGGGCACGCCCATCATGCACATCGGCGGCTTTGTCCGCGGCAAGGGCCGCTTTATGATTACCGAATTCGTCCCCACCGACGAGCGCACCTCGGCCAAGTTCCCCCTGCTGCTCACCACCGGCCGCATTCTCACCCAGTACAACGTCGGCGCCCAAACCGCCCGCACCGAAAACAACGTCTGGCATCCCGAGGATATTCTTGAAATTCATCCCCACGACGCTGAAGAGCGCGGCATTCGCGAGGGCGACCGCGTATCCCTCTCCAGCCGCGCTGGCGAAACCACCTTGCACGCCCACATCAGCGAGCGCATGCAGCCCGGCGTCGTCTACACCACCTTCCACCACGGTTTCACGGGCGCCAATGTCGTCACCACCGAATTCTCCGATTGGGCCACCGACTGCCCGGAGTATAAGGTGACGGCCGTGGAAGTCGCCCTCGCTCGGCGCATTTCCGATTGGCAGAAACAATATCTCGAAACCCGCAAGCAGACCACCCAGATCGCCCAGAACGCCTGATTATGGAAGCGCATCAAATGGTCCACATGGCCAACCAGATCGCCTTATTTTTCTCCGCCTACCCGCACGACGAGGCCCTGGCCGGCGTCACCAACCACTTCAAACAATACTGGGAGCGCCGCATGCGCGACCAGATCAAGCAGTACGTCGCCCAGGGCGGCGCCGGCTTGCACGAGCTGGCCTTGGAGGCCGTCAAGCAACTGGCGTGAATCCAGGCCGCGGCCTACTGAAGCGGCAGAATCACGCCGGCCGGGCTTAACTGGCTTCCATAGCCGATCTGAATGTGCGGATTATCCGGCGCATCGCCCGGCAGCAGGACATTGATCTGGAAGAGTCCGGCGAAACCCGGCGTGACCCCGGCGTACTGAATATTCGCCGGATCTACGTCGGCGCCGTTCAGCGCTACGCGGAAATCCGCCCGGTCCGCGATCCAGGCCGCCGTTTCCGGAATCTGGTTGGGGATGGCGGCCGGCACGGTGGCCCCGAGCCCCGTCGCGTACAAAACCACCACCTCGCCGCGCTGGGCCGGCTGCTGCGCGGTGACGGGCGGGCCGTTGCCGTGCGTAGCCACCACCGTGGTCGCATCGGATTGAAACAGGACGGGAGCCGACGCCGACAGCGTGATCGTCACGGCCGGCCCCGCCAAACCGTCATTGACCAGTTGCACCGTCGCGGGCCCTGGCGTCAGCGACGGCGGGATGAGCACGTTCACCTGCCCGGGCGACACGTAATAGACATCCGCGAAAATCGCGTTGATCAGAACCCGCACCCCCGTTCCTTCCAGCACCGTGGGCAACTGGCCGGCCCGAATGTCGTCCGTCGACATCGGCTTGGTCACATAGGCCAGGTTTTGGCCGTAAATGCTCAGAAACGAGTTGGGCGTGTAATATCCCGCCACGTTCGCGGCGGAATTGGCGATGCTCTGCGCCGTATAGTAAGGGAAACCCGGGTCGGCGGCGACAGGGAGCGCAAAGAGCAGGAACAATCCGGCTTTGTGCATATCGGCTTTATGCAGTTAGCCTTTAGGCTTTGAGCCGAAAGCCAAAGCGAACGGCCAACGCTTTAAAGCTAGTGGCTTTCTCCCCGCCTTTTTCTCAACACTCCCTCGAGAATCTCCGGAATCTCGTACACTGCCCGGTTTTCGATCTTCGCCACGTTGGCCCGGAACCATTCCAAATCCCGGATCAGCCGGTGCACCGCGGGCGCGATATCCCGGAAACTCTCAAGCACCAGCCCAACGCGATGCTCCCGTATCCAATCGGCGTTGTAACGCTCCTGGGGAAGCGTGCGCGCGTTGCGCTCGACAATCACCGGAAGCTTCATTGCGATGGCTTCGCTAATGCTCCCAGGGCCCGGCTTTCCAATGAAAAAATCCGCCAGGTGCATGTAATAAGGGATTTCCGAAGTAAAGCCCTCCACAAACTTCGGGGCCGAGGAGGGAAGCGCAGACAGTCCCTCCGCTAACTTCTGATTCCTCCCGCAAAGGAAAATCAACTGCGTCCCGTTTAACCGGCGCGCGATGTCCAGCATGACCTTCGATCCATGCCCGCCGAACAACACCAGCCCCGTCGGCAGATCCGGATCCAAGCCCAGCCGCTCGCGTTCGACGCGGCGGTCGGCAGTGATCGTCTCATAAAATTTGGGCCGCAGCACCATGCCGCTCACCTGGAAGACGGCTTCTTCCCGGTGGCCCATCGCCCGCGCCTGCTCCACCGCTTTTTTCGTGCCGCAGATCAGAAATTGCTCCTGCCTTTCCATCCAAAATCGCGGGGGGTGGTCCGCGAAATCTGTAAGAATGGTAACGAAGGGTGCATGCGGGTCTTCCGCCTTGAGGCTCTGATGCAACGCGCGGTTAAAGTTTGGCACCAGCGACACCACCATGTCCGGCCGCGAGTTGGCGAAATGCTCCCTGAGAAGATTCACCCCGGGTTCGTGGTACATGCGGATTATTGCATGCATCAGTTTCAATCCCGGCTCCGCCCCCAGGGTCCAGCCCTTGGCGAGCATGGTGTTGTATACGTCCTGGAGCCGGACTCCGGTGACCTTGCGAAAAATATCCAACGGATCCAACAACTCCTGAAGGTGCACCATCCGGACGTCCCAGGGCCGCTGCTGCTGCTCGATAACGGCCTTCAGCGCCGTCGCGGCCGCGCGATGTCCTCCTCCCGCGTCAAAGTAGATGAAATCAATCTTCGTCACGATTGTTTTATACCACCGTCATGCCGCTGTGACGCCAGAGGCGTAAGAAGGTAGCATGGCGGCATATCCCATTCTCACCCCGAGCGTAAAACTGCGGCGTGCGTCCCAGGCCGTAGGAAAGGTTGTGCGCCGCGCCGTTGTCCGGGAATTGCGACAAAGCCGCGTAACCCGCGCCATCGTTGGTTTCGGAACCCGCACCGATCACGGGCTCATGCGCCGCGTCAACCGCTGGCGAGCTCCGAAGTGGTTGCGGTTGTGGATGATGGCGGCCACCCGGGGGGGAGACGGATGGCTCTGGTATGCGATGGGTTCTGTCGTGGCCGTCTTCGGCGGGCGCGAGCGCTTTATCGCGCTGCTGGCGGCCGCCATTGCCGTGGCCCTCGGCATCGCCATATTCTTAAACCTAAAACGGATCTGCGGCCGCCGCCGCCCCTGCGTCCTTGAGCCTCACTGTTGGGCCACGCTGCTGCCTCCCGATCAATTTTCGTTCCCTTCGGGCCACACCATTACCGCGTTTGCCGTCGCGGTGTCGCTCGGAGGGTTTTATCCCGCCGCTCTGGCGGGACTGTTATTCTGCGCGGCGAGCGTTGCTGCTTCCCGCATTCTTTTAGGGATGCACTTCCTCACGGACGTCATCGCCGGGGCGATGATCGGATCGGTCCTAGGAGTGTTTGCGGCCGCCGTGGCGGCCTCGGCGCTCGGCTAAGCCCGGCTAGCGTAAATAGTCGAACAGCGTCGTGCGGGGAACGAGCGCTTCGGATTCCAACGCGGCCTGCTCCTGCGTCTGGTCTTGCGTCAATTGCGTGATGGAGCTGGTGACATCGGCATCCTGCAAATTGCTGATTTGCGTCTGAAGCTGCGTTTGAAGCGCCTGGCTGTCGTTGGTGGCCTGCGAGATATTATCCTGCACGTCGCCGTAGAACGCCAGTTGAGTATTCAGGTATGCGCTCACCTGACCCAATCCGGCCACGGCGGTTTGGATGGCTGTATCGTTGTTGCTATTCAGCGCCGTCATCAACCCGGTGATGGCGGAGAAGACATTCGTGGCGGGGTTGCTCGAATCGAAAATAGTCTGCGCCGTCAAAGCGACCGGGAACGTGTTCCCGTCGGGGTACTGCGCCACGCGCGTCGACGCCGATCCCATGTAGGCGCTCACCGGCGTCGCCGACGACAAGTTGATGGCGTAGGGCGCCTGCTGGTCTGAATCGCCTGAAAAAATGTAGCGGCCCTCCACGGAAGTGTTCGCGAGGTTTCCCATTTGCTGGAGGATCGCGCCGAGTTGCTGGGCCAGATCGGCGCGCGTGGACGCCGTCGCCGTATCGGTGTCTCCTTCCGCGCCGAGCGTCTGCACCTGATCGAAGAGTTGGACGGCGGTTTGAAGCGCCTGCTCCCCGCCGTTTGCTTCGGCTTGGAATCTCCCCAAGTTGGATTGATTCTGTTGCGCCGCGCTCAGGCTTGCGCGGGCTTGCAACAACGCCGATATCGAATCGGGCGCATCCGACACCTGGCTCACTTTGAGGCCGCTGGAGATCTGTAACTGCGCCTGCTGAAGATTTTCGGAGATTTGATTCAGCGCGTTCAAAAACCGCTGCGTGGATGGGTTCAAGCTGGAGATCATGAGAACTCCGGTCCAATCAGGTTGATGACGTTCAGCGTCAAGTTGCTCAAGGTGCTGATCAGCTTGCCCACCGCATCGTAGGCTTGCTGGTACTGGATCAGTTTTGCGGCTTCGGCGTCCAGCGAAACGCCCGTTTGTTGGGAGCGCGTCTGCTGAGCCTGGGTTAACAAATCCTGATACGTGGTTTGATCGGCCTCGGCCTGGGAAACATCTTGGCCCACTTGCGCGCCGAGGCCCGCGAAATATTGCGTAAAGCTCATTCCGTTTACCAGCGGGGCAGTGGCCATTTGGGAGATCGCCACGGCGTTTCCCCCTCCGCCGGGGGCTCCGGCGCTGGCCGCGGCAATCTGGTTGGCCGAAATTCCGGTAACCGCGATCGTGGCGGCCGCATCGGAAGCCTGATTGTAACTGAAGAGATTGACGGTCGGCGCGTTGCCGCTTGCATCCAAGCCCTGCGAGAGCTGATTGTTTACCTGGTCGGCGAAGGTCCTCGCCAGCGTGTTCAACGTCTCCATATAACCCGGCAGCGTGACGTTCTTCTCGCTTAGCAGGCCCCCCAGCGCCCCCCCCGTGATTTCGGAAGCCACATTGTTGCCTTGGGAGTCGAGGATCTTCGTTTGCGGCGAGGAGAAATCGGTTGAAAGCGCGTATTCGTTCGCTCCAATGACTAACGGCGTCTCGCCGTTCAGGTAAACGTTTACTTGGCCATTGGCCGATTGAATCGTGGAAAAATTCACAAGCGCGGAGAGATTTTCCAGAGTCGCGTTCATCTGGGCATCCAACCCCGCGTCTTGAGAGGCGTTGAAGTCGGAGGCGTATTGCTGGTTGAGCGCCGCGATCTGTTGCAGATACCCGTTAATCGTCTGAACGGTCGCCGCCGCCTGGCTGTCGGCGCCGTTCTCCGCCTGGAGGATGACTCCGGCGCTTTGATGGAAGCGCTGCGCTACCTGTTGCGCGGCCTCCAGCGCGCTTTGCCTCTCGGTCGGATCGTTGGGATTCACGCTCAGTTGCGAAAAGCTGTTGAAAAAGTTGCTGAGCGCTCCGGAAAGATCGTTGCTGGAGTTCGTGGAAGTCGAGGGAGAACTTAGGTCGAAAATCTGCTGAACCTGGCCAAGATCGGTCGCCCTCTGCTGCGCGTAGCCCAAAAGCGATTGCTGCGTTCGCACGTTTTGCTCCAGGTACTGCGAGCGCGAGCTTAAAACCGGCCCAGCCGCCACGCCTCCGCTGAGCTGGCTGTTGGGATCAAACGGCATCGCTTCCAGCGTCTGATCCTGCTCCACATAGCCAGGCGTATTCGCATTGGCGATGTTGTTCTGGATAACGTTGAAGGCGCGCTCATAAACCGAAATCGCTTGCGCCGAGTTCAGCAGAGCGGAGGATAAGCTGCCCGTCATGGCTTGCCGCTTTACGCCTCAAAACACAGCTTGCCTCGCGCCGCCAGCGGAGGCGGCGCGCCGCTGGAGGAGTAGCCTGCGTTGGCCCCCGCCAAAATCCCCGCCAAAACCTGGCTCACGGCGGCGCCTTGCTGAGCGAGTTTCCGGCAGGCTTCCAATTCCACCGCCAAAGCTTTCAAGTCCGCCAGGTCGCCCGCCTCAAACGGCGCGGAAAGCCGCTCGATGGCCGCTGCCAGCGCGGGCAGCCGCGCCAGTAAAATCTCCGGCGCGGGATTTCGTAAATCGCTCCGGACCGCCGCCACGCAGGCCCGAATTTCACCCAGATTGGCGCCTGGCTGCGTCATGGCTCTGAGGCGTCGTCAATCAGCTTGGAAGCCGTGGCGTGGGCGTTCACCTGATACGTTCCGTTCATGTAGTCCTGGGCGATCTGATCGATGCGCGCCTGCCGGTCCGGCGAACCCGCCGTCAGCGCCCGCAGACTTCGCACCAGTTCCGACAGATGGATATCGTCGCCAGCCGTCCCCCACGTGGCTGCGTTCTGTCCACCGCCGGAGCTCCGCCCGGTCTGCGTCCGCGAGGTCTCTGTCGCGGCCAGCGAAGAAAGATTGGAATCGGTTACCTTCATGGGGCACGAACCGAAGCCGTATGGGCTTCCGATACTTATATCGGCGGGAGTCTCGAAGATCTTAGGCTGGCCGTTGGCCAGATTCGCCCTATGCCTCGCTCCTCCGGGGTCTTTCCCTCAGCGACCCAACATGCCCGCCCGGATCAGCGCGACGTCTTCCGGCGCGAACTGCATCGGATGCGGACGCATCCGCTCATAGTCGAGCTGCGTCCAGTGCGCTTTCATGATGCCCTCTTCCGAGTGCCGGACGACGCCCTGGAGCACGTGCGCGATTTCGTGCGCCAGAACGTGCCCCATCAAGTCCGGCGCGGCCAAAGGCGCGGCGCTTGCCGCGATTCGGTCATAAAACACTTCAATGCGCGCCCTCGCCAGCCAGGCATATGCCAGAGCCGAGGGGTGCACTGCGGGCGACGGTGCGCTGCCAACATGGATCAGGATTCCGTCCCCCTCCCTGCATTGCGTCCGGTGGCTCCAGTCCAGCCGGATGCCGATCTGGGAGTATATTTCTTGCGCGATGAATTCGCCCCGCCTGGTCACCCACGGATCGGGCGTTCCGATTTCGACGCAGAGTTTCACTGCCGGCCGGCCATCTGGCGCGATGCCTGCCAGCGAAGGGATTTGGGCGGCCCAGGCCGCGGCCGCCGCGATGGAAAACCTCACTGCCGCCTCCTCGCATTCCGTACAACGAGTTGGGCCGCCTCTCAACGGGGAGAGCGGCGGTGAGGAATCGCGCCGCGCAGCTTGGAGGAATCGATCTCCGCAAAAGCTCCGGCTCAAAATTGTCAACGAATCGCTGGCGAGGAATGCGCCGCGCCCACCAGATCTTGCGCCAGCTTGCTCATCGCAACCCTGCGCTGCCGGCTCATTCGACGAAGATATTCGTAGGCTTGCTGCTCATTCATTCCATGCTGGCTTTGAAGAATGCCTTTGGCGCGCTCCACCATCTTCCGGCCCGCGAACTGGCCGTTCACCGAGCGCAGCTCGGCGCGCAAGCGCGCGATCTCCTTCGCCGACCAGGCTGCCAGCGCGGCCAGGTTCAGGCTTTCCAAAACATGAGAAGGAAGCGAGGCAAACGGCGGCTTAGATTCCGCGAATCCGAACGCGATTGTGATCGTCCGCCCCGGCCCCCGCCACGGAAATATCAAAAACGAGTTCGCGCGCCCCTTGGCGGCGGGCGCAAGCAAGCGGGCGATCGGATCCCCCGCCTCGATCGGTCCCGATCGCCCCATCAAAGCTTGCCTTTGCTCGGGAGTGAGAACCAGCGGCGACGCGGCCGGAAAGACAACTTCCACGAAGGAGTCTTCCGCCGCCAGAACCATCAGCGCGGCGCAGCGCAGCTCGGCCCAAGCTCGCTTCAACCCTTCCAGACTTGTTTCGAGAACGTCTTTGTCGCAAACCTTCGAACGCTCGCCTACGGCTCCGCCGCCCATGCGTCGTCTCCTATAAAACCGTCACGGCGCTGTGAGCGGCAATGGCGCTTTTGCGGCTGGAGCCGGGAGCGGTTTGTCGAACTCCGCTCAATCGTCCGCCGCGGACAATTGTTATTACGCCCGATGGAGCAAAACGTTTCGCTCAACCTGGTAAAAATACATAGACGCCAAACCGGGCGATTTTGTTCGGGCACAAATGAGAAAAGGAACCTCCGCAAAGGCGCGAGAAGCCCGCCCAGACGATTCGACCAACAACCGGCGGCATACATCCGTGGAATTGAGGTAGGCTGAAGTTATGGGCGCCATAACCGAATCAAATATCGATATTGATTTTGCTTTGAGCTTCGCAGCGCCGCCCTCCGGCCTCGACCTCAGACCCGAGAAACTGGAATTCGGCCGTCTGGTAGCGCCTCTTTGGTTCCGGTCCTGGTATCGCGACGGCCGATGGGAGACGGGCCGCATCGAGCCGCGGACCCACATTGAGCTGCACCCAGCCGCGGTCGTGCTCCATTATGCGCAGTCGATTTTCGAAGGCCTGAAAGCCTACAAGACTTCGGATGGTTCCGTCGTCCTGTTCCGTCCCGAGATGAACGCCCGGAGGATGCGCCATTCAGCCGTGCGGATGGCTATGCCCGAAGTCCCCGAGACCATGTTCGTGGAAGCGGTCCGGACTTTGGTGGATTGCCAAAGGAAATGGATCCCCGATCCCCCGGGTTCCCTGTATATCCGCCCGGCCATGATCGGCACGGAGCCATGCATCGGCGTGCGCGCCAGCCGCGAGTATCTCTTTTTTATCATCGTTTCACCTTCCGGCAGTTATTTCCCCGGCCTGCCGCCTGGTAAGACCGGCGCCGTCCGGGTTTTCGTTTCGGAAACCGTTGGACGCGCCGCCGTGGGCGGAACCGGAGATGCGAAGGCTGCGGCAAACTACTCGGTGACGCTTCAGGTGATCGAGGCGGCCAAGAAAAAGGGCTGCGCCCAGGTGATGTTTCTGGATTCGCGCGGTCAACGGACCGTGGAAGAGATGGGCGGTATGAACGTCTTCTTCCTCCGCGGCAAAACCCTGATTACGCCGCCGCTGACCGGAACGCTGCTGGCCGGAGTCACACGCGATAGCATCCTTAAGCTCGCGCCCGCGCTCGGCATTCCCGTGAGCGAACAGCCAATCCCGTTCGACAATCTGCTCGAACAGGTGAAGACCGGCGAAGTGAGCGAAGCTTTCGCCTGCGGCACCGCGGCCGTAATTACCGGCATCGAGTCTTTCGTTCTGGAAAACGGGCGAGAGGCGCGAGTGGGAGCCGGCGAATGCGGACCCGTCACCCAGAAGCTGTTCGAAGCCCTCACGAACATCCAATACGGAGCCGAAACCGATCCCTTTGGCTGGGTGGTCAAGGTTTAGGACGGTTCTCCCGGGGCATCCGATGCCCCCTCATAGGAATCGTCAACTTCGGGGACCTCGCCGCCGCAGGTGGCCGCTTCTAGCGCCTCGTCGAGCGCGCTCATGGTTTGATCGTAGTCCGGATTTATGTCTTCGTCGGCGAAGGGCGTTGGAATCCAGGCCTCGTTTTCCGCCCCGGTTGGGACACGGGCGTCTCCTTTACCGCGATTCAGATAGTTTTTTTCGTTTGTGGTCATGCTTGCCTCCGCCGTCAGGTTCGCTCCATCCCGGGGCATCTGTCCTGGAGATTAAGATGCATGTTGCTGATACGGCATGGATTGACTGCCTCGTAAGGGCTGAAAAAACCAACTCCCCAGACCGCCGCTGCGCGATTTGGCGATCGTGTGCGCGATTTCACCCAAAAAACCTGAAACGTTTTTTGCGGTCCTATCATCTCAAGCCCTAGTTGTCGTAGTATTGTCTTTGTAGTCCCGCATTTGGCATGGAAAACCTGCGAACTGCGTCGCTGTGTTTTCGCCCGAGCGCGATGGTCTGCGCGGCATGGCTCGTATGCTGCGTCCCCTCTAACTCCGCGCAAACCCTAGACGTTAATCCCAGCGCCGTCATCCGTCGCATGCTTCAAATGAACGAGGCGAGGCAGCGCGCCCTGCTCGCCTACCGTGCCGAGCGCCTTTATGTCGCCGAGAACCCTCATTTTGGGCTCCGTGCCGAGGTCGCCGTGGCCGAAGCCTATTCCTCCGGCGGGAAGGACTTTCAAATTGTCTCGGAATCGGGTTCGCCTTTGATTCGCCATAAGGTGATCGACAAGCTGATCGACGCGGAGCTCGACGCAACGGCCAAGGAAAATCGCAACGATAGCCAAATGACGCCGGGCAACTACACCTTTCAGCAGGTGGGCGCGGAGGTAATCTCGGGCCGGAATTGCTACGTTTTCGAAGTCATCCCTAAAGCGGCCAAGAAATATCTCATGCGTGGGCGTGTGTGGATCGACGCGGAGGATTTCGCGATTGTCCGGATGGAGGGAAGTCCCGCGAAAAACCCGTCTTTCTGGACGCGTAAGACTCATTTCGTGCGGACATACCAAAAGCACGGAGTTTTCTGGCTGCCCGCTTCCGTGGAATCGGACTCCGACATCCTTATCGCGGGCAAAAGCACGCTCAAGATCGGCTACTCGGGCTACAAGATCGACTCCGCCGCCGACGCAGCCCTATTGGTGGAAACAGCAGCAAAGCAAGGAGGCTTTTAAGCCGCTCCAAATGCTGCGCCCATTTTACAACCCAACTGGAGATTACAATGCCATCCACAAGCACGCTTGATGTTCCCGAAAGACTCGACATTGCCGCGAAGTTGAAGCAAGAGCGGGCGCGGTTGAGCGCTCAGGCAGGTCTGGTCCAGCTTCAGCACTTCAAAAAGCCGGTGGAGCGAGCCTTCCGCGCCGAGGAACGGGACAAGGTCACCATCCTTTTCGGCGGCCTCACCTGGAAGCACGAGAAGCTGATTCAAGCCGTGTTCAAGGGCTGCGGCTACAAGTGCGAAATCGTTCCTACGCCGGATGTCGCCGCGTTTCAACTGGGAAAGGAATACGGAAATAACGGGCAGTGCAATCCGACCTACTTTACCGTCGGCAATCTGGTTCAGTATCTCCAGGGACTGGAAAAGCAGGGGATGTCGCGGGAAGAGATTATCGACAAACACGTGTTTTTTACCGCTGGCTCCTGCGGACCTTGCCGCTTCGGAATGTATGAAGCGGAGTACCGCTTTGCGCTGCAAAACGCCGGCTTTGACGGCTTCCGCGTGCTGCTGTTCCAGCAGCAGGAGGGGATTAAGGCCGCCTCGGGGGAACCGGGGCTGAAATTCACGGTGGATTTCGGCATGGGCATGCTGAACGCGCTGCACGCCGGCGACACCTTGCAAGACCTCATTCATCAGGTGCGCCCCTTTGAAGTTCACAAGGGCGAGACGGATCGGGTGTTTGCGGAAGTGGGGGACGATCTGGCGGCGTGCCTGCGGGACCGGCCGCCGTTTGAAATTTTGGAGGCGGCGCCTGGCCGGTTGAAACAGTATCTTTCCAAGCCGGAAAACAAGAAGCTCAAGAACACCCTCAACACGCTGGGCAAAATTCGCGAGCATCTGTGGGGCAAGCCGTGGATGGAAGCCCTCGAGTCCGCCCGCCAGAAGATCGACGCGATTGAGGTGGACCGGCTGCGCGTGCGCCCGATCGTAAAAATCACCGGCGAATTCTGGGCGCAAACCACCGAAGGCGACGGCAACTTCAATATGTTCCGGTTTTTGGAGCGGGAAGGCGCGCAAGTCCTGGTCGAGCCCATCGCCACCTGGGTGGCCTATCTTCTTTATCAGGGCAAATACAACGCCGAGCGCCGCAAGCACGTCGAGCAGTACGCCTCGCGCAAGAAGTGGCAAGCGGAATGGAACTACCGCAAGAAAGTGATGGGATTGGCGATAGGCGAGGTGATGTGGCAATATTTCTATCACCGCGTCAACGACAAGCTGGGCGGCATTACGCATCGCCTTGCCCCCCAGCCGGAGCTCGACCGGCTGGCCGCGCCGTTCTACAATCGCTTTGCGCGCGGCGGCGAGGGGCACCTCGAGGTCGGCAAAAACGTGTATTACACAATTCACCGCCTTTGCCATATGGTGCTGGCCCTGAAGCCTTTCGGCTGCATGCCTTCCACGCAATCCGACGGAGCGCAATCGGCGGTGGTCAACCGGTATAAGGATATGATCTTCCTGCCCATCGAGACCAGCGGCGAGGGCGAAGTGAACGCTCACAGCCGCGTGCAGATGGCTCTGGGCGAGGCCAAGGCGAAAGCGAAGCTGGAGTTTGAAGAGTGCCTGAAAAAAACCGGCAAATCGCTGGAAAGCCTCCGCGCCTATGTGGGAGAGCATCCCGAGCTCAAGCGGCCTTTCTATAAGGTCCCCCACGTGGAAGGAGTCGCCGGGACCGCGGCGCAATTCATTTTGCACGTCTCAAAGCGCATGGATCGCGACGCGGGCTTATTGCGCCGCTCGCGGGCGTGGCTGAAGGAAGCGGTTGCGTAGCAAGCCGGAGACTGTTCATGAAAGCTCAATTCAGCGTTGGCCTGGATGTAGGCTCAACCACCGTGAAAGCCTGCGTGTTGGATACCACCTCGGGTGCGGTTGTCTGGCAGGATTATCAGCGGCACGAAACCAAGCAGCCGGAAAAGGTGCTCGAGTTCCTTGGCCGGATGGAAACCGAGGCCGGCATAAACGAACGCAACACGCGCATCTTCATGACCGGTTCGGGAGGAACGACGCTGGCCGAGCGGATCGGCGCCAAGTTCGTCCAGGAGGTGACCGCCGTTTCTCTGGCCGTCGAAAAGCTGCATCCGGAAGTGTATTCGGTCATCGAGCTGGGCGGCCAGGACGCCAAGATCATCGTCTTTAAAGACGACGAAGAAAGCGGGCGCAAGAAGAAGATTCCATCGATGAACGACAAGTGCGCTGGCGGCACCGGAGCGGTCATCGATAAGATCAACGCCAAGCTGAAAATTCCGGCCGCGGAGCTGTCGAACCAGGGCTACAACGGCATCAAGCTGCACAAAGTCGCTGGAAAGTGCGGGGTCTTCGCGGAGACCGACATTAACGGGTTGCAAAAGGAAGGCACGCCGCCCGACCAGCTCATGGCGTCTCTGTTCGAGGCCATTGTCCTTCAGAACCTGAGCGTGCTGACGCGCGGCCACACGCTGCGTCCGCACGTGCTGCTGCTGGGCGGGCCCAATAGCTTCATCCGCGGCATGCGCGAGGCCTGGATCGCCAACATTCCCCGCATGTGGAAGGAGAGAAAGGTCGAGATTCCCGAAGGCGCTCGGCCCGACCAACTCATTAAAGTCCCGCAAAACGCCCAGTACTTTGCGGCGCTGGGCGCAATCGAGTTCGGCCACGACGAAGAAGAGGAAGTGGGCCGGTATATCGGCAAGGAGAAGCTGGCCCATTACATCGATTTCGGCCGCGCGGAGGAAAAGGCCGCCGCGGGCGGGCAGGGCCTGGTCGCTTCAAAATCCGAGCTGGATGCATTTGAACAAGCCTATCGAAGAAAGAAATTCACCCCCGCCACATTCCAGCGCGGGCAGGTGGTGGCCGGATTCGTCGGCGTGGATGGAGGCTCCACTTCCACCAAAGCCGCCCTGGTGGACGAGAATGGAAAGATTCTCTGCAAAGCCTACCAGCTCTCCAACGGAAATCCGATCGAAGACACCATGCAGATGTTCGAGAAGCTGCGCGCCCAGGTGGAAGATCAGGGCGCGAAGCTCGAGGTGCTGGGCGTCGGAACCACGGGCTACGCCAAGGACATTCTGAAAGACGTTCTGCACGGGGACGTCGCGCTGGTCGAGACGGTGGCGCATACCGAATCCGCGATTCGCTTTTACGAGGATCCTCACGTCATCGTGGACGTGGGCGGCCAGGACATCAAGCTGATCGTGTTGAAGAACGGCCGCGTGAAGGATTTCAAGCTGAACACGCAATGCTCGGCCGGCAACGGATATTTCTTGCAGTCCACTGCCGAGACCTTCGCCATCCCCGTGGAGCGGTTCGCCGAGACCGCTTTTGCCGCGAAAAGCATGCCGGTGTTCGGTTACGGCTGCGCGGTGTTCATGCAGTCGGACATCGTGAACTTTCAGCGCCAGGGCTGGAGGGCCGAAGAGATTCTGGCCGGTCTTGCCGCGGTGCTGCCCAAGAACGTGTTCTTGTATGTGGCCAGCATTCCCAATCTGGCGAACCTGGGCACGCGCTTCGTCTTGCAGGGCGGAACGCAGAACAATCTGGCCGTAGTGAAAGCCGAGGTGGATTTCATCCGGTCGAGCTTCCGCGCCGCCGGCAAACAGCCCGAAATCATTGTGCATGAACATTGCGGCGAATCGGGCGCGATCGGAGCCGCCGTGGAAGCCGTGCGGCTTTGGAAAAACGGCCGGCAGACCTCGTTCATCGGGCTCGACGCGGTCCGCAAAATCTCCTATCGCACGACCCGCAATGAAGACACTCGCTGCTATTTCTGCAAGAACAATTGCCTGCGAACGTTCATCGACGTGAATACGACGGGCGAGCCGCTGGAGCCGCTCCCGGCTCCGGCGGCAGCTCCCGTCAAGGCCGCCGCCGCTTCTTGCGGGTCGCACGGCGCCGATTCCCTCAAGGCCGTTTCGCAGCCCCTGACCCAGATTCAGCTTTCGGTGGGCTCGGCCGAAATCGTGAAGCTGCCCGAGCCGAAGTTCCAGGACAAGAAGACCAAGGTCCCGCTGCGCGTCGGCGAGCAGCGGCTCATTATCGCCACCTGCGAGAAGGGCACGGTGGAAGACATCGAGGAGATGAAGGGGATCAAGGGCAACCTGGACGCCGTCAAGGCCAAGTATCCCAATCTGGTGGAGTGGGCTTCGCGCGAGGCCTTCCGCTTCCGCAACGCCGAGTCCCTGGCCGATCCCATCCCCACGGTGAAATGGTGGGATCCCAAGAAGGCGGAAGTGAAAAAGCGCATCGAGCGCATGGAGAATCGCAAGCACGTCCGCATCGGCATCCCGCGCGTCTTCTATCTTTATTCGCACGCCCAGATCTTCAACGGG
>DATGLY010000054.1:0-19022 GCA_035293905.1 Bryobacteraceae bacterium
ACATCTACACGTTTAACCACTACCCGGTGCGGTTGGTGACGGACTACGGTCCGGACGGGGCGCCGCTGGGGCCGCCGGCAGTTTATCTCAACACGATCGGGAGCGCGACCGGCCCGCATTCGTTTTTCATTCACGGGCAGCAAATCGCGGGAGCGTTCTCGCCGCGCGGAGCGACGATGAACCTTCAGGCGGAGCATCGTTTCTCCCGGCTATTGCGGGTGCGGGGAGTCTACACGGACAGCCAGTCGGTGGGGCTGGTGGTGTTCGAAGCCGATACGCTGGGCTCCACCAACGAGATCGTGCTGAATGGAAACGGCAAGTCGCGCTACCAGCAACTGGAGATTACGGGGCGGGTCTCGCTATCGAAAGACCAGCAGCTTATCGTTTCCTACACCCACAGCCGCGCGCGGGGCAATTTGAACACGTACGATTCGTTTCTAGGCAACTTTCCGACGGCTTTAGTGCGAAACGACGTCTACTCCAATTTACCGGCGGACGTTCCCAACCGCTTGCTGGTGTGGGGCCAGGTGAACTCGCCGGTGTGGGGAATTCAAGCGCTGCCGGCCGTGGAATTCCGCAGCGGCTTTCCCTACGCGGCGCTGGACCAGGGGCAAGGCTACGCAGGGATACCCTACAGCGACGCGACGCGTTTCCCGAGTTTTTTTTCGGCCGACGCGCGGCTGGTCAAGCTGGTGCGCGTGAGCGCGAAATACGGGCTGCGGTTTTCCGTGACCGGATTTAACCTGACCAATCACTTCAACGCGCTGGCGGTGCACGCTAACGAGGCGGACCCGCAATATGGGGTGTTTTTCGGGAATTATCACCGCCGCTACCGTTTGGATTTCGACGTGGTGTTCTGAGGAGGCGTGGCGAAAGGCCAGGCGCGGGCGGCGTCGGCGAAGCCTTGCTCGAGCCACCGCTCGACGTTGGGGCGCTTCCAGACGAGCGCATCGCGCAAGGAGCCGAGCGGGGCGCTGGGAAAGACGGTGGAGCAAGAGACGCCGGAAGGCAAGGGAGGGTTCACGCCGAAAAAACGGCGAAAGAGGCGGGCGGGGGGCTCCAGCCAGCGGCAGGGGATTTTGGGGAGGGCGTGCAAGGCCACAATCTCGGTGGCGCCCAGCTCCAGAGCGGCCCAGACGGGCAGAGGATTCAAGAGGCCGCCGTCGGCGTATAGCCGGCCGTCGATGCGAACGGGGGCGACGACCAGAGGGATGGCGCAGGAGGCGGCGAGATGGCGCCAATCCACTTCTTGGTTGCGAAAGATGCGGGCCTTGAGGCGAAGCAGTTCGGTGGCGACGACGGCAAAATCCATGCGGGGGCGGAACCGGCGGACCAAGTCGCGGAGGTCGGCGCAAAGGCGGCCGAGCCTGGAATCGCGGCGCCAAAGGAGGGAAAGGGCGTGGGGGTCGGCGCCGGAGGCGATGGCGTATCCGTTCAGGGAGCCGACCGAGGCTCCGACGATGAGATCGGGGCTGAAGCGGGGGGCAAGGGCGGTCCAGGCTCCGGCTTGCCAAGCGCCAAACATTCCACCGCCGGAAAGCACGAGAGCCCGCATTACAATAAAATCGTACCTTGGCCCATGGCCTTCGTTCCCTCCCGCTACTAAGCCGAGGTAACCCGGGTTCTCGCTTTGAAAGACAACCGAAATCGTTCGCTGGCTGGCGGCGCGCCGTGGTTTACGGAAAGGCCGGCCGGCTATCGGCCGGGGATGGACAGCCGAGGCCATCCAAGAGGGGAGATTTGCCGGTGAGGCGGCCGCTTTTCTGGCTGCTGATGGCGCTGAGCGGCGCCGCCGCGCTGGCGGGGTTCTGGATCGCGAAGCGGAAAAACCAGCCTCCGGAAATCGGGTTTGCGCGCGCGACGCGAGAAACCATTAACAGCACGGTTCCGACGAACGGAAAAGTGGAGCCGGTGGAATGGGGCGCGGCGCGGGCGGACCGGGCCGGCGCGGTGCGCGAAATCCGGATCCAGAGGGGACAATTCGTGATGGCCGGCGCGGCGCTGGTGGATCTGGACGCATCCGAGGCGGAGGCGGAGCGGGCCAGCGCCGAAGCGCGCATCGCGCAGATCAAGGCGGAGCTGGAGACGCTCCACAAGGGCGGGCGGGCGGCCGATCTCGCGGAGATCTCCGGTTCGCTGGAGCGCGCGCATTTGGATCTGGAGGCCGCGCAAAAGGAATACGCGGCGCTGGCGCGGCTGGAAAAGCAGCAGGCCGCGACTTCCGCGGAAGTGGCCGCGGCGAAGGAAAAGGCCGATCAGGCGCAAGCGCAGATTCAAGCGCTGGAGAAGAAAAAGGCCGCGCTGGTGGCGGCGCCGGACCTGGCTTCGGCGCAGGCTCGCTTGCAAGACGCCGAAGCGGCGCTGCGGCTGGCGGACGACCATATCCGCCAAAGCGTGATCCGGGCGCCGATCGGAGGGTTCGTGTATCAGTTCGATTTGAAGCCGGGCGCGTTTCTGAACGCGGGCGACGCGGTGGCGTCGATTGGACGGCTGGAGCGGGTGCATGTGAACGTTTACGTGGATGAGCAGGACCTGGGACGGGTGGCCAAGGGGATGCCGGTGGCGATCACCTGGGACGCTCTGCCGGGGCGGGTCTGGATGGGCGCGGTGGATAAGACGCCGATCCAGATCGTGCCGCTGGGGTCGCGGCAGGTAGGCGAGGTGATCTGCCTGATCGAGAATCCGAACCGCGATCTGCTGCCGGGCGCCAACGTGAACGCCGAGATCAAAACGGACTCGGTCGAAAACGCGCTCACGATTCCCAAGGAGGCGCTGCGGCGGGAGGGTTCGCGAACGGGCGTGTACCTGCTGGAGGGCGACCGGGTGGTCTGGCGGGAGGTGAAGATGGGGGTCAACAACACCACGCGGACACAAGTGGAGGGGCTTCAAGACGGCGACGCCGTGGCCCTTTTGAGCGACAAGCCGATCAAGAATGGGATGACGGTGCGGCCGACGTTTCCTTAAAGCCGCGGATTGCCGGCTTTCAGGATCTGTTCGACATATTTCGCCAGCATGTCCACTTCCACGTTCAGGCGGGCTCCGGGCGTGGCGGAGCCGAGAGTGGTGCGGGCAAAGGTGTGAGGGATGACGGCGACGGCGACCACCGGACCCGGCTCCAGGGCGGCGATGGTGAGGCTGATTCCGTCCAAGGCGATGGAGCCTTTATGGACCAGATAGCGGGCGAATTCGGGGGGCAGGCGCACGCGAAGGCGCCAATTGCCGCCGCCCAGCGAATCAAGCGAGGCCACTTCGGCGGTGGCGTCAACGTGGCCTTGCACCAGATGTCCGGAAAGGCGCGTGGCCAGCGTGAGGGGGCGCTCGAGGTTCACCTTGGATCCGGTCTGGAGCGCGCCGAGGTTGGTTCGGGATAGAGTTTCGGGGGCCAGGTCGGCTTGGAAGGAATGGGGAGTAATATCGAGGGCGGTCAGGCAGACGCCGTTGACGGCAATGCTCGCGCCTGGGCGCAGATCTTCGAGCACCGAGCGGCATTTGACGCACAAGCGCGCGCCGGCGGGACGGGGCTGGAGAGCGGCGACGACGCCCAACTCCTCCACGATGCCGGTAAACATATCGAGAACTTCAGGGTACCGGATGGCGATTTGGCGCTGAAACCGGAGGGCGGGCAAATCGCTCTACTCCGGGTAGGAGAGCGTTTATGCCGGTGAGCGAGATCTGCGTGCGAGATGTAGTGGTGGCGACCAAAGAGACGCCGGTTCAGGAAGCCGCCCGGCTGATGCGGCAGAATCACGTGGGCAATCTGGTGGTGGTGGACCAGCGCAACGGCAGCCGGACGCCGGTGGGGATCGTGACGGACCGGGACATTACGGTGAGCGTGGTGGCCACCAAGCTAGATCCGTCGGTGTTCACGGTGGGCGACTTAATGGGGCAAGAGCTCATCGTGGCGCAAGGGGATCAGGGAATTTTCGAAACCATCCGGCAGATGCGGACCCATGGAATCCGGCGGATGCCGGTGATCAGCGGGGAAGGGGATCTGATCGGGATCGTGTCGGTGGACGATCTGATTCAGCTTCTGGCCGAGGAGATGAACGAGCTGTCGAAGCTGATTTCCCATGAGCAGGCGCGCGAGGCGCAGTTAAAGCAATAAAGGCGGCGCTGGTAAAATCGGGAGCGTGGCATACCCAGAACCGTTTATCGCGCCCATGCGGGCGGACTTGACCCGCTATGGAGTGGAGGAAGCCAGGACGCCGGAGGAGGTGGACCGGCTGATCGCGGAAGCTCCCACACTCGTCATGATTGTAAATTCGGTTTGCGGCTGCGCGGCGGGGAAAGCCCGCCCAGCGGTGGGGAAGGCGTTGGAGCATCCCTTGAGGCCGGCCCGGGCGGCGACGGTGTTCGCCGGCGCCGACGAGGAAGCGGTGGCGCACCTTCGGCGCATCCTGTCGCCATGGCCGCCATCGTCGCCCTCGATCGCGCTGTTTCGCGACGGCAAACCGGTTCACATGATCCATCGCCGGGACATCGAGCCGCGCGCGGCCGAGGAGGTCGCGCGGCTGCTGACAGAAGCCTTCGAGGCTCATTTTCAACGTTCCGCCGCGCGCCTTTGACGCATGGCGAAGATCGACTGGGAGCGGAGCCTGCGGGCTCTCCGCTCCCGGAATTATCGCCTGTTCTTCACGGGCCAGACGGTGTCGCTGATCGGGACGTGGATGACGCGCGTGGCCACGAGCTGGCTGGTGTACCGGTTAACCGATTCGGCGTGGCTTTTGGGGCTGACCGCGTTCACGGGCCAGATTCCGGCGTTTTTTCTGGCGCCGCTGGCCGGGGTATGGTTGGACCGATGGAACAAGCACCGCACGCTGGTGGCGACGCAGGTTCTGGCGATGAGCCAGTCCTTCGCTCTGGCCGCGCTGGCGCTTACCGGGACGATTAACATTTGGTGGATCATCCTGCTGGGCTGCGCGCAAGGAATCATCAACGCTTTCGACATGCCGGCGCGGCAATCGTTCGTGATCGAGATGATCGAGGAGCGGGCCGACCTGAGCAACGCCATCGCGCTGAATTCGTCCATGGTGAACGGGACGCGGCTGGCCGGGCCCGCCATCGCGGGACTGGTGATCGCGGCGGTGGGAGAAGGATGGTGCTTTTTCATCGACGGAGTGAGCTACATCGCGGTGATCGTTTCGCTGCTGGCGATGCGATTCGCGGCTCCGCCGGCGGCGCGGGCGAAAAAGCGGGTGTGGGAGGAGATGCGCGAAGGCTGGAGCTACATTACGGGCTCGCCGGCGATCCGCTCGATTCTGCTGCTGCTGGCGCTGGCGAGCACGATCGGCATGCCCTACACCGTTTTGATTCCGATCATGGCGGGCAGCGTTTTGGGAGGCGGGCCTCACACGATGGGATTTCTGATGGCGATGTCGGGCGTGGGAGCGTTGAGCAGCGCGATAACGCTGGCGCTGCGCAAAAGCGTGATCGGGCTGGGGCGGATGATCGGAATTTCCACGGCGATTTTCGGAGGAAGCCTGATCGCCTTCGGCGCTTCGCGCTGGGTGTGGCTTTCCATGGTTCTGATGATCGCCACGGGGTTCGGGATGATGCAGCAGATGGCGGCGAGCAATACGATTCTTCAGACCATCGCGGAGGACGACAAGCGGGGCCGCGTTATGTCGTTTTACACCTTCGCGATTCTCGGCGTGACTCCCATCGGGAGCCTGCTGGCGGGAGGGGTGGCGGCGCGCTTCGGGGCCCCGGCCACGCTGGCGCTGGGCGGAATCTGCTGCCTGGCGGGCTCGGCATGGTTCTTCCGGCAACTTCCGGAGATCCGGCGAATCATCCGGCCGATTTATATCGAGCTGGGAATTATTCCGGAGGTGGCGCGGGGGATGCAGAGCGCATCGGCGCTGCAATCGCCGCCGGAGGATTGAGCCAGGAGCCGCGGTCAGGCTTCGGCTTTGAGGCTTCGCGAGGATTCGGCCACCAGATTGGCGGCGCGCAGCAGGGACTCGAAGGTTCCCGCGTCGGTCCACCAGCCATCGAGGTAAGAAAAGGTCATCGTGCCGTCGGCGATGTAGGCGTTGTTGACGTCGGTGATTTCCAATTCGCCGCGCCCGCTGGGCTTGAGCCTTTTCACTTTCTCAAAGACGGCGCCATCGTACATATAAATTCCGGTTACGGCGAAGCGGGATTTGGGATGAACCGGCTTCTCTTCAATGCCGACGATGCGATCGCCCTGAAGCTCGGCGACTCCGAAGCGCTCGGCGTCGGGGACTTCCTTAAGCAAAATGCGCGCGCCGCGCTCCTGCTTTTGGAACTGTTCGACGGCCAGGGCGATGGAGCCTTCGATGATATTGTCGCCGAGGATGACGCAGATTTTGTCGCCATCGGCGAAGTGCTCGGCCAGGGCCAAGGCGTCGGCGATGCCGCCTTCGCCCTCCTGATAGGCGTAGTTGAGGTGGTTGAGTCCAAACTCCTTGCCGTTGGCCAGCAGGCGCAAGAAATCGCCCGCGTTGCGCCCGCCGGTGACCAGAAGAATGTCGCGAATGCCGGCCCGCACCAGGGTTTGGATGGGGTAATAGATCATGGGCTTGTCGAATACGGGCAGCAGATGCTTGTTGGTGATTTTAGTAAGAGGGAAGAGGCGACTGCCGGCGCCTCCCGCCAAAACGATGCCTTTCATGAATAAAACCTCTGCCTATTCTACTTGAGAGGGGAAGTTGCGGGCGCCAGCGGCTGGGCGATGGGCGCCGAGAGCCGGTTATATTGGCTCCTCCGCCGGCGGGGCGGCATTGTCCAGGTACCACTGGTAAGTGGAGGCGACGCCTTGTTCGAGCGCGATGGCGGCGCGCCAGCCGAGGGCGTGAATGCGCGAGACATCCAGGAGCTTGCGGGGGGCTCCATCGGGCTTGGAAGGATCGAAGCGAACGGCGCCGCAATAGCCGACGGCGCGGGCGATCAAGGCCGCGAGTTCGGCAATGGACAAATCCTCGCCGCAACCGACATTCAAGGGCGCGGGATCTTCGTAATTTTCCAGGGCGAAGCAGGCGGCCTTGGCCAGATCGTCGACGTGGAGGAACTCGCGGCGGGGCTCGCCGGTGCCCCACAGGGTCACCTGGGGGGCGCCGGCGGCCTTGGCCTGGTGGAAACGGCGGATCAAGGCAGGCAGCACGTGGGAAGATTGGAGATCGAAATTGTCGCCAGGGCCATAGAGGTTGGTGGGCATGAGCGAGATGGCGTTGAATCCATACTGGGCGCGATAGGCCGCGCAGAGCTTAAGGCCGGCGATCTTGGCGACGGCGTAGGCTTCGTTGGTGGGCTCCAGCGCGCCGGTCAGCAGATATTCCTCCTTCATGGGCTGCGGCGCAAGCCGGGGATAGATGCAGGAGGAGCCCAGAAACACCAGCTTGCGGACGGCGTTTTTCCAAGCCGCATGGATGACGTTGGTTTGAATGGCGAGATTGTCGTAGAGAAATTCGGCGGGATGGGAGGAGTTGGCGAGGATGCCGCCCACTTTGGCCGCGGCCAAGAAGACAAAATCGGGGCGCTGGTCGGCGAAAAATTCGGCGACGGCGGCTTGCTGGCGCAAATCGAGCTGCGCGCGGGAGGCGGTGATAACGCCCTGGCAGCCGCGGCGCTCGAGTTCGCGAACGAGGGCCGAACCCACCAGTCCGCGGTGGCCGGCGACGTAGATGCGGCTAGAGTGTGAAAGTCTCATGGGGTAGGTGTTTATTATCGCGCGCCGGCTCGCTTTACGGCGTCGTGAATGTCTCTTGCCTGGGCGGCGTAATCGGAGCCTTCCAATGTCAGGGCGGGGCCGAAAGAGATTTTGACGGGGCCGCGGGTGGGCCAATGCGCATCGCGGTGGAGGACGCGATCCAGGCCCTCAATGCGGACAGGAACGACCGGGACGCGGGCATGCGAGGCCAGCATGGCCGCTCCGGGCTGGAACGGGCGGATTTCGCCGGCGCGAGTGCGGTCGCCTTCGGGAAAAATGACGACGCACCAGCCCTGGGCCATCAACTCGCCCATATAGCGCAAGGCGCGGCGGGCGCCGATGCCGCGCTGAGGGAGGGGAAAGGCGTTGAAGCAGAGAGCCGCCAGATAGTATTGGAGACCGCTGAGGAAGCGGCGGTAGAGACCGAAGCGCGCGGGATGAAAATGAGCGTCGAAAAATTCCTTCGACATGGCCGGCGCGATTCGATAACGCCAACGGGCGGGAAGGGCGCAGAGGATGGCGGGGACGTCCAGATGGCTCTGATGATTGGGCGCGAAGATGACGGGGGGTTCCAGGGGGCGCAGGTTTTCGAGGCCAGCGACGGCGAGGCGCATCCAGATGCGGGCGAGGGGGAGCAAAAGGAGCGGTTGAGCGGCGCGCCGGAGCCATCGCGCGGGCCAGGCGAGGCTCCATTGAGGGAACTCGAAGGGCTCCGCTTCGGGCTGCCGGGCGGAGGGCAAAGCAGGGCGAGCCAGGTCGCCGACGGTCTTGGCGGCGGTGAAGGAGGCTTCGTCGATGGGCATCTCGGCCTGCTCCATTTCCATCAATAGCTGAATGCGGTCCAGGGAGCTCAGCCCAAGCTGATCGAGCGCCGTCTCCGGGGTGATGGCGCGGCCGGGAGCGTAGCGTTGGAGCAACTCGATCAGGCCGCCGCGCGGAGCGGCGTGGGAGGGAGGAAGACCCTGAGCGATGCGCTGGAGGATTTCGCCGCGCTTGAGCTTGGCGGTTCCAGCCGTGCGAGGAAGATCTTCGCCGGAAGGCCAGCAGGACACCTCGCGGATCTTCTGATGTTCTTCCAACCGGCGGTTGGCCCGAGCCACGATGTCTTCGGCGTCCGCGTTCGGCTCCAGCGCCAGAACGGCGTGGACCCGATCCGGCCCGACGACGGCGCAATCGCGCACGCCGGCGATGGATCGCAATACGGCCTCGACATCTTCGGGGAAAACCTTGCGCCCGTCGGGCAGCACGATCATGTCTTTCTTGCGGCCGCGAATGATGAGGCGCCCCTGGCGATCCTGTTCGCCGATGTCGCCCGTGTGCAGCCAGCCGCCGTCGGCGATGGCGGCCGGCTGGCCGTAGTAGCCCTGCGAGACATTGCCGCCGCGGACCAGGATTTCGCCGTCTTCGGCGAGGCGCACTTCCACGCCGCCGATGGGCGCGCCCACGGTCCCTTTGCGCGCGTGGAAAGGGTGATTCAAGGCGACGATGGGCGCGGTTTCGGTGAGACCATATCCCTGAATGACGAGGAAGCCCAGCCGCGACCAAAATTCTTCGACGGCGGGGTCGAGTGGAGCGGCGCCGGCGATGAAGGCCCAAAATTTCCAGCCGAAGGCGCGATGCACGCGGCGGTAGCGCCACCACTTGCCGAGCCAGTGGCCGCCGGCGGAGGCTTGGGCGGTTTCGGGGAACGCCTGTCGCACGTAATCGCGGAGGACCTCCAGGATCTTAGGCACGGAAACCAGCACCGACACGCGGCGGCGATGAATCTGGCGCATGATTTCCGCGGGGTGGTAAGAGCGCTGGAAGACGACCGCGCCGCCGATCATGGGCGGGATGAACGTCGCAAGCGACTGGCCGAACAGATGGCTGAGCGGAAGGAGATTCAAAAAGCGGATGGGATAGAAAGGCGTCCCCCACTTGCGGTATTTTTTGACCTCGTTCTCGACCGGAACGATGTTGGAGAGGAGATTGCGGTGGGTGATGAGGACGCCTTTCGGCTCGGCGGTGGCGCCGGAGGTGAAGACGATTTCGGCGAGATCGTCGGGCGACAGGGACGGGCCGGGAGAGTCGCCGGGGGCGCGGGCGGGCCAGTCGAATTGGCGGAAAGGCCAAACCGCGGCGGAAGAGAAAAGACCGGCGGCCGCGCTGGCGGCGTCGCCGGTAAGAATCGCACGGGCTTGCACGATAGCCGCGATGCGGGCGGCGAAATCGGCGGAGCTGTGATAATCGACGGGGACGGCGACGACGCCTTCCAGCAAACAACCCCACAGCGCGGCGATCCATTCGGGCCGGTTCTCCGACCAAAAGACGATCTTTTCGCCCTTGCCGATGTTGTGGGCGCGAAGCCTCAAGGCAAAATGGCGGGCGGCGTAGACGACGTCCCGGTAGGTGCGGCTCCAGGAGCGGTAGCCGTCATCGTAGACCAAGAACTCGCCTGTTTCGGCGGCGAGAGATTCGAAGAAGTCGAGGAGGGTTCGGCGGGGCACTGCCGCGTTGCCCTAGGATAACGCAAACCGCCCGGGCAGGGGCGCGCCGGGCGGGATTGGCGGGCGACGCAAAAAACATTTCCTTTTGGAATTGTCTTGTTTCATAATTGTCTTGAGGTCATGGCGGAGACATGGCAATTTATCGAATTCATCGTCTAAAGGGGCATCTGCGGCAGCCCTTCCGTTACGCAGCTCATACCGGCGGGGCGGCGGATTTGAAGCCGCGCGACTACTCCTGTTCCGAGACGGTGGAAGCGCCCACTCCCTACGCCGCCTACTTCGCGATGCGCGGAGCCGAAACGCCACTGGAGCCGGGCGACGTGCTCGAATCGGAAACAGGAGCCTTGCGGATCTTCAAATTCATCGGTTTTGAGGAGGCGCGATGGGCCGCGGCGGCGGAGCCGACCCCGGAACCGGCTGGCCCTCCCCCGGCTGCCTCCGTTGTTTTATAATTTGAGAAAGAGAACATGTCTGGTTGTAATGGCGGAGGCCAGTACAACTGCTTCGCGGTGGTTGGTTACGTGCCTCAGCCTTTGGCGGGCTTTATCGACCGCTTGCGCCGCGATCTTGAGCCGGACTGTCCGGCGCGAGCGCACGTGACGCTTCTTCCCCCTCGCACGCTCACCTGCTCGCCGGCGGCGGCGTGGGAACAGCTTCGAGAAAATCTGAAAGACGAGCACGCATTCCGCGTGGAGCTTCGGCAAGTGCAGGTTTTCCACCCCACGGAGGTGATCTATCTATCGATCGGATCCGGCTATGAGGAGCTGGAGCGCGTTCACCGCAAGCTGGACCATGGTGTTTGCCGCTTTGAGGAGACGTGGGGGTATTGCCCGCATATCACGCTGGCGAGGCCCTCGGAAAACAACGGGCTGCGGGCGAAATTCGAGCGGGCCTCGCGGCGCTGGAGCGAATTCGACCAGGCGCGGGACTTCCTTCTGGAAGAGGTGACCTTCGTGCAGAACACCTGGGGCGACCACTGGATCGACCTGGAACATTACCGTCTTGCGCCGGAGCTGGTTGCGGAACAGGTAAAATAGGCGGGAGGAGAGCGACGATGGACGAGAAAAGTTCCGGCCGATGGCCGGGCACGATATGGACGGGGATTGTCCTGCTGGGCGCGCTGGCCCGGCTGATTCCGCATCCCTGGAATTTCACGCCTCTGGTGGCCACGGGATTGTTTGCGGGCGCCTATGCGCGCAAGGCGAGATCGGCGGCGGCGGTGACGCTGCTTTCTCTGGCTTTAAGCGACGTCGTTCTGGACACATTCGTCTACCGGCGATTCGATAGGGGATTTGCGTGGATTTACGCGGCGGCCGTGGTTCCCGTGCTGCTGGGCCGATGGATGCGCAGGAGCAAGGGCGTACCGGGCCTGGCGGCCGCGATGCTGGCATCCAGTCTTTCTTTTTTTGCGATTACGAATTTCGCCGTTTGGCTGGGCGGTCTGTACCCGCATACGCTCTCCGGGCTGGCGGCTAGCTACGCGGCGGGCATTCCGTTCTACCGGAACCAGCTTTTGGGCGACATTTTTTACACGGCGGTCATGTTTAGCGCCTACGAAGCGCTTACGCGGCGAAGGCTAGCCCGGGCCGCGGCCTGATCGGGTTGACAAGAGTCCTTCTGTCCTGGAGCAGCGGCAAGGATAGCGCCTGGGCGCTGCATTTGCTGCGCCGTATGGACTCGATCGAGGTGGCGGGCTTAGTCACTACGTTCAACTCGGCGGCCAATCGCGTGGCGATGCACGCGGTGAGGCGGGAATTGGCCGAAGCGCAGGCCGAGAGAGTGCGCCTTCCGCTGTGGCCGGTGGAGTTGCCGTGGCCGTGCTCCAACGCCGAATACGAGCGGCGAATGGGCGCCGTGGTCGAGCGGGCCAAAGCGGAAGGAATCGAGGCGATCGCTTTCGGCGATCTGTTTTTGGAGGATATTCGAGCGTACCGCATCAAGCAGTTGCAGGGGACGGGCATCGAGCCGCTGTTTCCCGTGTGGGGCATTCCCACAAGCCAGCTCGCGCGCGAGATGATCGCGGCGGGAGCCAGGGCGAAGCTCACGTGCGTGGATCCGGCCAAGCTTGACCGGTCGTTTGCCGGGCGCGAATACGACCAACGGCTGCTGGAAGATCTGCCGGCGGCGGTGGATCCGTGCGGGGAAAACGGCGAGTTTCACACGTTTGTCTATGACGGGCCGGCATTTAGCCGTCCGATCCGGGTGCGGGCGGGCGGGAGGGTGGAACGAGATGGGTTCGTTTTTTCGGATTTGGCATCCGATGAATAGGGGCGGCGGGGCAGCGCTTGGGCTGTGACGGCGCCGTTAAGGATCTGATAAACTTAAGTTGTTGCCTGGAGGGACGAGTTTGCGCGGTTGTGCGTCAATTCTCGGTTGGGGTTTGATCATCGCATCGGTTCCTGCGTTTGCTTCCTCCCTCGATGCCGACGACGTGGGAACGGACATTGTAACGAAATATCTAAACGCCACCAAGACGCAGCAACAGGCGCTTCGTGGCGCGCGCATGGAAGTGGATATCGTCGCCCGGCTTCCCAAACTGGAAAAGCAGGGGCGGTTGAAGGCGTTGCGGTTTGTTTCGCGATTGGGAAAGATCACCTACAAGGCTTTGGGATTTTCCGGCGACAACACGGTAAAGCAGGACGTGATCGCCCGCTATCTGTCGCTTGAAACCGGCGGACACGACACGAGCGCGATCGAAGTGACGCCGGCCAATTACCGGTTCCGCCTGAAGGCCCGGATGACTCAAGGGGACCGCTTGGTGGACGTTCTGCAACTGGATCCCAAGAAAAAGCACTGGTGGAGCAGCTACAAAGTGGGGCTTTTTAAGGGAGAGCTTTGGCTGGACGCCGACACGGGCATGCCGATACGCGTGTCGGGCGAATGGGTGAAGAGCCCGTCGGTGTTTGTGAAAAAAGTGGAGTTTGTGCAGGAATTCGAGTTGCGGGATGGAGTTTCGCTGCCGTCGCATCTCGAGAGCACGGTGGATACGCGCATCGTGGGCCGGGCGGAGTTGAGCATCAATTTCACCAACTTTACGCCGGAAGGCAGCGAGCAAGACGAAGACGAACCCATTAGCCAGGTGGAAGAGGTCTCGACAACCCCTTAGCCGCCTCAGGAAACGGAGCCCGCCCGAAACGAGCATGAGAACTCTGTTTTTGAATCCCCCGTCTTTCGATGGTTTCGACGGCGGCGCGGGGTCGCGCTGGCCGTCGACTCGCGAAATCGAGTCTTACTGGTATCCGGTCTGGCTTTGCTATCCGGCCGGGATGCTCCCCGACAGCAAGGTGCTGGACGCTCCTCCGCACGGGGTTTCGATTGAGCAGTGCGTGCAGACCGCGAAGGACTTCGAGCTATTAATTCTGTTCACATCCTCTCCCGGCTTTCACGTGGACGTGAAAATCGCGGAGATGATGAAGGACGCCAATTCGCGTTTGAAGGTCGCCTTCGTCGGTCCGCCCGTGACGATCGAGCCGGACAAGGTTCTGAATTCAAGCAAGGCGATCGATTTCATCATCCGGCGCGAATTCGACTACCAGATCGCGGAATACGCGCAGGGAAAGCCGCTGGAGGACATCGCCGGCGTCAGCTTCCGCAAAAACGGAAGCAATGTGCACAATCCGGAAGCGCCGTACATCGAAAACCTGGACGCGCTGCCGTGGGTGACTAAAGTCTACAAGCGCGATCTGGACTTTCGGCGCTATAACGTTCCGTTTTTGCTGAACCCTTACATTTCCTTCTACACCACGCGCGGATGTCCCGCCATGTGCACGTTTTGTTTGTGGCCCCAGACGCATTCCGGCCACCGCTGGAGGTTGCGGTCCACGCAGGATATCGCGGCGGAGGTGAAGTTCACGCTGGAGAACTTTCCGGGCCTGAAAGAGATCTTTTTCGACGACGATACGTTCAACTACCGCAAGCAGCGAACGCTGGAGCTGTGCAAGGAACTGGGCAAACTGAACTTCACCTGGTCGTGCACGTCGCGCGTGACCACGGACGAAGAGACGCTGCGGGCGATGAAAGACGCAGGTTGCCGGCTGCTGATCGTGGGATACGAAAGCAGCGATCCGCAGATTTTGAAGAACATGAAGAAAGGCGCCACGGTGGACATGGCGCGGCGCTTCACCGACGCCGCGCATAAGCTGGGGTTGGTCATTCACGGCGACTTCATCGTGGGAATGCCCGGGGAAACGCGCGAGACGCTTCGCAACACCATCGATTTCGCCAAGAAGCTGGACGTGGAGACCATTCAGGTCTCGATCGCGCACGCCTTTCCCGGCACCGAGTTCTACGAATACGCCAAACAGAACGGTCTGGTGCAGATCAACATGGCCGACAACGAAGGCCATCAACTGCCGAACGTGGTGTATCCGGGAATTTTGGACCGGGCCGAGTTGGTGGACTGGGTCGAGCGCTTTTACGGGGAATATTATTTCCGGCCCAAGGCGGCGTGGCGGATCGTCCGGAAGGCGATTTTCGACGGCCACGAACGCAAGCGGCTGTACCGAGAGGCTAAGACCTATCTCAGTTTGCGTCATAAGCGCAAGAAGTATATTGCCGAGTACCGCGCGGCCGGCGCCGATCCTTCCCTTCCCCGGGCCAGCCAAGAGGCTCTTTCGCCAGCCAGCCGAGAGGGCGCCGTAAACTAAGTATTCGATCTGGCGATGGATACGCGGTTGCGGTGGAAGACCCGCATCTTCCTTATATTGGTGATCGTGACTCAGCCGGCCGGGAATCTTGCCCTGACCCTGGGCATGAAGCACCGGATTCTGGTTTCGCCGGTGGACTATCTGCTGGCGATGTTCAGCCCCTATGTCGCTGTGGGGATCGTTTTTCTGCTGGTCTGGATGCTGTCGCGCATGGCGTTGCTGAGCTGGGCGGATATGAGTTACGTCCTGCCTCTGACGGCGGTAGGCTACATCGCCAACCCGTTGTTGGGGCGTTTCGTTTTACGGGAGCAGGTCAGCGCCGCGCGCTGGTCCGGCACGCTGCTGATCGCCGCCGGAACGCTGCTGGTGGGCATGACTCCGGTTCGAACCCCGCCGGGACGATGACAAAAGCTTGGATTCTGGTGGGGATTGTGGTCGCGGCCACCGTGGCGGCCGACGCGCTGCAAAGCTACGAGATGAAGCGGCAGGGAGAGATTCGAATTCGCGGCAGCCGTTTGCGCCAGCTAGCGGCTTCTCTGGCGCGGAAGAAATGCCTGATTTTGTCGACGCTGTGCATGGCGATTTCGTTTTTCGCCTTCATGACGCTGCTTTCGCAAGCCGACTTGAGCTTCGCCGTTCCGGCTTCGGCGGCCACCTTCGTGATCGAGACGATTCTGGCGCGTTTCGTACTTAGGGAAAGGGTGGATTTCAGGCGCTGGGTAGGGGCGGCGTTGGTGGCGGGCGGCGTGGCTCTGCTGGCCGTGTGATGATCTGGGCGATCGCCGCCGCGGCCTGCGCCTATCAAGCTCTAGCGGTTATCGCCTGTCTGCGGTTTGCGTGGGGGAGGGTTCCGGCTGGGGCGGACTTCCGTCCGCCCGTTTCCGTCCTCAAGCCGATCTACGGGCTCGACGACGGGCTTGCTCCGGCGATGGAGTCCCATTCAAAGCTCGCCTGGGACTATGAGCTGCTTTGCGGCGTTCGCTCCCTAGAGAGTCCGGCGGCCGCTCTGATCGCCCGGTTTCCGCGGGCCCGATTGATCGAATGCCACACGCAGGCGCCGAATGGCAAAGTGGGAACGCTGACCGATTTGGCGCGCGCGGCTCGCCACGAGGTGCTGATCGTCAACGATGCGGACATCCGCGTCGAGCCGGACTACATTGAGCGAGTCGCCGCCTTGCTGAGCGATCCGCAAGTGGGCCTGGTGACTTGCCTGTATCGCGCCGATGGATCGACCTTCGCCGCGCGCTTTGAAGCATTGGGGGTGTCGTGCGATTTCGCTCCTTCGGTTCTGGTGGGCTGGCTATTGGGCATGCAGGAATTCGCGGGCGGTTCCACGCTGGCGTTCCGGCGCGCCGATCTCGACCGCATCGGAGGATTTCAAGCCATCGGCGATTACCTGGCCGACGATTACCAACTGGGCCGCCGCCTGCGCGCGCTGGGATTGAAATGCGCGCTGAGCCCCGCGATCGTTTCCACTCGCTTGGGCGGCGGATGGCGGGAGGTCTGGGCGCACCAGGTGCGCTGGGCGCGCACGATTCGCGTCTCCAACCTCGCGGGCTATGCGACGCTGCCCATCACCTTCGCGACGCTCTGGGCGGTGGTCGCGGCTTTCGCGGGAAATTGGATGGCCGCCGCCGGCATTCTGGGCGTGCGGATGATCATGGCGCTAGAAGCCGGCTGGGCGATCCTGGGAAGCCGAGATGTGCGGAGGCTCTGGTTTCTGATTCCATTGCGCGATTTATTTGCAGCCGGCGTCTGGGCCGCGGGGTTATTCGGACGCCGCGTGACGTGGCGCGGCCAGCGGCTGCGGATCGATTCCGAAGGGCGGATTCGGTGCTAAACTGAACATGACTTCTCGCATGCGCCCGTAGCTCAGCCTGGATAGAGCGTTTGCCTCCGGAGCAAAAGGTCAGAGGTTCGAATCCTCTCGGGCGTACCACCCGCACACAGTTACAACCACGGCTTTCGGCGGTGGAGTGAACCCCAACTTCTAAGGCTTGCCCGGCGCGACCGAATCTCAGAACGCGTGACCGGGTGAAGCGAATGCTCCTCAGAGGCGCGATTGGATTTGCGATTTTGGCCGCAGCGCTGCACGCGTTGGGCGCCGATTTGGCTGGCGTGGACGATCCCGACGCCCTGCTGGGCCGCATCCGGGCGCGCATTGCGGAGCACCTGGCGCAGTTGCCCAACTACACTTGCCACGAGGTGATCGACCGCTTCGGCCGGCCGCTGAACTCTCCCAGCTTGTACCGCCAGGATCGGGTGGAGCTCGAAGTGGCGTTTGTAGGACATCGGGAGCTGTTTGCGCGGCCGGGCGCATCGAGCTTCGAAGAGGAGTCGATTTCCAAGATGGTCTCCACCGGCACGATCGGCAACGGCGTATTCGGAGTGCACGCTGAAGCGATCTTCATCGGCGACGCGGCGACGTTCAAATTCCGGGGGCCGGACCACAAAGACGGCCACAGAAGCTTCCGTTACGATTTCGAGGTGCCGCAGGAGAAGAGCCATTTCCTGGTCCGCCACAACTCCACGGAGGGCATTATCGGCTACAAAGGATCGTTTTGGGTGGATGCCGACACGCTCGACCTGCTGGAGCTTAAATTGAAGGCCGATCACATGCCTTCGTATCTTGGCCTCAGCTTAGTAGAGGAGACGATGCACTATAAACAGGTGCGGATCCGAGATACGGACTTCCTGCTGCCGTCTAAAGCGGAGCACGCGGTGATCGAGCAGCCCGGTTTTTATTATCTAAACGTGATTTCGCTGGAAGGCTGCCGGGAGTTCACGGGAGAGTCCAAAGTGACCTTTGGGGAGCCAGGCGAGACAATTCCTTCCAGCGCGGCGCCGGTCCAATAAGCGAACTCGCGCAGCACATTTCGCTAATTTCCTCGAAACTTTTCCCACGCGAAATCATTATGCTAGGAGCAACGGCGTGTTGCAGTGGAACGGACGAGGGGCGCGTCCGCGACGCGAGGGGAGGAGGTCTAGTGCCTGCATACACTCAAACGCGGAAGAAAGCCGGGCCTCGGCGAGTTGCTCCGGCCAACAGCAAGCGACGGCCGGCAACCATCCTGGTTATAGAGGATGAGCATCTTCTGCGGGTTGGCGTTATTAGAGCCCTTAAAAACAAAGGATTTATCGTTCTGGAGGCAAGCGACGGAGCGGCCGCGCTGGGGATGATTCGGACCCACTTGGGCGAGATCGACGTGGTACTTCTAGACGTGATGATTCCCGAAGTGTCGAGCCGGGAGGTTCTGGAAAATCTGCGGCGATGGCAGCCCGGGCTTCAAGTGATTCTCACGAGCACCCATAGCCGGGAAATGGTGGACGCCGCGTTGGCCGGGTTGCCGGTGGAGTTGTTTCTCCGAAAACCGTTTCAACTGATTGATTTATTCTCCCTTTTGGGCCGCACGCTATCAAAAAAAACCGGGGTTCAGAGCCGCCGGCATGTGCGAGCCGCGAAATCGAGGCTATAGAGCGCTCCGGCAGAGAAAACTGCGTTTCCGCTACCATCGCGCATAGGCACGCGGGGCCGGGATCTCCCAATGTCCATAGCCGGCTCTAATTGTAAGGCTCACAATCGGTAACCCCTTTCCTCTTTACATACCTGAGGGGCGAATGTATACTTTTTGACATAAATACCGTTCATTCTTGCGAAGTCGCTCGGGCCGGAACCAGGCGGCGCGAGGAGGGCTTTGTTTTTATGGGCTTGCAAGGAAGTAACTCCAGACCGGCAAGGGTCGCTGCACCGGCGTTGGCGTTAGGTGTGCTGGCTGCGGGCGCATTTTGCCAGAGTCCTAATCTGGTTCCCCGCTTCCGTCCGGGTCCCGACCGCAGGGAGGCGCCGCTTCATTCGGACGTGAAGATGGTGATGATCCCGACGAACGTGCTGGGCCCCGACGACCGGCCCGTGTTGGACCTCCGCAAGGAAGATTTTCAGCTATTCGAGGGCACAGTTGAGCAGAAAATCGCGTCTTTTTCGATCGATCAGGCTCCGGTATCAGTAGGAATTGTTTTCGATTCCAGCGGAAGCATGAAGAATAAGATCGGACAATCCAAAGCCGCAGTGCAGCAATTTCTGAAAACCAGCTTGCCGGGAGACGAAATGTTTCTGGTTCAATTCGCCGATGTGCCGAGACTGCGCGTCCCGTTCACGCCGGACGGGGAGGAGATCAGCGCCGGGCTGAGCCTGGTGCAGCCCTATGGCTGGACCTCGCTGTA
>DATGLY010000055.1:0-43721 GCA_035293905.1 Bryobacteraceae bacterium
ATCGCGGGGGCTATCAAAACGGGACCGCGAAAGGCTAAGTAAACCGTAGTCAGAAAATCACTGGCAAGGCCGCAGGCAAGCTTTGCAAGCAAGTCGGCCGTCGCAGGGGCAATCACCAGAATGCCGTTATCTTGCGCGACCTGGATGTGTTCGATGGCGCTAGAGAGGGTGGCATCGCTGGACTGCGGTGCGCCGGCGGGGCCAAAAAGATCCGTGACCACTTTACGGCCCGTGAGAGCGGCGAACGTTAAGGGACGCACAAACTCCTGCGCGGCGGCCGTCATGATAACCTGAACGCCAAACCCGCGTTCGATCAACTCGCGCGCCAGTTCCGCGGCCTTGTAGGCGGCGATTCCGCCTCCCACGCCAAGAGCTACGTTCATGTCGCCCCCATTGGACCGGCGGCGAGTTAATCTTGCTGCTGCGCGGTCATATCCAGATTGCGGGCCGCTGAAATATCCTCGTACTGCACTAAGCCTCGGCGCACTTCTTCCATCGCCGCCACGGTCGGCTTCTTGGACGTCGTAGGAAGATAGCTGCGGGCGCCGTTCTGCAATTGCCGCGCACGCTTTGCGGCCACAATAATAAAGCGGTAAGCGCTGGCTTCCGGATCGTCCGGAATCACGCTCTGCGCGGTCTGCTTGAAATTCGAATCAGCCATGTGTTAATGAGTCTCCAAACAGGAGCCAGGAAGGTCTATTAATATTATCGCGGATTTCAGTGCCGGATGTCGAGCACGCGGCAGCGCCACAGCGCCACGCGATACTGTAGTTCGCGCAATGGGGATGTCTACATCGGCATTCGGATACTTCTCATGAAGCGGGCTGTAGGCGTGCGGGTTCATCGGTGCAAGGAAACCGATAGAGCAAGCACCAGAGGGGCGGGCCGAAAGCCGATGGACATCAGACGATTATCAGGTGTCGGATGCAGCGAAAACGATGGTTGGTGAGGGGTGCGTGCCAGCGACGGCAAATACCGTTTCGCGCCTGTAAAAATATATGAAGGATGAGTACAGAACGTCAGCTCACTCGCGTTCTCGTGGTTGACGACGAAGAATCGCAGCGCACAGCGCTGGCGGGGATGATCGGTTTATGGGGATATGAAGTCGAGACTGCGGCCGATGGCCGTGAGGCATTGGAAAAGCTGGAGATCTTTCCCGCGCACGTCTTGGTCACTGATTTGCTCATGCCGCGCATGGACGGCTCGGAATTGCTCAAGCGGCTAAACGAAAAAGGCGCCGCCATCCCCGCCATTGTGCAAACCGCTTTCGGCAATCTGGAAACGGCGGTCTCCACGATTCACGATTTAGGAGCCTTTTGGTTTCTAGAAAAGCCCGTGCAATCGGCCGCCCTGCGTCTTTTATTGGAGCGCGCGGCGCATCATGGAAGACTGACCGAACACACCGAGCGGCTGGAGCGTCAACTCAGCAACCGCGGCTTGTTGAACGAAATGGTGGGAACGTCGCGGAAAATGCAAGAAGTCTTTGCTCTCATCCAGCAGGTGGCGCCAAGCCGCGCCGCGGTGCTCATCACCGGTGAAAGCGGCACAGGCAAGGAACTGGCGGCCCGCGCGATTCATATGTTGAGCCCCCGGCGCACGGCGCCGTTTGTGGCCATCAACTGCGCCGCCATGCCGGACACGCTGATGGAGAGCGAGCTATTCGGTCACGAGAAGGGAGCTTTCACCGGCGCCGTCGAGCGCCGCGCCGGATGCTTCGAGCTGGCTCAGAACGGGACGGTGCTATTGGATGAAATCGGCGACATGCCCGTGGGCACGCAAGCCAAGCTGCTGCGCGTGCTCGAAGATGGGCGCGTCCGGCGCCTGGGAGGCAAGACCGAGACCCAACTCGACGTTCGCGTGATCGCGGCCACGAATTCCCCCCTCGATTCGGCCATTAAAGAAGGCAAATTCCGGGAGGATCTGTTTTACCGGCTGAACGTATTCCCGATTCCGCTTCCGCCCTTGCGAGAGCGCAAGGACGATCTGCCGGCTCTCATTACCTCGCTCATTGAGGATCTGAATCGGAAACATTCCACCAAGGTGACCGAGGTTTCAGATTCCGTAATGGAGCGCTTTATGGCGCACTCCTGGCCGGGCAACGTCCGGGAGCTGCGGAACGTTTTGGAGCGCGCGGCGATTCTAGCGGGGGAAGGCAGCATAGAGACGGCGCATCTGCCCCCGGGATTCGGAGGAACGCCCGCTCCCGTACCTCCCGTTTCGGGAGGCGATCTGCGGATTCCGGTCGGTTACACCATCGAGCAAGCCGAGCGCGCCCTCATTGAATTAACGCTCGAGCACACGAAAAACAACAAGACGAGAGCCGCCGAGATTCTCGGCATTAGCCAGAAGACGCTATTCAACAAGCTAAAGGAATACGGAGCGCAGGGAGCGAGCGCGGACTGAACCTCCATGTCGTTGCGGATCCGTTTGGTTCTGCTGAGCGTGACGCTGGTGGCCCTGGTGGCGTTGACGCTTTCCGCTCTTCATTTCGAAAGTTTGGTGGACTCCACCTCCGCCGCGGTTCTGGAGCGCAGCGAAACCGCCAACGAACAGATCACATCCTTTCTGCTCGATCGCATCCAGAAGGGAGTCAAAGATTACCCCGCGCCCAAGACGGATGCGGAAACACAAGCGCTGGTCTATCAAATCATCTCGAACGATCCGGATCTCCCCACGATGCTGGTGCAAACTCTGGCGCATTCCAAATACATTCTGGAGATCAACGTCGCCAGCGCTTCCGGACAAATTTTGGCGTCGTCCCTCCCCACCAAGGTAGGTACAGCCATGACGCCGTTCCGGAGCTTCGACGGATGGAGGACCAAGCCCGAGGCGTCGCGGTTGATGGATTTTATAACCAGCCGTCCGGATTACCAGGTGGTGAGTAAGGCGAGCAGGGCCGGGCAGAACGACCCGATCTTCCAGGTGCAGGTGGTGACCTCCAATGCGCTGCTCCGCCAGAGCCTGTCGGATCAACTCGGCCGGCTGGCCTTGGTTTCCGGCGTCTCGCTTCTGGTGACGCTGCTTATTACCGTGCTCGCCGCCAACTACGTGCTGCGGCCTGTGAAGAGAATCGAAGAGACCATTGACCGCATCGCGCAGGGGACTTATCGCGCCGAGCAAGGCGGCCGTGGCTTAGCTAAGGAATTCGCCATCGTAGAGAGTAAGCTGAATCTATTGGGCCAGCAGTTCCGCGGGGCCCGCGAAGATGCCAACGAGCTTCGCCATAATGTCGACACGCTGCTTGAAAAAATGGCCTCCCAACTGGATGTGGCTTCGCGCCTGGCCGCCATCAGCAAACTCACCAGCGGCGTGGCGCATGAAATCAAAAATCCTCTCAACGCCATCGCGCTCCGTCTCGATCTTCTGCGTTCCAAGCTGGGCGGATCGGAGGAGGAACTCTTGCGTGAAATTGACGTCTTATCGAAAGAGGTTCTGCGGCTCGACCGGGTGGTGAAAACGTTTTTGGATTTTTCCAAACCCGTGGAGGTGCATTTCGAGGACGCAGACCTTTCGGCGCTGGCCAAGGAGATCGTCGATCTGATGGCGCCGCAGGCCAAAGCGGCGAGGATCATGATGCGATTGGAGACTCCGCCGCAGCCGGCCTGTTTCCGCGCCGATACGGATATGCTCAAGCAAGCCATTCTCAATTTGATTTCCAACGCCATGGAAGCGATGAAGAACGGCGGCGACTTGCGGCTGAAGGTCGACCGGCGCGACGGAGCCGTCTCCCTGGAGATTGCCGATTCTGGCCCGGGAATTCCCGAGGAGTTGCGCGACAAAGTCTTCCAGCTTTACTTCACTACCAAAACGAAAGGCTCTGGCATCGGTCTTGCGCTGACGTACCGCGCCGTACAATTGCATAATGGAACTATCGCGTTCACGAGCGAGGAAGGCCGGGGCACGACGTTCCGCCTTCAGTTTCCGGCGGTGGTTGGGCATGCCTAAATTCCGAGTTGCGTTCAAGCTTTCCAGTGGGCTGCTCGCGGGCGTCTTCGTGTTCTCGAGTTTAGCCACGACCGGATGCTTGTTTTCCCCCGCCAAGCCCGCGCCGCGCGCATTCCGTCCTCCGCCCGTTCAAGTTCAGCCGGTGGCGACAGCCAGCGCTGTAATTGAGGAATCGGGACCCGAACTGGAACTGGTGGCTCCGCAGAATCCGGCGAGCGGCGCCCCACTGCGGATGCCGGAATTTCCTCCGCCTCCTAAGCCCCCCGCGCCGCCGCCCGTCAGGGTCGCGTTGCCGCGCGCCTCTCAACCGGAGCCGCCTCTCGCCCCGCCGCCAAAGATCACCCAACTGCTTAGCGCGGATGAACGCAAAGACTTGAGCCGGTCTTACGGAGTATCGCTCAGCATGCTGGCGAGGGATTTGGAGGCGCTGAGCAAAAAGCGGCTTTCCGCCGATCAGACCAGCCAAATCGAGCGGATTCTCGTATTCAAGGAGCAGGCCCAGGAATTGTTTGAGCACGACGATTTGGTGACTGCCGAACAACTGGCGCGGCGCGCCTTTAACCTGGCGGAAGATCTGGTTTCCCGAACCAGGTGAAACTCGCGCGATTCGCTGCAAGCGGTTAAGCTCTTGCGCGCAAAACGAAGGCGATTAGAGGGGTAAGCGTGCTTCTAAAAGGGAAAGGGCAGGCGCGCGAGGAAGACCGTGTGACCGTAGTCGCCCTACAAGGCGTGCAGATTTCCTTGCAGGAAATCTCCCTCTGCGCCTGCCCAAAGGCCGCCGGGTCGGAGGGGCCGGCGACCTAGCCTGACTGCCGCCGCCTATTCCGGCAACGGCAAAACCCGAATCAAATCGCCCCAGCGGAAGCCAACCTCCGCGAGGCGCGGCTTATTGTCCAATTCCACCTCCCACTCCAGCGCTGGCCTGCCCACCCGCGCCCGCTTCTGGAATATACAAGCGAATCTCCACCCGACGGTTCTGCTTGCGGCCGTCACGGGTTTTGTCATCCGCGACCGGCATCGCGTATCCTGAACCCAAAGTCGATATGGATCGCACGGGAATCATATGCTCGTTGGCCAAATACCGCGCCACGGATTCGGCCCGCGCTTGGCTCAGTGCATCATTAAAGCTGGCCGGCCCAGTCTTGTCCGTGAAGCCCTGCACTTCAATCATATAACGCTGGTAGCTGGCGGCTTTGGAGGCGAAGTCGTCCAACTGAGCTTTTGCCTCCTTGGACAACTTCGACTGTCCGACAGGGAACAAGACCGTCGTGGAGGAGGAAAGATTCCATTTGTTCATGGCCACCATGGTCTTTTCGACTCGGTCCACGCCTTGGGCGGCTTGGTCGGCGGAGCGCTGAGCGTTAGAGGCCGCTTGATTGGCCTGCTGCGCCGCTTGATTGGCCTGCTGCGCGGACTGGCCGGCCGCCGTCGCCTTGGAGTCGACGTCGCTCAGCCGCTCCTTCGTCCGCGACAGATCCGTTCCGACATCGTCGATCTCTTTCTTTTGATCCGCAAGCTCCTTCGTGTGATCGGCAAGCTGCTTGTCCTGCTCGGCGTTCTTGCTTTCCGTCGCGCTTACGCGGGACTCCACCGGAGCCACCGTCTTGGCGACATATTTGTGGGTGGCGATGCAGCCATTCGCAACCAGCATTGCCCCCAGAGCACCCACCGTCATCATTATGTGTTTCATTTCGACCTCCCTAACCTCATTTGTTTTGCTTCTGCACCTTTAGAGCGCCTGCACTTTTCTGATTGCCTGCACCATTAACTGCGAAAACTCACACGGGCATTTATCGGCGCCGTAAGGGGACTCCTCAGAGTAAATCCAACCACCGACTCGGCCGGCAACGATACTTCCTTCTTGCCGGTGAGCACAGCTCCCGCCGTGCCTGCTACCGCCCCGGAGGCCGCTCCCGCCACAAAGCCCACTGGTCCAGCGACCAGTCCTCCGACCAAGCCGCCTGTTCCGGACCCGCCTCCAATCCACGCCCAGTTGCGCTTGCGGTGGGAGCCGCTAACGCGAGTCAGAGGACTGGTCGATAGCGCGACTTCGCGGCCGGACACCCGGCACGTGTCTAATGTTACTGACAGCACGGCGCGGCCTTTAAGCCGGCCCGAGGGATGCGCCGTCAGAACGTGCCCGCTCACCACCGCTCCTTTGGGGACAACCACGGCCCCCTCTCTGACTAGAGGAGCTTCCAAGACCCCGGTAAAGCGGTCGCCGGGACGGCTATATTTCGTGCTTAATTCCTGGTCGATCCTGACCCTTAGCACGGAGCCCGCGGGAACCGCTATCGCGACAGGCCGCACGGGCGCCTCGGCCTTGGCCTTCCCATTTGCCTGAATCGGGCTCGCTGACGTCGCCGGAACCGGATCGGATTTCGTTCCGCTCGAGGCCGCAACCGATGCGCTCTGACATCCTTCCAGACCGGCTCCGATGCAGATTGCCAGTAGAATCTTCCCGGAGCGGGCCGGAAATACTTTCCGATTCCTCGCCTCAACCCCTTGATTCTTTTGGCCCGCTAATTTCACGTGCGGATATGGAGCACTTCACCGGCCATTTCCGGTGCGTATCCTGAACCGGCTGAAATTGCTCAGCGGGAGACGGTTGTTTTGCTCAATCGCTCGAAGTCCGCCAGGAGCTGCCGCGTAATTTTGTCTGCCACGTCGGCGCTGGCGCCCCGAAATTTCGCGCCATTGCTTTCCTGGGTGGTGGACCACAGCACATCGCCGTCTTTATTCACCAGCCGGACCGTGGCTAGGGCCTCGTGCTTCCGTTCCTTTATATCGATGGATTCGTGCTCTCCCGCCCCCGCGCTTAACGAGTGGCTGTTCGCAGAGGCTCCGATTGCGCCTGGGCGTCCATCGCGCGTCCCGGCGCTTGCCCCGCCGAAGCGCGAGCCGGCGCTCACGCCGCCCCTGATATCGACGCTGTCGGAGGAGTCGAAAACGTCCGTGTAGATCAGGTCTTCGGCAGCGCCCCTCAGAGTCGCATCCGCGCGATCGGCGTTTTCGGTGAGAATGAACAACTTGGAATTCTGAAGGCTTGTAATGATCAGGTCGCGCATCTGCGCGGCCGTCTCGCCGCCGGTCAGCCGGTCCACATAGACGCGCTTTACCGCGAGCATCTGCGCGGCGAGATTCTCCATTTCCCGAATCGGAGCGGCAACCAGCCGCGGTGGGTTTTGCTGCGCTTGCATGCCTACACAAAACAGCAGCAGCGCGCCCGCCGCTGAAACGATTCCTTTCGTCATCCTTTCCCCGCTTTCCGCGCCTCCGGGTCCTGATATTGGATCTTCAGCCCGGTGCGCGCCTCCAGACTCACCAGAGTCGCTCGAATATCGGCCTTATCCACCCGAAATACCAACGCTTGCTGCTTTCCGTCATCAGCCATGTAACCAACGGTCAAGAAGTGTTTTCGCTGCTTGCTGAGAAGAAGCAGAGGAGAAACCATTACAGCCAAGGCCAATCGACGATCCACCTGCTGGCCGTATTCGATCAGATTTATCTGGCCATATTCTACTCGGAGCTGTACTTTTTTAGAATAAAAAGCGAAGTATTGATCGTCATCCACCTGAATCAAGCCGAAAGTTCCCGGCCGCATCGTCTCTCCCGCGGTTCCCCCGATGTATTCGACCTTGCTCTGTGCAAGAGCCGCTGTGGAAATCGCAAGGGCTACCGCAGCCGCGAGAATAATCCGCATAGGAAGATAGTCGGCGGCAGGCGCGGAAATTCTCACGGCGGGGGCCGAGCTAGCTTATAGTAGCCGCGTTTTATCGACGGAGTGCTATGTACGCCGTTCGGTGATTCGGCATTGATCGAAGAAGCGCTGCCAAGCCTCCATCGGATACGCCGGGGAGACGCGCATGGCGGTTTCCTGCTCTTCGAACGACCGGCCGAGAAGAATGGCGGCGGATCTCCGGGTCCCAACGGCTGGTGGTGGAGGCTGGTCGGCAGCCTGAAGCGCCTTCACAAACCTGGGCAGAGTGTTGGATACTTACCGGCGCCGCGCCGAGTTGAGAGGATCGAGCGCCCTTCTGTGATCATTTCGCGGACGAGTAAGGCTTTGCTGGGCGCCTGGAAGATACCGATGGTCCCACCCGAATTGATGGTGGCAGTGGCGCCGAACGGGATGCATTACCCATGTTGGGAAACCAACTTCGAAAAGCCATGACGACGAACCTCCGTTTCCGGAGTAGAACTCGTTCTGATCCTGCCTTATCAGGAGAAACTCTGCACTTAATTGACTGGAGCCAGCCGATTATCGAAAATATTCTAGACGCCTTCCCGACACGACCTTGCATGACTAATGCGAAGTAATTGGAAAGTAAGGACTTCAAATTCGTGACATTCTGAGCCCGAAGCTGTCGAATTTGTTAAGGCATTGTAAAATCAACGAGTTGAAACTGGCGAAAAGTTGGAAAACGGAAGTACAGAAAAAGCAGCCGAAAGATCGAGGATATTCTGGGAACTAACGATATAGCGTGAGGAGCCACAAATGCGCGGACATTTACCGGAATTCCGCTTCCGCGAACTCGAGCCAAACTACCCGTCCTCCGAACAGCGGGAACTTCGCATCGGTGGTGTTGAGTCGGGCTCGCAGTTGCCACTCCGGGTTCCTTGCGCTGACGGCGGCTAGCTATAACTAAGATCCGCGCTTTTGAGAGCGCTGGCGCTCGTGAGCATGGAACTTTTGAGTACGAGGAAAGGCGGCAGTACCGGGCCGGGAGTCGTCGTTGCTCGGGCCTTCGTGTTCGCCAGGCTTCGCCTGAGGCTCTGATAAGCTTGAAGCTTGTCTCCGAAGGAATTTGCTTTCGAAATGGCGGCCTCCAGCGTCCGCTTCGGCGCCGGCGTGACGCGCGAGATCGGGATGGATTTGGCCGAGTTCGGCTCCCAGCACGTGTTGGTGGTTACCGATCCCGTGATCGCCAAACTGCCGCCCGTTCAGACCGCGCTCGAATCTCTCGAAGCGAACCGCATCCGATTCACCGTCTACGATCGCGTCCGGGTCGAGCCGACCGACGAATCTTTTCAAGACGCCATCGCTTTCGCCCGAAAGGATTCCTACGACGCCATCGTCGCCGTGGGCGGCGGGTCCACCATCGACACGGCCAAGGCCGTCAATCTTTACGTCACCTATCCGCCCGAAGATTTTCTAGATTATGTGAATCCGCCCATAGGGAAGGGAATTCCGGTTCCCGGTCCTTTGAAGCCGCTTTTGGCGGTTCCGACCACGGCGGGCACGGGCAGCGAAACCACCGGCGTCAGCATTTTCGACTTAAGCCGGATGCATGCCAAAACCGGCATCGCCAGCCGTCGGCTCAAGCCCACGCTGGGTTATCTGGATCCCGAAAACACCCGTACTCTGCCTCCCCAGGCTGCTGCTTCCAGTGGCCTCGATATTCTGAGCCACGCCATCGAATCCTACACCGCTTTGCCTTTCCACGAAAGGCCCCGGCCGGAGCGCCCCGCGCTGCGGCCCGCTTATCAAGGATCGAATCCCATCAGCGACGTGTGGTCGCTGCAAGCGCTTCGGATGGTGGCGAAATACATCGTAAGAGCCGTCGAAGACCCTTCCGACGATGAAGCTCGCGCCAATATGATTCTCGCCGCTTCCTACGCGGGCGTCGGCTTTGGAAACGCCGGCGTCCATCTTCCGCACGGCATGTCGTATCCGGTATCCGGGCATGTGAAGACCTATCGCGCTCCGGGCTACCCTGCGGACCATCCTCTGGTCCCACACGGATTCTCCGTCATTCTGAACGCGCCCGCGGTCTTCCGCTTCACAGCGCGCGCCAATCCCGCGCGGCATCTGGAAGCGGCCGAAGCGCTGGGCGCGGATGTCGCCTCCGCCCGCCCGGAAGACGCCGGCAGGATTCTCTCGGACCGGATCGCGTGGTTCATGCGGCGCCTTAAGACTCCCAACGGCCTTCGGGAAATCGGCTACCATTCTTCTGACATCCCGGCCCTGGTGGAAGGAACGCTGCCGCAGCACAGGGTCACCAAGTTGTCGCCCCAGCCAGCCGGAGCCGAGGAACTCAGCCGGCTGTTTGAACAGGCCATGGTTTCCTGGTGACGAAATTCGCCGTCGTCACCGGAGCCGGCAGCGGCATCGGACGCGCCGTTGCTCTCGCGCTACAGGCCAATGGTTACTCCGTCGCGCTCGCAGGGCGGCGGGTTAAGGAACTGGAAAAGACCGTCGCCATGTCTGATCCTTCCGGCGGCAGGTTGCTCGTGATTCCTGCCGATGTCGCTCAGCCCGGCTCCGTTCGCGCCCTCTTCCGCGCGGTTCGCGAAAACTTCGGCCGCCTGGACCTCCTCTTCAATAATGCCGGCATAGGAGCGCCCGCGGTTCCCATGGAAGACCTGACCTTCGAACAATGGAACGCCGTCGTGGCCGTGAATCTCACCGGCGCGTTCCTCTGCGCGCAGGAAGCGATCCGCATCATGAAGGCTCAGAATCCGCGCGGCGGGCGCATTATCAATAATGGCTCGCTTTCGGCTCATTCGCCCCGCCCGAACTCCGCGCCCTATGCCGCCACGAAACACGCCATCACCGGCCTGACCAAAAGCATTTCGCTCGACGGCCGCAAGCACGATATCGCTTGCGGGCAGATCGACATTGGCAATGCCGCGACGGAACTGACCGAGCGCATGGCGGCGGGCGTCCCGCAGGCAAACGGATCCATCGCCGTCGAGCCGCGCATCGATGTAGAGCATGTCGCCCGCGCTGTGCTCTACATGGCGAACCTGCCGCTCGAAGCCAACGTTCCGTTCATGACCGTGATGGCCACCAAGATGCCCTTTGTGGGCCGCGGCTAGCTTTCCGATTTCCGCCCGGATGAATCGTCCTCCAAGCCCAGTGGCTTGGGCGGAACGGCCTTGAGGATCTCCTCCCGTTTGCGGAATTGCCGCCGCGCTGCGATTCGCGCCGCGAACAGAGCCGCGATGGTGAACAGAATCAGCGGGCTGAGCCGCCTGGTGTCCGCCGGCTGCGTCAGCTCATAAAAGCCCAGGGCCAGCGCGACAATCGCGCCGATCGGAGCCGTAATGTCGCGCAACTGCACGGCCGCCTCCTGGCATCGATTCTACATCCTGCGCCCTATGGCAGCGCGTAAGTCACGCCCGTGACGAACGTGAGCGAGTTCTTTTTGAATCCGGGCGGAGGATCGTTCAAATAGCTATCCAGCACGCTTACATTGAGCCCGACTCCTTTGTACACCGGCAGCGTGACTCCCGCGCTCCCATTGGCGAAATAGGCCCTGGTATTATTCCAGGCCGGAGTATAAGTCAGCCACTCGTCGAACTTGATTGCCGCCGGCAGGTTGCGGTGGTAAACTTCCCCCAATACGGAACCGATTAATCGCTCGCTCGGGCTGCCGTTGAAGCGCTGATCTATGAAGCTGGCCGTGGCCTTCAGATCGAGCGTCTGCGGATCGGAACGGATCGCGGTCCAGCCCGCGCCCGCGCCGTACGTCTGCTGAAGGTACAAGCCTTGAGAAAAATTATGGTCCAGCGCGGCTTGCCCCAGCGCATAGATCCGGTGTTCGAAATACTCGTCCCGCTCAAGGTCGAAATGAACGATGTTCGTCTTCACTTGCGGAGTGTTGGGCTGGGTCAGCTTTCCGTAGGACACGGTGAAATCCGCCAGCGTGCGATTTCGCGCCGCAAGCCAGTCCTCCGCCGGGATGGCCCGGCTTAAATGCGCCACGCCGGTGAAAGTCTGGGCGCTCTGAGTCGCCTTTACCAGCGAAATGCCGCCGGTCAGAGCGCCCTTCCAATCCTCATCGAAGCCGGGGTTTTTCAACGCCGCTTGGTAGGCAGGCTCGTCGATGACGAAACCCGCATCGTTCACCGCGATCGTCTGAACCGGCTGGCCCGCGCCTGGCGTGAGCTGGATCTTTTGGTCCGAGGCTGCAAGGACGCCGCGCGGAATTTCGCCATCCGTCTGCTTGCCTTTCAAATGCAATCCTTTCGGAATGACGGCGAAGCGGCGCTCGGAGCTCAGCTCCTTGATCTTGGACCACGGGATGCTCACGTTGCCCGCCGCATCGCTATGAAACGTCACCGTGCCTCCCACCGATCGAACCAGCTTGCCTTGCAGTTTCTCGCCGTCCACGAGCGTGAGAACGTCCGGCGCGCCCGCGGCCGTCGCCGCCAGCGCGATCAAAAAAGGAAAAGCGCAGAAGGAAAAATTTCGTAAGCGCATCATTATGCTGTGGGTGCAAAGAACGCGGGTTTCTATGGCCTCGGAATGAGCGAGTATAGCACGGGCTTCTCGCGACCGAATCGATCCTTTGGGTAGCGCGTGAATCTTGCCGTCGCTACTTCTTCACTTCCGCCTCGATCGCTTCCAGTTCCTTGCCTGCCTCGGACCATTTGCCCTGTGCGGAAAGCTCGCGATACCGCTCAATATGGGCGCGAACCGCCGCGATTCTCGCATCGGCGCTGGCGGACGCTGCGGCGGGAGCCTCTCTAGACGGCGCCCCGGAACGGTTCTGCTCCGGCGCAACCGGAACAGCCTGTCCCTTTTGGATCGCTTGCAGCGCCTGCAAAGCCTTCTCATATGTGTCCTCGTACGCCACCGTGCTTCCCACCGCCAGCGCGACCTTCTGCAACTGCGGCATGGGCGCCTGCGGGGCCCGGATGTAAAGGGGCGCGACGAACAAAAACGTCTGATCGATGGGCAACGTCAGAATCTGGGGCCTCAAGACTTGAGAGCCTTGCTGATTCCACAGTGTCAGATCTTTCGAAATCACCTGGTCCTGATTGATCAGAGCGTCGATCTGCAAAGGACCCGGAATGATCTCCTGCTTCGGCAATTGAAGGTAAACAATCTCGCCCAGGTGCGGTCCGTCGCAGCGGGCCGCCATCAAGCCGATCAGATTCTGCTTCGCCCGCGGAGTGAAGGGGATCATCAGCACGAACTCCGGGGCCGTTTCGCCGGGCATGGTCAGGATCATATAAGTAGGCGCCACTGGCTGAACGGGGCCTTCCTGTCCCTGCGTGTACGTGGCCAGATCCCACAGATCCGCGCGGTTGTAAAACGATTCCGGATCGCGCATGTGATAGGTGCGATACGTCTCCGCCTGCACGCGAAACAACGTCTCTGGAGCGCGCGCGTGCGACCGAAGATCCGCCGGCATCTCTGAAGCCGGCGTGAGCAAGTCCGGGAAAAGGCGCTGATAAGCCCGAACCAGCGGATCTTCCGGGTCGAACACGTACAGCCGCGCCGCGCCGTCATAGGCGTCCACCGTGGCTTTGATCGAATTGCGGATGTAATTGTAGGATTCGGCGTCCGCGCCCTCCACCGGCCGCGAATAAGGATGCGCGTCGCTGGTCAAATATCCGTCCACGATCCACGTGAGGCGTCCCTCGCGGGTGATCACCAGGTACGGATCTTCGTCCCACCGGACGAATCCGGCCAGCGTTCCAAGCCGGTCTAGCACGCGCCGGTGAATCATCATGCGGGTTTCGGCTGTGAAAGCGCTGGTGAGCAGAATGTTCCAATCGCCCTCGGCGATCGATGCAATGGTCCGCAGGACTTGGCCGCTCATTGCAAATCCGCCCGCGCCGTTGTAGCGCGTCGGAACGTCGCCCGATCCGGAGGGATAGTTGAATTCCGGATACGTTGTGTCCACAAACACCGGCTCGTGCGCCGCCTCGCCGTAATAAATCTCCGGACGAGTCAGCTTCAGACCGGGCGCATTCACCTCTACCGGAGCGTTTTTGATGAGCAAATCCGGCAGTCCGGAAGGCGATATGCGGCTCGCCTCCGCCATCACAAGCCCGTAGCCGTGCGTGAACGTGAGGTTGGCGTTGATCCAGCTATTGCGCGCTTCGCCGAGCTGGTTCAAATCCAGTTCCCTCGGCGCGAGCAAAGTCTGCCGCAATTGCCCGCCGATCTGGTAGCGGTCCACGTCGGTATCCGCATAGGCGTAAGGACGCAGCGGCTGCGTTTGGCTGAGAGTATCGTGAAAGGCGCGCCAGTCCCACAGCCTCACATTGTCGAGCATCGCCCGGTTCCGGTCCACATCGATGGTTCCTTCTCTGCGCGCGTCGAACTCCACTTCGCGCGCCCGCCGGTCCAGGCCGAACGCCGATCGCGTCGCTTCGATATGCCGCTCGATGAACGGCTTTTCCAGCGCCAGCTCGTTCGGTTTGACGTAGAGAGAGCTCACCAGAGGCGGCAAAAGGAAATCGATCGCCAAAACGCTCGCGCAAACGATCGCGCCTCGCCGCCGTCCCGCCAAGACCAGCGCCGCCGCTAAAATCGCCGCGGCTGCCTTGATGTATTGCAGCGGAAGATTCACGTGCTGCTGCACGTAATCGATTCCCACCAGCAAATTGCCATGATCGGAATACAGCATTTCGTAGCGGTCCAGCCAGAAATTCACCGCCAAGGCGCTCAAAAATCCGGCGATCAGCCATTTGAGCAATCCCGTCTCAAGTTTTCCCAGCGCGCGAAGATCGCCCCAATCCAAGCGGCCGTAGCCCAGTCCTTCGCGGATTTCCGGGAATCTCGTCTTTACCTGCCAGAATCGCGCCGAGATGTAATAGACCAGCAATCCGGCCAGCGCCAGCGTCGCCACAAACGCCACGAGTCCACGGTAAAAAGGCAACTCGAAAAAGTAGAAGCCCAGCGGCTTGCCAAATGCCGGATCGCGCCAGTTCGTCTCCATGCCCCGGCCGGCCACGTAACGGGCCACGGTCCATCCGTCCATCAACGCCGCCGCGATGATCAGAGAGAGCGCCGCGAGCGCGATCGTCGCTAGCCATCCGTAGCGCGGCCGGTCGCGCAGGCCGGTCCCCCCGTACTTCATTCCGCGGGCGTGCGCCCACCATAGCGCCACGAAGAGAATCCCCCATTCCGCAATTCCCGTGAGCCAGCGGTATGCGGACATCCGCAGCCATGTCGAAACTTGCCCCATCTCCCGCCACCAAAGGTAATCGATGATGACCGAGCAGATCGACCGCCCGAATGCCAGCAGCAAAATAAGAACGGCGATCAGAAGAATGAGGCGGCCGCGGCGCGGCGCCGAACGGGGCGCGGGGAAGTAGCTGTGCTGCGTCATCTAGCTCATGCTATGCGCGCGTGGCGTCCCTGCGTGCCTTTCGACGCCCGCCCGCCGCGGCAGAGGAGGCCGGCCGCTCCCAGCCGAACAACGGCCGCGGGTCAGGCTTGCGCACGCCATTTACCGCCAGGCGCTTCGATTCCGCGGCCTCTCCCCGCGAAAAATTTGGACTTCATTTCTGCTTCGGGATCCGCGGAACGACCAGATGAAATAGCTTCAGTCCTGCGTTGTCGGCGGCCCGGATCGAAGCGGTCTCGGAAGGTCCCAGATAAACGCCCGCCCCTTTTCTGACCTCGTAATTGTTACCCTCCAGACAAATTTGTCCTTGGCCTTTCATTAAGTAAATCAGTTGGTGCTGGTCGATGGGATCGGCGCGAAATTGCTTGCCCGGTTCAACCCACCGCAGCGCGCCCAGAACGTTCTTGGCGCCGGCGAGCGGCCCATTCAGGATCTCGACAAACTCGCCTTCGTCGCTTTTTTTGCGCGCCAGGCTGTTGGTGTCGATGAAAAGAGTTTTTTCGGCCATTAGGTTTGCACCCACACGCGCCCGTCCACGCGGTTCCAGCGAAGATCGTCCGGAGCGCCGTCCAGAATCGTGGTTTTGAATCGGTTCGGCGCCTGAAATTCGAAATAGAACAGCCCGGTCTCGGAGGCCCGCAACCGGTGTTTCGCCTCCGGCGGAATGAACACCATATCGCCGGGCCCCACCTCGCGGACTCCTTCGGGCGTTTCCACCGTGCCCTTGCCTTCCATGATGAAGTAAAAATGTTCGCAATTTTCGTGAAAGTGATAAGGCGAAGAGCCGTGGGGCTTGTAATGCATCACGCCGGCCAGCATATCGTCTATTTGGGCCAGTTCCTGGTTGACAAAGAACGTGCGCTCGCGCCCCGGAACCGCCGAGACCAGCTTGGGCAACTCGTCCTCGTGGAAGATGTAGGCCATAAGATTCTTTTGAATTCTATCTCACTGCGGACGGTACGCCAGCCGGGCCACTTCTCCATAAGGAGCCGAAGCCACCCTCGCGCGAATCTCCGCCTGCCGATGCCGCTCGACCGTCGGCTTCGGCGAGCCGCCCCCCTCTTCTCCCCACGCCACCTTCACCTCCACGCCCGGCTGGCTGTGTTCTACGTCGACCACAGCCAGAGACAGCATCGCCCGCTCGTTGTAGCTGTAGCCGGTATACGTGGATAGACCAATGGTGTTGCCGCCGGCGAGAACTTTATCGAAGGGCAGCGTGGAATAGTTCGCTAAAGGTAAATCGATATATTTGGCGATATCTCCCTGGCCGCGGAATAACGACCCGAAGACTCGCTCGACGTCGTCGCCGTTCCAGACCAGCGTTACTTTCTTCCGCTTCTGCCCGCCCGACATCTTTTCCAGCGCTCGCCGCCCAACGAAATCGTGATCGAATTTGACGAACGGCCCATAGCCCAGATCATAAGGCGTCAAATAATAGTCGGAGATATTAGCTGAGTAGAAACTGCCTCCCAGCGACGCGATCGCTTCGTAGCTCTTATCGCTGAGCCATTTTCTGTACGCCTTCATCGCTTCGCCCGTATACACCGCCGGGAGCGGCGATGGAATCCACCCGGATTCCAGCGTCGTCGTCGGATACGCCCGCGAACCCACTTGCCGCAACCCGAACTCTTCACCGGCCTTCACAATCGCCTCGCGCACCGCCTCGCCATATTCCCACGGCCCGAACAATTCCCAGCCCGGCTGCCCGACCATTCCATGCCGCAGCGCCCGCACCTCGCATCCGGCGATCTTCATCGTATCCATGTGAAAGAACCGAATATCCGGCGCCGGCCTTCCCAGGACTTTCTCCATCAGCCGCACGGCGTTCGGCCCTTGCACCTGGTAGCGAAACGCTGTTCGCGGGCCTGGATTCACGGCCGACCGTTCGTCGCGTTCCGCCTTCGCGTGGTAGCCTCCGGCTTCCAGATTGTATTGGACCCAATTCGCCGCCGGAGGCCTTCCCACAAGATTGAATTCATCCTTATCGAGATAGAAAAGAATCGCGTCTCCAATGACAAATCCGTCGTCGTTGCACGCTACGAATTGTTTGGCCTGATTCACCCGGAAATTCGCAAAACTGTTGACCCCCAAATCGGAGAACAATTTCAGCGCTTCCGGGCCTTGCACGTATAAATCAGTCATGTGGTGCGACTGGTCGAACAAGGCGCAGGTTTCGCGCCATGCGCGCTGCTCGTCTCTCCAGTTGGAAAATTCGGCCCGCACCACGGGAAACGCATACGGCCCAATCCGTGAATTGCGCAGCAAATTCACTGGACCGCCGGCCGCATGGATGGCGTCCTCCAAGCTTCGATTGCTCATCGGTCTCCTTTTCGCAACTTCGCGCCTCCGCCGGAGGATCAAATGCCGCTCGTCCGGATCCAGAAACTCTCCGTCCACTTTCCGCCCGGAGCCACGGTTTGTAATTCCGGATATTTTCCGGCATGATTCAGGTTCATTGCATTCGTAACGCCCGCCATCGGTTCCAAGCAAATGAACTCGCGCGGAGAGCCGTCCGCGTTATTCGGCTCCCACACCACCGCCGCCTGATATTTCGGCCCGAAGATCGCCTCCACTTTCTTTCCGCCGGACTGGATGAAAAAGTGCGCCCGCTGTTGCGCATCGCGCTCCAAATCGATGAATCCATCGTCCAATGTGCGTCCTTTTAGCGGAAACGGGTCTGGCAGATCCATGGGCTTGAACTCGCCTGTGGGAATCAGCCGCGAATCCGTCGACACGCGCCGCCGGGCCGGAATGTGCGCCAGCCATTCGTCGCGCGGAACGTCGGGAATCCGGTAGTAGGGGTGGAATCCGATCGAAACGGGCATCGGCTCCGCGCCGAGGTTAATCACCGTCGTCCTCACCTCCAGCTCGCCCTGGGACACCCGGTACGTCATTTCGTACTCGTGGGCGAAGGGCCACTGCTTCATCAGCTCGGGGTGCTTCCAAAATTCCAGCTTGCTGGTCATGTGCGCGGAATCTTTTTCTGCCGTGACCTCGGTCACGCGCCACAAGGAGGAGTCCGAGAGTAAGCCGTGAATCGGGTTTGCCCCGCGCACGTTGCCTAACTCCATATCGAATGCGTATTTCTTCCCGTTCGCCCAGAAAGCCTGCGAATCCATCCGGTTTGCCCAGGGCGCCAGAAAGGGAATCGCGCTCATTTGCGGAGCCTTTTGAAACTCGCCCACGCTGGCGAACGGAAACCAGAGAATGTTGTGTCCGTGCACGTTCATCTCGTAGGCGGTGTTGCCCACGGCGGGAATCACCGAAACTTCCACGCCATGCGCCAGGTCAAAAAGGCGAATCACGGCGGCGCCGTGGTCCGAAATTCGTTCCGCCTTATAGTTTTGAGCTTGCGCCATGGCCGCCATCGCAAACAGAGCCAGCAATTGTTTCATTGTTTCACGCTAATACAACAGGAACGGCTTGCGGCGCTCAGCATACGCCTCCAGATCCCCGGTCCACTGCCGCTCGATCGTGCCCGGCTCCGAGCCCGCCTTCATGGCCTCCAACGCCTTTCGATTGCCGATCAGCAGCCGGTCCTTTTCCAGATCCACCTTCCCCGGATAAAGCCGGTTCAGTGCATACGCCAGCTCCAATCCCAGCCGCACGGCATTGAGCCGCTCACGGTCCGTAATCGCAAACCGCACGCCCTCGATCGCCTTGCCTTTGAAGACGGAATCGGTGGGCTGAAACCGGGTCGCGTAAGCACGCACGCCGGGAATGGAGCGCGCGTTCAAAAACTCCGCCAGTTCCGCGCCCCGAATCCAGTCCGCGCCAATCTGCTCGAATGGCGCATCCGTTCCCCGGCCCACCGAAAAGCCAGGCGAGGATTCCAACATTGCCACGCCCGGATAAAGGGCCGCCGCGTTCAGGCTGCGCAAATTCGGAGACGGATCGATCCAGGTCAGTCGCGTCGCCTCGAACCAATCGGCGCGCGCCCAATTCCGCATCTTGACGACGTGCAAATCGGCGCCCATCTTTTTTTCCGCATTCGCCATCGTCGCCAATTCGCCTAGGGTCAACCCGTGACGGATCGGCAGCCTATAGCAGCCCACCGGGCTGGCAAGATCTGCGTCCAGCATCGGCCCTTCCACGTGCGTGCCCGTGATGGGGTTGGGGCGGTCCAAAACGTAAAAGGGAAGCTTCGCGGCGGCCGCCCGCTCCATGGCGCTCAGCATGGTGCAGCCGTAAGTGTAAAAGCGCGCGCCCGCGTCCTGAATATCGAACGCCAGCGCATCCACTCCATCCAGCATCTCCGGAGTCATGTGAAACCGGCTGTTCTGATACAGGCTCCAAACCGGAAGTCCGGTCTCCCCATCCTTGGAATCGGCTATATTTGGTTGATCCAGCTTTCCTGTAATCCCATGCTCCGGCGAAAACAACGCCGTGACTTTCACGCCGGCCTGCCGCATCACGTCCACATTGCGCCGGCCCGCTCGGTCGATCCCCGTCTGATTCGTAATCAGCCCTACCCGTTTGCCTTGGAGCGGAGCAAAATTCTCTTCTGCCAGAACATCGAGACCGGCCAGGACTCCTGTCGCCGCGGAGGCGACAATGTTTCCAACGCTCCGCCGCAGAGCCGACAGATTCTTTCCGGCCTTGGGATGAACGGCGTTGGCGAGCAGAATCACGTATGTCTTCGATTGCGGATCGATCCACAGCGACGTGCCCGTAAATCCCGTGTGGCCGTAAGAACCGATGGGGAATCCGCCGCGCGGGGAAGAATAGGGCGAATCGATATCCCAGCCGAGTCCCCTCACGGCGCTTTGCCCGGCCGGCGAAGCGGGTGAAGTGAATTCCCGTACGGTCTTCGCCGAAAAGATCGGCGCGCCGCCATTGAGCATCATTTGCGCGAACCGGGCGAGATCGTCGGCGGTCGTGAACACGCCGGCATGCCCCGCCACGCCGCCCATGAAGCGTGCGGTGGGATCGTGCACCACCCCCCTTAGCGGCTGGCCGCTTGCCGGATCGATTTCCGTAGGCGCGATGCGCGGGCGCAAGGAAAGCGGCGGCCGGAACATCGTTTCGCGCATGCCCAGCGGCTCCCAAATCTGCGTTCGCGCGAATTCATCGAGCCTCTGGCCGCTCAACCGCCGCACGATCTCCCCCAATAGCTCGAAATTGACGTCGCTGTAGATGAACTTATCGCCCGGCGGATTCGCAGGCTTCGCGCGCAGGGCCTTCGCAACGCCGGTCTCATACCCGCTCCATGGCGGATCCAGCGCCAGATCGGGCGGCAGCCCCGAATAATGAGTCAACAAATCCCGGATCGTGATGGCGCTCTTGCCGCCCTGAAACTCGGGAAGATAGCTCGTAACCGGATCGTCGATCCGAACCTTGCCTTCCTCAACCAGCTTCATCAGGGCGGGCGTCGTGGCGACCACCTTTGTGAGCGAGGCGATGTCGAAAATCGTGTCCGGCGTCATGGGCTCGCGCCGAGGCGCGATGGCGCGATCGCCGTAAGCCTTCCTATGAACGATCTTTCCGTCGTGCCCCACCACCAGGACGGCCCCCGGAATCACGCCGTCGCGAATCGCGCTTCCCATTTGAGCGTCCAGCGCGGCGGAGGCCGAAAAGGTTTGCTCTCCAAAAGCCGCCGCGCCGGCAAGAATTCCCACTCCGGCAACCAGCGCCCTCACGCCGCCATTCTAGCAGTGGGCAGCTTCTCGGTTTCTCGATCTGCGGGCGGAGGCCGGCGCCGCCTCGGCTGGGACTGCCGGTTTGGCTTCGTTTTTTCGGCCCCGCTCCGCCTTCCCAGCCGCCCCTCCATTCATTTATTTCCCCTGTCTCATCAACTACTTCCCGCAAGCCATCCCGAATGCCCCCGGGCGGCTTGGCCTAAACTTTGAGTTGAGAAGGCCGAGCCTCCCGGTTCCTGCCATCCACGCCCCGGGCTTGCGCATCGTCATATGTTCGGGGCGAAGCCGCGCCTGTGCGAGCGGCGCCCGCGCTACGCTGAAAGAGCGTATATAGAAAAGAGCGTATATAGAGAAGAGACAATGGCCGCCGGCGACAAAATCCTCCCAGTCGACCCCGCACAGGAGACCGCGCGAGCCCGCGCCCTGGCAGCCCGCTATTACCAGGAATTCGTGGATCTGCGCGAGGTCCGCATCGATCACGATCTGTTCCACGCAATCCCCGTGGATCTGATGTTCCGTTACAATTTCGTCCCCATTCAGGGCCATAACGGCACGCTGGAAATCGCTCTGGCCGATCCACGCAATCCCACCCAGATCGACGAGTTAAGCTCGCTTCTCGGCAAGCGTCTGAGGGTGAAAGTCGCGACGCTCTCGCAGATTTCCGACCTTCTCAAAAAGACCGAGCAGTCCCAGCGCGTGCTCGAAGAAGTCACGGAAGGCTTTACGCTGGACGTCGTCGGCGACGAGGAAAACGCCGAAGAAACGCTCTCCATCGACCGGCTCACCGCCGCCGATTCCAACATCGCGCCCGTCATTAAGCTGGTGGACACCACCATCTTCAACGCCTTGGAGCGTCGCGCGAGCGATATCCACATCGAGACTCGCGACCAGGAAGTGGCCATCAAATACCGCATTGACGGCGTGCTGCACTACGCCATGCCGCCCATCGCCAAGGATTGGCACTCCACCATCATTTCCCGCATCAAGGTGATGAGCGAGCTGGACATCGCCGAACGCCGCGTCCCGCAGGACGGCCGTTTCCGCGTGCGCTATAAGAGCCGGCTGATTGATTTCCGAGTTTCCATCATGCCCACCATCTACGGCGAAGACGCCGTGCTCCGCGTGCTGGACAAGGAATCGATGAGCGAGAAATTCTCCAAGCTCACGCTTGACGTGGTGGGCTTCGCCGATGCGGATCTGGTCAAATTCCGCCGGTTCATCAAGGAACCCTATGGAATGGTGCTGGTGACCGGCCCTACCGGTTCCGGCAAAACCACCACGCTGTACGCCGCGCTCAGCGAAATCAAGAATGACGAAGACAAAATCGTCACCATTGAAGACCCGGTGGAATATCAGATCAAGGGCATCACCCAAATTCCGGTGAACGAAAAAAAAGGACTGACATTCGCGCGCGGCCTGCGCTCCATTCTGCGCCACGATCCGGACAAAATACTGGTGGGCGAAATCCGCGACCAGGAGACCGCGCAGATCGCCATTAACGCGGCCCTCACCGGTCACCTGGTCTTTACGACCGTCCACGCCAACAACGTGCTTGACGTGCTGGGCCGGTTCCTGAACATGGGCGTGGAAGCGTACAACTTCGTCTCCGCTTTGAACTGCATCCTGGCCCAGCGGCTGGTCCGGGTGATTTGCGAGCATTGCAAGCGCCCTGTGAGCTATCCCGACGGCTATCTGGCGGAAAGCGGCTTGGATCCTGCAGCATGGCGCGGCTTCACTTGGTATGAGGGCGCGGGGTGTTTCGAATGCGGCGGCACCGGATTTCGCGGACGCAGCGCCATTCATGAGCTGCTCGACCTGAGTGAAAAAATCCGCGAGATGATTCTCGATAAGCGCCCCAGCTCTGAAATCCGCCGCGCCGCGCGCGAAGAGGGCATGACTTTCTTGCGCGAATCGGCGCTTGAAAAGGCGCGCTCGGGCGTCACTACTTTGAAGGAAATTAATAAGGTCACGTTTATCGAGGGATGACGCTCAAGAATCTCATTAAAGATCCTCCGCCGGAATTCGTCTTCGAGTTGTCTGAAGCTGGCCTGGCTTGTGCGCAAGGCGGGCGCGCCGCCTTCGGCGAGCTGCCGCCGGGGGCGCTCAAGGCGTCTCCCTCGGAAGAGAATTTGCTGAAGGCCGACGCCCTGGCCGCGCTGATTTCTCGGCTCGCGCCCCCCCACCAAGGGGGCAAGAGGCGGCGGCCCGCCGCGGTCCTATTGCCAGACGCCGCTGCGCGCATCGCTGTGCTGGATTTCGACCTGTTTCCCGATTCCCCCGCCGAGCAGGCTTCGCTGGTCCGCTTCCGGCTGAAGAGAACGATCCCGTTCGATATCGACGCCGCGGCGGTAGGCTACTTCCGCCAGCCCGGGACCAGCCAGAGAGGGAAAATCGAAGTTGTCGCCGTGATCGTAGCGCTGGAAGTTCTGGCGCGTTATGAGGCTTTATTTCGGAACGCCGGCTTTCATCCCGGCGACGTGACTGTTTCGGCTCTGGCGGCGCTTGAGCTCTATCGCGGCCAGGAGCCGGCTCTCATCGCCAAACTGGCCGGGAACCATCTGAGCGTTCTGCTGACGGCGGGCGGCAAACTGAAGCTGTTCCGCTGCCTGAGATTAGAGGACGCTGGCGAAGAGGAGATCTTGAGCGTGTTGCGCCCGACGTTCGCTTACGCCGAAGACGAGCTGGATTCTCCCGTCGAGCGGCTGATGCTGTGCGGTCTTGAAGATCTCCGGGGTTTGCCCTGTGAACCCGAGCCGCTGCACAGCCGGTTCGGGCCCCCCACCGCATTCAACGCAGGCTTGTTTGGCTACATGGAGGCCGCTTATCGCTAAAGGCTGAAGCCGAAGAGCTACCATGCGCATCCCCATCAATCTTTCCAGCGACCCTTTCCGCCGCGACCGGCCCATGCTCGTGGCCTCGGTCGCCTGCGCCCTGATATTGGCGATGCTGCTGGCCGGACAAATCTTCCTGATTCTAAGCGCTCGCGCGAGCGCGCACGACGCCCGCATCGCCGTGGAAGGACTCAACAGCCGGCTCCGGGCGATCCATGCCGGGCAGGCCCGCCTGGAGCAGACTCTCCGGCAGCCCGAAAACGCCGTCGTGCTGGAGCGCAGCGTTCTGCTCAACACTCTGGTGGAGCGCAAATCCATAAGCTGGACCAAGCTTTTCGCCGATCTTGAAAGCGTAAAGCCCGACGATGTCAAGCTCATCCAGATCCGGCTGCCGCAGATCACTTCGCGCCAGGAAGTGCTTCTTGATATGACCGTGGGTTCTCAGGATCCCGTACCGATTATCGAGTTCCTCAAGCGTCTTCAGGCCTCGCCCCTGTTCGGCCCCGCCACAGGCCATAGCATGGCGCCGCCTTCCCAAAACCAGCCTCTTTATCAATACCGCGTGAGCGTGAACTATGCCCAAAAGTTCTAGCGCGGGGCGGCCGGTCTCGCCGACTGCCGTGGCGCGCAGTCCTAAAACGATCGCGCGGGTGGTTGTCGGCCTTCTTCTTGCCGCGAATCTGGTTGCCGCCGCCTGGGTGCTTTTTCCGCCGGGAGGCTCGGCGGAGGAACTCCAGCGTGAAGCCGCCGCGCTTCAGGCCCAGATTTCCGCCGATCAGGCGCTGCTGGAGCGCACCCGCCAGCATGTGGCGGCTGTTGAAAAAGCCCGCGATTCGGGCGACGAGTTCCTTGCCGCTTACTTCCTGGCTAGCCGGACCGCCTACTCGACGCTTCTCAGCGAGCTTTCCGAAGCGGCCTCGCGCTCCAAGATCAAGCAGCGCGAATACGCCTATTCCACCGAGCCGATCGAAGGCTCCGATGAGCTAAGCATGCTTACCATCACCGCCAATTTCGACGGCGAGTATCGCGACGTGCTGAACTTTGTGCATGAGCTCGATCGCTCGCCGCGTCTGCTGATTATCGAGTCTCTGAGCGCCGCGCCGCAGCAGGGATCGAAGACGCTGAGCGTGAGCATGAAAATCGACGCCTTTATCCGGGAGCAGCCGGGGCCGTCCGTTGCGCCTCCCTCCGAGCCGAAGGCGGTCGCCCAGACCAGGAGTCCGGCGGAATGAAAAAGTGGATGCCCACCGGCCTCGGGGCAGAACCCAAGAAGCTTGCGATTCTTGGCGCGCTCTTAGTCGCCGTAGTGGCGGCATATAAGTTCTCGAACGCTTCCGCTGGGTCCCCGGCCGATGCGGCCCCGGTGAGGTTTGGCGGCGTGGCCGGCCGCCAGCCGTCAGACGGCAGTCCAGTCCCCAACGTCGCCTCCGCGCCGCGCCGCGCTTCCAGAAGCGGTCCTGGCTCGTCCGGCATCGCCGACTTCCATCCCAGTCTGAAGCTGGACGAGGGCGCGGATGTGAGCAAAATCGATCCGGCTCTCCGCCTCGATCTACTGGCAAAGTTGCAGCAGGTCCCAATGGAAGGCGGCTCGCGGAATTTGTTCGAATTCACGCAACCGCCCCCGCCCCCCGCGCCCAAAGTGATCGTAAAGCCGGGGCCGGTGAGTGCACAACCGTCGCCTCCCCCGCCAAGGCCCGTGGACGCCACTCCACCCCCGCCGCCTCCTCCTCCGCCGATTCCGCTCAAATTCTACGGCTACGCCGGCGTAACTCGAAACGGCCTGCGCCGCGCCTTCTTCCTGGACGGCGACGAAATTTACACTCCCGCCGAAAACGAAACCATCAAAGGACGCTACAAGGTCATCCGCATTGGGGTAAACTCGGCGGTGGTGGAAGACCTCACCAATAAGAATCAGCAAACATTGCCGCTCGTCGAGGAGTTAGGAGCATGACGGCCGCTGCCTCACGGTCGTCCTCCGCAAGTCAGCGCGGCTTCGCCCTTCTTCTTATCTTTTTCATGGCCGCGGCCGTCGCACTGATGCTCTACACGCAGTTGCCGCGCGTGGCCTTTGAGAGTGAACGCGACAGGGAGCAGCTTTTGATCGATCGAGGCGAGCAGTACAAACGCGCCATCCTGCTTTATTACAACGACTACAAACGCTACCCCGCCAAAATCGAGGATCTTGAGAACACCAACAACCATCGCTATCTGCGCCGAAAGTATGTGGATCCTTACACGGGAAAAGACGAGTGGCGGCTGGTCCACACCAACGGAATGTTTTTGACCGACTCTTTGGTGCAAAAGCCGCCGGCGAATCCGGCCAATTCGCCCAATGGAACGTCCCAAGGTCAAACCGCGCTGGCGAGCGCGGCCGGTCCAGCCGGGTCCGGCGCAAGCCCCGGAGGCTTCGGAACAACCTTTCCGGCAAGCCCGGGGGGATTTGGCTCATCGGCGGCGCCGCCTGCGCCAACCAATCCCAACGATCTCAATAATCCGCCCCAAGTGAATGCCGCCGTGCTGGCGCGGCCGAGCGACCGTCCGCTGGTTTCCTCAGGCGCGTTTCTCAACTCGTCTCCAACAACCCCGAACTCAAGCGTCAATGCGCCTGCCAATACCGGCTACATCGATCCGGCTTCTTACCCCCCCATCACGCTATTTCCAAACGGCTACAATGCGCCCGCCACGGCAACCCAACCGGGACAAAACCAAGCCCCGCCTGCCATTGGGCAGCCCGGCAATTTTCCCCTTGGCGTCCAGCCTGGCATGGGACAACCGGCAGGTCCGTTCCAAACCGGCGCGTTGCCGGGCCAATTCCAATCGGCCACACTACCGGGCCAATTCCAGCCTGGGCAATTGCAACCAGGCAATCTGGCCACGAACAATCCGAATGCGCCTTTCCAGTCTCCAGCCGGGCTCAACACGCAGCCGTCCAATTTCCAAAATCCGTTAGGGACGCAGACGCTTCCACCCGGATTGCCTTTGCCCGGCCTGCCTGGATCGGTCATTCCCGGCGGCTCTGTTCCGGCAGCGCCCAATTCATTTCAGTCTTATATTCCGCCCGATCCAAACAACTCCGCGAATAACGGTTTCAACGGCTTCAATAACGGCGTCAACAATCCCGCCAATCCAGCCACTCCGATAAATCCAGTCAATCCGATTAGTTCAACCCAATCGGCCCCGGCTTCCATCGCCAACTCTCAAGGCGGCGGAAATGCTCCTCCCACAAGTCAGGCCGTGAACTTGATCAGTAATCTTCTCACCACGCCTCGCCAGCCTCCATCCACCTTCGCGCCCAACAACAACGCCAACCAAACGGCCGGTGCCGGCATTGCTGGAGTCGCCAGCACTTTCACCGGTCCTACAATTAAGAGCTACCAGGATCACACAAAATACGAGGAATGGGAATTCATTTTTCAGCCTCAGCAGCAGCAAGCGGCGCCGGCGCAAGCCAATCCCCTGGGAGTTCAGACGGGCATCGGGAATAACTCGAACTCCGGGAACAACTCAACTTCGTTCGGAACCGGAACATCTCCTTTCGGGAACCAGCCTGGCGCTCCAGCCGCGCCGCAATCCGGGCTTCCGGGACTCCCCTCCCTCCCCGCGCAGCCGCCTTCTCAGCCAAACGGATTCCCGCAGCAATAGACGCGGGCTACTCGAAGGGCACTTCGAAGTAGAAGTAATCTTTCCCGGTCGCCGCGTCTTTAATGCCCGTCAAGTAAATTTTCGACGCGGGCAGCTTTTGCGCCTCGAAGTAAAAGAAACCGCGCACGGAGTCGCCGGCCGGAACCAGCCTGGCCGAAAACGCCAGTCCCTCAATCTCCGGAACGTGTAAGGGTCCCTTTTTGGGCTTGCGAGGCAAGGGCAGCGGAGGAAGAGGAGAACTTCCTGTTTTCCAGCTCGCGTTCCGCGATCCGTCCCATAGGGTCACGTCCGCCGGCGCCATGGCGTCGACATGGCGGTTCGCGGCGTCGACGAATTCGGCCTTGAGGTCGAGCCGCAGGGCTTTGCCCGTGTCGTTTTGAAGGATCACCAGCACCGGCAGAATTCCGTACTTGTATGGATTGGCCTTGCCGAAAGCGGAGGCCGCTTGCTCTTCGGTGACGAAGGGCACGGCCGCAATCGTGATCTTGTCGAGAGTTTGATGGCCGGGATACGAGGCTGCCGGCCGGGAGGTGAACGGTACTTTGTTCTTGTCGCCCGCTCTAGCCGCCGCTATACTCAAAAGAACGATCGCGAGTCGTCTCATTTATTTCCTCTATCAAGTTCTCCAGATCGCCGCCAGCCCGGCGGTGGGTCTATATCTACTGTACCGGGGAATCAGGGATCGGAAGTATTTCAAGGGCCTTCGGGAGCGCCTCGGTTTTCTTCCGCTTCAAACGACGGGATTCGGCAGTTTGTGGTTTCACGCGGCCTCGGTGGGCGAAGTGCTTTCCGCTGTGGAGCTTATCCGGCGCCTCCAGGCCCAACGCCCCTGCCTTGCGGTGTATCTTTCTACAGCCACCGCTTCGGGACGCGCGACCGCCGAACAGCGCCTTAAAGGGTTGGTTGACGGAATTTTTTTCGCTCCACTCGATTACCGCTCTGTGATCCGGCGAATTCTGCGGAAGCTGCGCCCCGCGGCGGTGATCGTGCTCGAAACCGAGATCTGGCCTAATCTGTATCGCGAATCGAAGTTATCCGGGGCATCGCTGATGATATTGAACGGCCGCATCTCCGACCGGGCCTTGCCGCGCTATCGCGCTCTGCGCGGCTTTTTCCGTCACGCGCTTGCGCAGCCGGACGCGATCTTCGCCCAATCGCAAGAAGATGCGCGGCGCTTTGTGCTCGCTGGGGCGCCGGGAGATCGCGTGCAGGCGGCCGGCAACCTCAAATACGATTTCACGCCGCCGGCGGCGGGCATCGCATCCGATCTTCGCGCGTTCCTGGACGAGGTTCGACCCGGCGCCATCTGGATCGCCGCCAGCACCATGCCGCCCTTGGAGCCTGACGACCCCGACGAAGACGACGCCGTCATTTGCGCTTTTCAGGCGCTGGCGGCTGAATTTTCTTCCTTGCTTTTGATCCTCGCTCCGCGGCGTCCGGAGCGCTTCAATGAGGCTGCCAAGAAGCTTTCGCGCGCCGGAGTCCGATTCGCGCGGCGCACCGCTCTGGAACCTCTGGCCTTGCCGGGCGTCCTGCTGCTTGATTCCATCGGCGAACTCGCCTCTCTCTTCGAGGCCGCGGCTGTGGCGTTCATGGGAGGGACGCTGGCTTCGCGCGGCGGCCACAACATCCTCGAACCGGCCTGTTTTGGCAAACCCGTCATCGCCGGTCCGCACATGGAGAACTTTGCGGATCTGGCGCAAAAGTTCGCGGCGGCAGGCGCGCTGCTTCGGATCGCGAACGCGGACGAGCTCGCGCCCGCCGTGGCTGGCATACTCCGCGCGCCGGACCGCGCAGAGCGCATCGGCGCGGCGGCGCGCGATCTCGCCAATGCCGGACGCGGCGCGGCGGATCGCATGGCCGGGGAGATCTCAAGAGCCTGTGAAGAAGGCATTCCGAACCCGCGGAGAGCCTTGGCGGCGCGCGCCGTTCTGACGCCGCTTTCTTGGCTCTGGCGAGCCGGCCATCGGATCAACATGGCGCGCGGGCTCGCGTCGCGGCGCTCGCTTTCGGCCAAAGTCGTGAGCGTGGGCGCTTTGGCCATGGGCGGCTCGGGTAAATCCCCCATCGTGGCCCATTTGGCCGGGCTGCTCGAGGCCGCGGGGCATAACGTAGCCATTCTCACGCGGGGCTATGGAAGACAGTCGCGGCTTGAGATCGTTGTGCCGAGGGGCGGACAAGCGGCGGCGAGCGCAACCGGGGACGAAGCACAGGCGTTCCTTCGCTCCGCTCACGCGCATGTCGGCATCGGCGCGGATCGTTACCGCGTCGGCCGACTGGTGGAAAAGCAGTTCGCGCCCCATGTTTTCCTTCTGGACGATGGTTTTCAGCATTTTGGCTTGAAGCGTGACGAGGATTTGGCGCTAATCGACGCGCTCGATCCGCTGGGCGGCGGCGTCTTTCCCTTGGGGCGGCTGCGAGAGCCTCTTTCAAGCCTGAAGCGAGCCACCGCTGTAATCGTCACTCGCGCGGAGCCGGGGCAGAGCATCTTCAGCCTCGAGCGTCTCATCCGCCGCTACAATCGCGAGGCCCCCATCTTCCTTTCGCGAGTCGTTCCGAAACGTTGGCATGCGCTGGACGGCTCAGCCCTGTTACCCGCAGATCGCTTTTCTTGTCCCGCTGGCGCCTTTTGCGGACTGGGCCAGCCCCGCTCGTTCTGGCGCACGCTCCAATTACTGGGCATAAAAGTTGCGTTTCGCCGGGAATTCGGCGATCATCATTCCTACAGCCTTTCCGACCTGCGCCGTCTGGCCGCCCGCGCCTCCGCGGAAGGCGTTGAGGCGCTTGTTACCACGCAAAAGGACATGCTGAATCTTCCGCGAGACGCCGCGGAATGGCTTGGGCCGCACAAATTGTGGTGGCTGGAGATCGGCGTTGAAATTGACCATCAGGAGGAACTGCTGCGGCGAATCACGCCGCCGCGATTATGAAGACCGCAATTTTCGGGGGCACGTTCGATCCAATTCACTCGGCGCATTTGACCGTGGCGCGGGAGGCCGCCGACGCCTTTTCGCTCGACCAGGTCTTGTTCATCCCGTCGAGCAACCCTCCGCACAAGGGGGCCAATGCCCCATACGAAGACCGCTATCGCATGGTGGAACTGGCCTGCGCGGGCGACGCGCGGTTCGTTCCTTCGCGCCTGGAGGAGGGCCAGGAGAAAAGCTACTCCGTTCACACCATCGAGCGCGTGCGCGGCATCGGCTTGCGCCGGAGCAAGGTCTATTTCCTGATCGGCGCGGACGCCTTTGCCGATATCCGCTCCTGGCATCGATGGAACGATGTGGTGGCCGCGGTGGAATTCATCGTGGTGACGCGTCCCGGACACGCTTATGTCAGCCCTTTGGGGGCGACGGTTCACCGGCTGGAGACGGTGGCCTTGCCCGTCTCGTCATCGGAGATCCGGCAGGCTTTGGCGCGGGGGGAGACGCCGACGGAACTGCCGCCGGCGGTGGCGGAGTACATCCGCGAACGCCGCCTCTACGGAGCGCAGGTATAGGCGAAGGCGCGGCGCGCTTACTTCAGGCGCGCTTGCGCCGCCGCTGCAAGAGGAAGCCAAGGCCAGCGACGGCCGTGCCGAGCAGCGCTAGCGACGCCGGCTCAGGCGTCGAGGCGGCGGGGCCGGTGAGCTGGAAGGCGAGCGTCTCGGGAAGAGACGTGAACGCAATCCCGTCGCTTGACAGGAGGAGCTGCCCAGCAGGAGCGGAAGATGTCGTTTCCACGCCGAAATACCCCGAGGGCTCCAATGGTTGGTTATAAAGAGCGAACCAATATTGCAGTCCGGCAGTTAGCGTGACCTGCGGAAAGGTTACACTGTAGGCGTACTCATCCCATTGCGTTCCCGAAGACGGCCCGATCAGATTTCCTGTAGCAGTCTGATTGGCGGAACCCGCATCCAAGAGCATGGCAGGCGAGAAAATGTCAGGGACGCCAGACGCGTCGGGAAAGATAGCGATGGCGAAGTCGGGTGAACTGCCACAAGTCACCGAAGGATAGCAACCACCCCACCAGTTGGCGCCCGTAACTATGTTGGATCCGGGCGCGAGAGTGAAGTTCATGGCGACGAACTGAAGTGGAAACTGCGCGTAGATCTGGCCGCCCTGATCTGGCGTTCCACCGTTATAGATCACGATGTCCGCTTGAGCCGGGACCGCCGCCCCAACTGCCATCAAAAGAACCGGCGCAGCTACGCTAAGCGCGCCAAAGAGACGAATCTGCACGTTCTGCCCCTCCCGCGAGTGCGCTGTATGCAAGTTTGGCGCCAAAGGGAAGATAGAGTCAATTAAGGGGTTTAGCCTACTCTCCTTTCCCGCAAAGAGAAGGTGTTTAGGATACCGCGAAAAACTTTAAGCTACGCCCTTGCCGGATCCTTTTTCTCCGGATCGAAGCCCAGCTCGGCGATGGCGGCTTCGGCGCGGTGGACGTCGATTGCGCCGCCGCGCGCCAGAGCGGAGAGCGTGGCCTGCGCGATGGCCTCAGCGGAAATCTCGAAGTGCTTGCGCAGGTATTGGCGGTTTTCGCTGCGCCCAAAGCCGTCGGTGCCTAGCGAAATTAGCCGTGTTCCGATCCAGCGAGCAAGCTGATCGGGCACGGCCTTCATATAATCGGAGGCCGCGACGATAGGGCCTTCGGTCTTTTCCATCAAGGCGGCGATGTAGGGAACGCGCGGCTGTTGCGCGGGATGCAGGCGGTTCCAGCGATCCACCTCCATGGCTTCCCGGCGCAGCTCGTTGTAGCTGGGAACGGACCACACGTCGGTGGGAATTTCATACCGTTCGGCCAAAATCTGTTGTGCGCGCAGCGCTTCGTTCAGGATCGAGCCGCTGCCGAACAACTGCGCCGCGGGCCGGCCTTTCTCGGCCGAGCGGAACTTGTAGATGCCGCGCAGGATGCCTTCCCGAACTTGTTCTCCCTCGGGCATGGGCGGTTGCACGTAGTTTTCGTTGTAGACCGTAAGGTAATAAAAGCGATCTTCCCCTTCTTGGTACATGCGGCGGATGCCGTCTTGTACGATCACGGCCAGCTCATAGGCGTACGCAGGATCGTAAATGGCGCAGGTGGGAACCACGCTAAACAGCAACGGGCTTTGCCCATCATCGTGCTGCAAGCCTTCTCCGAGCAGAGTGGTGCGGCCCGCGGTGCCTCCCATGAGGAAGCCCTTGCCGCGGGAATCGCCAAAAGCCCAGATCAGATCGCCGACGCGTTGATAGCCGAACATCGAATAGTAGATATAGAACGGGATCATGGGGACGCCATAATTGGCGTAGGCCGTGCCGGCCGCCAGGCAGGAGGCCATGGAACCCGCTTCGGTAATGCCTTCTTCAAGAATCTGGCCGTTTTGCGCCTCGCGGTAGTAGAGCAGCGTGTTGGCGTCCACGGGCTTATAGCGCTGTCCCTGACTGGCGTAGATGCCGAACTCGCGGAACAGGCTCTCCATGCCAAAGGTGCGGGCTTCATCGGGAACGATCGGTACGATAAGCTTGCCGATTTCTTTATCCTTCATCAGCGCTTTCAACACACTGACGAAAGCGGCCGTGGTGGAGGCTTCGCGCCCGCGCGAGCCGCCCAGCGCGTCATGGAAAACCTCGAGGGGAGGCGCCTTGATCTCAATGGGCTTGGGATGGCGCGCCGGCAGCGGGCCTCCCATAGCCTGGGTACGCTCGCGCATGTACTTCATCTCGGGCGAGTCGTCCGGGGGGCGGAAGAATCCCACGCTGCTGACGATTTCGTCGGAAATCGGGAGCTCGAATGTAGAGCGGATGCCTCGCAGGTCGTCCTCGCTGAGCTTTTTCTGCTGGTGCGCGGTCATTCGGCCTTGCGCGATGGCGCCCAGGCCATACCCCTTCACCGTCTTGGCGAGGATCACGGTGGGCTGGCCCTTGTGCTCGACGGCGCGCTTATAGGCGTTGAAGACCTTCACGGGATCGTGGCCGCCGCGCCGCAACGCCCACAGTTCCTCATCGCTCATGTGTTCGACCAGCTTGAGCAGCTCGGGATACTTGCCGAAAAACTCCTTCCGCAAATAGGCGCCGCCGTTGGCGCGAAAGCTCTGGTATTCGCCATCGACGCACTCATGCATGCGCTTGAGCAGCAGTCCGGATGTGTCTCGAGCGAACAGATCGTCCCAATTCGAGCCCCACAGACATTTAATGACGTTCCAGCCGGCGCCGAGAAACGCGGCTTCCAATTCCTGGATGATGCTGCCGTTGCCGCGCACCGGGCCGTCCAGGCGCTGCAAGTTGCAATTGACCACAAAAATGAGATTGTCGAGCTTTTCCCGGGAGGCCAGCGTCAACGCGCCCAGGGATTCGGGCTCGTCGCACTCGCCATCGCCAAGGAACGCCCAAATCTTTCGAGGCGTTTGGGGAATAATGCCCCGATGCTCGAGGTAGCGCATGAAGCGGGCCTGATAGATGGCGCTAATGGGGCCGAGGCCCATGGAAACGGTCGGGAACTGCCAGAAATCGGGCATCAGCCAGGGATGGGGATAAGAGGAGAGGCCGGGATGTTCGCGGAGCTCGTGGCGGAAGTTTTCCAGGTGCCGTTCGGTGAGGCGGCCCTCCAGGAAGGCTCTCGCGTAGACGCCGGGCGAGGCGTGCCCCTGGAAGTAGACCAGATCGCCAGGGAGAAGGCCGCCGTTGGGATCCTTGTAGCTGCCGTGGAAGAAGTGATTGAAGCCTACCTCGAACAGCGTGGCGACGGAAGCGTAGGTGGCCAGATGCCCGCCGATATTGGGATCGTGCTTATTGGCGTGAACGACCATGGCGACGGCGTTCCAGCGGATCAGGCTCTTGATATTGCGCTCCAGGGTCCGATTGCCAGGGTAGGCGGCTTCCTCCTCGGGAGGAATCGTGTTCATGTAGGGAGTATTCCAGCGCATGGGAACGCGGACGCCGAGGTTGGCGGCGCGGTCCATCAGCGATTCGAGCAGAAAGCCGGCCCGGTCGGGCCCGGCTTGATCGACGATGTCATCGAGGGCCTGAATCCATTCGGAGGTTTCCTGTGGATCGAGGTCGTCGGGCGCTTCGGATTTTACCTTAAGCATGGGTATCAATACCAAGTTAGCATTGGAGCGAGCGCGTCAGAACCGCGCTAAAAGGAATTTCCGGGACCGTTTTCGAAGCCGTCCGCGTCATGGAGGCCGCTTAACGTACAATCGCGGCGTTGCGGCTAAAGGGCGCTCTGGATGGGGCGTAAACTCCGCTGCGCGCGCGAGTTTTCCCCGGCATTGGCTGGGTGACTCAACGGCGGGCGCTAGCTACAGCCGCTGGTGGAGCCGCAGTTTTCGCACTTAAAGCAGCTTCCGTTGCGGGTCATGAGGCCGCCGCATTCGGCGCAGGTTGGGGCGTCGCTCATGGTGGGAGGGAAGGCCAGAGACTGTTGCGGATCTGGCTCGGTGACGCGAAGTTTGGCGGTTTCGCCGGCTTCGCCCGCGGCGTACTCGGGGCCGAGGAATTTGGCGCCGAGCCAGCGGAAGATGTAATCCATGATGGATTTCGCGTAGGGGACGGTCGGGTTGCCGGTCCAGCCGCTGGGCTCAAAGCGCACGTGGCTGAATTTGTCCACGAAAAATTTCAGCGGCACGCCGTATTGCAGGGCGTAGCTGACGGCGGTGGCGAAGCTGTCCATGAGGCCGGAAATCGTGGAGCCTTCCTTGGCCATGGTGACAAAGAGCTCGCCAGGCGAGCCGTCTTCGTAGAGGCCGACGGTGAGATAGCCCTCGTGGCCGCCGATGGAGAATTTGTGGGTGAGCGACTGCCGTTCGTCGGGGAGCTTGCGGCGCACGGGGCGGTAAACGATCTTTTCCACGATCTTCTCTTCGGCGGGCGCGGCCGCAACCGAAGCCTTGGCGCCTTTGGCCGTGCCGGAGCTGAGCGGTTGCACGCGCTTGGAATTATCCCGGTAAATCGCGACGGCCTTCAACCCCAAACGCCAACTTTCGATGTAGGCGTTCAAGATCTGCTCCACCGTGGATTCTTCGGGCATGTTGATGGTTTTGGAAATCGCGCCGGAAATGAACGGCTGCACCGCGGCCATCATGCGGATGTGGCCCATGAAATGGATGGAGCGGACTCCATTTTGGGGGCGGAAGCTGCAATCGAAGACAGGCAGGTGATCGTCCTTGAGGCCCGGCGCTCCTTCGATGGTTCCGGTGGAGTCGATGTGGTCGACGATCTTGCCGACCTGATCCGGCGTATAGCCCAGCTTAATCAGAGCGCTGGGGACGGTGTTGTTGACGATCTTGATGACGCCGCCGCCGACCAGCTTCTTGTATTTCACCAAGGCTAGATCTGGCTCGATGCCGGTGGTGTCGCAGTCCATCATGAAGCCGATTGTGCCGGTGGGGGCGATGACGGTGGTTTGCGCGTTGCGGAAACCGGCGACGCGGCCCAGCTCGAGCGCCTCTTCCCAGCAACGGCGGGCGTTTTCGAAAAGGGCGGGGGGGACGCGGCGGCCATCGATGCGGGACACGGCCTCGCGATGCATGCGGATGACGTTTAGGAACGGCTCTTCGTTGTCGGCGTAGCCGGGGCACGGACCGGTGGCCTCGCTGGCGATGCGAGCGCTGGTTAAATACGCCTGGCCGCACATGACGGCGGTAAGCGCGGCGGCCCAATCACGGCCTTGGTCGCTATCGTAGGCGATGCCCATGGACATCAGCAGCGCGCCCAGATTGGCATAGCCCAGGCCCAGCGGGCGAAAGTCGTGCGAGTTCTTGGCGATTTTTTCGGTAGGATAGGCGGCGTTATCGACGATGATTTCCTGCGCCAGAATCACCGTATCCACGGCATGGCGATAAGCTTCGACGTCGAACTGGCCATCCGGCCCGACGAATTTCATCAAGTTCAGCGACGCCAAATTGCAAGCGGAATCGTCCAGGAACATGTACTCCGAGCAGGGATTGGAGGCGTTGATGCGGCCGCTGTTTTTGGAGGTGTGCCAACGGTTGATCGTGGTGTCGAACTGCATGCCGGGGTCCCCGCATTGATGGGTGGCTTCGGCGATCTGGCGAATCAGGTCGCGGGCGCGGAAACGTTTTACGGGGAGGCCGGTGGCGCGGGATTTGGTCCACCAATCGGAGTCGGTAAGGACGGCTTCCATGAATTCGTCGGTGACTCGGACGCTGTTATTGGCGTTCTGGAAAAAGATGGAGCCGTAGGCGTCGCCGTCGATGGAAGAATCGAACCCGGCGTCGACCAGAGCATGGGCTTTCTTCTCTTCCTTGGCCTTGCACCAGATGAATTTTTCGATGTCGGGGTGGTCGGCGTTGAGGACCACCATTTTGGCGGCGCGGCGGGTCTTGCCGCCGCTCTTAATGACGCCGGCGAAAGCGTCGAAGCCTTTCATGAAACTCAAGGGGCCGGAAGCGCGGCCGCCGCCGGACAGCGCGGCGTCTTCTTCGCGCAGCGTGGAGAGATTGGTTCCCGTGCCGGAGCCCCATTTGAACAACATGCCTTCGGTCTTGGCCAGATCGAGGATGGATTCGAGCGTATCGCCGACCGAATTAATGAAACACGCCGAGCATTGCGGGCGGCGCTCGCCATTTTCGAGCTTTCGGACGCGGTCCGCGGCCGAGTCGTAACACCAGCCGTAGCCGCGGGGCTCCTTTACGCCGACGTTGAACCAGACCGGCGAATTGAAAGACGCCTTCTGCGCCAGCATCAAGTGGGCGAGGTCGTCGCGGAAATTCTGGGCGTCCTGGGGCGAGCGGAAGTAGCCCTGCCGCGCTCCCCAATCCGTAATCGTGTCTACGACGCGGCTGACGAGCTGGCGGACGCTGGTTTCGCGCTCTGGCGAGCCGATTTTGCCGTAGAAATATTTGCTGACGACGATGTTGGTGGCGGTCTGGGACCAATCGACGGGGACTTCCACGTCCCGCTGCTCGAAGATTACCGCGCCCTTGTCGTTGCCGATGGAGGCGGTGCGCAGTTCCCAGGCGACGTCATCATAGGGAGTCTTTCCGGGCTCCAATTTCGCTGTAAAGTATCGCGGGAATGACACCCCAGACCGGTCCGCCGCCTGCGCAGGTTGACGGACATCCTTCAATTTCATGGCAAGTCCTACACTTAATTGTCCCATGTCGCCTCCAGATGGCCGTGCCTGGTTTCGAAAAAACGAAGCCACGGACAGGCCACTTGGCAATCTTGCCCCAACATATAGTGGCTCGTCAAGGCTTTTATCTACATGTCGATGCATCAGGTTACGGAGGCCTTTCGAAAGCAGGCGAAGTGCTTATTGTCCATCGACAATAGGAGCATAACGTGATAGAATCAGGCATGACTTGGCGAATCAGTCATTTACAGGCTTTGGAGGCAGAGAGCATTCACATCATCCGGGAGGTGGCGGCGGAGTTCCAACGCCCGGTGATGCTGTATTCGATCGGGAAGGATTCCTCTGTAATGGTACGCCTTGCACAGAAGGCATTTTATCCCGGGCCGATCCCGTTTCCGTTGCTTCATATCGATACGACATACAAATTCAAGGAGATGATCGAATTCCGGGACAGGTTTGCGGCGGAGCTGGGAGTAAAGCTTATCGTGCATTCGAATACGGTGGCGCTGGAAGCGGGCGCGAATCCATTCCGGCTGGGAACCGAGCGGTGCTGCGGATTGTTGAAGACGCAATCGTTACTGGACGCGCTGAGGGAGGGGAATTTCGATGCGGCTTTCGGAGGGGCGCGGCGCGACGAGGAAAAGTCGCGAGCCAAGGAGCGGGTTTTCTCGTTCCGGGACCGCTTGGGGCAGTGGGACCCGAAGAATCAGCGGCCGGAACTGTGGAATTTATTCAACAGCCGGGTAGAGCCGGGCGAATCGATTCGCGTATTTCCGTTATCCAACTGGACTGAACTGGATGTTTGGCAGTACATACATATGGAGAAGATTCCGATCGTGCCGCTGTACTTCGCTAAAGAACGCCACATGCTGGTGCGGGGAAATTCTTTGATTCTGCCGGAGCTGGACTTCGTACAGCCGCGCGCGGGAGACCGTTTTGAGTTCGTGAAATGCCGGATGCGTTCGCTAGGCTGCTCGCCTTGCACGGGGGCGATCCGCTCGGAAGCGGATTCGGTGCCGAAGATCATCGCGGAGCTGGTGGAAGCGCGCAACTCGGAACGGGAGAACCGGGTGATCGATCACGACCGGGAAGGATCCATGGAACTAAAGAAACGGGAAGGTTACTTCTGATGACGGCGGCTGGGAGCAGACCCGATTTTGTGGCAGGAGACGGCTTTTTCGACATCCAGGCGTTTCTCGATCAGGAAGCGTCGAAGGATTTGCTGCGGCTGACCACGGCGGGCAGCGTGGACGACGGCAAGAGCACGCTGATCGGGCGCATGCTTCACGACGCCCGCGGAGCCTATGACGACCAGCTGCGGTCGGCGCGGCGGGGAGGAGAAATCGACTTTTCGCTGCTGACGGACGGTCTACGAGCGGAGCGCGAACAGGGCATCACGATTGACGTCGCTTACCGCTATTTTTCGACGCCCAAGCGGAAGTTCATCCTAGCCGATACGCCGGGCCACGAGCAATACACGCGTAATATGGCCACCGGGGCATCGACGGCGGAACTGGCGATCATTTTGTGCGACGCCTCGCGCGGCTTGACGGTTCAATCGCGCCGCCATGCCTACATCGCGGCGCTGCTTGGCATTCCGCATTTCGTGATCGCGGTGAACAAGATGGACCTGGCGGGCTACAGGGAAGAAGTTTTTCGCCAGATCCGCTCGGAGTTCGAGCCGTTTCTGCACCGGGTAGGAGCCAAAGACCCGTACTTTCTGCCCATAAGCGCGCTGAAAGGCGATAACGTGGTGGAGCCGAGCCGCAATATGGGATGGTTTCGGGGGCCGAGCTTGCTGGAGCACCTGGAGACGGTGGAAACGCAAAACCGGGCGGTGGAAGCGCCGTTCCGGATGGCGGTGCAGCGGGTGGTGAGGCCAAATCAGGATTTTCGAGGGTATGCGGGCCAGATTGCATCGGGGGTCATCCGTCCGGGCGACGAGGTGGTCGCGTTGCCTTCGGGGCGGCGCACGCGCGTGCGGCGGATCGCGACGTTCGACGGCGATTTAAAGGCGGCGCACGCGCCGCTTTCAGTGACGCTGACGTTGGAGGACGAGATCGATATCAGCCGGGGCGACATGATCGCGGCAGGAGAGGATCCGTTGACGGCGCGAAGCTTTGAAGCGGCCATGGTTTGGTTCGACGGCAAACCTCTCGATCCGGGACGGGATTACCTGGTGAAGCAGACCTCGCAGGTGGCGCCGGCCCGGGTGGAAGCGGTGAAGCACAAGGTCAACGTATCGACGCTCGAAATCGGCCCGGCGCCGGACGGTTTGTGGATGAACGAAATCGGGGTGGTCCGGATTGCCTGCGCGCGGCCGCTGTTTTTCGACAAATATGCGGCGAATCGCGGCACGGGCAGTTTCATTCTGATCGACCGGGAGACGAACGCGACGGCCGGGGCGGGGATGATTGTTTCCGCGGTTGAGGATATAGTAGAGAACGCCGCCGATCGCGTGGCGCGATTGGTGCGGGCGCTGATTCCGGCGGGCGCGCGGGTGGATTTGCCGGAAGACGACGCGGCCGCGGCCGGGATTTTGCGCGGCCGGCTGAAAGGACTGTGGAATGATTGACGCCAAGGTGGAAGCGGCCGCGGATCTGATCGAAGCGGAAATCGCCGCCCACGGGGCCAGTTGCGTCACTTCGAGCTTTCAGGCGGAATGCGTGGCGCTGGTTCACATGCTGATCCGGCAGCGGCCCGATATTCCGGTGCTGTTTCTGGAAACCGGTTATCATTTTCCGGAGACGCTGGCATATCGGGACCGCCTGGCGGCGGACTGGAAGCTGAATCTGGTGAATTTGTCCGCCAAGCAAACCGTAGCGGAGCAGGAAGCGCAGTTCGGCGTTCTGAATCAGACGGCGCCGGACCGCTGCTGCAAGCTGAGAAAAGTAGATCCGCTGTTTGAGGGGCTGGCGAAATTCGACGTTTGGTTCGCGGGGCTGCGAAGGGAGCAATCCCCCACGCGGGCGAATCTTCAGGCGGTGGAGCCATTCAAGCTGCCCGGCGGAAAGACGCTGCGCAAGATCAGCCCGCTGGCCGAGTGGACGAACCGGGAGGTTTGGGCGTATCTGAGCCGCCACAACATTGCCGCGCTGCCGCTTTACAACCAAGGCTACACCAGCATCGGCTGCCAGCCATGCACGGCCTTGCCGCTCGATCCCGAAGATCTGCGATCGGGGCGGTGGCAGGGAAAAGACAAGCTGGAGTGCGGAATTCATATTCAGGCCGGCTGAGAATACATGGAATACGGGCTCGGATTCGGAATTGCGGCGATTATCGCGCTCACGGGAGTGGGCGCGGGCTCGCTGACCACGCCGTTGCTGATTCTGCTGCTGGGGTTGCCGGCCAAGGAGTGCGTGGGAACGGCGCTGATCTTCGCGACCGCGGTCAAGATTCTGAGCGTGCCCGGATATATGGCGCGCAAGCAGGTTAGCTGGAGGGTGTTCGGGTACATGACGGCGGCGGGAGCGCCGGGCGTGGTGGGCGGCGCGCTGCTGCTCAACAAGGCGCCCACGAACATGGTGACCGGCTTTGTGGGGCTCACCATCATGATCATGGCGCTGGTGAACCTGATCCGCTTCAACCATGCGATCCGGCACGATCGCGCCAAATGGCTGACGCCGATCGGGGCGCTGATCGGGTTGGAAATGGGATTTTCTTCGGCCGGCGCGGGGGCGATTGGAGCGCTGGCGATGATGAGCCTGACCAAGCTTTCGACCGCGGAAATCGTGGGCACGGGATTGGGATTTGGCCTGGCGCTTTCGGGCCTGGGCGGGCTGATTCACGCGGGGCTGGGCGACGTGAACACGGCCGTGCTGTGGAAGCTGCTGGCGGGAGGAGCGGCGGGAGCGCTGGCGGGATCGGCGCTCGCGGGACGCGTGCCGGCCAGACAGCTCCGCTTCATGCTGTGCCTGACGCTGGTCTATATCGGGGGGCAGCTTTCGTGGAAGACGTTTTCCGCGGCGGGCGTGCTGGCCGTTTTGGGCGGGGGAGTGGTGGCCGCGGCGGTGATTTATTTGCGTTCCAGCGCCCGAAGCGCGGCGTTTTCCGAGAGTCTGCCGCGGGCGAGCAGCAGGGCGGCGGGAGAATGAAAGGATGAACGGCCCGGAAACTGCACCGCGCACATAAGGCAGAGATCACTCGAGCGATACAGCTCAGGGCGGCGGGCCCGGCGGTAGGGGGGAGCGGGCTGCGAAAGCTGGTCAGCCTGGGTATGGGACAATTCGAAGGCTTCTCACGGACGCGAGGTTCTACAAATGACCGCCACGACCGTTTCCGAGCTTCTAGACTTCCTAGCGCGCCTGAGATCCGCCCACATTCACTACACACTCTCCGACCCCACCGAGGGCGCCATCATGGTGGAGGTAGCAGCGCCAGGTGAGCGGTGGGAAATCGAGTTTCACGGGGTGGGAGCATTTGCGTTGAAGTTTTCGTTAGCATGAATGGCGTACTGGGAGGGGAGCTTTTGGACGACCTATTCCGACGGTTCGGCGATTGAAGATGGTCCCCGCGTCCAGTGCTGTGCACCAGTCGCGAATTTCAGGCCTCCGATCTCTGGACACTACGAGAGCCGCCTTCGATCAGGCGGGGAAAGAAAGCCAAGGCCGTTGTGAACGAGCATGGGACACCGGTTCACCTGGTGGACGCCCTCCTTTCCGCTCGAAAGCCGCTACCGGACGGGTCCCTTCGTGTCGAATACGCTCAGCCGGATGCGACCATCGTTTACGAGATCCCGGCCGCACGTGCCCCGCGATCCTCGATGTCGGAGATTGTGCAGACAAGGGCCGTCCGATTCCGCCTGTGCCGGCGCATACCAATTCCGATCAGCGAGGTCGTTGCGGTTGCGCGGGCCTATCGTGACGAGGCTGTGCGGATTTTCGAGGCTGCAAATCCGGGCGTCCATTCTCGCTCCCTCACTGGTCGCGAAGATGATGGCGCTGTGGCGAAAGGTAATCAGCACATTTACTACTTGCCTCAGCCTGTTGGGCACGGTGGCGAGATCGCCGGATTCCAAGTGACAATTCCTGAGGGGATATCGCTGGCGCGACCCGAATTGGATGCTCTTTTGGCTGTCGAACGTATCCGGTTACGCTGGAATGACCGGTATCCGATTACAGTTATTCCAGAGGTGGTGGACGGAGTCGGCCAAGTGCCGGCTCAGCGTTGGCAGAGCCTGACGCCGTTCTTGTCCCCGCATCATCACCGGCCGGGACGCGCGGAAACCTGTTCTGAGCAGCAGGTGGCTTCGTGTATCAAGGCCGCATGTGGTGTTTCGCCGGCTCGGATCACTGCGATCCGGGGCCAAACTGGTGTGGAATTCAGGACGCCGGTCCGAACACATGAATATGGGTCGGCAGCCTCGCCAACGACGGGTTCCCGCACATGGCGCCTTGCGCGCCGCTTCGCACAATGGTTCGAAGTGGAGTTCGAAGCGGCGTCATATTGCCCCACGGCGTGGGCAAGGATGCGCATTTTGGACTCGGACAGTTCACACCTGAGTAAAGACGTCCGTTTGCATGTTCGGCAACTCTGGCAACGCACAGATTCTGCTTGAGCTTCCGCGAAACTGATCAACGGATCGAAGGGCCATGACCCTCGATTTCAAACGGCCCTACTTCAACAGGACCGTCGCCGCATGCCGCCGCGCCGGGGGCCATCGGTGGCTGTCGATCTGCCCGGACCGCAGAGTGAAGCCGATCCAGTGCGGTCGGCTCAGCTCGTCTCGGGGCCGAACTGACGGGCAGCCAGCCGCGTAGAATGCCGCACACCGCGCACCCGGGCGCACCGTGGCGGCCCACATAGAGCAGGTTCCCAGGTACTCGCAGTTGTTGAATTCGGGACTTTACAGGTCTTCAGGCCGCAATCCCGTGTGCTTCGCGATGCGACTCAAAATCTTGCGGCCCAACTCGTCATTGTCGTGGAAGGCGAACTCGTATTCCGGCCAGCCTTCGCGGGTCAGAAGCTTGTGGGAACCACTTTGGCGTTTCACACGCCAGCCAATGCGCTCCAGCGCCGCCAGAACGCGGCGCGCTTTAGTCGCCGGCCAGTTGCTCACTCAGCACCTGGAACGAGACGTTGAGAGCCGACGGCGGCAGTTCGGCGTGCTTGATCCGATCAGCGATCACCTCGATAGCCAGCCGCTCGGTGTTGCTGATGGCTTCCTCGCGCGTCTGCCCGTAGGTCATTACGCCGGGGAGTTCCAGCGCCTCGGCAATCCAGCGGCCATCATCTTCCCGGTCGATCTCGATGGAAAGGTGCACATCTACATTGTAAGCCGCACCCGGTTCAAAATTTGTCCATGTACTCCCGGTTGGTGAGTTCCGGACGCTGCGGCGCGACCTTCGGGACCTCCGGCACCGCGACGCGGAACCGCACCGGGCGGCCTTCCGGAAGGTCGACACGCCGCCAGCCGGAGTTGACCGGGTGGCGCGGATCGTTGATATGGAATTCTGGCCGCCGCCGATCTGATGGGCGGAACAGGCCTTTCAAAAACGTCAACATGGACTACCCCTCCACGG
>DATGLY010000056.1:0-25324 GCA_035293905.1 Bryobacteraceae bacterium
GCGCGAAGCGCTGGTCTGATCCAGCCACCTGGCCTGACAAAAAGGCGCCGGCCAAAGACGCCGCGGTCACGATTGACAAGGATATGAACGTGGTCCTCGACGTGTCTCCGCCGCCGCTGCGCAGTTTGACGATCAATGGCACGCTGAGCTTCGCCGATAACAAAGATTTGGAACTCACCACCGAATGGATCATGGTGCACGGGGAGTTGGAAATCGGCGCCGAAGGCAGGCCCCATACGCACAAGGCCACCATTACCCTCACCGACAACGTCAAAGACGAAGATATGACGGGAACGGGCGGAGCAAATGACCGCAGCGACCGCGGGATCATGCTGATGGGCGGAACGCTGAACCTGCACGGGAACCGGACGAACTCCTGGACGAAGCTGTCCCAGACCGCCGAGGCAGGCAGCAACTCGATTGAAGTGGTGAACGCGGCCGGCTGGCGGGCCGGCGACGTGATTGTCCTGGCGTCCACGGATTTCGATCCCCATCAGGCAGAGCGGCGAACCATTGCCGCCATTCACGGCAATACGATCACGCTCGACAAGAAACTGGACTACATGCACTTCGGCAAGATCACCTTCGATGTGGATGAACGCGGCGAAGTCGGCATGCTGTCGCGCAATATCGTCATCCAGGCTTCGCCTGACGCAGACGCGACGCTGTTTGGCGGCCACATCATGGCGATGAACGGAGGCAAGATGTTTGTCGACGGCGTCGAGTTGAATCGCATGGGCCAGAACATGCATCTGGCGCGGTATCCCATCCACTGGCATCTGATCGGCGATGCGCAGGGGCAGTACATTAAGAACTCGGCGATTCATGACACCTACAGCCGCTGCGTGACTGTGCACGGCACCAATTACCTGGACGTTGAAAACAACGTGACCTATAACAACATTGGCCACTGCTTCTTTTTGGAGGATGCCGTGGAGCACGGCAACCAGTTCGTGCACAACTTGGGAATCCTGACCAAGTGTCATCCTAACGCGCCCTGCGTCCCGACAAACCTCGCCCCGTTCGGGCAGGGGAGCGCCTCGAACTTCGATACGAGCGGCCAGAACGCCAAGGACATCCTGATCCCTTCCGACAACACGGCGTCGACTTTCTGGATCACCAACCCGGACAATATCTACCGGGACAACGTGGCCGCGGGGTCCGATGCGACAGGTTTCTGGTTCGCTTTGCCGGAGCACCCGACCGGCAAGTTCGAAGGCACGGAGATCAGCAAGACCACCTGGCCGCGCCGAACCAAAGTGCGGGAGTTCAAGGGCAACACCGCCCATTCGAACTTTGACGGTTTCATGTTCGACCGCGGGCCCAGGCCCGATGGCCATTTCGCCACCGGCGGCCATATTTCCGTTGCCAATCCCGCGGACGCCAACAGCCCTCAAGTGGAGTCGGTCATCGAGGATTTCAGCGCCTATAAGAACCGGAATGGCGGCATGTGGAGCCGCGGTGAGATGCACGTGTACAAGAACTTGAAGCTGGCCGACAACGCCATTGGCTACACGCATGCGTCGGGCAACGCCGGTCGTTCCGCTTTTACGTCACGGGTGGTTGACTCGCTGTTCGTGGGCGAAACCGAGAACATCGGCAACCCCAGGACGCCGGCGGAAATGGCTTACGGCCGCAGCTTGCCGGAGCCCGAAATCGCGGATTTCCCGATCCGCGGCTACGAGTTCTACGATTACCATCATGAACTGGACAATGACACCTTCGTGAATTTCCAGGACAACGCGACCCGCAAGACAGGAGCGATTTCTTACCTGCTGTACACCAGCTTCGGAATGAGCTCCAACAACACGGTTGAACGCGCGAAATTCGTCAACGCCAAGCCAGTGTATTTCCCGCCGATGGAGCGTAAGTGGAGCAACGACGATTACGGCAATGGGAGCTGGCAGACCGCGGTGTTCCACGACAAGGACGGCTCGGTCAGCGGCGTTCCCAACTCCTACATTCTGATCAACGACGAAAAGAACGCAATCGCCATCGACGAAGCCTGCGAGATCAAGCCCGCCTGGAACGCGGCCGTATGCACGGGCGACGTCGGGCGCATGAATGTCGGCGGGGGAGGTGGTGGCGGCCGTGGCGCAGGCGGTGGTAGAGGCGGCGCTGCCGGTCCGGGCGGTAGAGGCGGCGTTGTCGTGGGCCCCAGGGTCGGATTTTTGGGCGCTGCCGCACCCGCGGGGCCGCCCATCGTTCTCAGCCGCAATGGCAAGGATGTCGCCGTCACTGGAGCAACTAACGTACGAGCGGGCGCCGAAATCAAGGTGACCACCGAAAGGCCGTCTCTGAACCTCAGCGTGTCGGAACTGGATGCCGGATCGTGGGTGATCTTTGAGCTGCCGGGATTCACCACTGCGGCGTCGGGTACGGAGCAGAGCAGCCTGGATGCACTTCGCAAGGCCACTGCTACCTCTTATTACAAAGATCACGGTTCGCTTTGGGTGAAGCTTGTCTCCAGCGGCGACTTCCTTGGCACGGGCCCTGACAAAGGCCCCAGCGGCGGAGCCAGCATCCAGGTCAGCCGCGGAGCCAACCTCCAGGTCAGCCGGTAAGCCGACCCCCCGCTGTTTGAGCATGAGCCCCCGGCGCAGGCCGGGGGCTTTTGTTGTGTGCCGAGCGCTTAATTCCTTCCCGTCCCTGAAACTCGGGCCTTCGGTTGTGAAAATGGCCCAGATCCGTGGAGGTCCGTCCGACTCGGCAGCCCCCGCGTCCTGGCTTGCAGATTTTTTGAGCGAGCGGACGTTTTGAAGTCGCGGCCGAACTCTCTTACCAACGGATTCCGAAGGTGAGGGGAACGAGCGTTGTATTGCTGTTGCTCGTGAATCCATGGAAATAGCGGGATTCAAGGAACAACCGCGCGCCGGTCTTGGGAAGCCCGAAGTTCACGCCTCCACCGACGTCGAATGCGCCGGAGTTGCTTGTCACCGAGCCGAGGATCTGGTTTACAGGGATGAGGCCTGGACCAATATAGCCCCACCACGGGTTGAACACGAAGGTCTGAGCCAGAGTGGGTTGAGTGAATTCAACCGTGCGGCGGAAATAGCCGCCTCCGCCCAACAGGTAGGCGCCGATGTTCCGCTTTATCGGAAACGTGACGGTCGGATCGACAGTGAGGCTGTAGACCCGGGCGCTCCCGTCAGGCTGATTCAGCGCGTCCAGCTCGCTGCGGGTGATTCCGAGCTGATTAAACATGAAGTTGCCGGTTACGCCGAAATACCGGTTGAAGTTTACTCCCGCTCCCGCAAGCAGGTTGCCGCCGTGGTCCAGGCGGCCGGCATCGAAGCCCGTGATCGCGGTAAAACCGGCGCCTCCGGCAAATGTGAATCGATGAAAATCGGATTCACTTTGTCCGGGCAGAAGGGCGGCGAGCCCTAAACCAACACAAATGATTTTCGACCAAAGAGACATACGTTTGCTCATGTAGATCTCCTCTTTGCTGGAATTGTTTGTGTTTTGCACGGAAGAAATGATCGTGCGTTGCTTTAGACGGAGGATCGCCCGCTTTGGTTTCTTTGGGCGAATCTCCGTCTCGACAGAGACTCTCGCTGCAACCTGGCGGTTTCGTTTTCCATCTTTTTCAATGGAACGAGGCCGCGCGGAACGGCTGGCGTTCCGGGCCCGCCGAACTTTCATCGAAAAGGAAGGTGGGACTGTCGATCGTGGCTTGGTTTTGCGGCCGGGCATCCGCCCGGCCTCGCCACGAATGTCTTTTACCTTCCCTTCAGGGCGGCAGGCCAGAAATAGAAATAACAATTAATAAGAATTGCGATGGAGGAATGCACAATGAAAAACATTCGAATCATGATTTTCGCTTTACTCGCGGCGCTTTTGTTTGCAAGCGCTGCGGCGTACGCTCAGCCGGCGCCTCTGAGGCCAGATCAGTTGGATCAACTGGTCGGCAAAATCGCGCTTTATCCCGATCCGCTGCTTGCGCAGGTGTTGACCGCCTCAACCTATCCGGACCAGATCCCCGAAGCGGCGGCATGGGCCGACGGCCATCGTTATCTGCACGGAAATGAGTTGGCGGGCGCGATCTCGGACGATCATCTCAACTGGGACCCAAGCGTTCTTGCGTTGCTTCCGTTCCCATCCGTGCTCGACATGATGAATCGCGACATGAGGTGGACGAGGCAATTAGGCGACGCCGTACTCACCCAGCGGCCGGAGGTGATGGATGCCGTCCAGCGGATGCGCCGGCGCGCCTATGACTACGGCTATCTGCGGTCGGGCGCCTACATTCGGGTAGGCGTGTATCCAGGATACGTCGAGATTCTGCCTGTCGATCCGGCGTATATTTATGTGCCCGTTTACGATCCGGTGGTGGTCTTTTCGCGGCCGGTGGGGCGCGTGGTGGTAAGCGCCGCAATCAGCTTTGGCCCTGCGGTCTGGATCGGACCAGCGCTGGCGGGGTTCGGTTGGGCTTATGCCGGATTCAATTGGCCTTCGCATGTCCTTGTGATTGATCGGCAACCGTGGGACCGGGTTTGGGATAACCGGCTTACTTACGTGCATCCGTACGAGCGGCCATGGCATCCGACAGAGCCGCGAGTGGAGCGGCACGAGCTCAGCAGGCGAATGGAAGCAAAGGGACGCGCGCCTCGCTAAAGTCTAGCTCACGGCGAACGCGGGGGCCACAACGAGTAAAAGGTCCCAGCTTTCGCCTTTTCTTTGCAGCAGACTTATCATTATTTAATTGCGCGTAAGTTACTTTAGTATATCGCTAGAAGATTTTATGATATTTTTAATGTAACAAATCCACGAGATATAACGTCTCTTGCGATGACACCGGGCGGATGAGGCGCCTGCCCATCCAGGCAAGTGTCGATCTCGCTCCGCCAAGAAAACTTTCTTTGTCGGCATCGCCCGGCGTGCTCTAAGGAGAACTTTGGGAAATGCGTGCGAAGAATCTACTGCGTCATTCTCTTCTTGTTTTATCAATCGCCTTCCGCCTTTCCGCTTACGCGCAAGACTTCAGCGCGGGGGCGGACGGCAAAGCATCGGGCGACAACCGGTCTATGGTTCCCGTTTCGAACCGTCCTTCGACGGCGCTGTTTCAAGGGGAACAAGAAAAGCGAAATACCGAGATCCATTTCGATCCCGACACTCAGACGGTGACCCTTAAGATGGCGGTGCGGGCTCCGAACGGCTATTTGATTCCCAACATCCGCCGCGACAACTTCGAGGTGTTTGAGAACGGGGTTCGCCAGCGCAATGTCACAGTTGAAATCGAACACGCGCCTGTGTCCCTGGCCGTGTTGATGGAGTGGGGCGGCAGATATCTGGCGCTGAACACTGCCCTGGGGGATCATGTTCCCCGCGCGGCCCACCAGATCCTGTACGAACTCGGAGGGAAGGATAAGATCGCCCTGTTCCGTTACGGCGACCGCGTGGATCAGATGGCGGATTTTTCAACGGGGCGCGAGACGCTGGACGGACTGCTCACGGGCCTCACCAAACCAGAATTTTCGGAATTGAATTTCTATGACGCCCTTGTCTCGACCGTAGATTTCATGAAGGGCGTCTCTGGGCGAAAGGCCATTATCGTCATCTCCTCGGGCGTAGATACGTTCAGCAAAGCAAAGTACGAGGACGCGCTCGCCGCCGCGCGCGGCGGCGGGACCCCGATCTACGTAATCGACATCGGGCCTGCTCTGCGCTCTGCCGTCGATTACGGCTCCGCCAAAACTGGTTCTTACGCGCGTATCGATTGGAAACGCGCGGGGTCGCAACTCCAGGAGATCGCCGAAAAATCCGGAGGCCGCCTTTATGCAGCCGATTCCACGTTTGATCTTTCGGACGCCTACGACGATGTCCTCGAAAGCCTGCGCGTCCGCTATGTCGTCACATACAAATCCAGCGCCGCCGGCGATAGCCAGCCGGCGCGGAGCGTTCGTGTCGAGCTGATAGATCCGGCAAGCGGCGGACCCATCGAAATCGTCGATGCGAACGGAAAACCGGTCCGGTCGAAGCTGTCGTTTGAAGCCCGCTACGTTCCGGCCGGCTCGACGCTCAGCGTCGCCAAACAGCAGTGACAAAAAAGGAGCATTCCATGCGGTTACATTCGAAGCTATCGAGTTCAAAGCTATCCAGAACGATCGCGATCACAACTTTGACGCTGATCTTATCGTTAGGAGTTCTGGGGGTGTGCAGTCAGCACCCGGGGCGCGGTTTCACCGCGCTGGCGGCGCCGCCGCAAACGCAAACGGCCGCGCCGCCGCTTCCGGCCGCGGTGCGGGATTCTTACGCGGACATCGTCGATCGAGTGGCGCCGGCCGTGGTAACCATCCGGTCAGCGCGCCGGGTGCACGCCCCGCAGCAGTTTCCGTTCTTTGACGATCCATTCTTTCGGCAATTTTTTGGAGACCCTTATCGGAATCGTTCGCAGCAGGATCGTCCTCTGCTAGAGCACGCTCTGGGTTCTGGCGTGATCGTCAGCTCGGACGGGCACATTTTGACGAATCATCACGTCATTGACGGCGCCGATCAGATTTCGGTGGAGTTGAGCGACAAGCGCTCGTTCGAAGCCAAGGTGATCGGGTCCGACCCTCCCAGCGATCTTGCGCTTCTGAAGATCAATGCGAGCAACCTGCCGGTCTTGCCGCTGGGGGATTCCGATAGGGTCCGCGTCGGCGATGTGTGCCTAGCAGTCGGCAATCCGCTTGGCATCGGCGAGACAGTCACCGCCGGAATCATCAGCGCCAAAGGCCGCGCGACGGGATTGAGCGACGGCAGCTTCGAAGATTTCCTTCAAACGGATGCCCCGATCAATCAAGGAAACTCCGGCGGCGCATTGGTCAATGCCCGCGGCGAGTTGATTGGCATCAATAGCCAGATCCTTTCGCCGTCCGGCGGAAACATTGGAATCGGATTTGCGATTCCCTCCAACATGGCTCGCAATGTGATGAGCCAGTTGCAAAACGGCGGAAAGGTCCGGCGCAGCAAGCTTGGCGTTGGCATTCAGGAGATCACCTCCGATCTCGCCAAAGGCCTTGGATTGGAGGCCGTGCGGGGCGTGCTGGTCAATTCGGTCGATCCCGATGGCCCGGCCGAGCGCGCTGGGGTTCGCCCAGGCGACGTCATCACGGCGGTGAACGGAGTTCGAGTGGACGACGCCAATTCGCTACGGAATCATATTGCCGGCACCGCTCCCGGGAGCGAAATCACGTTGACGATTTTGCGGGACATGCAAGAACAGCAGTTGCGAGCGAAGTTGGTCGAGCTCCCTGCCGATAAAGAGACCGCTTCCCGCAATGGCTCTGGAGGCCGCCGGGAACAACTCGGCATTACCGTGGAGCCTCTGACGCCCGACGTAGCCGGTCAATTGGGTCTCCGTCGCAATACGCAAGGGGTCGTTGTCACCGATGTGGATCCGTCGGGACCGGCGGCCGAGGCGGGAATCCAACAGAATGACGTCATCTTGGAGGTCAACCACCAGCCGGTGAAGTCGGCGGCGGAGCTGCGCGCTGCTTTGCAGCGTTCCGGATCGCGGCCCGCTCTGTTGCTGGTGAACCGCGATGGCCGGAGTTTGTTTATCGCGGTACAGCCCAGCTAAGGAAGTTTTGCCGTAAGAGCGCCGCCGTGACCGAGTTCCGGCGCGTCGCTCTTTTCGGCGCTGCTTCTACTCAAACACGCATTTCGACGAAAACGAGGAGGTCAATATGAAAAAACTCATATCGACAATGCTTCTTTGCGCCGCGGCGCTTGCGCCTGCGAATTCCGCGGCGGCCTTGATCGCGGCTGCGGACAACACGCCCGCTTCCAGAATCGAACGCGAGGTCCGCCACGAACTGCTGATGCTGCCGTACTACACGGTCTTCGACGATTTCGCGTTTCGCGTCGACGGCAGCACCGTTACTTTGCTCGGCAACGTGACTCAGCCGGTTCTGAAAGACGAAGCCGAGCGGGCCGTGAAGAAGATTGAAGGCGTGGAGACAGTGAAGAATGAAATTCATGTTTTGCCTTTGTCTCCCTTCGACGATCGTCTTCGCGTGGCCGCTTTCCGCGCAGTCTACGGCGCTCCTGAACTGAACCGGTACGCGCATCAGGCGATGCCGCCCATCCACATCATTGTGGAGAACGGGCGCATCACGCTGGAAGGCGTTGTGGCCAATGAGTTCGACCGGAATCTCGCCTACATGAAAGCCCTCGGCGTTCATGGCGCGTTTTCGGTCGCCAACCATCTCAAAACTGAACAACAAAGCTAATGAAAGGCGACGGAGGATCGGGAGTCTGGCATCCGGCGATTGAAGTTGGCGAGCGGAATGGAAAGCTCCAGGTCCACGCCGAGCTTCCAAGTCTGAAGCCCGAAGACGTGAAGGTCAAAGTCGCCGATGATGCTTTGATCATTCAGGGCGAGCGGAAGTACGAACATGAAGATAACGAGGAGGGCATATACCGCTCCGAGCGGCGGTATGGCCAGTTCTACCGAGAGATCCCGCTCCCCGAGGGCGCCAATGCCGAGCAGGCGAAGGCGACTTTCAAAGACGGGGTTCTTGAGGTCGTTCTGTCGGTACAGGAGGCGAAGAGCAACCGTCGCACGATCGCCATCGAGACCGGGATCCGCCGCGAAAGCGGGTCCTGAAAGCCTAAATGTAAGATCACTTCTTGGCGGAGGCTGCTTCGAGCATGGCGCGAATCTGGGCCACGGCCTCCGGGTTGGCGGCTCCACGCGCGCCAGATCCTCCGCGAGCGCTTCCAGGGGCGGCGCCAGCCGCCGGGGCCTGTGCGCCGGCTCTTATGTTGATGGCGTTGCCGCCACGCGCGACGCGTGGCGTTCCGATGACATCGATGGGCTTGTTTCCGGCGGCATCGAGAAGATCGGGATTGGCCCCGTGATCGAGCAAATACTTTACCAGATCCGGCCTAGCCGCGCGCGCCGCCTCATGCAGCGCCGAAGAGCCTTCTTGGCTAAGCGCCTCCTTGTTCCCCAGGTTTTCCCGGGAAACATTGAAGGAGTAAAGGTTGGTTCCAGTGACCTTAAAGTTAACATCGGCGGAATGCTGCACCAGCAGATCCAGCACCTGCATGTTCGGCTGAATGCCGCCGCGTCCAGGACCGGCGCCGGAGGCGAGCAGTAACGGGCTGTAGCCCATGGTGTTAATGTTGGGGTCCGCGCCTTTTTCGAGCAGCGCCCGAACGACCTCTGCGTCCCGATTCTGGACGGCGCGGAACAACGCTGTTGTTCCCGTGCTGATCTGATTGTCCTGAAAACGTCCTCTGCCGGGGGCGTTGGGGCGATGAAAGTTCATGATCGGGTTAGGATTGACGCCCGCGTCGAGCAGCCGGTGAATGATCTCCATGCTGGAAACGGCGGGTCTGGCGCTAGCGCGAGCCGCAGCAGCCGCTCCCTGACCGGCGCGCGGAGCCCCCCCTGCCAGGCCGCCGCGGGCGCCGCCTCCCGCGCCGCGTCCTCCGCCGAAACCGCCAAAGCCGCCCCCTCCTCCGCCTGGCGGAGTTTTGCGGTCGACGGCGATCCAAAGCGCCGTGCGTCCCCACCAATCCCAAACCTCAAGATTCGCGCCCTTGTCCATCAGGAGTTTGGCGACGTCGTTATGCTCGTTGTCCAGGGCGATCATCAGAGGCGTAATGCCTTCCGGAGTGGGCACATTCACGTCGGCTCCCGCCGCGATCAGCTCTTCGACGCAGTCGTAGCAGCCGCTTCGCGCGGCGTACAATAACGCCGTGAGTCCGCCCACGGAGCGATATTGCGCGCGCGGCTCGCTGGTAATCTGGCTGGGCCAATCCGAAAAGAGCGCCCGCGGTTTGACGTCGGCCCCTCTTGAAAGAAGAAGCTTCACCATTTCGGCTGCGTTCCGGTTGGCGGCGGCGGCATACATCAGCGGCGTTTGGTTATGAAACTTTTCAACTGTATTTACATTCGCGCCGGCATTCACTAGCATCTGGACCACCTTCAAATCGCCGCCGCTGATGGCCATCATCAGCGCCGTCTCCCCATCCGGATTCGCGGAATCCACGCGAGCGCCGGCGTCGAGCAGCATCTTCACCAGACGCGCATCCGACTTCCGGGCGGCCTCCGTGAGAGGAGTAGCGCCAAATTCGTTGGCGACATTCACGTTGGCTTTTTTGGCGATCAACGCCTCGGCGACTTCATGATCGGCGCGGTAGACCGCCCACAGCAAGGGCGTAGTGCCGTCGGGCTGAGCCCGATTGACGTCTGCGCCGGCTTCTATCTGCGCCAGAGCCTGCTTTGTGTCGCCGGCTTGAACCAGCCTTGCGAGATCCGGCACGCTTCTGGCTTGCTGCGCCTGCGCGCGTTCGCCCGGCGCCCATGCCAAAGTTCCCACCGCGGCGGCGCATACAACGGCCACGCTAAAGCGTTTCACAGATGCCTCCTACACTACGTTCTCGCCCAGCTTATCTTCGTACGCCCAGGCGCCTTTTGCGGCTGCATACAAAAATTTCAGCGGATCTTTCCACCGGCGGGGAAGGCCGTCGAGAGCGCCCATCTCCAGCATGTCCTGCGGACCTTCGCCCGCCCGGACGCGGTCGAAGATACGCTGCCGGACCTCCTCCATCAGGTCGCGCTCGGCCTGAAACTGCGCTTTGCTCATGACCGGACCGTACGCCGGCACAAACCGGGTTTGATCGTTGCTGATTTTGAGCAGCAAATCCATCGAATCCACGCGGCCACCGACCCAGGCGCCGGTGAACCAGTCGAGCTCGGGATCTCGCACGGGCGATGCGACATCGCCCACCGCGATCACGTTGGCGTTCTTAAAATGCACGTAAAGATCGCCGGATGTATGGGCCATCAGCAAATAGCCGTAGGCGATTTCCTCGTCGGCCGTTTTCATCGACCCCTGATCTCGAAAAGTCTCGGTGGGCAGCGCGGCCTTTGACCGGGCCTTGATATAGCGCTGTTCGGCCGGATCCCAGTAATCCACCCGCATCCATTCTCTGGTGCGCATCTGCGCCACGATTTTGGCGCCCTGCGCCGCAAACTGCTCGTTGTTGGCGGTCTGGTCTAGATGGTAATGCGTATTGAATAGGGTTTGGACCTTGGCGTTGGGAACCAAGCCGTTCAGCGCGGCCGCTATGGCGCCGCCGGATTCGGGCGCTCCGCTGTCGACCAGCACGAAGCCCTGGCCGGTGAAAAAGGCGGTAACATTGGCGCCGCCGCCATCGATCACCGCCAGAGCCGCGGTGAGCTTGTTCACGGAAGGCTGCGCCTTAAGAGCCCGCGGAGCCCACAGCGCGACCGCGCCCGCAACCGCGCCTTTCAATATTTCTCTGCGATCCACCTGCGAGCTCCTAGATTTCAGAAATGACGCCAGTGCTGTCGCCGAAATGATCCTGCTCGTGACCCACTTTCTGAAGCAGGGTCAAATGCAGGTTTGCGATGGGCGTTCTCTCCGGCAGCGTCAGATGCTGTCCGCCCTGCTTCAGCTTGCCGTTTCCGCCGCCCACGATCAGGTTCGGAATCGGATAGCTGCTGTGCGCGTTGCTGTTGCTCATGTTTGATCCATACATGAAAATGGAGTGATCCAGCAACGAGCCCTGCCCGTCCGGAGTATCGGCCATCTTTTTGACGAAGTCTGCAAACTGCTGCATGTGCCACTTCTGGATCTGCACCAGCTTCTTGATCCGCTCGAGGTCGTCGCCGTGATGGGAAACCGGGTGGAACCCGTCGGAGATGTTGAGGAAGGGATACGAGCGATTCGTGCCTTCCGCCACCGTGATGTAGGTTGCGACGCGTGTGAGGTCGGCTTGGTAGGCGAGAGCCAGCAGATCGTACATGATCTTTTCCTGAGCCGCGAAATCCTCGAGCTCTCCGATCGGCGCATCGGGGATTTGGATCTTCGAAAGATTGGAATTGCCGGCCATTTTAGCGCGCCGCTCTACCTCGCGCACGTTCTCCAGGTACGCGTCGAAAATAGCCCTGTCCTCGCCGCCCAGACTGCTTTTCAAGGCGTTCGTACGGTCGGCGATCATGTCGAGAATGCTGTTTTTCTGGCGCGCCATGGCGGCGCGCTCCCGCGGAGTGTCGCCTTCGCCGAACAACATCAGGAAAACTTTGCGCGGATTGTATTCCATCGGCAGGGGCGTATGTTCGTCGCGAAACGAGAGCGTCGTGAAGGGGCCGCCGTTGCCCGCCGCCACTTGCACGGTGGTCTCCGAAGCGAGTTCCAGCGAAGGAAACTTCGTGTCCTGGCCGACGAATTTCGTCATCACTTGGTCGAGAGTCGCGGACATGTTGTTGCCCTGCGGAAGCGTGGCGCTCAGCCACGTGGCGGGGTTGCGAACGTGCACCGAGCCCGCCGCGGCGGCGTTGTCCAGATTCCCGAAGGTGGTCATCTGTTTCTTAAACGGCTCCATCGGCGAGGTGATCTCGTTCAGCTTGTAGTTTGCGCCTGATCCGGAAGGAGTCCAGCGGTCCCACTCCGGTCCGTACTTAGTGTTGAACATGATGGCGCCGTGAGGAATATAGAAAAACCCCACGCGAATTTTGGGATTCGCCGCCGTCTGCGCCAGGGCCGTCGAAGCCGGAACCATCGCGCTCAGGAACGGCAGCGCCAAGTTGACGCCTGCGCCTTTCAGGACGGCCCTGCGGGAGATATGCTTCTTGGTAATGAACAATGTTGGTCTCCTTTTGTAATCCTAGCGGTTACTTCCTTACTTCGGCGGTTGCGACCGGCGCTTTGGGAGCCGCCTTGGAGACAGTCTCCGGACCTTGCTTCCGGAACGCGTCCGTATGGACGATTCCCAACACCAGGGACGCTAGAGTGTAATTGTCTTTCTTGGCGTCGCGCACCACCTTGCGAACCTGCGGCATATCGAAATATTCCAGCGGGCGATTAATGGCGTACATCATGAGCTTCTCGGTCATCGCGATCACGAAGTTCTCCGGCTTTTTGGATAGTTCCTGGCGAAGCTGCACCGGGCCGTCGATCGATACCCCGTTCGGCAACACCGTGCTCGCGTCGATTTTCGCGTTGCCGGCCTGACGGTCCGTGGTCCGGTATTCGCCGATGGCGTCGAAGTTTTCAAGGGCGAGGCCCGTGGGATCGATCACGCCATGACATTGCTTGCAAGCGGGTTTGTCGCGGTGCGCCTCCAGGCGCTCGCGAACGGTCTTCGGAGCCGCGGCGGACGGCTCGGCCAGATTGCTGCCGACATTTGGCGGAGGCTCGGTGGGAGGCGCTCCGACGATCTTGTCCAAAATCCAAGCGCCTCGCAGCACTGGAGAAGTTCGGTCGCCATAAGAGGTCCTCATGAGCACCGCGGCCTTACCTATCAGCCCGAAGCGGTTGGGGTCCTTCAGGGTGACCTGCTGGAAGGCGGAGGTGGGCGGGCCCTGAATTCCGTAATACCGCGCGAGCGTGTCGTTGACGAACGTCTGGTCTGAGTCGAGCAGCTCCGTCACGCTGCGGTTCTGCAACAGAATGCTTCCCAGAAATTTCTCCGCTTCCGTCAGAAAGTCTTGGCGCAGCGTGGCATTGAAGTTGAGGAAAATCTTCGGGTCCGGCTTCACCAAGTCCAGGCTATTGAGGTTCAGCCATTTCATGGCGAAGCTGGTCACCAGGCTCTCCGCTCTGGGGTCCGCCAGCATCCGTTTCACCTGCGCCTCGAGCGCGCCGGGCTTGGTCAATTGCTTCGCTTCAGCCAGCTTCAGCAACTCTTCGTCTGGGCCCGTATTCCAAAGGAAAAAGGAGAGCCGCGACGCCAATTCCAGATCGCTCAACGGGAACTCGCCGTTTTTAGGCGCCGTCTTCGGCGCCTGAATGGAGCGGAACAGGAAATCGGGACTGGCCAGAACCGCGGCCACGAGTTCGGTAACGCCTTGATCGAAGGCGCCATTGTCCAGACGTCCTTCATCATAGAACCGCATCAGACGGGCGACATCGTCCGGGGTCACCGGCCGGCGGTAGGCGCGATGGGCCAAGTTCTCGGCGATCTGCTTGGCGCACGGCGTCTCGCCGATCTTGGCGGGATCGCAGACGAAAATCAGCGGCCGGCTGGGGCTGTTGGAAATTCCGGTGGGATTGTAAGGGCCTTTGATTTCCAAAGCGACGTTCTGGGGATTCGGCAAGCGCGCCATCGGGACGCCGCCGCCGAAGCCGCCACGGCCGCCGCCGACGACGTTATCGTCGGACAGGACATGCGAACGGTCGATGAACGCTACCGCGACGTCATGCTTGCCCGCGGACAGTTTCAACGGGATCTTCTGAAAGCGGTCCAGGATCTTCTGCCAGCCCACGTTGCCCATCATGTTTGCGAGCCTCAGATCCTCGGGGCCGCCGATATCGCCCTTGAACTCCACCTTCCCGTCGATCATCATCACGAGCGTCGTGCGGTTTTGCAAGCCGCGGTTGTATAAACCAATCGACTGCTCGTCGAAGCTGAAGCTGAAGCGATACTCGCCGTCGGCCGGAAAGTTGTGCGTGATCTGCATCGCGTCGCGTGGGCGCAAGCCCGGAGGGAACGGCAACTCCGGATCCTCATTCCCTTCCTGTTTGATGGGCCAGTCCGAGATCGGCGGATGCATGTCGCCGACCGCCGTTTTCGCGATGCGACGCGCCGCATCGAGATATTGGTCCAGAAACGCGGGCGACGTTGTCAGGGCAGAGGCGATGTTGTCGAAGCCCTCCACTTGAACATCTTGCGGCAGAATGTCCTTCTGGTTCACCTCGACGCCTAGAAGCGCTTTCACCGACGCAGCATACTCGGTGCGATTCAGGCGCTGAACCGGCACGTGGCCCGCCGTGATCGGGCCAGGATTGGCATCCAGCCTGCTTTCCACCCAGCGGGTGAACTCGTCAATTTCCGCCTGCGGCGGCTGCGGATTTCCGGGCGGAGGCATCAACCGGCCGCGTAACTTTCGCAGCACCTTCTCCCAGAGTTCCGCGTTCGCCTCCGGGTGCTTGAGGTCCACGGCGTCAAACGCCACGCCGGCGGTCTTCAGGGTTTTGTTGTGGCAGTCCGCACAATAGGTGTCGAGCATCGCTTGGGGCGATTCGTCCGCAGAGGCGTTGGCCGCGGGAGCTTGTCCAAACGTTCGAGTCGCAAGCAGCGCCAAGCCGCCGATGAGAACCACAGATGCGCCAACGTAAAAGGAACGTCTCATAGTTTGCAATGTACTGCTCCACCAGTCACTTGCGGCGTTTGAAAGACCACTTTTCTTTGTATCACAGCAGCATCGGAAAACGGCGGTCAGATGCCTGAATAGGAAACGACGATGTACTGGACGAGTACACAAGCGAGAAATGTTACGCGGGCAATGCGCTTTGAGAACACGAAGTCGTAACTACGCAAGCGATGCTTCAGACGCCGCGCGGGCCGGGCCCTTCGCCAGAAACAGGTAAATCAAGCAAGAGTGGTTTAAGATTAAAGAGGCCTACCCGTCGGGGCGTAGCGCAGCCTGGTAGCGCACCTGCCTTGGGCGCAGGGGGTCGGGCGTTCAAATCGCCCCGCCCCGACCAATAGAATCAATCAGATACGGGAATTTTCGGCTGTCCTCAAAATTCCCTGTTGGATACATTGCCGTTGCGGGCTCCGTCGCGCCTGCGACGGCCCGCGGTGTGGTGATCGGGCGGTTCGAGTGGATCGTCTGCCGCCGGACCTCGCGACAACGGCTGCGACAGTTCCCAAAAGTGGACGTGTCCCCAAACTGAGAAACGGTTAAGACTCAAAATCCATCGAATGGAGAATTGGGGCATCCGGTTGTATCGAAGGATTCCGACACCGCTGCGCTGTGGCGCCTCAAACTCCCAACATCTTTATATCTTCTTCATAGCTTATCTATGACTTCTTCAGCCCTTTCGCCCTACGCTTTGATTGTGAACGAACCGAACGAGGCGGCTTGGGCGGTGGGAGGAGTTTTCGAGCCGTCCGCCGTTCCCGTCGGGCGGCCCGGCGCTCAGGAGGCGCCGGGGAGGCTTAACATCTTTGTATTGTTTACATCGGCGCCGGCGACTCTGGCGGCGTTGAAGCAAGCTGGCTGCCTCGCGGCCGAGCTAGGCGGAAGGATAATATTAGTGGCGCTTCATACGGCGCCCTACCCGCTGCCGCTCACCGCGCCTCCGGTGGCAATGGATTGGAACGAGCGACGGCTTCGCGTGATCGCCGGCCAGAGCCGGGTGGAGACGATCGTGCACATATGCCTGTGCCGCGATGAGCGGCAAACTCTCGAAAACCTTCTGCCGCCTTGCTCGCTCGTATTGGTGGGCGGGCGCAAGCGATGGTGGCCAACCCGCGAACGGCGATGGGCGCGCGTCTTGCGCCGCCAGGGCCACGAAGTGATTCTGATCGAAACGGAGTGAATGGGATGCTGGATTTATTTTATTTGGCCGTGGGTTGCCTCTTCCTGATGGTTTGCTGGGCCTTCGCCAAGGGTTGCGACAAGTTATAGGAGAAATGAAAGCGCTATGGACTACATCATTGCCGGAATCGCGTCGGTCTTGTTGTTTATTTATCTCGTATATGCGCTTCTGCGTCCGGAGAAATTTTGAGGAGCCGATATGACCAGCGCGGGAGTGATTCAAATCCTGCTGTTGTTTGCCGTAGTGTTTGGATGCACCAAACCTCTCGGCGACTATATGGCCAATGTATTCGAAGGACGGCGCACATTTCTGCATCCGCCTCTGCGCTGGCTGGAGAGGCTCGCTTACAAAGCCGCGGGCGTGCGCGAAGAGACCGAGCAGCGCTGGACGCAGTATACGGCCTCGCTTCTGAGCTTTAGCGTCTTCGGATTCCTCCTGGTCTATTTGATTCAGCGCTTGCAAGGAATCCTGCCGTTCAACCCGCAGCATTTTCGCGCCGCGCAAGTCCCTCCCGATCTGGCTTTCAATACGGCCGCCAGCTTTCTCACCAACACCAATTGGCAAGCCTACGCGGGGGAATCGACGCTGAGCTACTTCGTTCAGATGGCCGCGCTGACCATGCAGAACTTCGCTTCGGCGGCCGCTGGCATGGCCGTGGCGGTTGCCGTCATACGGGGTTTCGCACGCCATGAAGCCAAAACCCTGGGCAATTTCTGGGTGGACGTTACTCGGGCCAGCGTGTACGTGTTGCTGCCGATTTCAATCGTAGCGGCCTTGTTCCTGTGTTCGCAGGGCGTCATTCAGAATTTGAAGCCGTACACGATCGTGACGACGCTTGAGGGCAAGCGGCAAGTTATCCCGCAAGGGCCCGTGGCGTCGCAGGAAGCCATCAAGGAATTGGGCACCAACGGCGGGGGCTTCTTCAATGCCAATTCCGCGCATCCTTTCGAGAATCCGACTCCTGTCACAAATTTCGTCGAAATGTTTTTGCTGCTCGCCATCCCTTCCGCCTTTACATACACGTTTGGACGAATGATTGGCGATCGCCGCCAGGGTTGGACGATTTTTTCGGCGTTTCTGGTCATGGCGCTGGTCGGCGTCTTCGTCTGTTATGGATTTGAGCAAGCCGGCAATCCAATTTTGGCTGGCCTGGGATTGCAGACCGCGGCCACGCCCGGCCAAGCCGGCGGAAACATGGAGGGCAAGGAGGTCCGGTTCGGCATCGCCAATTCGGCATTGTGGGCCGGCATCACCACCGATACGAGCACGGGCGCCGTCAACGCCGCGCACGATAGCTTATTGCCGCTCGCCGGCCTTGTGCCGCTGCTCAACATGATGACCGATATCGTGATTTTTGGCGGCGTCGGCGCCGGTCTTTATGGCATTTTGATTTACTGCATCATCGCCGTATTCATCGCCGGTTTGATGGTTGGCCGCACGCCCGAATACCTGGGCAAAAAGCTCGAGCAAAAAGAAGTGAAAATGGCCATGCTGGCCGTAATTGTCACTTCCGCCAGCATTCTCGTCTTCACCGCGCTCAGCGCCCGGGTTCCTTTTTCCGCCAAGGGATATTGGAACCCTCCCGGCCCCGCCGTGGCGAACGTCGGCAACGGCGGCCCTCACGGCCTCAGCGAGATTCTCTACGCCTATACCAGCAGCACGGGCAACAACGGCAGCGCCTTTGCGGGAATCAATGTGAACACTCCCTGGTACAACCTGACATTGGGGTTGGCCCAACTCATCGGCCGCTTCCTGTTCCTGATACCCATTCTGGCGGCCGCGGGAAGTCTTGCCGCCAAGAAGAAAATTCCCGTCACCAGCGGGACTTTTCCTACGCACGGCCCGCTTTTCGTTGGTCTCCTGTGCGGAACCGTCATCATCATCGCCGTGCTCACCTATTTCCCGGCCGTGTCGCTGGGGCCCATTGTGGAGCACTTTCTGATGCACAGCGGAAGATTGTTTTCGCTGATTTTGTTGGGGAATTAAAGCCATGGCCACAGTCACCTCGGCTCCTCCGAACCCCTTGCCGCCGCTTCGCCACGATGATCCAACGTCTCTGCTTCCTAAGAGGCTGACGCGGTCGCGGCCCCTGTTCGATCCGGAAATCGTTCGGCGCGCCATCCGGGCGTCTTTCATCAAACTCAACCCGTTGACTCTGATGAGGAACCCGGTGATGTTCGTGGTCGAAGTCGGCGCCGCTTTGACCACCCTCTTCGTGGCTCGCGATATCGTCACCGGCGCCATGGGAGTAAAGTTCGGAATCCAAATCGCGCTGTGGCTGTGGTTCACCGTCCTGTTCGCTAACTTCGCCGAAGCCATGGCGGAAGCGCGCGGTAAAGCCCAAGCCGATACTCTCCGGAAAACCAAGACCGACGTCGTGGCCAGGCGCGTCACGCCCGGCGGCAAGATCGAGCAATGCCCGGGCTCTTCGTTGCGCGCGGGCGATGTCGTCATTTGCGCCGCCGGAGATATGATTCCCGGCGATGGCGAAGTCATCGAAGGCATCGCCACCGTCGATGAATCGGTGATTACAGGAGAGAGCGCTCCGGTCATCCGCGAATCCGGGGGCGATCGCAGCGGCGTGACTGGCGGCACGCGGGTTCTTTCCGATCAGGTCAAGATCAGGATTACCACCAACCCCGGCGAAACGTTTTTGGATCGCATGATCGCGCTTGTCGAGGGCGCGGAGCGCCAAAAGACCCCCAATGAAATCGCCCTCAACATCCTGATCGCCGGATTGACCCTTATCTTCCTACTGGCGGTCGTCACCTTACAGCCCTACGCCGCATTCAGCGTGGCGCAGGCCCATGCCGGGACCGTGCCAAGCGTGGCCGTGTTGGTTTCTTTGCTGGTGTGTCTGATTCCCACCACGATTGGCGGCCTGCTTTCGGCCATCGGCATCGCCGGCATGGACCGCGTGATGCAGCATAACGTCCTGGCCATGAGCGGCAGGGCGGTCGAAGCCGCAGGCGACGTGAATTCGCTGTTGCTCGATAAGACCGGAACCATCACCTTGGGCAATCGCCAGGCCGTCGAGTTTTTGACCATCAACGGAGTGAGTGAAGAGGAACTGGCCGACGCGGCGCAGCTTTCTAGCCTCGCCGACGAAACGCCCGAGGGGCGGTCCATCGTCGTGCTCGCCAAGGAAAAATATGGGCTGCGCGGCCGCCACATCCCGGAAGGCGAAGCGAACTTCATCCCCTTCTCGGCATACACCCGCATGAGCGGCGTCGATTTCGAAGGACGCCAGCTTCGCAAAGGAGCCACTGACGCGATCTGCAAGTTCGTCGTCGAGCGGCAAGGCGACGTGCCCGGTTACTTCCGCGAAATGAGCGACCGCATTGCCCGCAATGGGGGCACCCCGCTAGCAGTGTGCGACGGCAAGCGCCTGCTCGGCATCGTACATCTCAAAGACATCGTAAAAGGCGGCATGAAAGAGCGCATTGCGCAGCTTCGGCGCATGGGCATTCGCAGCGTGATGATCACCGGCGATAACCCGCTCACCGCCGCGGCCATTGCGGCTGAGGCCGGCGTCGACGATTTCCTGGCGCAAGCCACGCCCAAAGACAAACTCGAATACATCAGGAGGGAACAGGCCGCCGGACGTCTTGTCGCCATGACCGGCGACGGAACCAACGATGCCCCTGCCTTGGCGCAGGCGGACGTCGGCCTCGCCATGAATACCGGCACCATGGCCGCCAAGGAAGCTGGCAATATGGTGGATCTCGACAGCAATCCCACCAAGCTCATCGAGGTGGTCGCGATCGGCAAGCAGTTGCTCATCACGCGCGGCGCCCTGACCACCTTCTCCATCGCCAACGATGTGGCCAAGTATTTCGCCATTATCCCCGCCATGTTCATGGGCACCTATCCGGCTCTGGCGAAGCTCAACATCATGCGTCTCCACACGCCTCAGAGCGCCGTCCTGGCGGCCGTAATCTTCAATGCGCTGATTATCATCGCTTTGGTTCCGCTGGCGCTGCGCGGCGTGAAATACCGCCCGCTCGACGCAGCCAGCCTGCTGCGCCGCAATCTCTTGATTTACGGCTTAGGTGGAATTATCGCGCCATTCCCGGGCATCTGGCTGATTGATCAGATCCTGGTCGCGTTTCGTTTGGCCTAGGAGGAAATATGCGGAATCAAATGTTGCCGGGACTGCGAATCAATTTATTCATGACCATTCTGTTCGGCATCGCCTATCCGCTGGCGGTCACCGGAGTCGGTCAGATGGCCTTTCCCCGCCAGGCCAACGGAAGCTTAATCGTTTTGAACCGTAAGGCGATCGGCTCGGAATGGATCGGACAGAATTTCACGAAGCCTGAATATTTTTGGCCGCGGCCGTCGGCGGCGGGCGATGACGGATATGATCCGACCGCGTCGGGCGCATCGAATCTTGGCCCCACCAACCAAAAGCTGATCGACCGCGTAAAGGCTTCGATTGAAAAGTTTCGGAAGGAGAACCCCGATTATTCGGGGCTGCTTCCGGCGGATCTGGTGACCGCATCGGCCAGCGGCCTGGATCCGCATCTTTCTCCCGATTCCGCCCTGGCGCAAGCCGCGCGCGTCGCCAAAGCTCGCGGCGTCTCGGTGGATCGAATCTCGGATCTGGTCGCCCAATTCACGGAGTTCCCCTCGCTGGGGCTTCTGGGAGAGCCGCGGGTGAACGTGCTGAAGCTGAATCTGGCGCTCGATGAGCGATTCCCGAGGCCCTAACGCCACTTGGATGCTGGTATTCTACGCCCTAGAGAGGCGAAGCGCTTGGTTCATCCTCGCATTTGCGGGAGCCTGCGCCCTGGGATCGGTCTACGGATTTCTCCAGGGGGCGTGGCCGTTTGGAATCGTGGAAGCGATCTGGTCGGCCGTGGCGGCGCGGCGTTGGCGGCGCGCGCGCCTGGTCAAATATGGCCTTGACTGAATCACGCCGTAAGACCCCGGAAGAATATCTTCAGCAAGCGCAAGCCGAAGAAGCTCGCGTAAGAGGCCATCTGAAGATCATCCTTGGCTACGCGTCCGGCGTAGGCAAGTCCTTTCGTATGCTGGACGAAGCCCGGCGGCGCAAGGAACGCGGCCAGGACGTGGTCGTCGCCGCCGTCCAGTTCCACGTTCCCCCGGAGGCGGAAGCGATCTTGAAGAAGCTGGAGGTCATTCCTTTCAAAACCCTGAACGGCTGCGCGGCGCTCGATGTCGAAGCCATCCTGCTGCGCCGCCCGATGGTTTGCTTTGTCGACGGTCTGGCCTACGACAACCCTCCCGGCTGTAAAAATCCCACGCGCTGGCAGGATGTGCAGGAAATCATGAGCGCTGGAATCAAAGTGGTGGCCTCCGTCAATATCCAGTACATCGCCGAATTACAAGATCAAATCGAGGCCATCACGGGAAAGAGAGCGAGCCAGACGGTGCCCATCGACTTCATTCGCGGAGCCAGCGAAATCGAGATCGTCGACGCCCCGCCCGAAGAGCCGATCGAGCGGACGCCCGCCGAGGAACTCGACGCTAACCGGCGTGAACAGCGCCTTTCCAAGCTTCGCGAAATCGCCCTGGTGCTTGCCGCCGACGTCGTGGATCGCCAGCTCAACGAGTATCTTCAGCAGCACGGAATCCAGCAGCAATTTGGCGCGCAGGAGCGCATTCTGGTGGGCCTCACCCCACGCTCAAATGTCGGCGTGATGCTTGAGACGGCGCGAGCCATCGCGGAGAGATTCCATGCCGAACTGATCGCCGCCTACGTGGATCAGCCCGAACTTTCGCCCCAAGATCGCGCGGCGCTGAACGAGCGGCTCTCGGCCGCGCGCGCCGCCGGAGCCCGCATCGAAATTCTTCAAGGCGAGGACCCGATCGGGGCCCTGCTGGACTTTGCGAACTCCCACGGCGTCACCCAATTCTTCATCGGTCATAGTCAGCGCTCGGGCCTGTGGTCGAGGATCTTCGGAAATCCCGTCGATAAGCTGATCCGGAAATCAAAGGGGATGGATATTCGAGTGTTTCCCCAATGACGGCCCTCGCCCGGTCTGTTCGCCTGTTTAAACCCGGCGCACGACCTTCGCGAGGAGCGACACGATGAAGAGAATCAAGAAGATAAAAAATATGATCTTTGCGATCCCCGCGGCCGCCATGGCCATACCGCCAAACCCGAGAAACGCCGCGACCAGCGCCACGATCAAAAATACGATGGCCCAGTAAAGCATGATGACCTCCACGCAAGTTGAGCAGCAAGCTTAGGCCCATTCCGCCTGCCGCCGGCCAATTGAAACGCAGGCCCTGGCAGTAGAGTCTATGCTGTGGGAGGCGGAACAGATCGAGCCCCGCAAGCCGGATCAGACGTCTCGGCGCCGAAGGATGGCTCGCTGGGCAATGCGTTGATCGCGACAAAGCCTCCAGCGGCTGAGCGCGGGCAATCATCTGACGCCAGAGGCGCCTCGTGGCGTGAACGAAGCTGAGGCGGTATCCGCGTGAGGACCGGAACGTTTCGTCACCTCCTGGGCCTGTTGCTATCCTTCGGCGCTCCTGGCCTCATCATTCTGGGCATATTGGATTCTTCCTTCCTATTTCTTCCGTTTGGTAACGACCTGCTATTGGTAATCCTAGTGGCGCGCGATCCTAGCCGGGCGCCGCTCTACGCTGCGGCGGCGTCGGCTGGCTCCGCGACGGGCGTTTTCCTGTTGGATATGGTGACGCGCAAGGGTGGCGAAAAAGGGCTGGAACGCTTGGTTAGCCGGAAGCGCTTTGAGTATCTTAAAGACCGGATGCGGCGCCGGGCAGGACCGATGCTTCTGATCGCAGGCCTGGCGCCGCCTCCGTTTCCGTTCACGGCAGTGATCGCCGCCGCAAGCGCCTTTCAATATCCGCGAAAACGTTTCCTAGCGGTGGTTGCTGTATCCCGATTTATCCGTTTTGTCATTCTGAGCGTTGCTGCAATCGCGCTGGGCCGCCGAGTGTTACAGCTCATACACTCGACCGCGTTCGTTTGGTTTATGGAAGGATTTACCCTGATCTACGCCGTCGGGAGCATCGTCTCGGTGGTTCGTTGGATTCGACATGCCCGCGCGATATGAACGCCGGACGCCCGCGCTTGGACGATGGCGAAGCAAGTCCATGATGCCGTTCATTTCGTATCGAAAATATTCAGCGATTCCACCGCGTTGGTCGTGTAGATTGCGCCCAAGGAGGATCAGAAGGATTAAGGCCAGGCCAACGCGTCTCATTGTCAGCGCCTCATCCTACCGCGGACAGTCGATTCTCTGTACGACATTATTGATGACATCGACCAAATCGCTCACGTAGCTAGCCGTTCCAACTCCATACCCGTGTTGTTGTATGTTCTCGGCGACCCCAGCGTCCGCGGCGTCCACCGGCCATTCACGCTCGTCACAATCGTCGGCGGCGAGGCGGCGTCGTTGTAAGTGATCGTGGTGACCGCGCCGAACGGCGACGTCACCGAAGTGAGCCGCGCGTTGGCCTCATCACGCACGCCATTCGGCGGCTCTAGTAGGTCAAAATGATCACGGGCAGGGAGCTGCAGCTTTTGCTTTCTGGTACTCCTCTGTGCTCACTTTTATCCACCTGCGTAGATCCGCCTTTAGCTTCTCGGCTTTCGGGCATGTAAGGCGATCGCATCCGAAGACCTCCACACATCGCCCGTGACACGAGTGACGGCATAACTGTCGTGACCGCCAGCTACTGAGGTTCGCGGTGTCTCCCATTCCGCCTCAAAGAAATAGAACCTCGGGTCCCTTCCGTCGTAGTACTCTAAATCAAATGCGGGTCGGTTGGTGATCCCCGCGATACGAGAACAGCCGTCAATACCCTCCGCGCGAGACCGATACTCATCAAGCCCCTTCGGCAACGATAGCCAAGCAGATCAGCGCCACGCTGGCCAATGCAGTTCGAAGCGTATTCATAATCTCTTCTGATCTCAGTGCGGGCAGTCCATCCTGTTCTCGACGCTGTAGATGGTAGTCTCGAGTAGGTGAACGAAACTTGCAGATCCCGTTCCATACCCATGCTCGTGTATTGCCTTGGGATCGCAGAGCCCTTTCGGGGTCGAGCCCGATGGTGGGGACGGCGGTCGTCGCGGAACTACGGGTTTTTCGCCGGGTGGCGGCGCCTACGTCCTGCCATCGGGGGCTCTTGCCAATCTGCCGTACCAGGGCGGGACGCAGGCGGCTGGGGACTTTATCCTTATTCACGAGCTGGCGCACGCGTTAGGCGTGCCGGGATTTTCAAGTAACGATGCTGATCCCGCCACGCAGGCTGCAAACAACAGCATGGTGATGCAGCACTGCGTAGGAGTGTTGAGTCGCGCGGAGGGTGTATATGCGCCTTGACAAGGCAGTGGTGATACGGCAGTGGCCCGTCGGCATTCCGATCGCAATCTTTTTGGCTCTCCTTGTGATAAGTTTGGAGGCCGCAGGGCAGTGGGTAACTCGCCCCCGGCGGGTCGTGGACTGCCAGTATCCCACGCTGGCCCGTGCTGCCCACCTGCAGGGCGAGGTGAAGCTGCTGGTCACTGTCGCGGCGGATGGTACGGTGACTAGGGTTGCCAAGCAGTCCGGTTCGGATGTGCTGGCCGAGCCTGCGATCAGGGCCGTTTCCAGGTGGCTGTATGAGGGATGCGCCACGGGTAAGATGTGCGGAGCGGCGGTTACGTTCACGTTTGTGCTCGCTGGTGAACCGTGCTCCGGAAACTGCCCGACGGAGTTTCGCGTTGATCTCCCGGACCGCGTCCTCGTACGCGCGACGCCCCAGCGCGCGATCGTGGACTGACCTGGCGAAGGCGGCGACGCAATCGAACTTCAGCACCCCGTGGGGCCAAAGCTTCACTTATGACGGCTTCGGCGATCTGACCAATGTGAACGTCAACGCAGGGGAGCGCGCCGGCGCTGGGGGTGACGTACGATCCGGCGACGAACCACGGGGCGTGCACGGACGCCAACGGGAACACGGGCAACGTGGAGCTTTCTTGCGGCAATTACGGCTACGACGTCGAGAACCGGGTGATTGCATATGATCCATCGGGTCCTTATGGGGGCGCG
>DATGLY010000057.1:0-9244 GCA_035293905.1 Bryobacteraceae bacterium
CGGATGAACGCACGACAGCCAGGTGCCCGGCGAAAGAGCATGCACCGGTCCGACCGCCGCTTGGTTGTCGATGTTGCTGAACACCGTCGTGATCGGCTTGTATTTGTCAAGCGGCTTCAGAATCTCGCCGAACTCCCCCATCGCGCCTTCGCCGGTCGGCGTCCATTTGGCTTGCACCGCCCCATGAGGAAAGTAGATGAAGCCCAGGTGCAGAGCGGGCTTGGCCGCGGTCTGCGCCAGCGCCGTTCGCGCCGGAACCATTGCGTCCAGAAGCGGAAGCGCCAGCGCGCCTCCCACGCCCCGCAGCATCGTCCGTCGGCTCAGGTGCCTTTTGGTGATGAACATGTCCGTCCTCCTTGATGTCTACTTGGCGGCCACTTGGGCCGCGGCCCCTGCGGCCGGCGGCTCAGCCTGGGTCAGCTCCACCATGCTCGATTGGAATGCCGGCGCCTTTACGATCCCCATCACGATCGAGGAGAACCGGTAATTGGAAGCCTTGGCGTCCCGGACAATCTTGCGGATCGTCGGCATGTCGAAATACTCGATCCCGCGGCCCAGCGCATACGTCATCATCTTCTCGGTGAACGTTTGCGCGAACTGCTCTGGCCGTTTCATCAGCGCCGCGCGCAGATCGCTGGGACCGTTCAGCGCCGTTCCGTCCGCCAGTTTGCCGCTTGTGTCGATGGCGGTGCGGGTATAGCGATCCATCGTACGGAATGTCGCGATGGTGTCGAAATTCTCCAGCGCGAATCCCAGAGGATCCATTACCCCGTGGCAGGCGTTGCAAGTGGGGTTGGCCCGGTGCGCTTCCATGATCTCGCGAACCGTCTTCGGCTTCTCTCCCTCTTTGTTCTCCTTGAACGCCTCCACATTCGGCGGAGGCGGCGCGGGAGGCGTGCCCAGAATGTTTTCCAAAATATAAGCCCCCCGCAGCACCGGCGACGTCCGGTTGGGATACGCCGTCACCATCAACACCGCGCCTTTTCCCAATAGCCCAAATCGATTCGGATCGGCCAAGGTGACGCGCCGGAATTGGTCCCCCCGCACGTTCTCGATCCCATAATGCGCGGCCAGCCGCTCGTTTACAAACGTGTAGTCGGCGTTTAAAAGATCCACCACGCTGCGGTCGTCTAGAAAGATGCTGTCCACAAACAACTCCATCTCGCGGCGGAGCGCTCTCCGCAGCGCCGCGTCGAAGGCGGGATAGACGAACGGGTCCGGCTCGAGCGCGTCCATGTCGCGAACCTTCAGCCATTCGAAAGCGAAATTCGTTGTGAGCGTGTGCGCTCGCGGATCGGCCAGCATCCGCCGGACTTGCTGCTCCAGCGTCTTGGGATCGCTGAGCTTGCCTTGCTCGGCCACGGCAAGCAGTTCGTCGTCGGGAATGCTGCTCCAGAGAAAGAACGACAGGCGCGAGGCAAGCTCCGTATCGCTCAGCCGGAACACGCTCCCCGCGGCCGCGTTTGCCGGAGGCGGCTCGACGCGATACAAAAACTTGGCGCTTGAAAGCATTGCGACCATGGCGTTCTCGATGCCGCTCTCGAACGAGCCGCCCTTGCGGCCTTCTTCGTAGAACTGCAGGATCGGCGCCATGTCTTTGCTCGTAACCGGCCGCCGGAAAGCTCTCCGGGCCAGATTGGACAAAATGCGCGACGCGCACGCCGGTTCTTCTTTCAAATCGGGCGGCCGGCAGATGAAAATGCGGGCCCGGCTTGCAGGCTCTACCGGATTGCCGGTGGGGTTGAATGGCCCGTTGACGGTGACCGTCAGCGCGCCGGCCGTTCGCAGACCTGCCCCTCCGCCCGCCGCTGCCCCGCCCACCACTAGCCCCGTGCTGGCGTAGCCAGTGCCCGCCGCGCCCGGCACGAACCCGAACAGTTCCCCTTCGCTCTCCGCGAAACTATGCGCCGCGCCCGCGGCGACCAGCGTGTGCATCCCGGCCGTCAGGTGCGTGCGGCCCTTTGTGTCCGCGCTTACGCCATCCACCGTGAATACCGGAACGTTGGCCGACGCGCGCAGCTCATAGTCTCCTTCGTACGGCGCCAAAAATCGCGCTGTCACTCCGTTGCGGGCTCCCGGAGGCAGAGGCGCGTTTGACTCGACGCCCCGCAACGTGATTTTCGATTCTTTCGCGGCGGGCGGCGTTCCAATCGCCTGTTTGGCGGCCGCCCGCGCCGCCATGATGTATTGATCCAGAAAGGACGGCGAAACTTTCAAGGCGCTAGCGATGTTGTCGAAACCGTCGCTGATGCCGTCCGACGGCAGCAACGCCGCCGCGTTCACGTCGATGTCCAACAGGTCGCGCATCGCGTTGGCGTATTCGGCGCGGTTTAGCCGGTGAATCCGGACATTGCCAGGATTGGGTTTCGCGGCCGCCGCCTGGTCCAGGGAATCCTCCAGGTACGTGGCCAGTGCGTTCACCGCCTCCGCCGGAGGCCGCGAGGCGCCCGGCGGCGGCATCATTCCTCCGCGCAGCTTCCGGATGGCTCGCTCCCAGATCAGCGCGTCCTTTTCTGGATGCGACAGGTCCAGCTTGTCCAGTTCCAACTTTGCGGTCTTCAGCCTCTGGTTGTGGCAGGTGACGCAATAGCGATTGATCAGCGCCTGATTTTGATTCGCGGCCAGAGCCGCATTCACAATCTGTTGGGGCGCTGCGTACAGAGAGCTGGCGGCCAGCGCGGCGAGCGGGAATTTGCGCATTATCTCGACGACCCGCTCCATATTGTATATCGCGGAGTTGTCGAGCGGGAGGGGGCTAGACAATGCCTCCGAGTTCGCGCGCGTGGCCCCACAGGCCGCGATAAGCCGTATAAATGAACTTGGCCGGATCGCCCGCAAGTTGCCCTTCAAAATCCTTCAGGGCCTTCGCATCGATCATGTTCTGCGCGCCCATCCCCTGCTTCATCATCTTCACCAGTTGCTCGCGGATTTTCGTCAGAATGTCCAGATTGGCCTGAACTTCGGCTTTGCTCATCACCGGCCCCACGGCCGGCACGATCTTGGTTGTGTCGTTGGCCAGCCGAAGCAGCGTTCGATGCGCCTCCTGCATTCCGCCGATCCAGCCTCCCGTGAACCATTCCAGCATCGGAAAGCGCCCGGGCTGAATTGCATCGCCCGCGGCCAGCACGTTCGACTCCCGGAAGTGCACGTAGATATCGCCGTCGGTGTGCGCCAGCGGCAGCAGGCCGTATTCCACCGTTTCGCCGCTGAACGTGATTTTCGCGGTCGTGTAGAACGTTTCGGTAGGCAAAGCCTCCTTGGCGCGCGGCGGAAACACCTTATCCTCGAAATCGCGAATCACCTCCTGCGTCATCCACAGTTTGGTGTTGACATGCGCAACCAGTTTCGCGCCCGCCTTCGCCACGGCGTCGTTGCCCCCCGTGGATTCCAAATGCCAATGCGTGTTGATCGCCGCCTTCACGTTGCCCGCCAGCTTCAAAACGTCTTGTGCGTGGGCCGCGTCGCCGCAATCCACCAGCAGATTTCCGCCCTCGCCCGAAAGAACAACGATGTTGTTGCCGGCTCCCGTAATCAGCGTTGTCTTCTCGGTGAGCTTTGAGGCCGCCAGGCCGGCGTCGGCCCGTGCGGAGCCGGAAAGGCTCAGCGCCGCCGCCCCGCCGGCCAGAGCGCGAAGGAATTCACGTCGTTTCGTCACGGATGCTATTCTAACGCCGCGCCGGCCGGCGTTTTTCTGTTCTCATAAATCTTCTCAGCCGCTTCTCCCCTTCTCCAAATGGCCGCCAAATTGAAACCGCATCGCGGAAAGAAGCTTATCGGCGAAGTCGGCTTCGGCTCGCGAGCTGAACCGCTGATAGAGCGCCGCGCTCAGCACCGGCGCGGGCGCGGATTCGTCAATCGCCGCTTGTATGGTCCAACGTCCTTCGCCCGAATCGGAAACGCGCCCGGAAAATTCGGAAAGATCCGGATTCTTCAGCAGCGCGATGGCCGTAAGATCCAGCAGCCAGGAAGCGATCACGCTGCCCCGCCGCCACACTTCGGCCACATCGGCCAGGTTGAACTCGTATTGATAGTGCTCTGGATTTCGAAGCGGCGTTGTTTCCGCGTCGGTCTCCTGCGCCTTGTTGCCGGCGTTCGCTTTGTGGAGAATATTCAGACCCTCCGCGTAAGCGGCCATAACCCCATATTCAATCCCGTTGTGCACCATCTTCACGAAGTGGCCCGCGCCCGAAGGTCCGCAGTGCAGATATCCCTCCTCCGCCGTGCCCTTCGCATTTTCGCGCCCCGGAGTCCGGGCCGCATCCCCGCGGCCGGGCGCCAGCGTCTTGAAAAGGGGATCCAGATGCCCGACGATGTCCGCCTCTCCGCCGATCATCTGGCAGTAGCCGCGCTCCAATCCCCACACGCCGCCGCTGGTGCCCACGTCGACATAATGGATGCCGGAAAGTTTAAGTTGCTTGGCCCGGCGAATGTCGTCGATGTAGTACGAATTGCCGCCGTCGATGACGATGTCGCCGGCGGCCAGCCGCGGAGCCAGTTGCTGCAGCGTAGCGTCCACGGCCCCGGCGGGAACCATCAGCCACACCGCGCGCGGCGCGGAAAGCTTCGCGATGAAGTCGCCCAGCGAATCGGCTCCGCGCGCGCCTTCCTTGTGGAGTTCCGCGACATTGCCCGGATTTCGATCGAAGGCGACGCATTCGTGGCCGCCTCGCATCAGCCGCCGCACCATATTGGCGCCCATGCGCCCCAACCCGATCATTCCAACTTGCATGTGTTCTATTGTGGCGCGTTATTCCCATGCCCGGCGAGCCAATTCCATCAATGCCGCCTGCGTTCCTTCCGCCTCCGCCCCGCTGCTGTCCGGCTCCGGCTGCAACCGAGTGTATTTGCCGTCTTCCCCAAGCGCCCAAGCCTGACGCCGGTCGCGCAGGCAGATATCCAGCGCCTTCCACAGCTTCGCCTTCGCTTCGGGGTCGAAAATCGGCGTCACCACCTCCACCCGCTTGGATAGATTCCGGTGCATCCAATCCGCCGAACCGATGAAAAACTCTCCCCCCCGCGGATCCTCGCGCGCGGCGGCGAAATGAAAGATGCGCGAATGCTCCAAAAAACGTCCCAGGATCGACCGCACCCGGATGCCTTGACTCCGTCCGGCCACTCCGGGCCGTAGACAGCAGAAACCCCGCACGATCAGATCCACCGGCACGCCGGCGCAAGCCGCCTCGCACAGCGCCTCAATCAGCTCGGGGTCCTCGAGCTGATTCATTTTCGCGACGATGCGCGCCGGCCGGCCGGCTCGTTGATTGTCGATTTCGCGCCCGATCAGGTCCAGCAGCCGCTTGCGCATCCCCGCCGGCGCCACCAGCAGGCAATCGCACGCCGGCAGAACCGAATGCCCGGTCAGATAGTGGAATAGATTCACCGCGTCGCGCGTAATTGCAGGGTGGCACGTGAATAATCCCACGTCGCTGTAGAGATTGGCCGTGCGTACGTGGTAGTTCCCCGTCCCGATGTGGACATAGCTCCTCAATCCCTCGCTCTCTTTCCGCACCGCCAGCGCCAGCTTGGCGTGCGTTTTCAAGCCCGGCGCCCCAAAGCTCACGTGCGCCCCCACCCGCTCCAGCTCCGCGGCCCAATGCAGGTTCCGCTCCTCGTCGAACCGCGCCTTGATCTCGATCACGCAAGCCACCTGCTTGCCGGATTCCGCCGCCTTCACCAGGGATTGGACAAAGGGCGTGTCGTCGCCCACGCGGTAAGCCGTCATCTTCACCGCGACCGTTTGTGGATCCGCCGCGGCCGCCGCCACGAAACGCTCCACGCTGTCCTCGAAACTGTCGTAGGGGTGGTGCACCAGCACGTCGCCCGCGCGGATGGCGGCGAAAATGTCCTCGGCTTCCTCCAGCCGCGCCGGAGATAAAGGAGTCCACGGAGCGTCTCGCAGTGCGGCAATCGGAAGCGAGGCGATTTGGAACAGCGAAGTGTAATCCAGTTCTCCTTCCAGATCGTACACGTCTGCGGCGGCCAGCTCGAATCTCTTCCGCAACATCTCTCGAATCGAAGCGTCGGCTCCCGGCGCGAACTCCAGCCTTACCACCGGCTCATAACGCCGCTGCCGGATCTGCTCGCGGACCACGTCGCGAATGGGGTCGTCCGCTTCGTCTTCGATTTCCACCTCGGCGTCGCGCGTAAGCCGGAACAGCGTGGCCCCGGTGAGCTTCATGCCCGCGTACAGTTTGTGGATGTTTCCGCGAATCACGTCATAAAGCGGAGAGAAAACCTTTTCTCCCGCCCCCGCGTCCGTTTCCAGGTGAACCCACTGCCTAAGCACGCCCGGCACTTTCACCCGGGCGTAGGACATTGTCTCTTCCTCCGGATCCTCTAGAACGAAGGCCAGCGAGGTGGACAGATTCGAAAGAAAAGGAAAAGCGTGAGCGGGGTCGAACACCAGCGGCGTAAGAGCCGCCGACACCTGCTCGTCGAAATAGCGCGAGGCTTCCGCTCGCTGATTTGGCGTCAGCTCGTCCCAGGCGCGTAGATGAATTCCATGGCTTGCAAGAGCGGGAATCACTTGGCTTCGAAAACATTCCGCCTGGCGCTGCAAACTTTTCACCAGTCGCTCGCGAACCTGAGCCAGCAGTTTCGCATGGCCTTCCGTATTTCCGCTTCGCAGCACCGACACCCGCTTCATGAAGAATTCATCCAGGTTGGCCGTGAAAATCGCGAGGAATTTCACCCGCTCCAGCAGGGGAATCCGGCTATCCTCGGCCTGCGCCAGCACCCGGTCGTTGAAATCCAGCCAGCCCAGATCCCGGTCGATCCAGACTTCCGATAGCGGCGGCGATATTTCGCGGTTCAAAACTCCCGTATCGCCGATGGAGACTATCGCCGGTGCAGCGCTCATCACTTTAGCTCCAAGAAAGCCTTCATTTTAGTCGGCGCAATTTGCCAAATCGTGAAAATTTGGTTTCAATCGCGCTAGGCGAGAGAATTCCCGAACCCTAGATCGCACGGCAATCGTCGCGTTTCCCCGGCCGCGGCGCACCCATGGGGCGCGCCATTTGCGGCGCCAGCCCCGGCTTCACCAGCCTGATATACTGAGCTTTAAACCCTGGCCTCCATCGGGCAGGGGGCAACTGTGTTCTTTCACGTTAGAGATCTTGAAGTCCGCGCCGCACTTTTCGACGTGGAGCTTCCGCCCGGCGCGATCGAATTCATGGATCCCAAGCTCCGCCAGGCCGGTCCCCTGAAGGCGGCCGGTAAGGTGGAGCTGGTCAGCGGCTCCCTTGGCGAGATCCGCGTAAAAGGACACGCGGCTGTGCTCATGGAGGCCGATTGCGACCGATGTCTGGAGTTGGCGCGGCTTCCTATCGACTCCAATTTTGAGTTATATTACCGGCCCGTTTCGGAAGGGTATGGCGAAGAAAAAGCGATCGATGAGAGCGAGTCCCAAATGGGCTTTTATGAGACCGATGGGCTCGAGTTGAACGAGGTTTTAAGAGAATACGTGCTGCTCTCGTTGCCCATGCAGAGGCTCTGCCGCGACAGTTGCAAGGGCATCTGTCCCGAGTGCGGGCAGAATCGCAATTACAAACCGTGTCAGTGCCGCGGCCAGGCGGTGGACGACCGCTGGGCTGCTCTGAAACAATTTAAGCCCAAGGCCGTTTAGGCTGCGCCCAGGCGAATCGAATAGCCACCCTGTCCGAGGCGGTTAAATTTAGGAGATAAACTGGACAGAAATGCCAAATCCCAAGCGACGACATTCCAAAAGGAGAACCTCCGCCCGGCGTACGCATGATTCCCTGCGCCGCTCCATCATGGCGGAGTGCCCCAACTGTCACGAGCCCAAGCTCCCTCACCGCGTCTGCCCCCACTGCGGAAAATATAAGGGCCGCGAAGTCATCGAGGTGGTGGAAGAATAAGCCCAGCCCCATTCATCCCAATTGCCGATGGCTCCGCTCACGATCGCTGTCGATGCCATGGGGGGCGATCATGCCCCGAAAGCTGAAGTGGAGGGCGCCGTTCAGGCCGCCTCCGAATATTCCGTCCGCGTCATCCTCGTCGGCCTGCAGGAGGTCGTAGGCGCGGAACTGGCGCGCCATCCCCGCGCTTCGGAACTCCCCATCGAAATCCGCCATGCCAGCGAGTTCGTCACCATGCAGGACTCCGCGGCCAAAGCCGTGCGCATCAAAAAGGACTCTTCTATCAAGGTTGCCTCGCGGCTGATGCGGGACGGCGAGGCCCGCGGAGTGGTCTCCGCCGGCAACACCGGCGCCGCCATGGTGGCCGCCAAGATTATGCAAGGCATGATCCGGGGCGTCGATCGCCCCGCCCTCGCCTCGGCCTTTCCCACCGTCAAGGGCAAGCCCGTCGTGGTCCTGGACGTGGGCGCCAATGTGGACTCCACGCCCGAGATGCTGGCGCAATTCGCCGTCATGGGCGAGGTCTATTCGCGCATCATTTTCCGCAATGCCCGCCCGCGAGTGGGCATCCTCTCCATCGGCGAAGAGGAACACAAAGGCAACGATCTGACTCGCGCCGCCCTTCCTTTGTTGAAAGCTCTGCCCATCCATTTCATCGGCAACGTGGAGGGCCGCGATATCTTCAGCGGAGCCGCCGACGTGGTGGTGTGCGACGGCTTCATCGGCAACGTCACCCTGAAAGTCAGTGAAGGCATCGTCGAACTCATCATCGACATGCTGCGCGAGTCTCTGGAGGCCACCGTCAGGCGCAAGCTGGGCGCCGTGCTTTCCCGCGACGCCTATCGCGAGCTCAAGAAACGCGTCGACTATTCCGAATACGGCGGCGCGCCTCTTCTCGGCGTCAAAGGCGTCAACATCATCTGCCACGGGCGCTCCAACGCCAATGCCATCAAAAACGCCATACGCGTGGCGGCCGAATTTGCGCGCGGCCGCGTCAATGAGAAAATAGAGGCGGAATTGGAGCGGTCTTCGTCGTCTAAGGTGGTGGCGACCTAAAAGAGGAGTCGAAAGGCGAAAGTAAGGAGTCTCATGAAGAGCGTTTGCGCAATGATGCTGGCGGCCTGGGCGGGATTGGCGCAATCGCAGGAGTTAGTCCATTGGACCTTGGCGTCGGACGCCTCCAAAGCCCCTCCTGGATCCACCGTCGTCCTCAAGCTCACCGCGAAAATCGATCCGGGCTGGCATATGTATTCGCTCACGGCTGCCCCCGATGGCGGCCCCAACGCCACATCGATTGCCCTCGCGGAAAGTCCCGCCGTCGAATCCGCTGCCGTCTATCAACCCAGCGCCGAACGCAAATACGATCC
>DATGLY010000058.1:0-62392 GCA_035293905.1 Bryobacteraceae bacterium
CTTCAACGGGTATTTCCAAGCGCTGGGAATTCCCTCCGAGAACATTGTCTATTCCGATTACACTAGCGGCGATCTATACCGCGCGGGCGCAAGCCGCGGCGCCATCGATCCGTGCTTCCCCGCCAAGGTGGGAATTTCGCACGTCCACAATCTGCTGTTCGTCAAGGGGCTCAAAAAAAAGCTGGATGTGATCTTCTATCCCATGTTCGACGTGCTGCCGACCAAGTTGGTGCACCTTCAGGGCTCCAACGCCTGCCCGACCATTACGGCCAGTCCGGAGACCGTCAAGGCCGCCTTCACCAAGGAGACCGACGTATTCGCCGAGCACGGAACTCGATATCTGGACCCGATTGTGAATATGGCGGACCGGGGCCTGTTCGCGCGCCAGATGTACGATGCGTTCGCCGAAATCCTCGGGCTCAGCCCCGATGAGAACGATCGCGCGGTGGCGGCGGCGTATGAGGCCCAGGAGCAGTACGAGAAGGAAATTCAGAAAAAGGCTCGCGCGGTCCTGGATGAACTGGAGCGCGAGGACCGCATCGGACTCGTGCTTCTGGCGCGCGTCTATCACCACGACCCTGGATTGAACCACGAGATTCTGGACGAATTCCAGAAATTGGGCTATCCCATCTTCAGCCAAAGCACTCTGCCTTACGACGAGGACTTGCTGGAGCGCCTGTTCGGCGAAGAAGTGCGCAACGGCGACATCCGTTCGCCTCTGGAAATCCAGGACGTCTGGAAGAACAGCTATAGCGTGAGCACGAACCATAAGGTCTGGGCCGCCAAATTCACCGCCCGCCACCCGAATCTTGTGGCGCTGGAGATGTCGAGCTTCAAATGCGGCCACGACGCGCCGATCTATGGAGTGATCGAAGGGATCATCGAAAAAAGCGGCACCCCCTACTTTTCGTTCAAGGACCTGGACGAAAACAAACCCTCGGGCTCCATCAAAATCCGCGTCGAGACCATCGACTATTTCCTTCGCCGCTATCGCGAGGATGTCATTAAGCGGCGCAAGATCGAACGGGAAATCGACGCCGAAATCGCCAAGCTGGCCAAGCGGCTGGAGGCTGGGGAGGGCGTGGAGGCGGAGCCCGCGATGGCCGGCGCGGCGTAATCGCCCACCCTGTTTTGGCTCTTCAGCGCGACGAACTATTTCACGCATATCGGCCTGCGGATCCACGCTTCCGATTCGTTCTGACGCCGTAGGGGCGCTAAAATGTCGGCTTGGATCTAACCGAAAGAGTCTACCGCGGCGCCATCGAATCGCTCCGGCGCTGTTCGGTTCCCCACGGCCTGAAGGCCTCGGGACTCCCGCGCGGGCACCGCCAGATCTGGGCCCGCGACAGTATGATCAGTCTGCTCGGCGCGCGTTTTATTCCAGACGATCGGATTCAATGCGCGCTGCACGCCAGCCTTTCCAGCTTGAAGCGCCACCGCTCCTCCACAGGTCAAATTCCGAATCACGTCGACTGCGAGACGGGCCGCGCGAATTTTCGCGCCTATGCCGACGGCGGATTGTGGTGGGTCGTCGGCAGCACTCTTTTGGCGCCGGATCCATCCACGGTTCGAACGGTTCTTGCTTGGTACGCCTGTCAGGACGTCGATGGAACCGGTCTGCTCCAGATGCAAGAAGGCTCCGACTGGCAGGACCTTTTCTGCACTCGCGGCAAGGGCCTGTGCCTAAACGCCCTTTACGTGATCGCCCTTCGGGCGGCGGCGCGACAGATGGCGCAAGAGGCTCCCCAAGAAAGCGAAGGTTTTCTCCGGCAGGCGGCTCGCGTGGCGGATCAAGTGAATCGGTTGTTTTGGTACCGCGGCGATGGCTGCATGCTCCCGCATATCGCGCACACCTTTAGCACGGAGGACCTGCGGCGCGATTCCCTGGGGCGGGAGCGGTGGATACCCCAAAAACGGCAGCTTGTCGATGAGCAGTACTATTTGCCGTATCTCGGGTTTCGCGCATTCGGCGAATGGTTCGATTCCTTCGCCAATTTGCTCGCCATTCTCAGCGGCGTCGCCGGCCCGCGGCAGACCGGCGCCATTCTCGATTTCATCGAGCGCCATTCGTTAAACGCCTGGCCCCTGCGCAGCCTGACGCCGGCGGTTCGCCCCGGCGATCCGGATTGGCGCGATTACTACGGCGCCCTCAATTTGCCGCATCAGTATCACAATGGCGGAGTGTGGCCCTTTATCGGCGGTTTCTACGTCGCCGCCCTGGTGAAGGCCGGCCGGCAGTCTGCAGCCGAGCGCGCGTTGCGGAGTCTCGCTGAATTAAACGAGCGCGGCGGCTTCAACGAATGGCACCACGGCGAGAGCGGCGCCCCGATGGGCGTAAACGATCAGGCCTGGTCGGCGGGAATGTACGTGTTCGCCTTTGAATGCGTCAGAACCGGCCGGGTCGATTTACCCTGACTTCCGCGCGGTTCTCCGCGGTCTCGCTGGCCCCCCTTGCCGTGTCCTGCAATCAGCCTCAAAGCGCATGACAAGCCCATGCCGATGAATAGAGAAACGTTTGGTCCTCAGGAATGGTCCTTTGGCTGGGAATACCTGATGGACGCTCGGGCGGACGGTTCAGCATGCGAAACGGCGGCTCCGCAGTTCGACGGCCGCGCGCGCGTGGTCATCGAAGGAGTGCGCCCGGAAATTGACGGCGGCCAGTTCCCGATCAAGCGCGTAATCGGCGAGTATGTGGCGGTCGAGGCGGACGTATTCGCCGATGGGCATGAGTGGATCTCGTGTGAGATCCTCTATCGGGCGGAGGGGGAACCCCGCTGGCGGTCCAAGCCGATGCGCTCGATCGGAAACGATCGCTGGCGCGCCGATTTTCAGGTTACCGAGCTCGGGCTATATCGTTATAGCCTTCAGGGCTGGATTGATCCGTTTAAGACCTGGCGCGACGATCTGGCGAAACGCCATAACGCGCGCCAGGACCTGGCCATCCACCTGCTCGCCGGCGCCGCGTTGCTGGAGGATGCGGCGGCCCGGACCTCGGGGAGCGATTCAACAAAGTTCGCGGAGTGGGCGCGCTTGCTGCGTCAGCAGGGCGGCTTGGAATCCAAGATCGCCTTAGCGCTGAGCGAAGAGGTCGCCGCGTTGATGGATCGCTACCCGGCGCGGCGTTTCGCCAAGCAATACGACAAGCAGCTAAAAGTCGTGGTCGAGCGCGACAAGGCGCTGTTTTCCGCCTGGTACGAAGTGTTTCCCCGCTCCTGCGCCGCCGAACCCGGCCGGCACGGAGCATTTAAGGATTGCGAGGCATGGCTTCCCTACATCGCTTCTATGGGATTCGATGTGCTGTATCTTCCGCCCATTCATCCTATTGGCCGGACATTCCGAAAGGGCAAGAACAACTCTCCGGCCGCGCGGCCGGAAGATGTCGGCAGTCCCTGGGCGATTGGCGGCGAAGAAGGCGGCCATACCTCGATCCACCCGCAACTCGGAACCCTGGAGGATTTTCGCCGCCTCGTCTCGGCGGCGCAAGCCCACGGCCTGGAGATGGCTTTGGACATCGCCTTCCAGTGCAGCCCGGACCATCCTTACACGCGCCAACACCCGGAGTGGTTCCGCAAGCGGCCCGACGGAGCCATCCAGTATGCGGAAAACCCGCCTAAAAAATACCAGGATATTTACCCCTTTGATTTCGAAACTTCCCAATGGCGCGAGCTTTGGGCGGAATTGCGGAACGTCTTGTTGTTCTGGGTGAAAGAGGGCATCCGCATCTTCCGCGTTGACAATCCCCATACCAAGGCGTTTCCTTTTTGGGAGTGGGTCATCGGCGCGTTGAAGCGAGAGTACCCCGATCTCTTGTTTCTTGCCGAGGCTTTCACCAGACCGCGTCTGATGTACCGGCTCGCCAAGCTCGGATTTTCTCAGTCTTATACTTATTTCACCTGGCGCAACACCAAGCAGGAATTGACCGACTATTTCACGGAATTGACTGCCGGCGAAATCGCCGAATATTTCCGCCCCAATCTCTGGCCCAATACGCCCGACATTTTACCCGAGTTTTTGCAAGTGGGAGGCCGGCCGGCCTTCATGATCCGGCTCATTCTGGCCGCTACGCTAGGATCGAATTATGGCATATACGGTGGCGCGTTCGAGCTCTGCGAAAACGCGGCCGCGGCTCCCGGCAGTGAAGAATATCTGAACTCGGAAAAATATGAGCTGAAACATCGTGACCTGAACTCGCCTGTGAGTCTAAGAAACTTGATCGCGCGCGTAAATCAGATTCGGCGTGACAATCCGGCTCTGCGCCGCAACCGCGGCCTGCGGTTTCATCAAACCGACAATCCCTTGGTCATCTGCTACAGCAAATCCACCGAGGACCTTTCCAACGTCGTTTTAACAGTCGTAAATCTCGACGCTTTTCACCCCCAGGCGAGCTGGCTTGATCTGGACCTGGAGCCGCTGGGGCTGGATCCCATCCGCCCTTTTCAAGCGCTCGATCTGCTGGCGGAAGGCCGCTATCTGTGGCAGGGCAGGCGCAACTATGTCGAACTGGCGCCGCAAAGCATGCCCGCCTGCATTTTCAAGCTTCAAAAAAGAGTTCGCACTGAAAAGGATTTTGACTACTATCGTTAGCGCAAGCCCGCGCCCGTTTCGTCGCTCCGATGCAGCCTGAGTTCGAGAAAGATGCCGTCACGATCCGGCAACCCGGCGCCGCCAGCGATCCGCTCTGGTACAAGGACGCCATCATCTACGAGCTTCACGTGCGCGCGTTTAAAGACAGCAACGGCGATGGAATCGGAGATTTCCCCGGCCTGTTGCAAAAACTCGACTATCTGCAGGATCTGGGAGTCACTTGCCTGTGGTTGCTGCCGTTTTTCCCCTCCCCTCTCAAAGACGACGGCTACGACATCTCGGACTACTTAAGCGTGCATCCCATGTACGGGACCATGGAGGACTTTAAGGCGTTTCTAGCGGCCGCGCACGAGCGCGGACTGCAAGTCATGATCGAGCTGGTCATCAATCATACTTCCGATCAGCATCCCTGGTTTCAGAGGGCCCGGCGCTCTCCGCCGGGTTCGCCTGAACGCGACTATTACGTCTGGAGCGACACGGACAAGAAATATCAGGAGGCCCGCGTCATCTTTACGGATACCGAAAAGTCCAACTGGACCTGGGATCCGGAGGCCAACGCTTACTACTGGCACCGCTTCTTTTCCCATCAGCCGGACTTGAACTATGACAATCCGCGCGTGTTGCAGGAAATCATCCACGTGATGCGCTTTTGGCTGGAAGTCGGCGTTGACGCGCTTCGCGTGGACGCGGTCCCCTACTTGGTGGAGCGCGAGGGCACCAATTGCGAGAACCTTCCCGAAACGCACGCCATCATTAAGCTGCTTCGCCGGGAGATCGAGAAGAACTTCTCCAATCGCATGATTCTGGCGGAAGCCAACCAATGGCCCACGGATGTGCGCCCTTATTTCGGCGACGGAGACGAGTTTCATATGGCTTTCCATTTCCCGCTGATGCCCCGAATCTACATGGCTTTGCGCCAGGAAGACCGTCTGCCGATCACCGACATTATCGGCCAGACTCCCGCGATTCCCGATACCTGCCAATGGGGGCTGTTCCTGCGCAACCATGACGAATTGACGCTTGAAATGGTGACGAACGATGAGCGAGACTACATGTATCTCGCTTATAGCGCCGACCCGCGCATGCGCCTGAATCTCGGAATTCGGCGCCGCCTGGCCCCGCTGGTGGATCGCAGCCGCCGCCGCATCGAACTCTTGAATAGCCTGCTCTTTTCCTTTCCGGGCACGCCGATCATCTATTACGGCGATGAAATCGGAATGGGCGACAACATTTATCTCGGCGATCGTAATGGCGTGCGAACCCCCATGCAATGGAACGCGGATCGCAACGCCGGCTTTTCTACCGCTACGCCCTCCCGATTGTACAGTCCGGTCATTATGGATCCGGTGTGGGGCTATGAATCCATAAATGTCGAAGCCCAACAAAGCGACCCCTCTTCTCTGTTGAATTGGATGCGGAACATGATCGCCTTGCGGAAGCTTTTTCAGGTCTTCGGACGCGGGACCATGGAGTTCCTGAATCCGGCCAACCGCAAAATTCTGGCCTACCTGCGCCGCTACGACGATCAACAAATTCTGTGCGTCGCCAACCTGTCGCGCTTCGCCCAGCCGGTCGATCTTGAGCTGTCCGAACTGGCGGGCATGACGCCCGTGGAGATGCTCGGCTACGTGCCCTTTCCCAAAATCGAAAAACAACCATACCGTCTCACGCTCGGTCCTTACGGCGTCCTCTGGCTCGAGCTTCACGGCCAGCCGGAAAGCGCCGCGGGCGAACGGCGGGCGCTGGAGGAGAATCCTCTGATTGCGTATGGCGGCTGGGAGTCTTTATTCGAATCCGAGCGCGAGCGCCTGGAGACCAAGTTCTTTCCGGAATACCTTGTTCATCAGCGCTGGTTTGGCGGTAAGTCGCGCCGCATCCGCTCCGCCGGCATTGCCGACTGGGCGGAACTGCAATCCTCCGGCTCGGCGCTGGTTCTGCTTGAGGTGCGCTACGCCAGCGGCGAACCGGAAACGTATTTGGTCCTGCTCGCCCGGGCCTTCGGCGATCGCGCTCGGGAACTCTGTGAGTCGCAGCCCCACTCTGTCATCGCCGGGACTGTTTCCAGCCAGGGAGCGGGCGTCTTGTACGATGCTCTCTTCCACGATGCGGCTTGCCAGGAGCTTTTAGGCCTCGTCGCGCAGTCAAGCGAGATCGTCGCGCAGCACGGCGTATTTCGGGGCTCTCGCGCGCCACAGCTCTTCATGGCCGCGCAAGAGCTTCCGTCCAAGGTGCGGCGCAGTCCGGCCGAGCAAAGCAACTCCTCTGTCCTTTTCGGCGACCGCTGCCTCCTCAAGCTGTTCCGCCGCCAGGAACCTGGGCCGAACCCGGATTGCGAAATCGGCCAGTATCTGACGTGGCGCGCTGGATTCGATCGCGTCCCGGCTTTTATGGGGTCCATCGAGTATGCGCCGCAAAACGGAGAATCCTCGGCTGCGGCCATGCTGCAAGCCATGATCGCCCATGAGGGCGATGGATGGAAGTTGACGCTGGAGGAGCTGGAACGATTCTACGAGGAAAACGCGCCGGTCCCCTTTCCGCCGGACGGCGACGCCGCCCGCGCGATGGACCTTGTGGAGTTGGCCGCCCAGCCAGCGCCTCAGGCGGCGCGCGACCATGTGGGAATCTATCTGGAATCCGCCGCCGCCTTGGGCCGCGGCACGGCCGAGCTGCATATGGCTCTGGCTTCGCCCACGGCCGACCCCGCCTTTGCGCCGGAACCCTTAACGCCCGCCAACCTCAACGCGGTGACCGCCGATCTTCGCCGGCATGCCTCGGCCACGTTTGATCTTTTGAAGGATCATTTGGCCCAGCTCCCCGACGACCTGGTGGAAATCGCGGCTCTGTTGCTCAGCCGCCGCCGCAACATCCTCGACCGGTTCCGGCCCTTCTCCGAAGAAGAATCGTGGGGCCAAAGGATTCGCATTCATGGCGATTACCACCTGGGCCAGGTCTTGCGCGTCAAGACCGACTACTTCATTATCGATTTTGAAGGCGAACCGGCGCGGCCGCTCGCCGAGCGGCGTTCGAAGCAATCCCCCCTCAAGGATGTCGCCGGCATGTTGCGTTCTTTCGGCTATGCCGCCTATTCTTCGCTGATGAATTATGCTACGCGGCGGCCGGAGGATCGGGCCCGGCTTGAGCCTTGGGCGCAACTTTGGGAGCGATCCAGCGCGGCTGAATTCCTTCGCGCTTATCGGCAGACCGCGCAGACTGCGAAATTCTTGCCCGCCGGCAAAGACGCCTTTCGGAGGCTGCTCGAGATTCACTTGTTGGATAAAGCCCTCTACGAGCTCCGCTACGAATTGAATAATCGGCCAACCTGGGTGCGGATCCCGCTTATGGGCCTATTGTCCCTTTCGATGTAGCCGCCGCATGGTATGAAAAAAGAGGGAACGCGAAGGCGTGGAGATAGAATCCATCCCGCAAGCGGCCCGGCAACGGATTGACCGCATCGCCAGCGCCGACCTGATGGTAGGCGTGCTCGCCGATCATGGAGGCAGCGACCTTTCTGTATCCCTCGTGCGGCAGGCGATCGAAAAGCTCCCGGCCCTTCCGCGCACCGTTGTCATTCACGGCCATGGAAGCCTCAACGGCGCGGATGCCGCGAATGCCGCCGACCTCGCGCCTTTGGACGGTCAGCCGGTGTTTTTCGTGCCGTGGCCGCTGTTGAATTCGAATCCCTCCATAACTCCTTTTGAATCCATGGCGAATGCGTACCGCTCCGTTTTCGCCCTGGGGGATAAGCTTGGAGTGCGCGCCGCATGCGTATTGGCGTCCGATCTGCAAACCCTCACTTCGCAATGGATCTCGCGGCTCGTTCAGCCTGTGCTGGAGATGGGCTTCGATCTGGTCACGCCCTATTACGCCCATGGCAAGTTCGAGGGGCTGCTGAACGATGGTTTGATCTCGCCGTTGAATCGCGCTTTGTACGGCGCCCGGATTCAAAACCCCTTGGGTCCGGATTTGGGCCTCTCCGGCCGCCTATGCCAGCGGATCATACGGCTGGATCAATCCGCCAGATCCGCCTCCCAAATCTTCGCGCCGGCTGCGATTGCTCCCACCGCCGTTTGCAGCGGATTTAAAATCTGCCAGGCTCATGTCGGCGTGCGCCGTTACCCGCCCATGGACTGGACCAATGTGAGTTCTCTTCTGGCGCAGGTTTTGGGGCCTGTCTTTCTCGATGTCGAACGAAATGCGGCTTGCTGGCAAAGACCGCGGGAATCGGTATACGCGCCGTCTTTTGGAGACCGAACGCCCGTCGCCGACGATCAGGGCGCCGTCGACGTGGGCCGCATGATCGAGTTATTCCGCCTGGGCACTCGGGACCTCGGGGAGCTCTGGGGTCTGGTGCTGCCGCCCGCCACCCTCTTCGAGCTCAAAAAAATTTCGGCCTTGCCGCCAGCGCAATTCCGCATGCCCGATGAATTGTGGGCGCGGATCGTCTACGATTTTGCGCTCGGACACCGCCTCAGGACGATGAATCGCGATCATCTGCTGCGGGCCATGACGCCTCTCTACCTCGGGTGGGTTGCGTCCTACGCGCTGGAGATGCAGAATGCCGCGGGAAAGGCTGCCGAGCAGCGGCTCGAGCGGCTTTGCCAGGCCTTCGACGCGAACCGGCCCTATTTGGTCTCGCGCTGGCGATGGCCCGACAGCTTTAATCCGTGAGGGTCGGCGAAAGGAGTCCATTATGTGGGATAAAGCTCGGCAGGCGTTGATGGAATCCACGAGCAGACTGCTAAGCCAAGCCGCGAGTTTCCTGCCCGGAGTCGTGGCGCTGATCGTGGCATTGCTCGTTTCGGCTCTGGTTGCCTTGGTGATTCGCGTCGCGTTGCGGCGCTTCCTCGCCGCGATTCACTTCGACGAGCGGGCCAGCCACTGGGGATTCGCTTCGCCCCTGGATTGGTCCGCGGTCAAAAGCCCGTCGGCGCTGCTTGCCCGCATCGTCTCCTGGATCGTCGTTATTTTCGGGTTTTTGATCGGAATGACCTCCCTCGACGCCACCTTGACTTCGCCATTGGCGCACAGCATGTTCGCCTATCTGGCGAATGTTTTGGGCGCCTTGCTGGTGCTGCTGGCCGGCAACATCATTGCCCGGTTCCTGGCTCGCAGCGTGCTGATCGGCGGCGTGAACATGAACCTGCAATATGCCCGGCTGTTGGCGGTCGGCGTGAAATGGCTCGTAAACGTGCTGGCCGTCGCGATGGCTCTCGAACAACTCAGAATAGGCGCGGGCATCGTTAATCTCGCCTTCGGAATTCTGTTTGGCGGAATTGTTCTCGCCTTGGCGATCGCGGTTGGCCTGGGATCGAAGGAGCTGGTGAGCCGGTCTTTGGAAAGCGAGTCGACAAAGAGCGCCGGCAACGGCGCCGAGCCGTTCCGCCACCTTTGAGAGCGGCCGCCGCTTGGCAAGCGCCGCCGTATTTGCAATCTCGATGTCCGATCCTGAAAATTCGCTTGGAGCGCAAATGAGTGGTGAGCGCGGAAGGAATCGAACCTTCAACCTACTGATTAAGAGTCAGTTGCTCTGCCAGTTGAGCTACGCGCCCGGCTTGCTGCGCCAATGCTTGCCGCCGGCCAACGGCGGCTTTCTCCACTATATCGCATGGCTCGCCGCCGCCCACGCGCCCTCGATCCGATCCAGACGCGCGCGGGTCTTCATCGTTCCGCCACGCCTCCTCTCCAACGGCGCGGATTTTCCCGAAATGCGCTCCGGATCGATAAATGCGCCCGATAACTCAGCGCCCGATAAGTCAGCGCCCGCTCAATCCTCCCGGCCAGGCGCCGTTTAAGTGATACGGCGCCGATGGGCCGATCATCTCCACGCGGCGGATCTTCCCGTTCTCGATTAAAAACGCCTCGGTCACCAAAATGCTCGAAGGCCGGTTAAAGCCCTTGAACGCATACGGCCGGCCGTCGGAAAGGACGCCCTGATTCACCGTCCCTTGATCGAAGACCGCATGCGACCAGACCACCCCGCGTTCGCGATCCACTACCGGATAGCGGCGATGGTGGATGTTCTGCACCACGAAATAATAGCCCAGCTTGAATTGCGAAAGGCAGTCTAGCGAAAAGGCGTTGATTTCGGTGGGCGGCTGATTGGCGGGGCGGGGAACGTTCGTCGTCGGCGCGCCGTTTTCCACCCGATGGCAATCGTTGGTGAAAGGATAATTTCCCTTGCCGTCGATGCCTTTGCCGTCGTTCTTTTGAAGGCCGGTGAAATAAGCGTCCGCCACCGAAATGAGCTCCTGCCGCGACGCCTGCTCCGCCGGCGGAATCGATTTGAACCACATCTCCCCGGGACTGTAGCCGGGCTTGTCGAGGTCGGCGATGCCGGAAGGTCCGCCCCCGCCCTGACGATAATAAACAGACTCGATTTCCGTGATTCGTCCCAGCTCGACCCGAAGGCGCAGGCTCAGCAGCAGAGCCGTTCCGGCCTCGTGCATCGTCCCCATGAACGCCACTTGGCCGAATTCCGGATCGGCGAAGTAGTGCTTGTAATTTCCAATCCCTTCCGCGGTCTTCCAAAAGCCATCGCCGACTTCCATTTCCTGATCGTTTTCGGTGTATTTGACGTCGGCGGAAAGCGGCAGGCGCTTGGGATCGTGCGCAACCACGGCGGCCAAATACTGATTGACCAGATCCTCCAGGCACGCGCGATTGCAATTGAGGGGAATCGGACCCGTTGAGGCCCTGGCCGCCGGAACCCAGCGGACCGCGGCCGCCCCCAGGGCGAGAACAACGAAAACAACAGCGAAGATGCGGCGCATATGGGGTTATTCTACTCTCATGTCTTCCTTTCCGGGCGTGGATTTTCTGCGCATCGACTCCTTCTTCAGCGAGCAGGAATTGCTGGTCCGCCAGACCGCGCGCCAGTTCGTCGACGAGCGCGTAGCCCCTGTGATCCGCGATTGCTTCCGTGAAGGGAGGTTTCCCCAAGAGCTGATCCGGGAAATGGCGCGTCTCGGATTCTTGGGGGCCAACCTGCAAGGCTACGGATGCGCCGGAATGAGCAATGTCGAATACGGCTTGCTGATGCAGGAAATCGAGCGCGGCGATTCAGGCTTGCGCAGCTTCGTTAGCGTCCAGGGCGCGCTCGTGATGTACCCGATTCTCGCCTACGGCAGCGAGGAGCAGAAGCAGCGGTGGCTGCCGCGCCTGCAAAAAGGCGAGGCCATCGGATGCTTCGGCCTAACCGAACCTGGATTTGGATCGAATCCCGGCGGAATGCTGACCCGCGCGCGGCGCGAGCGATCCCATTGGATTCTCGACGGAGAAAAAACTTGGATCACCAATGGCTCCCTCGCCGACGTAGCCGTGGTCTGGGCGCGAACCCCGGAGGGCATTCAAGGATTCCTGGTGGAGCGCGGCGCGCCCGGATTTACCTCTTCCGACATTCACGGCAAGCTCTCCATGCGCGCCTCCGTTACTTCAAGCCTCGCCTTCCGCGAATGCCGCATTCCTTTGGATTGCGCCTTGCCCGAGGCAAAAGGCCTGAAAGCCGCGCTCCTGTGTCTCACCCAGGCGCGATATGGAATCGGTTGGGGAGCTATCGGCGCCGCCATGGATTGCTACGAGGCCGCGCGATCCTACGCCATCCAACGGAAGCAGTTCGACAACCGTCCGATCGCCTCGCATCAGCTAGTTCAGGAAAAGCTGGCGTGGATGATCACCGAGATCGCCAAGGCGCAGTTGCTGGCGCTGCATGTCGGCCGCCTGAAAGATCGAGGCCAGGCCGAGCCCGCTCACATCTCCATGCTGAAGCGCAACAACGCCGCCATCGCCCTGGATTGCGCGCGGCTGGCCCGCGATTTGTTGGGCGCCAACGGCATCACCGATCAATATCCCGTGATGCGGCACATGTGCAATTTGGAGACCGTGAAGACCTACGAAGGCACCGACCATATTCACGCCCTGGCCATCGGAGAACGCGTGACCGGCATTTCGGCCTACCGGTGAACGTAAACTGAAATCATGACGCAATATTTCACCTTGGCCGAAGCCGAGCGGCTCATACCGGAAGTCGAGAGGTTGTTGCGGGACGCCGTCTTTCATCGCGCCGAAGCCGTCAAGGCCCGGCGCGAGATCGAGGCCGCTTCGGAGCGCATCCGCATGGCCGGCGGCAGCCGCGTGAACCCCGCCCAGCTTTTGGCCGCGCGCGCGCGCTTCGGCGCCTCCGCCGAAGCCTTGAAGGAGGCTCTCGCACGCATCGAGCGCACCGGCGCCGTGGTGAAGGATCTGGAAATCGGCCTGATCGATTTCATGAGCCGCTTCCAGGATCGCGACGTCTGCTTGTGCTGGAAGCTAGGCGAGAGCGGCATCGAATATTGGCATGGCGCCGAAGAAGGCTTCCGCGGACGCAAGCGCATCGATCGCGAATTTTTGGAGGGCCACGGCGGCGGGGAGGTCCCCTCGCCCGAGCGCCTGCATTGACACCCTTCCGGCGCGACCGATACACTGAAATTAACGGATGCTTCTCGCTCGCGAGTTCGTCAGCTACATTTCACGCCAAATCGTCCGCAAACTGAGCCCCATGTGGATCGAAACCAGCGATCCGCAAACCGCTTCGAACTTCATCGCCGATGTCGTCGAAGAAGATCTGGCCGTGGAGGACCGCCTCAACGACGAAGTGCGCGAGCTGCTCAGCCAATACAGCGACTACATGCGGCGCGAGGGCGTCAGCTACCAGGAAATGTTCCGCCGCATCAAGAACACCATGATCACTCAGCGCAAGGTGATCCGCGCCTCCGGGCGCGATTCGGGCGACCCAATGAAGCTCTCGCGCGACAAAGTGAACGATATTTCGCATAAAATCGTGGCGGCGCTCCGCAAAAGCCGCGACTTCCGCCTCAAACGCGATCCCAATGAGGTGCGGTTGGAGCTGGTGAAGGTGATGACGGAACTGCTCCAGACCGAGGAAAAAGTAGATCGGGCCGCGCGCGTGAAAATCCGCACCCAAAAACGCGAGATCCCCGAAGGCACCGAGGAATGGGACCTCCTCCACAAGCGCTACTACGCGGAAGAGCTAAAAAAGCTCGGCATCGATCTTTCCCACTAACCCCTCTTAATTCTCCGTAGGCTCCTTTTCCAGGTGATCCACCACAATCGCCTCCACCGGCGCCTTGCGCGGCTCCAATTTTAGACCCAGTTGTTGCACCGCCTCAAGCAGAGACGTCCCGGAAGGATCGGAGGCGAGCGGAACCCCGGCTCCCGCGCCCGGCCCGCCCGGACCGCCCAAGCCCGCTAGCTCCGGCGCCATCGCCCGCGCCATGTTCATCAGTTCCTGCATGGGAAGCTCCAGAGCCACCTGATAGCTTCCGTTCAACTCCGTCATATCGATCACCGGCCGGTCCATGAACGGCGTGAGCATGTCGGCCAGCCGCGGCATCGTCATCCGCGACATCTCCATCCGCATGTTGCCGTTTTCCCCCAAATTCACGCGGATGTTGCCGTTCGGCCCTCCCGAGATCACCGCCCCTCTCCCTTCCGGCTTTACCGTCAGCGCGCCGTCCGGAGTTCCCACCGTAATGCTGCCCCGGCCTCCGCCCGCCGCCCCAGGCGCTCCGCCATTCGGATCGTTCGGTTTTTCCGGCTCCGGCGGCGATTCCTTCATCTTCACGCCGTTTTTCCCCACCACCAGCGCATACACGGATTGCTCTTTCTTGTCCCGATGGACTGATAGCTTGAATCTCTCCGCCAGCAAGGCCTGGAGCATCTCTGGCACTTGATCCTTCGTTGCTCCCTCGGGCAGCGTCGCCAGCACGTCGAATCTTTTCTGTTTCATCCAATCCGGACCGGTGAGCTGATAGGGCTTGATCTTGTATGCCTGAACGATCAGCTCCGCCAGAGACGCGAAGCCCCAGTCCACTCGCGCTCCATCGATCGACATTCCGACGTGCAGCTTTCCCGAATGAATCTGCTGAGCCAACTGCGTGATAGGCGGCGCGGGCTTAATCGAAGCAACCTCGAACGCAGCCGGAGTCTGTGCGAGCCCGGCGCCGGCCAGCGCCAGCGCCATGCTCAGGCGTAACCACCTTGATATCGGCATATGTCCACCATAACGGATTCCCCAGGCCAATAGTTCCGTCCGTCCTCGGTATAATTGGCGTGGAGGGTCCATGAAGAGACCAACGATGCGGTGGACCGCGCCCGCTGCCCTGGCGATGGCCGCTCTCGCCCTCGCCGTGGCTGTGAGCTCCTGCTCCCGGCGTCCGGAAGCGGCGGTCAAAAATGGCGACGCGCGCGAACAGGCGCAAAACTCCAACTTGATTTCTAAGCCCGCTCCCGATTTCACCCTGAAGGACGCCACCGGCGCCACCGTTAAGCTCTCTGATCAAAAAGGTAAAGTCGTGCTGCTCAATTTCTGGGCCACTTGGTGCGGCCCTTGCAAGGTGGAGATCCCCTGGTTTATCTCCTTCGAGCAGAAGTACAAAGATCAGAACTTCACCGTGTTGGGCGTCGCCTTCGACGACGACGGCTGGGACGCCGTAAAGCCCTACATTGCCGAGCACAAAATCAATTACCGCGTCATGGTCGGCAACGACGATCTCGATAAAGCCTATGGCGGAATCGAATCTCTCCCGACAACCTTTATTATCGGCCGCGACGGCCGCGTCGTCAGCAGGCATGTGGGACTCATCAGCAAGTCGACTTACGAGGAAGAGATCGCCCGATTGCTCAAAGAAAAGCCGCCCGGCAACATCGGCCTGCTGCATCCGCCGGATTCGCCAGCCCGCAAAGGGCGCGCGGGCGACCCCATCGCCTTTAAGGAAACCGCCCGTGCGCTCCGTTTTGCTGGCGAGCCCGAACAGATCGATGACCGAGTGCAGTGAAGCAACCCGCGCTCTGGATCGCCGCTGGGGCGATTGCCGTTTATCTCGCTTTCGCTTCTTTTGAAGAGCCCGATCGCCCGGCTCTCAAGCCGGAACCGGAGCGCAAGCCTTCGCCCGAGTTCGCCTTGAAAGACGCCCGCGGCGCGACCGTGAGGCTCTCCGATTACCGCGGCCAGGTGGTGCTGCTGAATTTTTGGGCAAGCTGGTGCGCGCCCTGCCGCCAGGAGATTCCCTGGTTCACGGAATTTGAGCGCGAATTTAAGGATCGCGGCTTCAGCGTGCTGGGTGTGGCCTTCGATGAACGGGGATGGACTACCGTCGCGCCCTATGCTCAGCGCGCCAGGATTAACTACCCCGTCCTGCTGGGAGGCGATGATTTGATGACGCTGTACGGCGGACAAGATGCCCTGCCCGTCACCTTCCTCATCGATCGAAGCGGGCGCATCGCCCGCATGCACGTGGGCGCCGCCGGCAAAAGCGCCTACCGCCAGGAGATTTTGGATTTGCTGAAAGCGGATACCTGATGACGAAAACCACTCCCAAACTCGCGGCGCTGGCGATTGCTCTCGGTTCCCTTGCCGCCGCCCAGCCCCCCGCCGTTCTCTCGGTCGCCGGAACTCCTCCTTCTCTCCAAGCCAAGATCGGCGCGACCGTGGAGGCCAAGTTGCCGCTGCAACTGCGCCCCGGCTATCACGTTCAAAGCAACACTCCCACGGACAAATATTTGATCCCCTTGCGCCTCACCTGGAATCCGGGACCGTTGGAGGCCCTCGGCGTAACCTATCCTAAGCCAAAAATGGAGAAGTACGCCTTTTCGGAAATGCCGCAATCGGTCTTTTCCGGCAACTTCGAACTCACCACGAAATTTAGGGTCCCCGAGGCGGCGATCGCCGGCCCGTCCGCCATCACGGGAAAATTGCGCTACCAGGCTTGCAACGACGCCATGTGCCTGCCTCCCAGAACCATGGATGTGAAACTGCCCGTGGATATTGTGAGATAGTGAAAAGCCGCTTTGCAGTTGCGTCCCTGCTGGCGGCCGCCGCCGCGTATGCCGCCAGTCCCGCCGATTTCGGGATGGCCGAGCTAAACGCCGCCATCGCCGCCAGAAATTTCAAGTACAAACCCAAGATCCTAGCGGAGCTCAATGTCGATCCGCCCGAAACCTTCCGTATCGATCCGTTTCCTGCGGGCGGCGGCCGCATTTCCGGCGGCGATCTGCGCGGCTTAATGTATGGATTGCTCGAAGCCGCATCCCAGATGCGAACGCTGGGCCATCTGAAGCTCGCGCGCGGCTCGCCATTCCTCACCCCCCGCGGCGTCAAAGCCGCCGCCGATCCCTACGTCGTCTGGTTTGGATCCGAGGAGTTCTGGACCGCATATCTGCAAGCGCTGGCGCGCGACCGCTTCAACCGCCTCCAGCTTGTATTCGACCGCTTTCCGGATCGGGACCTCCTCCCCGCGCTGAAGATGATTTCTCAGATCGCCTCGCGCTATGCGATTGACCTCGCGCTGGGGCTGAAATCCTTTTCGCCGGAATCCGCCCCGCAGTTGCAGGAGTTGCTCTCGCAATGCGGAGCCATTCGCTCCGTCTCGCTGACCCTCGGCGGCGACCTAGGCAAGCAGGCCCTGGTCGAAACGCTGGGCAGAGCGGGCCGCCGCGTCGTCCTGGACGACGGACGCCTCTGGCAGGTCGATCCGTTTCAGGTGGGGCCGAATGAAGACAGCATCCGGTCCGCCGTTATGGCGCTCACCTCCGGCTTCGAAGTCTCCGCGCCGCTCGGAGGGCAGGGAATCGGGCTCTGGGGCCGGCTGGGTTATGATCCCCAGCCGCCCAAACCCCCCGCGCCGGCCCCAACTCGCACCGCTCCCGCAAACACTTCCTCTCAACGAATCAGCCGCCATTAGCGTATTCTCTGGTGTCGGGACAGCCGGAGAACCAACCCTGGCAACCGGCCCGTGGCCGGCCTGAGCGATCCGCCTCAAAAGAAATAATGCTTCGTCCAATCGACCAGCATATGCAGCAGCGCGGAAGAGCAAACGCTCGACGCTTTCTGAAACACCTTGCCATATGCGAATCCCGCGATCGTCGCCAGAATCGCGTAGCGCCAGTTCGGCAACGCTTGCGGCCCGTTATCGAGATGAGCGCAGCCAAAGATCGCCGATGCTATTACGAGCGTGCTCGTCGTTTCCCCGAATCGCTGCATCAGCAGATTCTGAATCAGCGACCGGAATAAAATCTCTTCCGGCAAAGCGGTCAATAAAAAGATCCCGCCGAGCGCTCCAGCCATTGTGTGCGCAGCCGCCCTGGGCGCGTGCGGCGGCGGAAGGAATCCAAGAGCGATCCCCAGCGCGGCAAGCGCCGGAGCAACCGCAATATATCCAACCAGCGGCAGCCAGAAATCCATCGCGCGCCGCGGCAGCGCGATCTTCAGCCCCCCAAACTGCCGAAACCCAGTGAAAACTGTCAGCCCCAGCAGGATCGCGGCCAAATAAGCGGCGCTGTGCAGAACGCCCTGCGCATGCCTGGGCACAAACGCCGCCCCCGCGCCGAACTCCAAAGGCAGCCAGAGCAAAAGCACGCAAACGAAATCGAGCGCGGTCGGCCGCTTCGCTGGCCCAACGCCTTTCCGGTAGGCGCACCAAACCGGCGCCGCCGTATACGCCAGCACAAGAAATACCAGGCCAAAACGGAAAGCCCCCTCCAGCGCCGCCGCCGCCGCGAACAGTCCCGTCAGCGCCAAAGGCGCAACCCATATCAGACCGGGGTGGCGGCGAAACACGTTCGAAGACTTATGGATTGAATACCGGCGCGTAATATCCGTGCCGCGCCCGCACCACCAGATCCCGCCGGTTCTTCACCTTGATCTCCACGTTGTGATAAAGACCATCGGCCTTCAACGGCACGGGGCGATACAGCACGATATATTGATGCCGCAGCTCATTGGCGATATTTTCGAACGACTGCGCCAGGTCCGTCGCTTTGAACGGAAAGAACGACTGCCCGCCGGTCTCCTGCGCGAAGTAGCGCAGCACTTTGTCGCCCTCGGTGTCGATGCGCGTAATGTTGGTGGAGATCGTATAGATCACCACGTCGGCCTTTTGCGCCATTTCCAGAGCCTGATCGCGCGTCCAATGGCTCTGATTGTCTTCGCCGTCGCTCAAGATCACCATGGCGCGCCGGAACTTCTCGGGCGGTTGCTCCTTCATCAGCTTGTCGCGGCAGGCAAAAAAGATCGCGTCATACAGCGCCGTGCCGCCGCCCGGCCGCAGATCGCGAACCGCGGCCGCCAGTCTTTGCGTGTCGTCGGTCAAATCGGCCACCAGCTCTGCGGATGTGTCGAAACTCACCAGCATGGCCCTATCCTGGCCATGCCGGACCACGGTCTCGATAAACGCGGTCGCCGCCTCCTGCTGGAACTTGAAACGCTCGCGAATGCTGTTGCTCGTGTCGATCAATATGGCCAGCCTCAGCGGAAGGTCGCTTTCCGCCGTGAACTCCGATATCGTCTGCGGCCGCTTATTCTCGATGATCTCGAATTCGTCCCTGGTCAAATCCGTAATGAAGCGGCCTTTCTTGTCCTGCACCGTAAACAAAAGCGGCACGCGCGTGACGTCTAGCCGGATGGGGTTCTGTTCCGGAAAATCCAGAGCCGGCGGACCCGCCTTGGGATCGGAAGCGGGCCCCTGCGCCATGGCCGGAAGCCACAAGGCCAAAACGCCACCCAACAAAGCCCAGGTCGCGAACTTCATAAACACACTTAAATTATACGTGCAGGGAGCCTTGCGGGCTATCCGGTTCCAAAACCTCCAGGGCGCGCCCTTGGCCGCCATCAAAAACTAGATCGGCGGACCCCCGGGCCCGCCGATCCTATCGGTTCCCCCGATGCGAATGCCCGCTGGGAAAAAGCGGGGTCGCTAAATCAGAATAGAAAAATTTGCCGCCCAAACCTAGCGTACGTACCGCCCGCACCCGCTACTCTCCCGCCGCTTTTGTTTTTGCCAGCGCGTGCGCCCCCGCGCTGACCTTGGCGACCCCTTCTTGATGCAGGCGCCCTCGGATTTGCGGATCCCCAACCTTAACCGCCGCCTGCACCATTGCTAAGCCTTCCAGAATCTCGCCCGTAATCTTTTCCCACTGCTCCGGCATCGCGCCCTGTTGCTGCAAGATCCCGCTCCAAAACCGGATTTCCGCGGGAATCACATATTTCCACCACCACTTCGGCTCGCCTTCCACCCAATCGCCGTCTTCCGCCATGTTTGCGCCTCCTCTTCTCTGTAGTTTCAGCCTCGGTTTCCCGCCCGGCCGTCGCCACGCCAGAATAGGGGAAAGCGCTGCGGCAAAAATAGAGTGCGCACCGTGCGCGCGCATGCTCAGACCGATGAAAACGAAAGGAATTGCCCTGCCTACCGGAAATCTTCGATCATCATCAGGTCGGATTCCCCATGGTCCATTCGATTTGCAAGCGCCCAACGCCCGTCTCGGGAAAACGCCATGCCAGAAAATTCCCTCGGCGCTACGAATGGAAGCCGTCCGATTCGAGTCACTTTTCCTGTTTTTGGATGGTAAAGCTCGATCGCCTCGGAATCCCCCTCTGCCTTCAAAAAGAAAATGCCTCTTTGCGTCACTCCCCACAGCCCCCGCCGCACCGAAGGCAAGATCTCCATTTCTTCCCCCCCATCGGCCGGCGCTGTCTTTAGCGTTGTGGTCCATGCCGTCACGTTCGGATCGGACGGAACTGACGGATCCAGATAGAACAGTTGATTGCCGTCCATGCTCAAAGCCGGATCCATCCCACCTTCCCTTGTAATCTGCGCCGCGCCCCCGCCCTCCGGCGTCGATTTCCAGATTTGAAAGCTTCCGCTTCGATTCGACGCGTAATAAATCCACTTTCCGTCCGGCGACCAGCATGGTCGGACCGCCGTCGCCCGGTCCGAGGTAACCTGGGTCAGCCCGCCGCCGCTCCTCGAAGCCGTATAGATTTCGGTAGCGCCTCCCACCGCCGCTTCGAAAACAAAACGCTCGCCATCGGGAGACCACGACCCTGCTCTCAAATGCGACGCTTGCGCCAGCCGGATCTGCGACGCGCCGGAACCATCCCGCTTCGCCATCCAAACCTCAACCGGCGCTCCGGCCAAATACGAGTGATAAAGGACCCTCTCTCCGTCCGGCGAAAACGCGCCCGGAATGTCAACCCGCGCGGCATCCAGAAATGAAGTTGCTCGAAGAGTATCGCCGGAGGCAGAAGTCAGATCCACCATCTGCATGCTGACATCGATCTTTTGAATCTGGAACGCAAGCCGGGCCGGTCCTTTCGCCGGTCGGGAAATCGTAGGGTTCGTCGCCGCCGCCGCCGCTGTCTTCAAACTTTCAAGGCCCTCTACCGGCCGGCCCTTTCCGGCCGCCCGCGAGCTCGTCTGGATCCTCCACAATGACTGCCCCCTGACGGCATAGACAATGTCCTCGCCGTCGGCTGTCCACGCCAGGCCGGTAATCGGAGCCCCCCAGGCAGTCAACTGTCTTGCCGGGCCGCCCGCCGCCGGAGCTAGATAAATGGCCGCCACGCCCGAAAGCTTAGAGCGAATGAACGCGATCGTCGCGCCATTCGGCGAAATATCGAATTTGCCGTCCGCATCGCCCGGCTCGGGATTGGTGATCCGCCGCCGCGCCAAAGTCGTCAGATCGATTTGAAACACGGCGGATGGAGCCCCATCGCGGATATATATGAATTGGCCGTTGGCTCCCCATCTCGGGCTTCCTCCCGTCCCTGAAATTTTCCTCTCGGGCCCGCCCAATACCGAAACTACGAACACGCCCTGCTCTGCAATATTTCTGCCTCCGAGGCCGGCGCGCTCGAAGGCGATTTCGGTCCCGTCCGGCGACCAGGCCGGGTTACGCTCCACAATCGCCGGCGCGGCGTTCGTCAGCCGCTGACCCCCTTCGCGATTCACCGCCCGAATCCAAATGCTCGCCGCCGATGGGCCCGGCGGATCCCAATGCTGGAAGGCCACGAAGTTCCCATCCGGCGAAAGGCTCGGCATTTCTTCTCCGCCCGCAAGCTGCGTCAGGGGAACGATGCGCAGCGGAGCCGATGCCGGGCGAGCCGTCCAAATCACGCCCGCCAGCGCTGCAATTGCGACAGCCGCCGTCACCGAGGCGATCAGTGCGAATCCCCGCAAATCGCGCCGCTCCAGTCTTTCGATGGCGGACGCCGGCTCCGCGCCCGTTGCGGCATTCCGGCTAAAGCGGGGCGCGTAGCTGCCCTTTTGCAACGAAATAACCACCGGTTCCTGTGGAAACTCCGCATAGTACTCGCGCAGCTTGTCTCGAAGCCGGCGGGCGTCGGCTCGAACCGAAGCCCCCTCGGCGCGCCGCGAATCCTGCCGGTTCAAGTACAGAGAAGCGGCAATCACTTGCTCTTTCAGCGTTTCTCCCCGCCCTTCCAGCGTCTCGGTAACGGCGAATCGAAGGAATGCCGTCAGTCTCTCGGAGCGGGAAAAAATCTCGCTTTCCAGAATCCTCTCCATCTGATCGCGAACCGCGGACGCGGTGAGTTTTCCTCCCCCAGACTCGGTGGATTGGGCCACGGATGCCATAACGTCGGTAGGAGTATAGCAAGCCCGGTTTACGGCGGCGTCAACCCGCGCTCAGCCGGTCAAGCCATTCTTCCAGCGCCTCGGGCGCCGGAGATTCCACCGTCACCCGGGCTCCGCTCGCCGGGCTGGTGAACGAGATCTGCCAGGCGTGCAGGAACATGCGCGGAGCCTCCGCCCGTTTTGGCCCGTACAGCCGGTCCCCCGCTATGGGATGGCCCTCCTCCGCCAGATGCACGCGAATCTGATGCGTGCGCCCTGTTCCGATCCGCACCTCCAGATATGTAAATTGGTCGAAGCGCTTCAGCACCCGATATTCCGTCACCGCCGCGCGGCCAAAGCCGAGCCTCGCCGTCATTCGCGTGCGCCGCGCCGGATCGCGCGCAATCGCCTTTTCGATGCGCCCGCGATCCTTCCCCATCCGCCCATGCGCCAGCGCGAGGTAAATTTTTTCCACCGTCCGCCCCGCGAACTGCGCCGCCAAGGCGCGATGCGCCGAATCCGTCCGCGCGATCAGCAGCACTCCGCTTGTGTCTTTATCCAGCCGATGCACGATCCCCGGCCGCAGTTCGCCGCCCACGCCCGACAACGACCGAAAGTGATGCACCAGCCGGTTCACCAGCGTCCCGCTATGCGCTCCCGCCCCCGCATGAACGATCAAGCCCGCCGGTTTATCGATCGCGATAACGGACTCGTCCTCATAGAGAATCTGAACCGGCAGGTCCTCCGGCTCGGCCCGCAACGGGGGAACCTCGCCTCGCGACACTTCAATCTGCTGGCCCGCTTTTAGAATTTGCGAGGCCCGCGCCGGCCGCCCATCCACCAGCACCCGGCCTTCCTTGATCCATGCCTGCAAACGCGCCCGGCTGTAGCCTGCGATGTTTTCTTGAAGAAAATGATCCAGCCGCCTCCCCGCGCCGGCCTCCACTGTAAAGCGCCACATCTGGCTTTGGTGGCAGCCTTCAGCCTGTTCCGGACCTCGGCCCGCCATCGCATCCGGAAACCAAAAACACCCCGATCTCCGCCGTAAGGTTGGGCAGCAGCCGCACCTGCCGCTGCCCCGCCAGGAAAATCCGCCTCTCCAGTTTCCACCGCTCCCTCCGCGCCAGTTCCTCGAAATCCAGCACCGTGAAGAAATGGATATTCGGCGAATCCCACCATTCGTATGGAAACAGCGCGGTCTTCGGAGCGCTCCCGCTGCGCAGCATCGACCAGCGCACCGTGTAATGCCCGAAATTCGGAAACGCCACGATCCCGCGCCGGCCGACCCGCAGCATGCCCTTCAGTACGCGCAGCGGATAACGCGTTTCCTGGAGCGTCTGCGACAAAATCACATAGTCGAACGCCTGGTCCGGATAGTCGTCTAGAGCGCTTTCCAGATCGCCTTGAAACACGGAAGCGCCCCGCGCGATGGCCTTTTGCACCCGCGCCGCCGTTAGCTCCACCCCCCTGCCTTCGGCCTCCCTGTGCTCCTTGAGCCAGGTCAGCAGCGCGCCATCCCCGCAGCCCAGATCCAGCACGGTCGACTTCGGCTCCACCAGCTCCCCGATGATCGCGAAGTCTCTGCGTCCGTAAATCTCACGCACGCCCTGCCGCCCCGCCTCGCTTCCGCTGCGCCCGCTCCAGGTCCCCGTAGGTGCTGGCCAGAAAGCCCCGCACCAGTTCCGTTTGCTCCTCCACTTCCACCAAAAACGAATCGTGGCCGTATCGCGCCTCCAAATTGCAGTAAGCCACATCCGCGTTGCGGCTGCGCAGAGCGCTCACGATCTCCAGCGCCTGATAGCTGGGATAGAGCCAATCCGAGGTGAAGCTGATCACCAGAAAGCGCGTGCGCGCCCCCTCGAACAAGGACGTCAGCGAACCTCGCTGCGTCAAATCGAACGTGTCCATGGCGCGCGTGATGTAAATGTACGAATTGGCGTCGAAGCGGTCCACAAATTTGTACCCCCGGTACGCCAGGTAGCTTTCCACTTCGAACTGGTCCGGCGTGCGCAGGCGCCGCCCGAACTTTTCCCGCATGCTGGCGTCGCTCATGTATGTGATATGCCCCACCATGCGTGCCACCGCCAGGCCTCGAGCCGGAGGCTTGCCCCCGTAATAGTTGCCATTGCGCCAGTCCGGGTCCGCCATAATCGCCTGCCGGCCCACTTCGTTGAAAGCGATCTGCTGGGCGCTGTGGCGAGCCGTCGTGGCGATAGGAATGGCCGACGCCACCGTGTCCGGATACGCCGCGGCCCATTCCAATGCCTGCATCCCGCCCATCGATCCGCCCGATACCGCCAGCAGCCGCGTAATGCCCAAAGAATCCACGAGCAGTTTTTGCAGCCGCACCATGTCGGAGATCGTGATCGGCGGGAACGTCATTGCCCATGGGCAGCCGGTTTCGGGGTTTATCGATCCCGGACCCGTCGTGCCGCGGCAGCCCCCCAGCACGTTGGAGCAAATCACGAAGTATTTGTCGGTGTCGAAAGCCCTGCCGGGCCCAATCATGTTGGCCCACCATCCGCCTTCGCCCCCCGCGTGCGCGTCGCCCGAAAACGCGTGTAGCACCAAAATGGCGTTGCTGCGCTGCGCGTTCAAAATCCCGTAGGTCTCGTATGCGCAGTCCACCGGGCCCAGCGTAACGCCGCAGTCGAGCTCCAATTTCTCGAACGTGGCCGTGGCCAGCGCCGTCGCCATTTCCTGACCAACCATGTGGGCATCTCTCAGTTTACAGTGGCGCAAGCTTTAGCTTGCGACTCTTACCAGCTTCAACCCTGCCGTGTGCCCGCTCAAGATGCGGACCGAACTTTTCGGAACTCCGTAATGCTCGGCCAACACTCGCCGCAGCTCCTCGTTCGCCTTGCCCCTTTCCGGCGCCGCGGCGATCTTCACCTTCAAAACCCCATCGGCCAGCTCTCCAGTAACCCCGCTGCGCGCGCTGCCCGGAATTACTTTCACCCGGAACGTCCGGTTCATCTTCAGCTCCCCCGATAAGTGGTGTAGCCGAACGGGCTTAGCAAAAGAGGCACATGGTAGCGCTGGCTTGGATCGTGTATTTCGAAAGTGATAGCGATGGAGGGAAAAAACGCCTCGGGCATATAAGTTGCGACGTCGAACATGAGTCGGTAGACCCCCGCCGCGGCCGGTTCGGCAAAATCGAGAATGCGTCCATCGTGGTTGGTGACTCCCCGCCCGGCTTGATGCCAGCCCTGTCCCGTGATGAAGATGTCCAGATCGACGGCTAAGCGGGCCGCGGGCCTGCCCCGCGCGGTGTCGAGCACATGGGTGGTAATCATGTTATTGATTCTAAAAGTTTCTGCCTCTTTTGGGTTCGTTTTTTCGGCTCCTCAAGTCTTGACAGAAGGAGAAGAAAGAGCGAATATCGGATGTGCCCGCTTTGGTTGGAATCGCGCGAATGGCCGCCGAAAGCCCCCGGCTGGTGGCCAAGCGCCGCGTCGAGTATTTCGAAATCGCCGCTCGCACCTACTTCACCCCCTGCGCCAGCAACCGCGTGCCGTTTCGCTGGACCGTCAATCCCTATCGCGGCTGCGAGTTCGGCTGCAAGTACTGCTATGCTCGCTATGCTCACGAATTCATGGAGCTGCGCGGCCCGCTCGATTTCGAGCGCAAGATTTTCGTCAAGCAGTTCGATGCCGGACGCTTTAGGCGGGAGCTGCTGAAGCTGCCGCTCGGCGAATCCGTCGCGCTCGGAACCGCCACCGATCCCTATCAGCCCGCCGAGCGGCGTTATCAAATCACGCGGGCCATGCTCGAAGTCCTCGCCGGCGCCGCTGGCTTGCGCCTGGCGATCACGACCAAGTCCGATCTGGTTACGCGCGATATCGATCTCTTTAAGGAAATCTCGCGCAGGCACTACTTCAGCGTCTCGATGACAGTGACCACGGCGGACGAGGCTTTGGCAAGGGCCATGGAGCCGCTGGCGCCCCGTCCGCTTTTGCGGCTGGCGGCGGTGGAGAAGTTGTCTCGCGCCGGCCTGCGCGCAAGCGTCCTCTGCGCGCCCATTCTCCCGCTCCTCAACGACAGCGAGAAAAATCTTGGCGCCCTCGCCCGAAGCGCTGCGGCCGCCGGCGCCCTCTCTTTCGGAGGAAGCCTGCTGTTTCTCAAGGATTGCTCGCGCGATGTCTTCCTCTCTTTCCTGGAGGAGCGCTTTCCTTTGCTCGCGCGCCGCTACGGCGAGCGATTCAAGCGCGGCGCCTTTCTGCGCGGCGCCTATCCCGCTCGAATCCGCCAGCGCCTCGCCGCCATCCGGCGGCTCTATGGATTCGATCGAGCCGCGCCTCCGCCACAACCGGAATTATGGCCCTCGCCTCAGCCGCTTGAAACTCAGCTCCGCTTATTTTGACCGCCGCCCTACGCTACATTAAGGTTTCATGGCGGAGGATTCTATTCTCGAGCTGCGGCGCGTCAGCAAAGCCTTCGGTTCTCATCGAGCCGTGTCGAACCTCTCGCTGACGATTCCCCGCGGCTCTTTTTTTTCGCTCCTCGGCCCTTCGGGATGTGGCAAAACCACCACTTTGCGCCTGGTTGCAGGCTTCGAAAATCCCGATGAGGGTGAGATTTGGCTCAGCGGCTCGCGCCTTGCCGGCCCCGGCGAATGCCTGCCGCCCTATCGCCGCAACGTCAATACCGTCTTCCAAAACTACGCTCTTTTCCCGCACCTCACCGTCCGGGGCAATATCGAGTTCGGTCTGCGCCGCCGGCGAGACAGCCGCCCGGCCGCCGCCATTGAGGCGCGCGTCCGCGCCGTGCTCGAACAGGTGCGGCTGGCGGGAAAGGATTCGCGCCGGACTTCCCAGCTTTCCGGCGGCGAGCGTCAGCGTGTGGCGCTGGCCCGATCGCTTGTGCTGGAGCCGGACGTGTTGCTGCTCGACGAGCCTCTTTCCGCGCTTGATCCTCAGCTCCGCAAGCAGGTCCGCGCGGAGCTGAAGGACTTGCAGCGCCGCGTCGGCATAACGTTTCTGTTCGTCACCCACGATCAGGAAGAGGCGCTTTCCATGTCCGATTTTGTGGCCGTCATGGATCGCGGCGCGCTGGCGCAGGTGGGCCCCCCGGAAGAAGTTTACCGCCGCCCGGCGACCCGTTTTGTGGCGTCTTTTTTGGGCGCCATGAACTGGATCGGCGGCGTGGGCTTGCGGCCGGAGGCCCTGCGTCTGTCGCGCCACCCTGCGCATGGCTCGCGCCGCGCCATCGTCACCGGAAAAACTTTCCTGGGTCCTCTCGTCTACGTCGAAGCGCGGCTGGAAACGGGCGAGGCCTGCTCGGCCCAGGCTTCCCACTCCGCGGCCTGTTTCCAGGCCGGAGAAACCGTCCACGTTTGGTGGGATGCGGCCGACGAAGTGAAGCTGTGAAGCGCCTGCGGTTTCTGTTCCTGGCCCCTGCCGCCGTTGTGCTGGCGGCCACGCTCGTCGCGCCTCTGGCGATCGTCTCCGTCTACAGCTTCCTCAGCCGCGGCGCCTATGGCGGCGTAACAGAGCCCTTTTCCTTGGAAAACTACGCCCGCCTGTGGGACCCGCTCTATGCCCTCATCTTCTGGCGGTCCTTGTGGATCGCCGCCGTCTCCACCGCGATCTGCCTCATTCTCGGTTTTCCTCTAGCCCTGTTCATCGCCGCCGCCGGCCGGCGAAAAACCTTGTATCTCTCGCTCGTGATTCTTCCCTTTTGGACCAGCTTCTTGATCCGCCTCTACGCCTGGATATTCCTCCTGCGCGATACCGGCTTGATTAACACCGCGCTCCAGGCCTTGGGAATGATTCGTGAGCCCCTCCCCATGCTTTACAACGAAGGCGCCGTGATTCTGGGCCTGGTCTACGGATTTTTACCTTTCATGGTCCTGCCGTTGTACGCGACGCTCGAAAGGCTGGACCCGTCTTTGATCGAGGCCTCGGCGGATTTAGGCGCGCGGCCTTTTCAAACTCTGTTCCGCGTAACCCTTCCTCTTTGCGCTCCCGGAATTTGGGCCGGCGCGATTCTGGTGTTTGTCCCCTCCCTGGGAACGTATTTGACTTCCGATTTGCTCGGCGGCAGCAAAACCATCCTCATCGGCAATCTGGTGCAAAATCAATTCACCTCCGCCAGGGATTGGCCGTTCGGCGCGGCGGCTTCGCTGGCGTTGATGATCGTCGCCGCCGCCCTGCTTCTCGCGGCGCGCCCTTCCGGCGAGCGCATGCTATGAGGCGCAGTCTCGCCGTTTACGCAACCGGAGCCTACGCGTTCCTTCACGCCCCGCTGCTCATTCTTGCCGCCTTTAGTTTCAACACATCCCGATTCACCGTGTGGCAAGGCTTTTCCCTTCGTTGGTACGCTGCCCTCGCGCACGATCGCGAATTAATCGAGTCGGCCGGCAATAGCCTGCTCATTGCATTCGTCTCCACCGCTTGCGCGACGGCCATGGGAACCTTGGCCGGCTACGCGCTATGGAAGCGCGGCGCGGCATGGATTTCAGGTTCCTTATATCTCTCGCTGGCGACCCCGGAAATTGTCACCGGCGTCTCGTTGTTGGCGTTTTTTCAATGGATGTTCCGTTACTTGAACCTGCGGCTCGGAATGCACACGGTCATTCTGGCGCATGTTGGTTTTTCGCTGGCCTACGTGGTGGTGGTCGTCGTAGCCCGCTTGCGAAGCTTTGATCCGGCGCTGGAGGAAGCCGCGCTCGATCTCGGCGCTACCGAATGGGAGGCGTTCCGCCGCGTGACCCTCCCCCATTTGTCGCCCGCCATCGCCGCCGCCGCGATGCTGGCCTTCACTGTATCCATCGACGACTACGTCATCACCAGCCTGGTCGCCGGCGTGGACTCCCAGACCTTGCCCATGACCATTTACGCTCTCGCGCGCCGCGGGGTGAATCCAATGCTAAACGCCGTTTCCACCATCGTCGTGGTGTTGTTAGGCCTGATGGTTCTCCTGTCGGAAAGATTGAGAAGAACATGAACCGCAGGACATTGTTGATCGGCGCCGCCGCCTCGGCCGCCGGCTGCGCCCGCGGGCCGCGCCTGAACGTATACAACTGGTCCGATTACATCGCTCCCGATACCATTGCTCAGTTCGAGCAGGAAACCGGCATCTACGTCCGCTACGGAACCTACGAAAGCGTTCAGGAAATGCTCGCCAAGGTCATGAGCGGCAACTCCGGATGGGATGTTGTCTTTCCCTCCAACGCCTTCATTCAACCGATGCGCCAGATGGGTCTGCTCGCTCCCCTGCGGCGCGAATGGCTCTCCCATCTGGACGCCCTCGATCCCGCCTTCCGCCAGCCGCCCTGGGATCCCGGCCTTCACTGGAGCGTGCCATATATGTGGGGCGTCACAGGCGTCCTCTATCAGACCGGCCTGCATCCCCCGCCGCTGGCTTGGCGCGATCTGTGGGATGCCCGGATGGCGGGAAAGATCACCATGTTGGACGACGAAGAAGAAGTGCTGGGGGCCTGTTTGAAAATGGAAGGATATTCTTGGAATTCGGAAAATCCCGCCGAGTTGCGCCAGGCGCAACGCCAGGCCATCGCGCAGAAGCGCCTGCTGCGCGCTTACGTAAATGCCGAGGTTCGGGATCAATTAGTAGCCGGCGACGTGACCGCCGCGCAAGCCTGGGCCGTGACGGCGGCTCAGGCCATTCAGGCGGCCGCGGGCAAGCTGGCCTTCGCTTTTCCGGCCGAAGGATTCGGTCGGTATTGCGACAACATGGCGATTCTTCGCGAGAGCCGCCGGCAGCAAGCCGCGCACCGCTTTATCGATTACCTCCTGCGTCCCTCGGTTTCCGCCCAAATCGCCTCGGCCGCGCAGACCGCCACGGCCAATGGCGCCGCCCGCCAATTGCTGCCGCCATCCCTGCGCGACAATCCAGTCCTGTATCCGTCCGAGGAAGTTCTGGCGCGCGCCGAATGGGGCGCCGCGCAATCTCCGGAATCGCAGAAGCTGCGCGATCGCTTGTGGACCGAAATCAAGAGCGCCTGATCCGCTAGCTGGGCAAAAAGGGCAGAAAACGCGCCGTGCGGCGGCAGTAATCGTCATATCCGGCGAGCGTCTTCGCCAAATCCCGTTCCTCGCCGGCCGCCTTTTGGCGCACGTAGAGCGCCAGAGGCAAAACGCCCAGTACGGCCCACGAGTTCAGCGCTAGCTCCAGTCCGGCCAGCAGCAACAGGTCGCCGGTGTAGATCGGATGCCGCACCCAGCGGTAAATCCCGTGCGCCACCAGTACGTGATCGCCTTTCACCCGCGACTTTTCGATATCCGACCAGTTGCGGCCAAGCTGAAGCCGCGCGATGATCGCCGTGGTCAGGCCGAGCGTGTAAAGCGCGAGGCCCGCGCGGCGCAGATTGTCCGGCTGGCTTGAAATCGGCGCGATGGCGGGGGCGAGCGTTTGCGCGGCGATGCCTGTCAGAATCGCGATCTTGACAAAAGATAGCGCACGGGCTTTCGGCGGCGGCGCGGGCGCCGGAGCCGTCCCGGTTCCCCGGCGCTTCAAAATCTCCCAAACCGCTTTGTGGAGAATCAGGCCGCCCAGTAGATAAAGCCGAAAATACGTGACTTCCATGCTTCAACGTTGAGCCGCGCCGGCGTGCGGTCGGCAAACGTAAACTTCGCCGCCGCCCAGCGTGCCGGGAAAGATCTTGACGATCTCGAAATCCGATTGTACGGCCTGCCAAATGTCGGGATGCGCGGCCTTCAGTTCGATGGGTAGCGTGTAGACCAAAAAGTCCGGGTGCAGAGCCTTCAATTGTTCCGCCGATTCGGCCGCCGGCCACTGAGGAGCGTAGTATTCCGTGTATGCGTGCGCGGCCAGGCCCACCACGGCCACGTTCCGCGCTGGACCAAGCTCGCGCTCCACGTAATCGCGCGCGCCCGTGAAATCCTGTTTCGGCAGCGCGTACGCTCGGGGCACGGTGCTGAGCGAAGCCAGGACAAACAGGCCGCAGAAGGCGTAGCCGGCCCGCATGCCCCACGGCGGAGCCGCGCCGGCCGCTTGCAGCAGCAGATCGGGCAGCCGCATCGCTCCGCGAATGGCGATCAGAAGTCCGAATCCCATGCTAAAGAAAAAAAATCGCGGCCACAAATTGTGCCCCAGCGCGAGCATCGATCCGCCTCCCGCCATCGCCGGAAGCACCATGGCCCAGGCGGCCCGCGGCGAACGCCGCAAAATATCCAGCCAGCCCACGGCGGCCACAATTCCGCCGCAGACCACCACAGCCGTCCCCGCGAATCCTACCTTCAGGCTGCGCAGGCTCTCCGCCGCCACCCACAGCGGGTTGATCCATTCTGAAGGCGGCGATACTTCCGAAAGGCCGGTGCGGAGAAATTCGGGCAGCGACAGCGCGTAAAGTTGCAGAGTCGCCGTTCCGCAAAGAATAAAAGCCCCGGCGGCTCTAGCCAGTGGCCCGGGCTCTCGCTTAGATCTTAGCCAGGCCAGCAGGAAGATTACGGCGTGAGTCGCCGCGACGAACAGGATCGTCATGTGGATCCAGAATCCCAGCGCCACGCAAATTACATACGCGGTCCATAGCCGGAAATCGTCGCGGTCCATCGCTTCCAGCCACAGCCAGGTTGCCAGCAGCGTGAAAAACAGCAGCCCCATGTAGCCGCGCGCATTCTGTGAAAACCAAATGTGATGGTAGGAAACCGTCATCAATGCGCACGCCAGTAGCGCTTCGGCGTCGCTTCGCGCGGCCGGGGCCATCTTTCGGCCCAGCAGAAACAGCGCCCACAGGCTGGCCGCTCCGAATAGGACCGAAGGCAGCCGTATGCTCCAAGCCTGCTCGCCGAACAAACGCAGCGCTCCGTGAGCCAGGAGCGAGTAGAGCATATGTTGATTCTGGTCCGGGAAACTGGTGAAGATCCAGGCGAGCGGCGGCTTGGCAAATCGGGCCATCGTGAGGACTTCGTCGAGCCACAAGCAGGAGTTGAGAGAGGGCAGACGCAGCAGGATGGCGGCCACGGTCAGCGCCCCGAGAGTCCAGAGAACCCGTGGAGCGGGTTTCGGCCCGCGCCGGACTTCAATTCCGCCTGCTGGCGTGAATGCCCCACAAAGCAACACGCAGCCATGGAAGGCAAGCAAAATCCGGAACAGGCTTGGTCCCCAAGCGAGCGAGTGAAGGGGTCTGCCAAAGGCGCGCTCGATGAAGGCGTTGGAACAGAGAACCGCGAGTACAATCGCGGCGGCGCCGGCGGCGGTCAGGACCGCGCGGCGTTTCATTCACGGTGCGCCGCGCGCGGGCTGCTGGGAGCGGCTTCTTTCGCAGCGGTCGGCGACAGCCGCCCGCTCCAAAGCAGCTTCCTGAGCCGCCACACGCCTTTGATGTCCTCCCAGCCGGTTTGGACGATCTTGACGCGGCTATCGTCGTCTTCAATCCAAACCACCGGAATATCCTTGATGCGATAGCCCTGCTTCTCGGCCAGCACCAGCAATTCCGTATCGAAGAACCAGGATTGGTCCTCGATGCGCGGTATGATCGCTTCCACCGCCCTCCGGCTCAACGCCTTGAAACCGCATTGGGCGTCGGAAAATCGAGTGAAAAGCGCCGCCTTCACGATGAGGTTGTAGATCCGCGAAATGGCCTCGCGCTTGAAGGATCGCGTGGTGCGCGACTCCCGCATCAGCCGTGAGCCAATCGAGACGTCATAGCCCTCGAAGGCGATCGCGTCCAATAGGGCCGGCAGGTGGTCCAGCTTGGTTGAAAGGTCCACGTCCATGTAACAAACAATGTCCGCCTTGCTTTGCAACCAGGCGTGCCGCAGCGCCCTGCCGCGTCCGCGTTGTTGCAGGTAGATGAACTGCACCTGCGAGTGCGCGGCCGTCAGTTCGCGCGCGACGTTCTGCGTTCCGTCCGTCGAGCCATTGTCGACAATCACAACTTGCCAGCGATAATCGATATTAGCCCGAAGAAAATGGAGCAAGGTCTCGACGCTCTTACGTAGAACGTGAGCCTCATTCAGGACCGGTATCACCACATCCACGGTGAAATTAGCGGGCCCAACGCCAACGGGTGAGGGAGAGTGGCTCATGGCGAACGACCTTCTAGCGCACTTGATATACCAATCTAAGTAATAGAAAAAATAGGATTTTCCGCTTCAGGGGGACCAGGGCATCCCAAACAGCAATCCTCATTGCAAAGGTTTGGGATGCTTAGCGCCCACTCCACCTCCCGGCAACCCTTCTCCCTGCGCCCTTCGCTACTCCACCGCCGCGCCCCAGCCGCGCCGGGAAAGATCCTTATAAATCACCGCCAAACCCGCTGCTCCTAGGGCCAGCAGCGCCAGCCCAGCACCAAGTTCATGCAGCAGCAGCTTCCCGATCCCAAATAGCGCTCCGTAGATCAGCGCGCAGCCTGCCGCCCAATCGAGAAGGTTCGATAAGCCATCGCCGGCAGGCGTGATTTCCGGGGCGAGAATGGCGATGGGTTTCCAGCCCGCCGCCGACGGGCGCGTGCGGCGATAGAACTTCAGCAGCACTTCCTTGGGCTCGGGCTGGGTCAGCAACGTCGCCGTCAGCCACACCGCCGTGGTGATGCTCACGGTGATCATCATCAGCCAGGCGAAATCGATGGGCTTGTCGCTATCCAGCTTAAAGCCTAGCTGAAGCGTCAAAGAGACCGCGAAGGCCCCGATCATGGCCGATACTTCGCTCCAGGCGTTGATCCGCCACCAGTACCAGCGGAGCAGCAGAACGCCGCCCGTTCCCGCGCCCGTCACCAACAGCAGCTTCCAGGCCCCGGCAATCGAGCTGAGATACGAGGTCATGACCGCGGAAAGCAGCGTCAGCAAGACGGTCGCTATGCGCGACGCCGCGACGTAATGCTTTTGGGATGCCGCCGGACGCAGGAAGCGGCGATAGAAATCGTTCACCAGGTAGCTTGCGCCCCAATTCAACTGCGTGGCCACGGTGGACATGAAGGCCGCCGCGAAGGCGGCGATCATCAGACCCCGCAGAGAAGCGGGCAGAACCCGAATCATCACTAGAACGTAGCCGGTTTCGGGTTTTGCCAGTCCGGGAAACAGGATCAGCGACGCCAGCGCGGTAAGTATCCACGGCCAGGGCCGGAGGGCGTAATGGGCGACGTTGAAGGAAAGCGTCGCCAGCAGCGAATTTCGTTCGTCGCGAGCGCTAAGCATGCGCTGGGCGACGTAGCCTCCGCCTCCTGGCTCGGCCCCCGGATACCACGTCGCCCACCAGTTGAGCGAAACATACACCCAGAACGCCATCCAGGGCATCCAAGCCGAATTCAAATCAGGGACGAAATTCAGGACGGACCCTTGCGCGCCGCGAGCCGCATCCACCGCGGCGAGTTTCTGCTTCATCGCTTCGATGCCGCCCACCGCGCGAACCGCGAAGACGGCGAGCACAATCACCATGCCCATTTTGATGACGAATTGGACCAGATCTGTCACCAGCACGCCCCATAATCCGGAAAGCGCCGAAATGAACGACGTCAGGACGATAATGCCGAGCACGATCGCCAGGGCCTGCCTCTCCCCGACGCCCAGAACCAGCGTGAGAATATCCACCATGGCTTTGTTCACCCAGGCCAAAACGATGCAATTGATGGGAATGCCCAAATATAGAGCCCGGAAGCCGCGCAGAAACGCCGCGGGACGGCCGGAATAACGGATCTCCGCGAATTCGATGTCGGTCATCACGCCGGAGCGCCGCCACAGCCGGGCATAGAAAAAAACCGTCAGCATGCCGCTGGCGACGAAGCACCACCACAGCCAGTTGCCGGCAATCCCGCCGGTCGCCACCATTCCGGTGACCGCAAGCGGCGTGTCCGCGGCGAACGTCGTCGCCACCATCGACGCTCCCGCAAGCCACCAAGGCACATTGCGCCCAGATAGAAAAAACTCGTCTACGCTGGTCCTGGCGCGGGCGCGGTAATAGAGGCCAACGCACAAGTTAAACAGGAAATAGAGCGCGACGACGCTCCAATCGACGGGAGTAAGCTGCACTGCAACCGGATTATAGCGGGATTAGAGCGGGAGGCGGATGCCCGGTTTTCGTGCTAGGCTTGCGCTACAGGGGAGAGAATTCGAAAAACTGTAGGATTGCCAGGCGGCGTTACCGTAACCGATGGCCACGCTTGAATCGGAATTTTTGACGTTCTCGATTAACAAGATCGAGCAACTGATGGGGAGGATTGAGGTCTGCGTCGCGAAACTGACGCCGGAGCAAGTCTGGCAACGGGCCTCGGAACAGCAGAATGCGGTGGGAAACCTCTTGCTGCACCTGAACGGCAACGTGCGGCAGTGGATTCTTTCCGGCATCGGCGGAGCCCGTTACGTGCGCGAGCGCGACCGCGAATTCGCGGCGCGCCAAACCGGGGCTCCCGCGGAGCTGGTCGCGCGCCTGCGCGGGTCTGTGGCCGAGGCAGTCGCGGCCATCCGCGGGCTCGACGCCGGCGAGCTTCTCGAGCGCGTCACCATTCAAGGCTATGAAGGAACCAAGCTCGCCGCCATTTATCATGTGGTGGAACATTTCGCCGGACACGCGTTTCAAATCATGCTCCTCACCAAGCTGTTCACCGGCCAAGACCTGGGCTTCTATGCCCACCTGGCGGGGCGAACGGGTTCGGCCGGACCCTCCGCGCAGACGCCCTAATCCCGCTTCCCCGCAGCCACTTGGTTTTGCCCAGCCACGTTATAATGAGTCGCGGTGGATATTTACGATGAAATCGTGCGGCTGCGCAAGCTCGGCCAGAAGTGCGCGCTCGCGACCATCGTGCAAGTGAAAGGCTCTATTCCGAGCTACGAGAGCGCGAAACTGCTGGTTCGCGAAGACGGCTCAATGATGGGCACGGTCGGGGGCGGTTGCGTCGAGGCCGAGGTCTGGAACGCCGCCCGCGAAGTGCTGGAAACCGAAAAGCCGCGGAATCTTTCCTTCAGCCTCGGCCAAGACGCCGCCTATGACGAGGGTCTGATCTGTGGAGGGCAATTGAATATCTTCGTCGAGCCGGTGATTCCTCAGCCCTACGCGATCATCTTTGGCGGCGGGCATGTCTCCAAGAGCATTTCCAAAGTCGCCACCATCGCTGGTTTTTCCACCATCATCGTGGACAACCGCGAGGCCTTCGCGAACAAAGAACGATTCCCCGAGGCGGAATCGGTTTATGCCGAAGAATATGAGGAGGTCTTCCCTAAACTGCCGGTGACCTCATCCAGCTATTTGATTATCGTCACCCGGGGCCACCGTGACGATATGCGCGTGTTGCGCTGGGCGGTAGGGACGCAGGCGCGGTATATCGCGATGATCGGCAGCAAGCGCAAAACCATTTCCGTGGTTCACGAGCTGGAGCGCGAAGGTTTTCCGCGCCAGGCGTTCGAAAAAATCTTCGCTCCGATGGGTTTGGAAATTGGCGCCGAGAGTCCCGAGGAGATTGCGATTTCAGTCGTGGCGGAAATGATCGCCGTGCGGCGCTCGCCGCCGGCGGATTGGCGCGAGCTTTCCAAATCGATTTTCGCGCACGACCGGCTTAGAGCCTTGCTGAAAGACCCGCGGCCGGTGGCCGAAATTGCGCGCGGATAAATGGTGACCGCCATCATCCTCGCCGCCGGCGCGTCCCGGCGGATGGGCCGCCCCAAAGCATTATTGCCTTATCGCGGCGAGACGTTTCTTAACAGGTTGATTCGGATCGCCGGGCAGGTCGCCGGTTCCACCATCGTCGTCGTGGGACCTCCCTACGCCGGGCGGATTCGGAAGCGCGCCATAACCGGCCCGCTTTTTGCGGCCAATCCCGAGCCGGAGCGAGGACAGTTAAGCTCCCTCCAAATTGCGCTCGCGCAATTGCCGCCGGAGGCCGAAGGATTTTTCTTTATTCCGGTGGATTGTCCCGCGGTTCGGGAGGAAACCGTGAGGCGCCTTGCAACCGCCTTCGCGCGGCGCGATCCTCAAACGCTGTTTGTGATTCCGCGATACGGCGACCGGCGCGGACATCCGGTTTTCGCGGCGAGATCGGTCGCTTCGGAGTTTCTCGCTCTGCCGGTGGAAGCTCAGGCTCGCGATGTCGTGCATCGCCATGTAAGCCGAACCTTCTACGTAGAGGTGGAAGATCGGGGAATTTTGGCCGACATCGACGATTTCGCCGCTTACCGCGAACTTGTGGAAGCGGCCGGCGGCGAATTGGCTCGGCCCTCGCCAAGTGCCGAGGTTCAACTGGCCCGGCCGCGCGAGGCTCCGCTGGGCCGCGGGTTTCTACGGAGATGATCCATAAACTGATTTGGGCCGTCTCGGCTCTGGCGATCCTCGCCCTTGCCGGGCTCTACCTCCCGCTTGATTTTCTTCGCCCGCGCGTGGAGCGGGCCCTGGAGCGCAATCTGGGACGCAAGGTAGAAGTCGGACAGGTTCATCTGAATCTGTTTGGCGTGCCGGGGTTGACCTTCGAGGACGTCGTCATTCACGAAGATCCACGAGCCGGAATCGAACCGTTCGCTTACGTGCCGGCGCTTAACGCGGGCGTCCGCGCTCTGAGTCTCCTCCGCCATCGTCTCGATTTCTCAAGCCTTAATTTGGGAGACGCCACCGTCAACTTAGTGAAGAGCAGCTCGGGCACCTGGAACTTTCAATTCCTGTTCGAGCAGGCGTCCAAGGGGCGGTCCGGCTTGCCCGGCATTAAGATGCGCGGCGGGCGGGTGAACTTCAAATTCGGCGACACAAAGTCCGTGTTTTATTTTGACGATGCCGATCTGGATGTGTCGCCCTACGGCCAGGGATCCGCGGAGGTGCGCTTTTGGGGCGCTCCCCGGCGGACAGACCGGCCCGCGCGGGAATTTGGGCATCTCTTCGTGCGGGGGAATTGGGCCGCTCCCACCGTCAAAGACGGCGAGCCGCGGCTGGACCTGCGCGTGGAGCTGGAACGCAGCGCTTTGGACGAGGTCTCGCGGCTGGCCGATCCGCGCGGGTTCGGTTTGCACGGCGTGGTCTCCTTCCAGGCGCAACTCGGCGGACCGCCTTCGGCCTTAAAAATCGCTGGCGGACTACAGATCGAGGATGTACACCGCTGGGATCTGTTGCCTCAGCACGGCGGCTGGACCGCGCCGTTTGAGGGCGTCCTGGATTTGATCGCGCAAAAACTGGAGCTGGCCAGTGCAACCGAATCGGCTTCTTCGCCCGTAACGCTCCGGTTCGGAGCCTCCAAATTTCTATCGTCGCCGCAGTGGGAAGCTTCGGCGCAATTGAATCGCGTACCGCTGTCGGCGCTGTTGGAGATTGCGCGTCACATGGGCGCGGCCGTTCCGGCCAAGGCTGCGGCTGAGGGAGGCGTATCCGGGCAAGTGAGTTACACCGGGGCGGGAGGGCTGACCGGGCGAATCGAGCTGCAAGACGCATCGCTCAACCTTCCCGACGTCGAACCGCTCCGGTCCAAGTTGACGGCGGTTTCTATCGGAGACGGAATGATCCATTTCGACTCCCATGTGGAGATTGGGCCCAGAGAGAGCGCCGAAATCGAGGGCAGCTATTCTTTGAGCGCGCCTCGCGACTGGAACGCTCCGCGGAACCTGGACATTCGAATCGCAACGCGCGGCATCAGTGTAGCGGACATGCGCTCGTTCGGGCTGGCGGGCATACCGGTGCTGGAGCAAACGGCGCAAGGCTCCTGGCGAGGCTGGGCGCGTTTTCGCGCCGGCGAGTGGTCGGGCGAATACGACCTTCAAAACGCGCGCATCGCCGTCGAAGGCCTGGCCGAACCGTTGCGGATCCAGTCCGCTTCGGTGCGGCTGGACGGAAAACGCGTATTGGTGGGCCGGTTGCGCGCCCGAGAGGGCGCGACCGCTTTCACCGGGGATTACCAATGGGACCCCGACGCCCCGCGCCCCCACCGCTTCAACATCGTCATTCCGGAAGCGGATGCAGCCGAAGTGGCTCGCGCCCTTGCGCCTACGCTTGTTCGAAGTCAGGGATTTTTGGCGCGCACCTTCGGCCTTCCGCCCGCGCCGGCCCCGGATTGGCTGAAGAAAAGGCGGGTTGACGGCGTAATTTCAATCGCCGCGCTCACAGTGGGTTCGGCGGCGGCGCGCATCGACCGGGCGCGCTTGCTGTGGGACGCGAGCGTCGCGCGGCTGGTGGGAGTGGACGCCCACACCCTTGTGGACGATTCGGATGAAGCCGCCATCGCAGGAGACTTCGAAATCGGACTCCGCGGACGGGTTCCGCATTTCAAGTTCGATGGAAAAATCAGCGGCCTCCGCTACAAGGGAGGCGAGATCGATTTGGAAGGTTCGATCGAAGCCGACGGCCTGGATGGCGAAATTCTCGAAAGCGCGCACGCCCTGGGGCGGCTGCGCGGCCGCTCGGTCAGTTTCGCCCCTGACGCCGAGTTCCGCACCGTCACCGCCTGCTTTGAAATGACCGGCTCGGCGGGTGGTCCCCAGTGGAAGTTGGGAAGCATGGAGGCGGTGCAAGGCGGCGATACTTACACAGGCTTCGGCCTATCGCAACCCGATGGGAAGCTGGTGCTGGATCTGAATCACGCCGGCCATCCCGCTCGCTTCGTTGCAGGCCTGGCGGGTGCGCCGTAGACAACCGCGCCGAAGCTTCATTGCATCTCTGGGCGGCCCGCAGCCGGCTGCGTCGATTCTCGATTCGCCGCACCCTAAACCCGTCTGTCTGCAATATCTTGCGCTTTTAACCCGGCTTCGGCATTGCGCTCATCCGCCTATAGTGTCTCTATGAGAACTATCCGGCTTGGCAGGGCTTTGGGTTCGTTTTTTCGAGCGCCGTGCGCGCCATTGCGCGCTTGCCGTCGCGTACTTTGCCTTCCATCCCGAACTGTGATAGTTTAGCCCCCATGCGCATGCTCTGTTTATTCGCGGCTATGGCCGCCTCGCTCTATGCTCAACTCGCTTCACCCAACGCGGCGGGAGTTTCCCTGGGACACATTCACCTCACGGTTCCCGATCCGGCGGCGACTGAAAAAATTTGGGCCGATCTGCTGGGCGGACAAACCATGACTGCCGGCCCGCTGAATTTGGTGAAATTTCCGGGAATTTTTATTGTTCTCACGAAAGCTACTCCGGATAACAGCGCTCCGAGCGTGGTGAATCACATCGCTTTTGAAGTAAAAGATTATCCGGGCTTGCGCGAAAAGGCGATGGCGGCCGGATTGATGTGGCGGGAATTAACTCCGAATGTGCAGGCCTTTCTCGGCATGCCCGATCAGGTCACAGTGGAAATTATGGAAAACAAAGATCTCAAGACGCCCGTCGCCTTTCATCACATCCACGAGTCCGTGCCCGATCCGAAAGCCGCGCAGCAGTGGTACATCAAGGAGTTCGGAGCCGGAGACGGCAGCCGCCGCAATCTTCCCGCCGCGATGATTCCCGGCGGCGAAGTGGATTTCCTGTCTTCGGCGGGGCGCGGCGGCAAGCAGGCCGCGCCGCCTTCCGGCAGCAAAGGCCATTCGCTCGATCACATCGGTTTCGAGGTGAAGGATTTGGCCGAAACCATGAAGAAAATGGAAGCTGACGGGGTGACCATCAACCGTCCGTTCACCGACATGACCAAGCAAATCGGATTAAAGATCGCCTTCGTCACCGATCCGAACGGGACCTATATTGAACTCACCGAGGGCCTGAAGGCCCTGGGCGATAAATAGGGCGGCGCTGGTGGATGTTACGGCCGTCCCTCGCTCGACGGCGGAACCAGTCCCTTGATTCGCAGGTAGGCGACCATCGTGCCGTACATTTCGTTGTCGTGCATGGCGTTGAAATTCAGCACTCCGAGCTTGGTCATTTGCCGTCCGAACATGGTGACCTTCGAGGCGCCCTCGGCGTCCGTCATCGAGTTGTAGACGGCGTCGCAATAATCGAAGGATTGCTTCAAGGCCGCCGTCAGATCCGCCTTCGAGGTCTTGCCGGCGGAAACGGGCTTCGTTTGCTCGCCTTTCGCGATTCCGCAGAGGGTCATTTGCACGTCGGCGATGTGTGCGATGATCTCGCCATAGGTGCGAACTTGCTGCGTGGTCCGGAACGAATAATTCTCTTCCGGCATTTTGTCGGCCGCTTTTAATAAGGTGTTTTTGATGCCGGTGTAGCTCTGCTTGGCGTCGGCGCTGAACGGATTTTGCGCGTTTTGCGCCAGAGCGGCGGCCGAAGAAAACGAAGCAATCAGAGTTACAGCAAAAATACGGTTCATGCCTTCTCTCCTGAGGTTTTTTAGAAGTATATCAAGCTATGTTCCAGCACATCGGTATCGTCGCATGCAGCGCGAAAAGCGCGGCGCTGCGCGGCCCGCACCGGTATCCCGAGGTCAGCATGCACGCCTATTCCCTGGCCGGCTACATGCGGGCCATCGAGCGGGCCGCGCTCAAACGCGCCGTGGGGATTTAGCTCTTCCAAGCTCCTAATAGCCGCCGCACCAGCACCAGTTCTCCCAGATGATAGGCGTTGTGATCGGCGGCCAGCAGCGCCTCGCGCAGGACGGTCTGCCCGGAGCCGCGCGGAATACGCGCGAACAAGTCGGTCGATTCCGCCGATACTAGCTCGCACATGGCCTCCTGGTCGGCCTGGAACGCCCGGATGCATTTGGACCAAGCGGCGGCATGAGGCGGCGCGGGCGTTTTCGGCCAGTAACCCGCCGGCCACTCCGGCGAAACATGCTTTGGGTTGCGGCAGAACTCCAGAATGTCGAACTGCGCCAGCCGCATATGCTCCAGAATTTCCCAGGCGGAATGCCCGGCGCCGGGCGGCCGCTTGCCGCGCAGATCGGCCGGCAGTCCTTTGACGGCGGTCTCGAAGTGCACGTGGGCGCCGCCGCCTCGCAAAAGGTACAGAAGATGTTGGCGCAAAGATTTATCGCCGGTCATCGTGGATATTGTAAGCCAACCGGTTAACTCGTATCGTGGCGCGAGAAAATTTTGCTGTAAACCGCAATAGAACGCATCAAAAATAACGAAAAGGCAAAGGCCGAAAAATGACCGGTTGTTCAATTCAGGGCAGGCCCGTAAGCGCAGCCGGAAGCAGATTCGGCGCCGGCAAAAGACAGAAAGGCCACCAGGTGATCTATGGCAACTGTATTATCGTCGCTCTTCAATCTCCTCGATTCCACTAGCGTCAACAACATTGCATCGCGGCTCGGCGAGCCCGGTCATGCCGTGACGCGCGGGCTGGAGTCGACTACGGCGTCGCTCGTCGGCGGCTTGGCCGCGCGGTCCGGCGATCCCACTTCGATGAGCCAGATGTTCGGGATGATGTCACAGGCGCCCGCGGACGTGAACGTAGGGAATTTGATAGGCTCCGTTCTCGGTTCCGGCGGAATGTCGTCCGCGACATCCTCTTTATTGGATAGCGGTAAACGGCTACTTTCGCTTGCCTTCGGCAACAACCAGGGCTCGATCGTCGACGGAATTGCCCGGAGCGCAGGTCTGCGCGGCGGCTCGGTCATGAGCCTGATGAGCATCGCCGCGCCGCTTTTGATGTCGGCTCTCGGGCGGATGATCCGGACAGACCACATGACGCAAAGCCAATTCGCCGGCTGGCTGACGCATGAGGCCAGCGGCGTTCAGGCTCTTCTGCCGGCCGGAATCCACCGCTACATCGAGGAAACGCCACCAACGCCGGCTCCCTATGACGCCACTGCAAGACCGATGGCGATGAGCGCCATTCCCGAGCGGCAACCAGGCTTCCCCGGCTGGCTGTGGCTTATTCCCGCGCTGCTGATCATCCCGCTGTTGTTCTGGCTATTGAATCGGCCTCATATCCGGGGAACCGCCCAGAGCGCACAGACGGGGATGGCCAACCTGGGCAACTTTGTCACCCGGACTTTGCCAGATGGAGTTCGCTTGAACATCCCGCAGAACGGCGTGGAGTCGCAGCTATTGGGTTTTATCCAGTCCAGGAGATCCCCGGATCAAACCACATGGTTCACCTTCGATCGACTTTGGTTCGACACCGACTCGGTGACTCTGCGTCCCGAATCTCAGGAGCAGTTGCGCAACATCGCTGAAGTCATGAAGGCCTATCCGAACGTTCGCTTAAAGGTTGGCGGTTTTACCGACAACGTAGGCGATCCGCAGTACAACCTGCAACTTTCTAAACAGCGGGCCGACGCCGTTGTGGCCTCGCTGGCGGCGCTGGGCGTTCCCTCCGACCGGCTGGAAAGCCAGGGCTTTGGCGATCAATATCCGGTGGCGGATAATTCCACCGAAAAAGGCCGGGCGCAAAATCGGCGCGTCGCGATGCAGGTGACGCAAAAATAGCGTGGAATTCTGCGCAAGCGGCTGGAGTTCGATTATTGCGGGCCGCCCGGCGCACGGCTTGGGCGCCCGCGAGACAAGAAGTTTGGCAAGGAGACATTAAAAAGGAGAGTTTATTATGTTTTACGAAAAAGTAGTCGCCGCTTACGATACGACGGCCCACGCAGACGCCGCGGTAAATACGTTGAAATCGGCAGGCTATTCGTCTCATGATATCAGCGTCATTCGAAATGAGGGCGACATTGCGAGGGCCGACTTCGGTGAACTGGGATTTTGGCAGCGTCTGTTCGGCCGGGACATCAACCCCCACGAGGCGGAGGTCTATGGCCGCGCTCTGCGCCAGGGAGGGGCCATCGTTACGGTGCGAGTCCCGGACTCCGAGGCTCCCAAGGTGATGAAGCTGCTTGACACGCACAAACCCGTCGACGTCCTCGATCGCGCCCGCATGTACGGCTTGGTCGGCGCGGAAACAACCAAGACCGGAGCGCCGACTTCCGGCATGTTTCGCAAAGACGAAACCGCGCCAAGCCCTACAACGCTCCGCAAAGACGAAGAAGTCGTGCGTCTGGCGGAGGAGCAGATTAACGTCAGCAAGCGACAAGTGGAGGGCGGTAAGACTCGAGTGCGGCGTTTTATCGTCGAGCGGCCGGTAGAGGCCAACGTCACCCTGCACGAAGAACACTGTGAAGTTGTGAGAAGGGCCATTACCGATCCGAGCTATGTGAAAGACATAGACTGGTCCGAGCAGGTTATCGAAGTAACCGACACCATCGAGGAACCCGTGGTCAGCAAGAGCGCCCGCGTGGCCGAAGAAGTGGTGATCCGAAAGAAGGGCTCGGACCGCATAGAGACCATTCACGACACAGTCCGGAAACAACAGCTCGAAGTGGAAAAAGTCCCGCTGGAAACCGCCAGAAAGTGACGCGCAAAGGCCGTTTTCGGGAGCGGGTCAGGCAAGCCCGCTCCTTGTCTTAGCTTGCGGGCGGACGTGGTAAGATCGGATTTCCACCGTCGTAAAGTGCTTGCCCGCCGTACGCTGCTGTCTTTTGGCGTGGGCCTTTTGGGCGCGCCGTTCGTTGGCCGCAGAAATTTTCGCCTCTTCGCCGGAGCTCCCAGCTACTCGGCCCTTACGCTCGATCTGGTTCGCGAGTCCATTGTCATCGACATGATGGGCCTGCTATCGCTTAACTACCGGAAAGTTTTGGAGTGGCAGCGCAATCCGGCTTCTCTGCAAGAAGCCGACTTTCAGAAGCTCAGGGATTCCGGCACGACTGTCTTTCATCAATCCTTCGGTTTCGTCGAAGGCGACGTTTACTCCACTTCGCTGCGCGACATCCATGGCTGGAACGCCGTGATCGCGGCCCATCCGGGCAAGTTTTTGCGAATCGATTCGGCCCATGACGTGGCGCGCGTCAAGACGGAGCGCAAAATTGGAATCGTGATCGGGCAGCAGAACTCGCAGCATTTCCGCACCGTCGAGGATGTGGACCGCTTTTACGCCCTTGGTCAACGCGTTTCGCAGCTTACCTACAACGACAATCGCCTTGGCGGCGGATCGAGCGGCCGGAACAACATCGGATTGAGCGCCTATGGGGCAAGCGTTGTCGCGCGCATGAACAAACTCGGCATGGCCGTGGATGTATCCCATTGCTCGGATCGCACTACTTTCGATGCGATCGAGGCTTCCTCCAAGCCAGTCCTGGCGACTCATTCCAACTGCCGGGCTCTGGTGGCCAACGCCCGTTGCAAGAGCGATGAGACCATTCGGAAGATGGCCGATAAGGGAGGCGTGATGGGTATTACCTTGGTGCGCTCGTTTGTGCGGCCGGGTGGAAGCGCTTCGATGGAAGATGCGCTCAACCACGTGGACCACGTCGCCGCCATCGCCGGAATCGAGCACGTGGGCTTGGGCACGGATGTCGATCTGGATGGCCGCGACCGCGCGGCGCCGCCGCTTCGCTACGACTTAGACGGGGTTTGCTATCGGCAGAAGATCTTCGATTTCACCGAAGGCATGGTGCGGCGCGGATATAGCCGCGAAAACATCGTTCTGGTTCTTGGAAAGAATTTCCAGCGGGCTTTAGCCGAAATCTGGGCGGCGTGAACTTTGTAAGCTTGGCGGTTAATCCGATCTCCACCCCAGCGCCGCCAACTGGGTTTCCAAGTACTGAAGCCCGCTGAAGAGAGTTTGCCGGTAGCGTGGGTCGCGGCAGTTCTGAAGCTCTCGCAGTATTCGAGTGCGCTGGAGTAGAAGCGAATCGCGCTTCATCTCTTCGGTTGCCTGTTGGGGGGTGAGCTTTCGCGCTGCTTGCGCTGCGCGCTGCTGCGCCGATTCGATCTGCGCCTCTACTGCTTTGCTCTCCCATCCTCTCGCCATGTTTCGAGTTTGGCACAAGGGCGCTCTCCTGACAACCACGATGCTAAAATAGAAACTCGCTTCCGGCCAGGTAGCTCAGTTGGTAGAGCGCAGCCCTGAAAAGGCTGGCGTCGGCGGTTCGATTCCGTCCCTGGCCACCACATTTTCAATCACTTACAGGCACCCTCAAGTCCGATCTTGTTCCATTCTGTTCCAATTCCAAATTCAGGCTTGCTGGAGTTTGTCTCATCGAGAGTGGAAACAGAGAGGTCCCGCCTGTTCTCGTAGGATCGGACTGGAAAACGAGTCCGGGTTGAGGTGTAGAGCTATCTGTCCGTAGCAGGGCTCTGTTCCGTCGCATCCGTGTAATGCGCGAATATCGGCTGCCCCGGTGTGAACCGCACGCCAGCTGATTGTCCCGGTCACGCTCGCCTACTGCTTGACTCGCAGCACCGGGATACATTCACTCCGGCTAGCCGTCCGACTTTGAGTGTACCGACCCAAATTACCCGCAACCATCCAAACGAGGTAGAGCGCGAGCAACCTGCCCGGAACGGCAGGACTAAAAATATCTTGCATTGTGTTGACTATCGTGATAGTCATATAGATGCAGGTTACAACAAAACATGGCACAAGCGAAACTGACCAAGCTGGAGCTTCAGATCATGGAAATCTTCTGGACCCGGGGAGCCTGCTCTATCCGGGAAGTCCAGGAGGCCTTTCCGGAACGCGGCCGACCGGCGTACACGACCGTGCAGACAACCGTGTACCGGCTGGAACGTAAGAAAGCGTTGAAACTCACGAAGAGAATTGGCAAGGCCAATATTCTTGAAGCCGCGATTTCGCGCGGGGAGGCGCAGCGTGGACTGATAAACGAACTGGTCGCACTGTTTGGTGGCCAGGCCAAGCCAGTGATGGCCCATCTGATCGAATCTGGCCAGTTGACGCTCGAAGACGTTGAAGAGGCGCGGAACGATCTCCGAAAGCTGGCGCGGAAGGACGACGCAAAATGATCACCGTTTATCCCTTGGTCACGACTCACCTCTGGCAATCGACTCTGTTCGGCATCGTGCTCGGGCTGCTGACGCTGCTGCTCAGAAAGAACTCTGCGCGAACGCGATACTGGGTCTGGCTCGCCGCGTTAATGAAGTTTCTGGTTCCGTTTGGAGTACTGGTGAGCCTGGGCGGTCACCTGGGTGTGCCGGGATGGCGGCCCAAAACTCCACTGATGGTCCAGCCAGCGATTTCGTTCGTAATGGGTGATATGAACGAATCGGCTTTGCCCGTCCTGAAGGAAGCGCTACCGGTTCCGCAATCTACGAACTCTCGTTTGCCGGCGATTTTGTTCGGTGTGTGGGCATGCGGATTCGTGGCAATCACTTTCCGGTGGCTCCAACGGTGGATTCGAGTGCGTGCCGATATGCTAGCGGCCAGGCCGCTGGCCATCGAGATTGGAATTCCTGTAGTGTCCTCGCCCGTGCTGCGCGAGCCCGGAGTGTTCGGCGTCTTCCGCCCGGTGCTGCTACTACCGGAAGGGATGGCAGAGGAGCTTAGCAAGGCCGAATGGGAGGCCATCTTGGCGCACGAGCTGTGCCATGCCCGTTGCTACGACAACCTGACGGCAGCGATTTACATGCTTGTCGAAACCCTTTTCTGGTTTCACCCTTTGGTGTGGTGGATGGGAAAGCGGTTGGTAGTGGAGCGGGAGTTTGCCTGCGACGAAGAGGTGCTGCGGTTGGGTAGTGAGCCGAAAGTGTATGCCGAAGGGATTCTGAAAGTTTGCGAGTTGTACCTGGAATCGCCGTTGGAGTGCGTGGCTGGAGTGACAGGATCGAATCTCAGACGGCGGCTCCGCGCCATCATGACACATCGAGGGACGGAGAGAATGAATATGGGAAAGAAGCTAGTGCTGATGGCCGCTGGAGTCGCGATCCTGGCCTTGCCGATCATAGTTGGTGTCATGAATGCGCCTGTGATCCTCGCTCAATCGCAACCACCGTTGAAGTTTGAGGTAGCCTCGATCAAGCCGAACAACTCGGGCGATGCTCGAACGTCAATGATGCCCTATCCGGAGGGGAGACTGACCGTCGAGAACAATTCCCTGAAGCAACTCGTCAGATCGGCATTTGGAGTCAAGGATTTTCAACTTACGGGGGGACCGAAATGGTTCGATGCCGACAGGTACGACATCGTTGCGAAGGCTGAAGGTCCCGCTACCAGGGAACAACTCATGCGAATGCTTCAATCGTTGCTCGTTGAACGCTTCAAGCTGAGCTTCCACAGAGAAACCAAGCAGATGCCTGTTTTCAATTTGGTCGTAGCTAAGAGAGGACAACTAGGGCCGAACCTCGCCACACACATTGCGGGTACAGGGACGCCTCGGTCGTTCCCAATACACGGTCCCCCAGGTCACATGGATGGCAGCGACGCTACCATGCCACAGTTGGCGGCTTCCCTTTCGGGTACAACCGGAGATCGCCTCGTGCTGGATAGAACCGGCCTGACAGGCTCGTACGATTTCACGTTAGTGTGGACTCCCGAACAGCTACCGTTACCGCCGGGCGTGCCGCCAGAGGTTCTGGAAAACCTCCCGAACCGGCCGTCCGCGGATGGGCCCTCCCTCTCAACCGCCCTGCAGGAACAACTGGGACTGAAGCTGGAATCGGGCAGAGGCCCGGTCGAGATCATTGTGATCGATGGCGCGGAGCGCCCTTCGGAAAACTAAGTGCCGGCGTGAACCAAGTGGCTGTCGCCGCAGGTGGACTTGAAAGATCAGATCCGAAGAGTGAGGGCTTCCTGCCCGATCAATCAAGTTTCCACGAAGTCGTGTCTGGAAGCGCAAAATGGATGCACCATCGGTCGCGAAGCACTACGTTGAGCTTCGACTGCTCCGCTACGTAATTGCGGTAGCAGAAGAACTGCATTTCGGTCGTGCGGCCAAACGCCTTAATCTCTCCACGCCAGCCCTGAGCAAGCAAGTCAAGGATCTCGAGGGTGTTCTAGGGTACGTCTTGTTTGAGCGCAAGACCAGAGAAGTTGTTCTGACCCCTGCTGGCGGCGCTTTCGTGACTGAGGCCCGGCAGGCGCTCGCACATGTCGAGCGCGCGATGGAATACGGTTATGCGGCGAGTCGCGGAGATAGCGGAGTGCTCTCGATTGGCTACAGTCCCTGGTTCCGGCCCTCTGTACTCGTTGCGCTCAAAACGGCGTTTGCGGAGCGAGTTCCGAACACGAGGTTCGCGCTGCACAGCGCATATTCGGCAACTCAGATCGAACTGCTCCTCAAAGGAACGATCCAGGCGGGAATAGTTGAGCTGCCTGCGAATGGAGAGGGCCTCGAAACGCACGGCGTTTGGCATGACGAGTTCGTAGTCACATTACCAGCAAATCATCCGCTCGTAACTCGTTCCGAGATCGACCGCGAGGATCTATCAGAGGAACCGGTCATCGGGGTCGCCAAATCTCTGAATCCGGCGCTCCACCAATACTTCCTCGAATCCTGCCAACGCATGGGTTATATTCCTCAGATCGCCTATGAAATCAACACGGTTTCGGAACTTATCGATCTGGTTGGAACCGGCGCAGGAATCGGCTTTGTAAAGAGATCGATTGCGGAAAAAGTTCGCGAGCCCGGGGTCGTCTTTCGGGAATTGGCTAGCCCGAGGCGGTTCATCGACACCGGAATCGCCTACCGGGCGGACAACCAGTCAGAGGCGCTTCGGGCCCTGATCCAGCTTCTACGCGAACAGCCGACCTGACCACGGTACAAGCGACTCCGCGTGCCCCCTCAATCTTGGACCGCCGCACGCATCGGATTTCGGCGACGCCTCCTTTGGCGCGTGAGTGGGCTAGATGATTCCGAAGAGGACAGGGTGTAGAAAGAAGCGCTAAGATCCAGGTATGGAGCCACAGGTGGTACACATCAGCGAGGCAGAGCTGGCCAAAGATGTACGGTCCGTTGTACAACGAGTTCAGACTGGAGCTGAGGTTGTAATCGAGCGTGACGCTCAGCCGGTCGCTGTCATCCGGCCACCGGAGCCTCTGCGGCGCAAGATTTCCGAGTGTATCGCGCTTCTCCCCGCCGACTCCACAGCGATAATTGATGCCGACTTTTCGAAAGACGTCGAAGCGGCTATTGCCGCGCACCGGGAACCGTTGGAGCCGCCCGCTTGGGATTGATGCTCGACTCTACGGCGGCCGTGGCCGCCGAACGCCAGGGCAAGAACGCCCGGCAGCTACTCGAATCCGTGGCGCTGGAAACTGGTGACGAAGGAATTGCTGTATCGGTCGTAACTGTGCTTGAACTCGCCCATGGTATTGCCCGTGCTGACACAGCAGAACGCCGAGACCGAAGACAACGCTTTCTTGACGAGTTGCTGACCGGCGTTCCCATCCAGCCGGTCACCGTCCCGATTGCGCTCCGGGCCGGACAACTGGACGGCCAAAGCCAAGCCAAGGGAATCCGTATTCCGCTCTCCGATCTTTTGATCGGGGCGAGCGCCCTCGAACTCGGCTACGGTGTTGGAACGAGGAATCCGTCACTTTCAACTCATTCCCGATTTGAACATCATTCAGCTCTAGGGACAGAATTCGGCCTAGTTCGAGGTCACAATTCGCCGCGGCCAACCCTCGTACTATGAGACGGTGGCGGACCGACGGCCTCACGTCTATGTCCGGAGGCAACGATGCTTGCCCATCAGGTCTCCAGTCTTCAACGACTCGGGTACACGGAGAACGAGGCCCGGTTTCTTTCCCTTGTGGCCGCGCACTCCGGCTATTTCGTCCAACGCCAATTCAGTGAATTCATCGGCAAGCCGCGCGGCGGCACTGTAAATCAGCTTGTCCGCAAGCTGACCCGGAGCGGTCATGCAGAGGTCAGTCGCTTTCTTTCACAGCCCGTCGTTTACCATATTCACTCGATGCAAATCTACGCGCGTCTTGATCAGATGGACTCGCGGAACCACCGGGACAAAGCTCCACTCACCGTTAAGCGCAAGCTGATATGCCTCGATTTCGTGCTTGAACACCCTGCATTGCGATTCTTGGAAACCCAGAGTCAGAGGGTCGATTACTGCACACGGGTGCGAGGCGCTGCACTCGAAGACCTGCCGGTCCGATGGTACTCAAGTCAGCGATCAAAGCAGTTCGCGGCTTGCCATTTTGTCGAGAAGTTCCCGATCTACATTTCCCAGAACGCGGAATCCCTCACTGCGCCTGTGGTTCATTTCGTTTACATCGACGAGGGAGCTCAATCGCTCAGCGGCTTCGAAACCTTCTTGCGGAACTACCATCGCCTCTTTCTCGCCCTCCGTGCATTTGAGGTCATCTACGCCACCAACGACCCTCGGTGTACGGGCGGCGCAGAGCGCCTGTTCCAGCGCTGCTATCCAGAGACCGGCGGGACAACGCTGGGAATGCTAACGCCGGAGGCACAACGCCTGGCAGGGTTCTTTGAAGTCCGGCGCAAGTTCGAAGCCCGCGATTTCGGCGGCCTCAGCACGGAGCGCATCGTTCAGTATCGCGCGGAAAAACAGATCTTCTCCGGCGGGGAGTACGAAGACCTGTACCATCGCTGGATGGAACAAGGAGATGCGGCGCTGCGCGCTCAAACCAACGCCGGTACCTCCCTTAACGCCTCGTTCCGCGCGCACATTCTGACGCACGATTACGGAACGATATTCGGAAAGTGAGCAGTTCCTGAGGTGAGTTTGTGGACCCAGCATGCCGGCCTCGACCTGTGGACCAGTTCAGGGGAGTGTTCGGAAGCACGGTCCAGGGGACCGTGCGGCACCGCAGTCCCGCCCAGGGAGATGCACGGCTCCGCCAAAGCAAACGGACAGGCCGGACACGCAGACGAACTGCGGTAACGACCCCGGTTTGTGTCGGGCTTCGCCCGCCCCAAACCTCACTGCACTCCTATCGTCGCGTCAGTGGGTCGTTACCGCAGCTCGTCTGGTGGAGATCCATCGTCGGTTGAAGCACGGACGGCGCAACCGGGTTTCGCTTTTATGAAAAAGCATTGCTGGTCTCGACGTTGACCACGTCGCTAAGGCTTCGCCACAGGCGGTGAGAGATACAGCAGAACCGAATGCGGGGAATCATCGAGCGCAACAGCAGGCGGTCATACCGGGCCCTTCGAAATCCTCGTAATTGGTAGGGAGCCACCACCTGGCGGCCTTCCTGAGAATCGCTGCTGATCCGTGGGCAATTCCATCACCGCTTCGGTACCCCTTTCCGCTGACGAACATGCTATCGTCGGTGGCGAGACAAATTCCGGTAAGCCATCCAAAGGAGATTTCGAGAAGATGGCACGCCGGAGATTTCAAGATCCCAGGCCAAAGCGTCTGGGGAAATGGTGGTACCTGCTGTGTTGGCAAGACGAATTCATCGACGGAAGGAGGATCAGAAAACGCAAGCGACTCAAACTCGCACCGGCCATTATGCCGGAGCGGGAAGTTCAAAAGATCGCCGCGGAATCTCTGCGGCCCATGAATCAGGGGCTGGTCACCGTTGGATCAGCTACCAAGTTTGAAGATTACGTAGAAAACGTGTACAGACCGACGGTGCTACCTTTGCTGTCCAAGACAACGCAAGATCGTTACGCGAATGTCATCAAGGTTCATCTTATGCCGACGTTTGGCCAGCTGTGCCTCAGGGATCTAACGCCCCTTGCGGTGCAACGCTATTTTTCCGGTATGGCTCAGTCGCCGCTGTCCTATGAATCGCGCGATAAGATTCGTGATGTTCTGTCGAGCGCGCTGGGTTCGGCGGTTCAATACGGGCTGTTGGTGCGGAACCCGGTGCAAGGCCTCAAGGTTCCACCACCGAAAAAAGGGCGGCGCTCGAAGCCGTACATTACGCCCGATCAGTTTCATGCTCTGTTGGCGAACTTGCAGGAGCCATACGCGAGCATGATCTTCGTCGCCGTGTGTACTGGATTTCGTGTGAGCGAACTGGTTGGGCTTCGATGGCGAAATGTACATGTGGAGTCAAGTTCGATCACCATCGACGAGCGGTGCTGTCGCGGTGACTGGAGCGCACCGAAAAGCGATGCCAGTAACGCAACGGTAGCCGTGAATCGTGCCGTGATCGAGCGCATTTTGAGACTCAAGAGTCTGGTGGTGACCATGCGAGCAGGCAGGGCCATCCGCCGCGTTGCGGCGGTCAAATCCGACCGGCCAGAGGACCTTGTTTTCCAATCGCCGCTGAAGGGTGGTCCAATGCAGGACAGCAATGTTCTGGTTCGGCACCTGAAACCGGCGGCGAAGAAACAAGGCATCGGGTGGGTTAACTGGCAAGTACTGCGGCGCTCTTTCGCAACGTGGCTCAAGATTGCAGGGGCCGATGTGAAGGACGCGCAGGCACTCATGCGGCACAGCCGGGCTAGCACGACGCTCGACATTTACCAGCAGTTTGTACCCGAGTCGCAGCGCAGAGTAGTGGAGAATTTAGGCCGGCTCGCAGAGCCGGTTCGTGTGAACTAAAAAACCTGTTCCATTTTGTTCCAATAACTGGGCGGGAAAGAGGGTGTTTGTGAGGGATAAGGGATTGAAGGTCAACAAGATAGCATTCGGAGATTGGCCCCCTGAAAAGGCTGGCGTCGGCGGTTCGATTCCGTCCCTGGCCACCACATTCCAAACAACTTAGCGAGAGCCAGAAACATAGGATTTTAGTCGCGCGAACAATACGCGAACATCGTCAACCGACGTTCGCTTTGTCGCATTTCTCCTGCTCCATAAGCTTCCAGATTTCCCGCGCCGTGCTGCCGGTCTTCGCAATGTGCTTCCGAGCCAGCTTGGCATAGCGCTCGGTCATCTTGATATTCGAGTGGCCGAGGATCTTCGCAAGCTCGTAAAGGTCGCCGCCGTTCATCATGTACGAGGACGCGAACGTGTGGCGGAGGTCGTGGAAACGGAAGTTCTCGATCTTTGCCCGTTCAAGCAGATCCTCGAAACTCCCCTCCACCCGTTGCCGCCCGCTTGTTGCACCGGCCTTCGGCGGAAAAATCCGATCTTCACCAATCACGGCGGGAAACCGCCGCAGCTCGCCGGCAAGTTCGGCGGGCATCGGGGCGTACCGCATCTTGCCGCCCTTCAGCTTCGCCCTTACCGCCAACAGCCCCTCACCATACATCACGTCCGCCCATCCCAGGCCGAAAATTTCTGCCGCACGCATCCCCGTGGTGATGGCGATGAGCACTATCAGCCTGAGACGATAGAACGTCTTGTTGATTTTCTTCGTACCCTTGCAATACGTTCGTTCATCTAGCGCCTGCTTCAGTCTCCGAAGCTCGTCTTCGGATAGGTACCGGTCCCGTTGATCATCGGGCCGCTTCACTTCAACCTGGTCTGCCGGGTTCCGATCAATTCCGGTTTCCCTGGACCAGATCGTCGAAGCCTTCTCCATCATGTGGTGCATGACGTTGAAGTGCCGCACGGCGGTTCCCGGCGAAAGATCCCGGACAGCGGTCAAATTCTCGTACCAGCGCGATACCGCTTCCCCGTCAACCTCACGAACGAAGCTACGGCCCAGATCCGAACGGATGCCATCCAGTACGCTCTTCTCCCGGTTTGCCGATCGCTTCTTCATCCCGTAGTGCGTCCAGTACCGATCAATCAGCGCCGACATCCGAAAGTTGACCTCCCGTTTGACATCGAGATGCCGGTTCTCATCGCGAACCGATATTTTCTTCCGTTCGATTTTCCGCGCGAGTTCGTACGCGCCATGCACCCGCAGGCTCTTGTTTCGACCTCCTTCCCTCCAACGGACCTCAAATACTCCATCGGACTTCTTGTGAATCGACACTCATGCTTCTCCTTTCAGTCAATGGTCTCGATCGTGTGCTGTTCAACGAAGCGCTCCAGCGCTTTCAAATCGAACCGCAACGCTCGACCAACCTTGACGCAGGGAACCTCCCGCAACCTGGCCTTTCGGTAAACAGTGTCTACTTCGAGTCCCAAGTATTGGGCGGCCTCCCTGACATTCAGGAGCCGCCTACCGATGCCTCCATTTAATACCATCGACGCGTTCGTCGCTACTGCCATTGGAATCACCTTTGAAAATTTCGTTCCGCCCGGCGTCTTGGAAGTCGAAGGCGCTGCGTTCATGCAAAGGGCGTCTGCTCCAGCTGCTCAAACAGATCCCGCCGCACGCGGTAGAGCCGGGATTTTTCCAGGATGTAGAAGCCGGGAGCCATGCCAACCGCTTCCGCGAACGTCAGCTTTCTCTCGCGCATGCGGCGGATGTTTTCGCCGAACGTGTCGGGCGACCTTTCCGGGATGCCCACCGAGGTGAGGACCTTCTCGCGGTTGTCGAGATATGCCTGCATCTGATCAAACGTCTTGCCCTCACGTGCGACCGGGCCGAAATATTCGTTGATCCAAACCACCAGGCTCTTCTCGGCGGCGGTTTCGGCAAGCGTCTTGAATCCAAGAAGCGTGTCGTTCAGCATCTCTCCGCCACTGATCGGAATATGCACGTAGACCCGGCGGCCTGACTCGCGCAGCACCGACGGGATGTCGGATTCGACAATGTAAGTCCAGAAGGGCAGGAACGCAGTCGCGCCGCTGTCCACGACGAACACTGCTTCTTCGTTCAGGAACCGGTCAACCAGCACGTCATAGCGGGAACGCATCACGACGCCGTCCTGGTTGACGAGGTCCAGCTTCTCAACCGGGAGAGCTTTGTATTGCGCGAGAGATCGATTAACCGGATCACCGTCGATACACTGCACGCGTTGTCCACGGCTTATCAGGAATTCGGCGAGCCAGCCAGCTACGACTGTCTTGCCAACACCGCCTTTGCCCTGGAGAACCAAGTGAATGGTGGGAGGGACGCCGGGGCCGTTCGTGACCGCCGCTCCATTTCCGTTCGTATTGTTCTTGGCCATAATGATTTCCTTTCGTCAAATCAGGTTTCTGCCCTCGGGGTCGCCATCGTTGTGAATTTTGCGAATGTCCATCTTCGGCTTCGATAGAACGCGCATGGCGGGCGCCAGCGGGTCGTCTGGCTGAGTGGGCGCCGATTGATTTGCGACCGGTAAGCGCGTCGATGGGCGCGGCGGCAACTCCAGAGTCTCGGCGCGTTGGCGAACGATTTGTTCGACAGCGGCTCCCGAACTGCGGTTCGCTGCCTCACGACGCCGGATGCGGCTGATGTATGAAGTGAGGCTCGTGACGCCGAGCGCGACGCCAGCGTCTTCTGCCAGCCACTTGCATATACTCTTCACGCTTTGCCCGACCGCGAGAGCGGCTTCGATATCTGGCCAAAGCGCCCGAATCTGGCCGCTTTCGTGGCGGGCTTTTGCGCGCGGCGCAGCGCGAGGCGACTGCGGGCCTGAATCATCCAGTTGGCCGGATTGTTCCCATCATGTCCGCCGAGCAAAGAAACCCCCTCTAAGTACTAAGGGCCGGAGAAAGCACCATCGGGACGCTGCCAACGATAAATTCTTAGGCGTTGAGCAGGGGGCATCGACTCTGCCGGGTTGCGTTTTCCGATGGCTGCATCCCATTTGGGATACGCCAATTTTTTTGAGAATTTTCGCCCGGACGCGTCCCGAAGTGCCCTCCTGGAGTCCCTTAGTATTTAGAGGGTCCGTCACATGCCACAGCGATCAATCCGATTCTCTAAACGAGTGTCGAAGGAGGTCGATACGATCTGGCGGCCGCGCGGGTTTGCGTCTGCGACGGCTTTCATCCGCTATGCCGTTGAGCAGGAGTTGTCCGAGCGGCAGGAGGGTTTGACGGGAGCGGAGGAACGCATAGCCGCGACCCTAACCCAGGTGAGAAAGGATGTGTTCCGCGTTGCGCGGGCACAGCAAGCGCTTTTCGCTTACCTTGACACTCTGGCGAAGGCCCTGCTGACTTGCGTGCCAGAGCCTCCCGCCGACGCGAGGCCGCGAGCTGTAGCTTGCGCCAAAGAACGCTACGAAAGGATGATAAAGAGCGCGGGGCGCGCCATGGTCGGCGAATCCAAGCTGGCAATGGAAGACCTCGTCGGCGATCTCGAGCGGCCATAACAGGCTGGCTGCACATTTTAAGGTACAATGTACTAGGTACGGCACATGGAATGGCGGACGATCCTCAGCCGAAGAAAATCCCGCTGATCTTCTTCCGTACGCTGACCGGGAGCGAGCCGGTGCGGGAATGGCTCAAGGCGCTACCAGAAGAGGAACGGCAGGCGATAGGTACGGACCTCTTGCGGGCGCAATGGCGTTGGCCGGTAGGAATGCCGCTTTGCCGCGCGATGGGAAGCGGCCTCTGGGAAATTCGGACGGACCTGCCGACGAAGCGCACGGCGCGCGTGTTGCTTTGCGTTTACCGTGAGCACCTGGTCGCGCTGCACGGGTTCATCAAGAAGACCAGAGCAACGCCGGATGAGGATTTGGCGCTGGCGCGGAAGCGCAAAAAGGAGTTAGAGCAATGAGCAAGAAACACATGGGTTCAAGCGTCGACGACTTCCTCAAGGAGGAGGGCATTTTCGAGGAGGCGCAAACACAAGCTGTCAAGGAAGTCGTGGCCTGGCAGCTCGCCGAGGCCATGAAGAAGAAAAGAATTTCGAAAAACAAAATGGCCACGCTGCTGAAGACGAGCCGCACGCAAGTTGACCGGCTTCTGAGTGCGAAAGACGATATCACGCTGTCGAGCCTGCAGCGAGCGGCGGCGATGGTAGGCCGCCGCGTAACGATCGAACTAGTTTAGAGCAGGCGATGCCACAGGTGTACCGGAACTCGATCTTGTGCCCGTGGCCCTTTGCACTACCAGCGGCCCCGACTATTGCCCAGATTTCAGCTTCGCGTCAATTCCCGCGATTTCCTGTTTCGCCTGTTCCGCCTTTTGGCGCAGTTCGTCTGCAGCGGGCATACTCTGAGAGCCGGCCAGCACCGCCGCCTTGCAGCGGTCAATATTCGCTCCGTGGTACGCCTGATTCCGAGGGTCTCCAGCGAGAGCTTCCATTTGATCAACGCTGAAGCGGCAGTAGATTTCAACGCGCTCAGAGGCAGAGGCAGCGTTCAGGATTCCGTCAACGGCCGCAATCAAATCGGAGTCGTATTGCCGCTGCTTCGTCAAGCGCTGAATTTCGTCGGCACTTAGCGTTGTTGGTGCTGTGACTTCAGTGTGTGTCTCCGGTGAAGGCTCCGCTGTTGATCCCTGGGGTTGGCTTGACTGCTGCTCTTCGTTGGCGATCTCAGCATCAATGCGCTTGGCTTCCTCAACCAATTCGCCGATACGCTTTTCCTGTTGATCCATTTTCTCCATTAGGAATTGGCGCTCTTCCGGGTCCGGCAGTGGTTGGTGGCTGAGCTTCATCGCATAGCTCGCAAGCTTCTTCGAAACCTCCCGCTCAATGGCAATGCTAGTGTATATGCCCTCTCGTTTCCTTTTCAGTTCGGCGAGACGTTTTTCATGCGGTGATTCGACGGATGGACCCGTAGGCGCCGATGCAGGAGTCACGCTCGTTCCCGAGTCATCGCTCCCACCAGCCAACAGCATCATTACCACAAGCCCCAGCAGGCAGAGCAAATTGGGCTTCAGCATGAGAGTTCCTTTTTCGGTGTGCAGATTATCGCGGCAATCCATCCCGCAAGATAGAAAGCAACGTCTTTTCCATCAAATGTCCCTGGAAGAACCTGGCACAACTGGCCCAGTTCGCTTCCAACGCCTAAACAGAGAGCTATGGACAGCCAAATCCACCGATACCGGCGGTCTCTTCCCAACAAAGCCAGTTCGAACCAGGCGGCCATAGCATACATCCACAACGCAGCCGGCAAGTTGAACAAAGCCCATGCGGGGAGGATCTGCCTGCACGGAGCAAAAAAGTGCCGAAGCCGGAAAACACCGGACGCGATCCCCAAGGCATCGGACCACTTGAATACTCGGAGAGTCGGAGTGCGCCAGAGGATGTAAATCAGGCTTCCGACACCCAACGGTAAGACGATATGGAGCAAGACACGCCCAAGGCGCTGCCATGACACGTGGAGCCATCGCCGACGTTGGTCATTCGCCTGCATAGTTGGTTAGAGATCGCAACTTCGAACAACATAGATCATGACATCAGGAGTCCCGATGGGTTGGAACGCCAGGTTTACGTTAGACCCCCGTCTCAAGGTGATCCGTCTACCTGGCTTGTAGCTCCACAACCTTCACTTCGAGCATCGGCGATAACAAGCATGAAAAATTGAATACGGGCAGATCCGGCCCAGGGCCTTTCAGTACGACATCTCCCTTCACCTCGACATCCCAAGCCGCAGTCAGCATCCCCGCAATCTTACGCCCTTCCGCGACCTCTTGCACAGAGGAATAGGCGGACTTCTCAATCGGGGCGTCGCCCACTTTGCGCTCGGCGGCCCCGCGGCAACGATCAGCCGCGATTGACATCCACCCGGGACCCCGAAGCTGCTGTGGCTTTATCAAAGACCAGTACGCGTTCCCCTCGGGAGACTGCGTCGCAGGCCCGAACTTGCCGCCGGAAAGACGCGAGCATTCGACCAGCTGCCCACCGAATCCGGAGCGGGAACTGGAAACGGCGATGAATGTCGCATCTGGGTATTCGGCTCGAACCCGGAGCAGGTAGCTACTGTCGAGCAGGAACGGAACGGTGTATAGCGTACCAATTACGGTATTTGGCGGGTGCAACGTCCTGTCGACGCAAAGCTTCTCTAGCGTCGGATCGTTTTCGATGGCGTCATTTCTCAGCATCCGTGCGCTTTGCGGCGAAGTCGGGTCACTTGCGGCGGCAGCCGAAGCAGCCACCCTCGACTGTAGCGGAGCGGGATTGGAGGGTGGCTGATTTGGCGATGGAGCGGTCCGGCTGGCGAGCGGTGCACCAGATCGCGCCGCCGTTGGAGAAAATGAGATGCCACCAAGATTGTCTACAACCCACGGAGGGCGCGCGAGGCTCCAGTCGCCGAAATATCCTCCGTTGGCAGCATTGAATCCGACTGACGCAGCACATTTCGGCTGTGGCGCGCCGTTTACGGAAGCGAATGGTTCAACGTGATATGCGTTGATCTTCGGTCGCTCGCCGACCCGTGGCGGGTTCTTCCATGTTGCGGTAGCGTCGGGACTAAGTTGTTCCTCTATCCACTGGAGGCAGTCACCGCGCCACGCCTTCACCGCATTATTTATTTCATCATCGACGTTTTTGATGTTGCTTATTTCCAGCGTTACTTCCGAGGTTCCATATGGGGGACTACCGAGTCGGTCTTCGCCTTGGCCGATCAGCTTTCCCGTCACTTCCAAGAACACATCAGTTGGAATCTGCTCCGGCCGTTTCCAGTCGATATTCCCGTTGGCGTCCTTCTGTTTCGGCGAGACGAGCCAAAGATGTGCGATCTGTCCAACAACCCGATCAACTCGACCGACGCCAGCTCCGATATACGGCTTGACCATTATGCAAATGGGTTGAAAGCCATTTGGGAAGGTTTTCGCGTGAAGATCCGGCAACTTCAGTCCGTTCACTTCCTGAATGGACACCTGCCCGGTGACCGTAATCGTGTCGCCCACGACGGGGCAGCGATTTTGTGCAATTAGCCCAAGGGGCGAGGTTATCGATACAAACAGCGCGGTTGCTATGAGGTTCATCTTCGACACCCGTTCAGGATAGTTCATGCCGGCTGCGACGGCAAAGGGTGGTCCCGCCTCACAGCAACACGGGCAGGCAGTGCTGCCCAGTTGGGCAGCGGTTAAGTGGCGTGGCGGATTTCCCTCGGCGGAGTTCTAATGGAATTGTGAAGAAGAGATCGCGCACGTTTGTGGTCCATTCGAGCAACCCCTATGCAGCAGCGGCGGCCATGGGCATGGCAATGGCTCGCAATGAGTCAAACGGCAATTACTTCAATCCGATTTCGGGACCGATCGCCGGCGGTCCGCCGGACCCGTTGGCGCAGTCCAGTGCCCCACCCACCGCTGATCCCATGCTTAAGCTGGATTTTAGAGCCGATTGGGCTGAGTTCATTCGAACGGATATGACGGCTTACAGCTTGACGTTCCGCCAATCTTGGACTCTTGAAAAGAACACGGAACGATACCTCAACGCCAAGCGGCGAATCCCTCGCCAGGCACCGAGGACAATACATGAATCGAAGGAACTGCGCATTCCACCGCAGTATGCGAACGATTATGCCGCATTGGCAAAACTCATTCGTGAAGGCGGGGACCTGAGGCCGTATTCGAGTCGCGACATCGCCAAGAAGAAATCCGCAGACAAAAACGATCCGCTGCTCAACAGATGGGGAATTCAGCACCTTCATTTTCGGCGTGGCGGTTCCGGCGATGTGTTGTTTGTGAAGATCACCGATACAGACGCATTTGTCATTCAGCCGCTCCCGCATCATCCGCAGGTATGGGTGAATACGTCGCTGCTGCAGATTCTGCACGACAATTGGCCGGAGACCACCGAAGGCAGAGTCGCCGGGATTCCAGGCGAATCCCTCCTTGCCAGCGAAAGACTCGCGCTCCAGTATGGGAATCGAAACTTCGCGACGGCAATGTCAGATGGCACGGTTTACCTGTCGCCGGGCGGCGGAGTTATGGGATCCGGGCAGTGTTTCGACGACAGAGTCGCCAGCGACAGAATCTTCGGCTATTTGGCCTATTGGCAAAGGGTGGTCGAAGACAATGCTGCGAATTTTCGCGCTGTCCTTGGTATATCTTCTGGCGAAGAGCTTTTGATCAAGCTGACATTCGAAAATGACGACTGGTGGCGCACGCCAATTCTGTATGCGCCGATCAAGCAGGCGAGGCTCTCACTGGCGTTTCAGTGATAACGGCGTGACCCGATTCGGCGCGAACAATGCGCGAACATCGAAGACCCTACAATAGCCGAATTGGGCCCAAATGAGCCCAAAGCGGTGATCGGACAAACTCCTCCATATCAACAACTTCCGCTGATTCCATAGCCCCTTGTCGGGATCGGTAGGAGGCCCTGAAAAGGCTGGCGTCGGCGGTTCGATTCCGTCCCTGGCCACCACGTTTTCAAACACCTACGGACCCTCCGACCAGCGGTTTCATTCCAAAACTTTCGACGTGTTGCGGTCGCCTCTGCCGTTGAAAACGCCCTTCGGAGCCTTCGCTCCCGGAAGCATCCTGCTATCCCGATTTCCTGCCGCCCTGCGCGCTGATGCCCGGACGCGACAAACCGGCGTTACAGCTTCGCGTGGACGGAAACGCCGCGAACAATTGCTGCGCGCTGATGCCCGGACGCGACAAACCGGCGTTTGCTGACGGACCTCTAACGCGAAAGCAGGGCGCAGGTGGTTGTACGCTAGCCGTTACGATCCGGTATACTTCCGCGGTATCAGGACCTAAAATCCTCCAGAGGCAAATCATGAGCAGCCTGCCCAGCTATGCAATGAATCAAGCGACCTTTCCAGAGATGTACGAACAGTGGCTTGTCGGCCCACTGTTTCGGCCGTGGGCCGACCTGACGCTCGACGAACTCAATCTCGCTTCGGGCGATCGCCTCCTCGACATTGCTTGCGGAACCGGCATCGTGGCCCGCACGGCACGGGAACGGTGGGGCGATGGCACGTCAATCGTTGGCATCGACATCAGTCCGGATATGCTCGCTGTCGCCCGAAGGGCCGCCCCGGACATCGACTGGCGCCAGGGCGATGCCGCCGCCCTGCCGTTGCAGGATGGTGAGCAGTTCGGTGTCATCGTTTGCCAGCAGGGCTTGCAGTTCTTTCCCGACAAGCCGGCGGCGGCGGCGCAAATGCTCCTTGCGGCGGCTCCGCGCGCCAGAGTAGCCGTATCAACCTGGCGCTCCGATGATGAAATTCCGTTTTTCCGGGAGCTGCGGCGCATCGCGGAATCCCATCTCGGAAACATCGTCGATCAGCGCCATGGTTTTGGTGACACT
>DATGLY010000059.1:0-9279 GCA_035293905.1 Bryobacteraceae bacterium
GCGGACCGTCAAAGGCTACGTCAGCCAACTGCTCGTGATTTTCGACGTTACGAACCGCACGGAGTTGGTGGGGAAGCTGGCGCTCGAAAATCCCGTTGTTGCCCTCTCATTTTCGTGCGGTGAGCTCCCAGTTACTCCCGATCAAGCGCAGCAAGGGAATGCGGATCAGCGCATCATCGACAAGGCGAAGCGTCCGGTACCCCCCTCCTCGGGAGGGGAGCAGCCCTGCTATCGGAGTAGATGCGAAATCATAGCACTGCGAGCGTACCTGAAATCCCGCCGCTTCGAATCGCGCCGCGGTTTCGCGCGGTTTCAGCTCGCGCTCTCCGGGCGTTTGATAGCGGCGCATTAAGCCGGGCACGAACAAGCGGCCCAACGCGCCCGAGAGCCGGTAGCGGTTCGGGTCGAGGCCGTAGAAAACGCCGCCTGGCTTCAGCCAGCGGTGAATCCGCTCGATCAGGGCGGGTATTTCGGAATCCGGAACATGATGCAGAAAAAAGATTCCAATCGCCGCATCGAAGGTCGATTCTGGGAATTCGACTCGGTGGGCATCGCCTGCGCAAAATTCCACGTTCGTGATCTTGAGCCGGGCCGCGTCCGCGCGCGCCTGGCGGATCGCGGCGGGTGAAAGGTCGAAGCTGGCGACGAATCCGACCCTTTGGGCCAACAGCAGCTCAGTATCGCCGATGCCGCAGCCGAGGCTCAGCACTCGCGAAGCTTTCCCTGCGCCGGTGACTTCCATGATTCGGCGCACTAAATGCCGCCGCAGTTCCCGCACGGCGGGCTTCGCGAAATGGCTCTGCGCAAAGCCGGAGTACAAGGCCTCGTGATGAGCGAGCTCGGCAGCCTGGGTATCTTGTGGCAAATCCTAGTTTATTGTAGGGAGGTCTAGAAACCTTGTGGCTGCCTCCGCGCGACGTGCCGGAAATGTAAAATCTCAATTCCGCCCCGCGCCTCGTCAACGCGGTAAGAGACGTACAACGGAGAATGCAGTAACCATCGAATGCCAGGATGTCCTTCTACGGGAGCACCTATGTACGGGAAAGCGCCAAGAAGATTCAAGTGGTTGAATAGATCGTCCGCAAACTGCTGAGTCGTGCCGGGATGCCTCTCCCTCGACCAACCGAAAATCTCTTCCAGATCGGCTATCGCGTCTTCCTGGTAGAGGACCCTGAAAGCCATTCCTGAAGACGTTGACGGGTTTGTTCACCCGAAACGACTCGCCCCGCATCCGCGGCTTTGGCGCGTTCATCGAGGATGCGGCTGGTTTCGGCGTCAATCTCCCCTTGGGATTCTTCGACTACAAACGGATCGGAGGCATCAACCATTCCCATATCTTTAGCCTAGGCCATTGAACGGCGGTCTTGCAAGCCGCACAAAGGTAGAGCAGGCCGCTGTGGGAACGTAACCCGCTCTTTGCGGGGTGCATCTGCTACGGTAGTAGGCAAACATGAAGTTTTTCGTAGCGGCGGCCTGTTCTGCGATTTTGTGCGGCGGAGCGGATTTGCCGCGGGCGGCCGCGCCCAGCGGGCTGGAAGAGGGCTATCGCAAAATGTACAACCTGCAGTTTGACGAGGCTCATCGGATCTTCCAGCAATGGCAGAGCGATCATCCGGAAGATCCGATGGGACCGGCGTCGGAGGCGGCGGCGTATTTGTTTTCCGAACTGGACCGGCTGCACATTCTCCAGTCGGAGTTTTTTACGGACGACGATCATTTCGCCAAGAAACACAAGCTTTCACCCGATCTAAAATTGAAGGGCCGATTCCAGGAGGAGCTGGCGCGCGCCGGCTCATTGGCCGCGGAAGCGAGAGACGAACCCAATTCGATGTTTGCGACCATCATGCAGCATGGGTTGCAGTCGGATTACCTGGCTCTGATCGAGAAGCGCTATTTGCCGGCGCTCAATGAAACCAAGCAAGCCTCAGCGGTGGCGGAAAAACTGCTGGAAATGCGTCCGGACTATCACGACGCAAATTTGGCGATCGGGGTAGAAAACTACTTGCTGAGCTTAAAACCGGCTCCGGTGCGGTGGTTGCTGCGCGCGGGGGGAGCGCAAACCGACCGGCAAGCGGGAATCGAGAAGCTACGGCTGACAGAGGAAAAGGGGCACTATTTGGTTCCGTTCGCGAAGATTCTGCTGGCGGTGGCCGCCTTGCGCGACAAAAACCGGGAGGCGGCGGAAGCCGAATTGAGCTGGCTAGCGGAACAATTTCCATTGAACCGGCTGTTCCGCGAAGAACTGGCCAAGCTCCAATGAAGTAGACTCGGCTCATGAGAATTGCCGGCACGGCTAGCGCGGCGCCTTCCTATTTTTATTCTCAATCGGTTTTGCTGGAAGCCTTCAAGGCGTATTGGGCCGAGCGGCTTGAAAACCCGCGGATGCTGGAGCGGCTGTGGGCCAACGCGGGGGTGGAGGGACGAAATCTGGTTCAGCCGATGGAGGCCTACCTGGCGATGGATACGTGGGGCAAGGCGAACCAGGCGTGGATGGAGGGGGCGCTAGAACTGGGCTCGACGGCGCTTTGCGGCGCCTTGGCGGATGCGGGCCGGGAGCGGTCCGAGATGGGGGCGCTGTTTTTCGTCTCGATCACGGGAATTTCGAGCCCTTCGATTGACGCGCTGCTCATAAACAAGATGGGGCTGCCGCTGAATCTGCGCAGGACGCCCATCTTCGGCTGGGGCTGCGTGGGGGGCGCGGCGGGAATTGCGCGGGCGGCGGATTACGTGCGCGCCTATCCGGATCAGATCGCGGCGGTGCTGTCGGTGGAGCTGTGCTCGCTGACGCTGCAGCGGGACGATGTGTCGATGGCCAACCAGATTTCGTCGGCGCTTTTCGCCGATGGGGCGGCGGCGGCGGTGGTGGCGGGAGACGCAGTGGAAGCGCGCGGCCCGCGGATTGTCGACACGCGCTCGTCCTTTTATCCGGATACCGAGGACGTGATGGGTTGGGCGATTTCGGAAAAGGGATTTCAGATCGTTTTATCGCCCGAAGTTCCGAACGTGATCCGGGCGAATTTGAGGCGGGACGCGGATGCGTTTTTGGCGGAGCACGGATTGAGCCGGGCGGATATCGGCTGCTGGGTGCTTCACACGGGAGGGCCGAAGGTTTTGCGGGCGACGGAAGAGGCTTTGGAGCTGGACGAATCGAAGACGCGGGCTTCCTGGGACGTGCTGCGGCGAACGGGGAATGTTTCGTCGGCATCGGTGCTGCTGGTGCTGGAGGAGATCATGAAACGCCGCCGCCCCGATCCGGGAACCTGGAGCGTGCTGGCGGCGATGGGGCCGGGATTTTGCTCGGAGCTGGTGCTGATGCAGTGGTGAGTGCGAAACTGGGAAGCACACCCCATTCATGCGGCAGTTATCGAAACGAACCCAATACAGTCTGCGCGCGCTCTACGCCCTGGCGCGGCGCCACGGCCAAGGGCCCACGCTGATCGAGAATCTTTCGAAGGAGGAGGCGATTCCGAAGAAATTTTTGGAGCAGATCTTGCTTTCTCTCAAGGGATCGGGATTGGTGACGAGCAAAAAGGGCAAAGGGGGAGGGTATTATCTGGCCAAGCCGCCGGATCAGGTGACGCTGGGCACGGTGATCCGGCTGGTGGAGGGCCCGCTGGCGCCGCTGCCGTGCGCGAGCGAAACGCAGTTCCGCAAGTGCGAGGAGTGCGCCGACATCGATACGTGCGGCACGCGAATCGTGATGAGGGAAGTGCGGGACGCGATCGCGGACATTTTGGATCACACGACGTTATCGATGGTGTGCCACCGGGTGGACGCAGCGCGGCAGAAGCAGCGGGGGCCGTCGGCGCTGGTTTACGATATCTGACTATGGCCGACTTCGCAGAGCCGTTGCAGCGGCTGATCGACGAATTCCGGCGGCTGCCCGGCATCGGGCAGAAGTCGGCGCAGCGGCTGGCCTTTCACGTGTTGCGGACCCCGCGCGAGGACGCGCAACGGCTGGCCACGGCGCTTTTGGAAGTGAAAGACCATCTGGGGATATGCGCGCAGTGCAACAACATCAGCGACGGCGAGCTCTGTGGGTACTGCCGCGATCCGCGGCGGGACCGGTCGCAAATCTGCGTGGTGGAGGAGCCGCACAACATTCATCCCATCGAGACCACGCGGACGTTTGAAGGCTTGTATCACGTGCTGCACGGCGCCATTTCCCCGTTGCGGGGCATCGGGCCGGAGCAGTTGAAGATGAAGGGACTGTTGAACCGCATCGCCGAGGGGGAGGCGAAGGAGATTATTCTCGCGACCAATCCGACGGTGGAAGGCGAAGCGACGGCGGTGTACTTGTCGAGGCTGTTAAAGCCGTTGGGGATGAAGGTGACGCGGATCGCGATGGGGATTCCGGTGGGCAGCGATTTGGAATTCGCCGACGAAGTGACGCTTTCGAAGTCCTTGGAGAACCGGAGAGAGATGTAGCTAAAGAACGGGCAGCAGGCCGGCCTCGGCGAGGCCGCCGGGGGTAAGGCCGCCGATGGGAACGTCCACGATCTGGTTGGGCTGGCGGGGAGCGGCCAGCGAGATTTTGAGGTAGTTGTGGCTGAGGGCCAAGCGGCCATCTTCGAGGACGATGGCGGAGAGAGCGCGGCCGATCATGGCGCGGCGGAATTCGAGATTTTTGCGCTCGGCCAACTGGCGGAGGATGTGGGTGCGGCGCTTGCGGACGAGGACGGGAACCGGGGCGGGCGATCCGGCGGCGGGCGTGCCGGGGCGCTCGGAATAAGTGAAGACGTGCAGATAGGTGAACGGGAGGCTCTCGATGAAGGCGCGGGACTCCTCGAACTCCTCGTCGGTTTCGCCGGGGAAGCCGGTCATGACGTCAGCGCCGAGCGCGCCATCCGGCATCAGGGCGCGCGCCTTGGCGATCCGGCCGGCGTAATGGCGGGGGCGGTACTTGCGATGCATGCGGCGGAGCACGCGGTCGGAGCCGGATTGCAGAGGCGCATGCACATGCTTGGCGATGCGGGGAGAGGAGGCGACGAGCGAGAGCAAGTCGTCGGACCAATCCATGGGCTCGACCGAGCTCAGGCGCAATCGCTCGATGGGAGTTTCGTCGAGCATGCGGCGGAGCAGATCGGCAAGGCGTAAAGAGCCGGGGAGGTCGCGGCCCCAGCGGCCGAGGTTGATGCCGCTGAGGACGACTTCCTTGTATTTTCCGGCCAGCCGGCGGACTTGCTCGACCGCTTCGGCGGCGGGGGCGCTGCGGCTGGGGCCGCGCACAAAAGGAATGATGCAGAACGAGCAGCGGTTATTGCAGCCGTCCTGGATTTTAAGATTCGGGCGCGTGCGATCGCCCAAGGCGTCTTCCACCGGGGGCGACAGGAAATGGCGCTGGGCGAAGATGTCGGAGACGTGGATTTGGCCGTGATAGGGAGCGGAGGTTTCGAGGAGCTCGGCGATTTGGGGCTTGTGGGAATTTCCGGCGACCAGCCAAACGCCGGGGAGGGAGGCGAGTTCGCGGGGCGCGCGCTGGGCGTAGCAGCCCGTCACCAGGATGCGGGCGGAGGGGCTTTGGCGATGGAAGCGGCGGATGGTTTGGCAAAGCTCATCGTCGGCCGAGGCGGTGACGGTGCAGGTATTCAGCACAATCAGGTCGGCGGCGGAGGGAGAGGGGACAGAAGAAAGGCCGCGAGCGGCAAGGGCGGCTTCGAGGGCGGCCGAGTCGGCCTGGGAGGCGCGGCAACCGAAGGTTTTCAGGAAAAAGCGCTGCAAGATTCATTTTAGCGAGGCGGGCGCAGGACGGCGGCGGGCGCCGGATAATGGTGTACTGCCGTGATGCGCCAAGCGATGGTTCTGATATGGGGGGCTTGCGCCGCGCTGGCGCAAACGCCGGGAGCGCTGTGCCCGGCGACGATGCATGCCAAGCCGAGCGGCGATTGGAACGGCTGGGCCGATCCGGGCAATACGCGTTTCCAAGGGGCGGCGGCGGCCGGCGTGACGGCGCAAAGCGCGCGGAGGCTGCGGTTGAAATGGGCGTTCGGATTTCCCGCGGGGGCGACGGCCTTCGGAACGCCGTCGGTTTACCAAGGGAGGGTTTTGGTGGGAGGGGCCGATGGATCGGTGTTTTCTCTGGACGCGCGGACGGGTTGCACGTATTGGAGCTATCAGGCCGTGGCCGGCGTCCGGACGGCGCCGGTGGCCGGCAATGGACGGGTCTATTTCGGCGATCTGAAGGGAAACGTCTACGCCGTGGGGGCCGAAAGGGGGGACCTGGTTTGGAAGGTGCGCGCCGAGGAGCATCCGATGGCGGTGATCACGGGATCGCCGAAGCTGGACTCGGGACGGCTGTATGTTCCGGTGTCGGGCCGGGATGAATCGATGGCCGCGGCGAATCCATCCTATGAATGCTGCACGTTTCGGGGCAGCGTGGTGGCTTTGGACGCGGCGACGGGCGCGAAGATTTGGCAAGCGTACACGATCGAAGAGGAGCCGAAGCCGAGGGGGAACAACGCCAAAGGCGCGAGAAGGTGGGGACCGTCGGGCGCGGCGCCGTGGTCGTCGCCGACGCTGGATTTGCAGAAGCGGCGGCTGTATATCGGCACAGGAGTGAATTATTCCAATCCTCCGACCAAGACCAGCGACGCGATTTTGGCATTCGATCTGGATTCCGGGCGCATGCTGTGGTCGCGCCAGCTCACCTCGGGCGACAGCTATAACTTCGCTTGCGGGACGCAAGATAAGACCAACTGCCCGAAGGATCCGTTTATCGACGCAGATTTCGGCAATTCCGGCATTTTGCAGAGACTGGAGGGAGGGAAGCGAATTTTGGCGGCGAGCGACAAGAGCGGAATGGTTTACGGCATCGATCCGGATCGCGAAGGGGAGATCGTTTGGAGGCGAAAGATCGCGGCGGGCGGAGTGAATGGCGGGACGATGTGGGGAGGCGCCAGCGACAGCCGCGGCGTGGCGTATGTGGGCATTTCGGATTTCACGACGGGGCAGCCGGAAAGGGGCGGCGGACTGGTCGCGCTGAAGCTGGCCACGGGAGAGAAGCTGTGGGCGGCGGCGGCTCCCAAGCCCACCTGCCTGGGGAGGGCAGGATGCAGCTCGGCGCAACCGGCGCCGGTCACGGCGATTCCGGGCGTGGCGTTTCTGGGCTCCTGGGATGGCCACCTTCGGGCGTATGAGACGTCGCGCGGAGAAATCCTTTGGGATTTCGACACGGCGCGCGATTTTCAGACGGTAAACGGGGTGCGGGCGCATGGCGGATCGATCATCAGCATGGGGGCGGCGGTGGCGGGCGGAATGGTCTACGCGACATCGGGCTATTCGGGAAACGGAATGCCGGGCAACGCGCTGCTGGCGTTTTCGGTGGACGGGAAGTAGGGACGTTCAGGCGCGGCGCTGCTGTCGCGGCCAGGCTGCGGGGGCCGCGGCGGGAGGAGACAGGGGCCGGGCGGTGCGCGAGGGGCGCACCCGGAAGACGCGGCTGCGGCCGTAGAGGAGCCAATCGACGAGCAAGCCGAGGCCGCCGGCCAGAGCCAGCCAGGGCCACAGGTCGGTGGGAGCGGCGGATTCAAAGGAAGCACGGGGGATGCCGCGGCGGACGTTGGGCGGGGCGTTCCAGACGGCCTCGGCGAGATCGGGAAGCGTCAGTGAGTATACCGTTTCCACGTCGCCCATCACGACGCTCACATTGCCGGGCGCGCCGGAGAAGAATTGGAGCACGCCGGCTTCGATCGTGAAAGGGAGGGGGCGCTGGTTTTCATCGACGACATGAACGCGGCCGGGGGCGGTTTCCGGGGAGACGGGGAGGGTCACGGCGCCGACGGTTCCGGCCAGCATCTCCCAGCGCCGGAAGGTGGCCGGCGCGATCCAGCGAAGAATGTTGGCCATCAACAGAGGCGTGGCGAGTTGGTACTTCATAGAGCGTCGGCCGGGATGAAAGCCGATGGCGACGCGCTTGAGGCCCTGGGCGTCGCGGGCGATTACGACGGGGCCGTGTTCGGATTCGGCGACCACGACATCGCCGGGGGCGGGCAGGAAGGTCTGGGCGGATTCCAGCACCACGTCCTGGGTGCGCAAGCCCTGGCCCAGTTCGGTTTCGGCGCGCCATTTCTCCAGCCGGACGTTGCTGCGCTCGCCGGCCACGCGGAAAGGGGAGCCTTGGGCCGGGGGCTGGATGTAGAGCGCATGAGCGCGAGGGGGCGGGGAGGGGGCGAAACGGTCCAGGACGACAAGATCGGCCTTAGCCGCGGGATCATAGTGCGCGGGCGGGGCGAATTCCGGCTGCACCTGGGGATTGGAGGCGATCAGGGGGCGCAGCAATTGCGGCTCGGCGGAGTAGACGAGGACGCGGAGAGAGGCTTGGGGAGGGAGTTCGATCAGGGCGCGGTCGTCCTGGGCGAAGGCGTCTTTGAGGTTGAGGCGGGCCTCCAGGTAACCGGCGGCGCGGGTTTTGTAAGCGAAGGCGGCTTGCTGGTCGGCGCCGGGTTGGAGGCGCATGGACTTTTGGCCGACCAAGGATTGGGCGAATCGAAGAGCCAGATCGACGTCGTGCGGGCGGGCGCCGTAGTTCCGGACGACAACAAAGATGTCCCAGACGCCGGGCTGGGCGGGCGAGGGCCGCACGCCCATTTTGCGGATGCCCACATTTTCGCGGGGGGGGCCGGACAGCAGGATGCGCAGATTGGGGGGCAGGGAATCGAGCGAGGCTTGCGGTTCGGGAACGCGGCCGGCGCCGGCGTAGACGATTTCGCCAGGCCGCCGCGATTGCAGGGCTTGGGCGCGCTGGGCGAACTCCAGGGCTTGGGCGAGATTGAGCGCCGAGGAGCCGGGCCGCGACTGGCGGATGGCGTTTTCGACCACTTGCTTATCGGATTCAAAGGCGGTGGCGGGCGTGGCGAGAGCGTCGGCGCGGATCAACATCACGCGGTCGCGGCGGGGAAGGGACTTGAGGTAAGCCAGGGCGCTTTGCCGGGCCTGGTCGAACAGGGTGCTCTGGAGGTTCCGGGCGGCCTGCGAACCCATCCAGGCGGATGTGTCGAGAATCAGGACGTGGTCGCGGCCGGAATTATCGATAAGGCCGAGCCTGGGTCCGGCGATGGCGGCGAGCAGGAGGAACAGGCTGACGAGCTCCAGCGCGAGGCTCCAGGGCTGTTGGATGCGGCGGCGATGTTTGAGCTGGGTGCGGACATCCGCGGCGGCCCAGAAGCGGAGGGTAGAGACGATCTGGCTGCGTTTGGCGCGGTCGAGCAAGTACAGGGCCACGACGCCGGCGGAGACGGCGCCGACAAGCCCGAGCAATTCTCCAAGGCTGAGATTGAGGAA
>DATGLY010000060.1:0-3673 GCA_035293905.1 Bryobacteraceae bacterium
GTGAGCTTCCGACCAGACGCGCGTGAATTCGGCGCCGAGAAGAACGATCAGCGAGGAATAATAAACCCAAAGCACGATCAGCACCAGCGATCCGGCCTGCCCGTATGCGCTGGCGGCGCCGCTGTGGCCCAGATAGAGCGCGATCAGCGATTTTCCGATCGTAAACAGCAGAGCGGTGACGATCGCGCCCACACGCACCTGCCGCCAATCGAGGTCGGCGTCGGGCAGGATTTTGAACAACCCGGCGAAGAGGAACACGAAGACGATGAAAGAGACCACGGCCTCAAGCGTGTGCAGCGCCGTTTGCGAAATTTCCGGCGGCAGCCAGGAGGTGAAGGTCCCGCCGGCGCTGGAAAGAACGGCGCTCAAGGCGAGCGAGGCCAGAAACAAAATGGCGATGCCGATGACCAGCAGAAACGAGAAGAGGCGGTCTTTAACGAAGTGTGCGATGCCGCTTTGGTTCGGGTCCGGCTCGATACGCCATATAGCGTTGAGCGCGGATTGGAGCTGGACGAATGCGGTACTCGCGCCGTAGAGAAGCGCGAGTACGCCAAAGGCGGTGGCGGGCACGCCGGAGCCGCTTCCTGCCCTGGCGTGGCGCGCCATGGTGCTCAACTGGCCGCCCGCGCCGCCGCCGATCACCTGTTGCAGCGCCGATTGAATTTTACTCTCCACCTGGTCCGGCCCGAGCAGCAGCCCGGCGACGCCAATCACCACCAGCAGCAGTGACGGCAGCGCGAAGAGCGTGTAGTAGGCGAGCGCCGCGCCCATGGTCGGGCAGTTGTCGTTGATGAACGCGGCAACGGTGGTTTTTAGGGTTCGCATCGCTCGTTCCCGGCGCGATCTTCGCCCATTAGACGCCCGTCTTTGCCTTGCCTTTCTCAAATCGGCAAGGGGCCAAATCTGTAACCCGAACCACTCGCGCTACACTATTCTGCTTGAGACGACGCCTGGCATGGATCGCTTTCGCTGCCGCGCTGTTCTTTGCGATTCGCGGCTTTGCGGTCGAGCATCTGTTCCGGGATAATCTGTGGAGCGCCGAGGGACTGGCGCGGCTCATCGTGTTCAGCGCGGCGTACTGGACGGCGGCCGGAGTCATCTTGTGGCTTCGCCCGGCGTGGTTTTTTGGGGCCGCGGCGATTTTTGTACTTGCCTATTGCGAATGGTGGTGCGCGCAGGTTTTTACTCCTTGGGCGCCGCTCGCCGCGATCTATTTTCTGGGTTCGTGCTTTTTGCTGGGCCGCGTTTTATTCCCGCGCCTCGATGCGTTGCTCGCGACGCTTGCCGGATTTTCGATCTGGATTTTTCTTCTCTCGATCGCGGCGCATTTCCCGGTGAATCGCCCGGCGATCTATTTATTTGCTTTCGCGGCGCCATATCTGGCGCTGGAAAATCCGGCGAAGCGGTTTGACCCGCGACCAAAGCATTGCCCGCCGGATCTACAGTGATGGCCGTGGCAGTATCCGCACCGCTGCCGGCGAGAGTGACATTGTAATGGATAGTAGAGCCGTCCGCACTCAGCTTCAGGACAAAAGCATGGCCCGCGGATGTCTTCCCGGCGATGTACGCGTTTCCCGCTGCGTCAACGGCGATGGCGGAAGAAGCGGCAACGTACACCGGCAGATACGTGGAATACAGAAACTTGCCGCCATCCGCACTGACCATGGCGGCGAATGCCGTTGCGCTCGTGCTGGACTCGATAGCCGCGCCAGGAGTGGTGGGAAACTGGCCGTCCGTGGAACCGGTGAACGCCACGTTTCCATTGGGCGCAACGGCGAGCGCGGTTGCGTTGTCAGCGGTTGGGCCGCCGAGCAGCGCACCCCAAATCTCGTGGCCGAAAGAGTCGACTTTACTCACTACAGCTTCGGGACATGGAACCGGCACGGGACCGTGAAACCCGCCGTTCCCGACGCACATGCTTACTCCGGGCTGGCTGATTTGCGCCGCGCCCGGCGTTGGCTGTCCTGACAAGTAGTAGGTATTCCCAGAAGCATCAAAAACGGCGTGACCGGTAGTGGGCTGCGGGATCGTCCTAATGTTTCCAGGAACTGATTGAGAAAATCCGATCCCCGCGGACGCGAGAATCAGGGCAATGAGTCCGAGTGCCCCATCGCCGAGACGCCACAACCCATCAGGCAACCCATCGTCGTATGATTTCAAAGGCTTTCGTCCACGAAGAGATTGGAGTTGCACGCATCTGGCCGCTGTGTTTTATCCACCTTTGCGCCGACCACGACGACCTGCCGCAAGCATCTGAAATTCTGTCAGCCTGATCTTGCTATTTTTATGAAGCAGAAATAGACAGAAAGGCGGATTTGGAGCTTCTCTCACAATCTCCGCTAATCCTATCAGACCGCCGGTTGTGGCTTCCCACATTCTTACCGGATCGCGAGTTCAGGATTTTAGGGCGTAGGGAGGAACCATCCGAACCCGTTGTTCCTGGTTTGCGTAATCACGCTGTCGCCATCGGCGCCGTACACGCCGAAATAGCCGAGCGGAGGATCGATCGCGGACCATTTGAGAGAATCCGGGTCGAGCAAATATACGTGACCGCCATTAAAGGTAACGTATATCTTTCCGGACGGTGTGATCGCCGCGTTGATGATCCTGTTTAGCCGGCCGTCGTTTTGAATCTCCCCGGCGGGAAAGTTCAAAGTCAAATTCCGGAGCGTCCGGCTATTATTATCCATTTCAACGAATTTTCGGGCCAAGGATGAAAATAGAAATTTTCGAGCGGCGCCAACAAGGAGAAACGAGTCTCCGTTAATCGAGATTCCAGCCGGGTTGGCGCCAAGCTTGCCGGGCGGCAGCAGGGTTGTGCTCAAGACGCTTCCGGTAAGCCAGCTTCCGTCAGGCGCGAAGCGCTGAACGGTTCGGTACGCGGTTTTCACGTTTGAGTGCGTCGGCGCGGTGAACCTCCCGAAGCCCCACAGAACGCCATCGGGAGAGTAGCCGAGGTGCTCGGGGAGGAAGTAGTCGGGCAGTTGCTGGACTTTAACGACCCCGGAAGGCCCGATGAAGCACAACACGGTAGACATAACGCCAGAGGTGTTCCAGGCAAGCACGGAAGCAACAACCATTCCATTCGGCGTAACCGTAGCGCCGTGAATCCTTGCGGAAGCGGTGTCGGAGAACCAGATCTCGGTGACGGGGATAACCAGCGCGCCATTCGAGTCAAAGGCCCAAATTTGCGGTTTTTCAGCTCCGACGGTTTGCGTCCACTGCGTCATTAATCCGTTTATCCACAGAGATGGAGCCCTTATATGCGCCGACGGAACGTTGCTTGTGTCGATCGCTACGGTCTTGCTGACAGAGGATGAGAAGGCCGGCGATGAAACACCGAGCGCCAGTAGCATTAATGAATAGAAAGCACGCATAATCCCTCCAAAGGACGCGACTATTAGATTATATTTCATTCGAAACAACCCTCTGGCGGACAGTGCCCGGCCGCGCCAGATGCTCCACGTGGAGATTGATGGTCGTGTTCTGATTCGAATCGTGCCCGACGTCCACCATGCCCCGCGCCGCGGGCACGATCTGTGTCGGGTCCAAATGAAATTTTTCGGCCAATAGCGGCATCGCTATCAGCAATAGAGAGAGTCCAATCGCTTTGTAGTTCATACTTCTTTGATGACGCGCCCGATTGACTGTTTCCGGGAGCGCCCGCAGGCCG
>DATGLY010000061.1:0-45185 GCA_035293905.1 Bryobacteraceae bacterium
GGATCGCCGTTTCCCCCGTTGGAGTCATTGATCAAATTCACCATGTTTTGCAAGACGGTGGCGATGGTGTCGGTGGAGAGGACGGTGTAGGTGTAGTTTGCGCCATTGATGGTGATGGTGACGGTATCGTTGGCTTGAATCGTTCCGCTGATGTCTACCTCGCCCTGGGCGTAGACTTCCAGGCTGGCGGCGTTGCGGATGCCGGTGATCGAAAGCTGGACGTCGCCCGGGGTGAAGACTAAAATGCGCCGGTTGCTGGGATCGGCGGCGTAGAGATTAACGCCGTCCCAGGCCAGCGAAGTGGGCGAAGGAATGACGTTGGCGGCGGATTGAAGCAATAGAGGATGAAACAGGTCCGTCATGCTGGTCACGACGCTGGCGAATTCGTCCGGCTGGCCGAGAACGACATCTGCTTCGGCGGCGTTCTGCGTGGGGATTTTGTTATACACCAAAATGCGGTCGTTGCCTCCATCGGCGACAAACAATCTCTGGCCGTCGGAAAGAGCGAAGCGAGGATAATCCATGGTCCGGCCGCAGCGCGCCGGATATTCGACATTGCCGTTGGAGTCGAGCACGGGGTTGCCGTTGGCGTCGAGAACTTGCGGGCAGAGATTGGTATAGTCGTTGGGCGTGGCGCTTTGAAAATTGACCTGGCCGATTTCCACATCCGCTGCGACGTAGTTATGCGTGGGAATGGAGTTCCAGATCAGCACGCGATTGTAGCCCAGGTCGGCGACATACAGCCGTATTCCATCGGTCGTCACCGATACCGGGTTGAGCATTGTGCTGGAGGTGGGCTTTAACGCGGAGGAATCCACCGGGACAGGAGAGACGGTGGTAAAGTCCGGCTGACCCAGCACCACATCGGCGGGCTGATTGTTCTTGGTGGGAATGGAATTCCAAATCAGGATGCGGTTGTTCTGCGTGTCGGCGACGTAGAGCTTTCCGTTTTTAATCCAGACTCCCTGAGGACCGCGAAAGCTGGAGGCATTGACGGCGATGGCTTGGACGGTATTGAAATCGGGCTGTCCTAAGACGAGGTCCGCGGGCTGGCCGTTAAAAGTCGGGATCGAATTCCAAATGAGAATGCGATTGTTCTCCGTATCGGCGACGGCGAGGATTCGTCCATCCGAGGCGACGCCGGTGGGCGTACGCATGCCCGTCTGAGAGGTATGGAAAGCGGTGCTGACAAAATCGGGCTGGCCGAGCACCACGCTGGCTTGGCCCACGCAAACGGGACAGCGCCCGCTATAGGCGGGAATGACGCTATCAGGAAGCGGCCAGGACTGGGAAACGTTTTCAAAAAGGAGAACCCGATTATTCACGGGCGTGTAGCCTTCACGGTTGGAATCGGCGACGAACAAAGTATCGCCCGCAAAGGCGATTCCCGCCGCGCCGCCGATGAGCGTGTCAGAGGCGCCGGGAATCTGCGCGGTGAAATTGGCCTGCCCGACGACCAGCCGCGCGCCTTGTCCGGTTACAAAACCCTGGGCCAGAGCCAAGCTGGCACACAGTGAAAAAAAAGCACAGAATTTAAGCATTTGCAGAGACTTGAGCGGGTTGACCTTCAGTATAACAACGAGTGTGACGTTTAACAGAGGGAGCGCGTTCCATGGCGGTGGATAGGGCTCGAAGGGAAGGCGGAGCGCCTGCGCCTAGCGCGAAGCGGAGGGAAGCCAGACCTCCAGGCAGGCTCCGCCCTCGCTGCGGTTGCTGGCGCTGATGGCGCCGCCGTGCTGGGTGACGATGCCTTCGGCGACGGTCAGGCCGAGACCGGTGCCGCGGGCGTCCAGCCGCGTCGTCACAAAGGCGCTGAAGATGTCCGGGAGCAGGTCGGCGGGGATGCCGGGCCCGTTGTCTTCGACGCGCACGGCGATGCCGGGTTCGCCGGACCGTTCGGCGCGGCGCCCGCGCACGACGATCTGGCCATGCGCCGGCTCAACGGCGTTCAGAGCGTTGCGCAAGAGGTTCACGAAAACCTGCGCCAGGCGATCCGAATTGCCGACGATACGGTCGTCGGCGCCGACTTCATTGACGAAATCCACGCTGGAGGCCTTTTCGTCGATGGCGACGAGCGACCAGGCCTCGTCGATCAAATGCCTCAAACCCAGGGGCTCCAGGCGCTGGTTCCGCACGCGGGAAAAATCGACCAGGCTTTCGCTGATGCGGCGCAGGCGTTGCGTGACCCGCTGCATGCGCTCCAGGCGATCCAGGGTCTGCGGATCGCGCGAAGTTTCAAGCAGCTTCTCGATAGAGCCCGCTAGCACGGCCAGAGGCGTGTTTAATTCGTGAGCGACGCTGGCCGATAGCAGACCCAAGCTGACCAAGCGGTCTTGTTCTTCCAGACGGCGAAGGGCCGCGGCCAATTCATCCTCTTGGCGGCGCAGCGACGCCACCGTCTTGTTGCGGGAGCGCATGAGATAGCCGATTTCATCGCCCAGGATCTCGTGCTCGGGAATGAGTTCCCGCCCGCGATCCCCAGCTTGAGTGGCCGCGTCGGCTTCGAGCATTTTTCCCAGGGGGCGGTACACATAGAACGGCATGATCACCAACTCCAACAACAGCACCGCCAGCACATAAATGACGCCGAGCACCAAAAACAGCGTAAGCCGCGCTCGCATCACCGCGCGCCGGTAGGCTTGTTGCGGAATTTGATCGCCGAGAAAGGAACCCGGCGGCGCCGCGGCGCGAGTTTGATTGAGGATTTGCATTTCGCGGCTCTGGGCGCCGGCGACTTGCCTTTCGTAGAGCGGGATCAGAGTGAAATAGGTGGCGCAAGTGAGCACTAAGAAGAACAAATTGTGCAGCACCATCAGCTTCGGCCTGACCTTGAGGTCGCCGAAGATTCTTGCTATGCTAAATTTATTCTTTTGGGGCAAGAATCATTGCTCCGGTTGCAGAAGCCATCCGGTTATGATAGAAAATTTGACAGCCTTCCTGGAATGCAATTGAAGCATGGCCGCCATCTTTCCAAAGTCTTCTGACCTCATCTTAAAAGCAGCGGGCGCGGCGATCGGCTTGGGAGCAGTGGCCGCAATCAGCGCCTACGCCTATTATTCCTATCCTACGGTGATCGACACGGGCTATCAGCCTGTGCAGCCAGTGCCATACAGTCATAAACTGCATGCCGGGGATCTGGGTCTGGATTGTCTGTACTGCCACTACACGGTAAATAAGGCGGCGTTCGCGGCTGTTCCGCCCACGCAGGTTTGCATGAACTGCCACACGAAAGTAAAGGATCAAAGCCCGCGGCTGGAATTGGTGCGGGAAAGCTTCCGCACCGGGCAGGCGATTCCGTGGGTGCACATCCACAGGCTGCCGGATTTCGTTTTTTTCAACCACGAGGCGCACGTGACGGCCGGAGTGAGCTGCGTGAGCTGCCACGGACGGATCGATCAGATGGTGGAGGTTCACCAGGAAAAGCCACTGAACATGGCGTTCTGCCTGGCATGCCATAACGATCCGGCTCCGAACATCCGGCCGGCAGAGCTGGTGACGAGGCTGGATTGGGTTCCGGATCGCGATCCGCGCCAGATCGGCGAAGAGATCGTCGCGCAGAAGCATTTGCATCCGCCTTTGAACTGCTCGGGGTGCCACCGCTGAAAGCGGCAGGAAGAGACGATGAGTCTGATCAACATTACGCAGAAGGGCACGGGGCCGAAGTATTGGCGAAGTTTAGATCAGCTTGCCAATACGCCCGAATTCCAGGCCTGGATGAAGCGCGAGTTTCCGGAGAGCGTGAAAGAGATCGAGATGGATGGAAGCTCGCGGCGCACGGCGCTGAAGCTGATGGCGGCGTCGTTTGGACTGGCGGGGCTGACGGCGTGCAGCCGCCCGGTGGAGCACATCTTTCCGATTTCGAAAAACGTCGAGAACTATATTCCGGGCGAGAAATATTACTACGCGACCATTCTGTCGCTGGCGGGCCAAGTGGCGGGGCTTTTGGTGGAGACGCACGACGGCAGGCCAACGAAGATCGAGGGCAATCCGGACCATCCTTTCAGCCAAGGAGCGGCGACGGCGTTGGCGCAAGCTTCGCTGCTGAATCTGTACGATCCGGACCGCTCGGCGAAGGTGCTGGAAAGCGCAAAGGAGTCGAGCTGGGAACGATTTGAAGCGTATGTCAAGGGGCTGAATCTAGGCGATGGCTCCGGGCTGCGGTTTTTGAGCGAAAGCGTTACATCGCCGTCGCTGGCGGCGCTTCGAGCGGAAACGCTCAAGAAATTTCCGAAATCGAAGTGGATTGAGTACGAAGCCTTCCAGCGCACCAACGGCCGCGAAGGGGCGATGATCGCCTTTGGCCAGCCGGTGAATATTCAGACCAACTTCGACAAGGCGAAGGTGATTTTGGCGCTGGATTCGGATTTTCTGGGGCTGGACTGGACGACGCCGCTTCCCACCAAGCAATTCTCATCGCGCCGGCGGATCGACAGCGAAGAGGCTTTCGACAAAATGAACCGGCTGTACTCGGTGGAGAGCCAATTTTCCATCACTGGGGTGAACGCGGACCACCGGCTGAGGATGGCGGGATCGGAGATCAAGCAGTTTGCGGCGGATCTGGCGGTGGAGCTGGGCGCGCTGGCCGGGCTTCCCATCGTGAACGGCGACCGGCGCACGAAGTTCCTAAAAGCGGCAGCGAAGGATTTGAAAGCCGCCGGAGGGGAGGCTCTGGTGATCACCGGCCCGCGGCAGCCGCCGATCGTGCACGCGCTGGCGTTCCTGATGAATCAGACGCTCGGGTCGCTGGGAAATACGATTACGTTTACCAAGGCGCCGGCCGAGGAGCGCGTGGAAGCAGGAGTGGATGCGCTGAAGAACCTGACCAGCGAGATGAATTCCGGGCAGGTGACCACGCTGGCGGTCCTGGGCGGAAATCCGGCCTATAGCGCGCCCGCGGATTTGCAATTCGCGGCGGCCATGGCGAAGGTGGCGAATTCGATTCATTTGGGGCCCGACGAAAACGAAACCGCGGCGGCGGCCAAGTGGCACATCCCGGAGGCTCATTTTTTGGAGAGCTGGGGAGATGGGATAACCGCCACGGGCGTGGCATCGATTCAGCAACCGGTGATTGAGCCGATTTTTGGCGGCAAGACGGCGCTGGAAATCGTAGCGCTATTCGCGGGAGCCAAACAGACCAAGGCTCACGACATTGTTAAGAGCTATTGGACCCAGCAATGGCCCGCGGCGGAACGCGACAAGACGTGGCGGAAGGCGCTGAATGACGGAGTCATTCCGGGCAAGGCTTTCGAGCCGGTGAAGGTTACGGCCGACGCCAAGCGCATCGGGGCGGCGTGGGCGGCGGAGCCAAAACCGGCGCAAGGCGGCGTGGAGGTTGGGTTCGTCCCTTCGGCAGCGGTTTGGGACGGCCGCTACGCCAACAACGGCTGGATGCAGGAAGCGCCGGATCCGATGACCAAACAGGTATGGGGCAACGCGGCGCTGATCAGTCCGGCGACGGCTCGCGCGAAAGATTTGCACGATGGGGACGTGGTGACTCTGAGGCGGGGCGGCGTCATGATGGAAGCGGGAGTGCTGCTGCAACCGGGCCTTGCCGACAACGTCGTGATGATCGCGCTCGGATATGGACGCGCTCGCTGCGGCCGCGTAGGAAAGGACGTAGGCTACAACGCGAATCTGATCCGCACCACCGACGGATTCTGGTACAGCCCGGGTTTCGAAATCGCCAAGACCGGCCAAACGTTCGAGTTCGCCACAACGCATGAGCGCGGCCTGGCCGAGCACATGAACAACCGGCCGCTTTACCGCGAAACCACGGTTGAAGAATACAGGCGGAATCCCAAAGTCATCGAGGCGATGAACGAGCTGCCGGAGCTCCATTCGGTTTATCCGGAACGCACCTACGACGGCGAATACCAATGGGGGATGGCCATCGATTTGGGGGCCTGCACGGGCTGCAACGCCTGCGTGGTGGCATGCCAGGCGGAAAACAACGTTCCGATCGTCGGCAAAAAGCAGGTGATTCGCGGACGCGAAATGCATTGGCTGCGCCTGGACCGCTACTACGTCGGCTCGGAGGACGAGCCGCGCGCGGTGGAGCAGCCGATTCCGTGCATGCAGTGCGAGAATGCGCCGTGCGAGAACGTCTGCCCGGTGGAGGCGACATCGCATAGCGACGAAGGCTTGAACGACATGGTCTATAACCGCTGCGTTGGCACGCGGTATTGCGCCAATAACTGCCCGTTCAAGGTGCGCCACTTCAATTTTCTTAACTTTCACAAGGACGATCCGCAGATCTGGAGCATGGTGTTCAATCCGGACGTCACGGTGCGGATGCGCGGGGTGATGGAAAAGTGCACCTATTGCGTGCAACGCATCCAGGAAGCGCGGATCAAGACGAAAGTCGAGGGGCGGCGCAAGATTCAGGAAGGCGAGGTTCAGACGGCCTGCCAACAGACGTGCCCCGCGGAGGCCATCGTGTTCGGCAATCTAAACGATCCCAATTCCAGGGTTTCAAAACTCAAGAAGCAGGAGCGCAATTACGGCATGCTGGCGGAAATGGATTTGAAGCCGCGGACGACGTATTTGGGCCGGCTGCGCAATCCCAATCCGGAGTTAGGCGTATGAAGCTTTTTTGGAAAAACAAGCCGCGCCAGGGAGTCTGCCCGCAGCGCCGCGCGGGAGAGCCGGTTTCCGGCAAGAGGGCGGCGGGCGGTCCCGCGAATTTCGCGAAAGCGCCAAGGACGCAAAGCGTGCGATGAGCGTCGTCGTCGAGCAGGATCCGAAGTTGCTGGAGGTGAACCCTCCGCTGGTGCAGGGCAATCCGAGCTACCACGATATTACGGAGCGCATCAGCGCCATCATCGAGCCCGAGGTCGGGCAAACGCCCATGAAATACTGGATTACGCTCGGCGTCACCGCGTCGCTCACGGTGCTGCTGGGCGGGATGCTAGCGTATCTAGCGGTGACCGGCATCGGCGTTTGGGGCAACAACCGTCCGGTTGGCTGGGCGTGGGACATCACGAATTTCGTTTTTTGGATCGGCATCGGCCATGCCGGCACGCTGATATCGGCGATTCTGTTTTTGTTCCGCCAGAAGTGGCGCACATCGATAAACCGCAGCGCCGAGGCGATGACGTTGTTCGCGGTGATGTGCGCGGGCATTTTCCCGCTGTTCCATACGGGCCGCCCGTGGCGGGCCTATTGGCTGTTTCCGGTTCCCAACACCGATCACAACGTTTGGCAAAACTTCCGCAGCCCTCTGATTTGGGACGTGTTCGCGGTTTCTACGTATTTCACGGTTTCGCTGTTGTTCTGGTACACCGGCCTGGTGCCGGATCTGGCGACTTTGCGCGACCGGGCGGCCACCAAGATCCGCCAATATGCGTTTGGCCTCTTTAGTCTGGGATGGCGCGGGTCGGCGCGGCACTGGCGCCACTACGAAGCGGCCTATCTGATATTGGCCGGCATCTCGACGCCGCTGGTGCTTTCGGTCCACTCCGTTGTGAGCTTCGACTTCGCCACCAGCGTGATTCCCGGCTGGCACACCACCATCTTTCCGCCTTACTTCGTCGCCGGCGCCATTTTCTCCGGCTTCGCCTGCGTGATGACGCTGCTGCTGATTGCGCGATGGACGCTGAACCTGCAAGACTTCATCACCATGAAGCACCTGGAGAATATGAACAAGATCATCCTGGTGACGGGCTCGATTGTGGGCTACGCCTATTGCACGGAGTTCTTCATCGCCTGGTACAGCGGCAGCATCTACGAGCGGTTTACGTTCTTAAACCGCGCCTTCGGCCCGTACTGGTGGGCGGCGTGGTCGATGTACACCTGCAACGTATTTATTCCGCAACTTTACTGGTTCAAAAAGATGCGGACGAATTTGTGGGTGATGTTCATCATCAGCATTACCACCAATATCGGAATGTGGTTCGAGCGATTTGTGATTATCGCCACCAGCCTGACGCGCGACTTTCTGCCGAGCTCGTGGTGGTTCTATCACCCCACCTACGTAGACGTCTGCACGTTTCTGGGCACCATCGGACTGTTCCTGAGCCTGTTTTTGATTTTCGCGCGCTTCCTGCCGTTGATCGCCATATCGGAGGTAAAAGGCGTGCGCGCTTATGAGAAACACGCCTTTGCGGCCACGGCGGCCGCGGGCATGAAGGAGATGCGTTAGAAATGCCCGCGCAACTCGATCTGGAGCAAATCAAAGAACGCCTGGGCATCGGAGCCGATAAAGTCTACGGCGCGATCGGCGGTTTTGACGATCCGGACGAATTGGTCGAAGCCGGCCGTAAAGTGCGCGCGATGGGCTACACGAAAATCGACGCGATGACGCCGTTTCCGGTGCATGGCATCGACGAAGCCATCGGCGTTCCGCGGTCCAAGTTGGGCTGGATCGTGGTGGTGTTTTCGATGACCGGGCTGTGCGCCGCGCTGCTGCTGCAATGGTTCGCCGGCGCGGGACCGATGAATTCGCTGCTGCTGCGGTTTGGCCTCAGCGGATATCCTCTGATGGTCGGCGGAAAGCCCTTTTTCGATCTGAGCTACTCCGTGCCGGTGGATTGGGAGTTAACCGTGCTTTTCACCGCTTTCGCCGCCTTTATCGGCATGTGGGCGCTCAACGGACTGCCCCGGCTGTATCACCCGTCCATGAATTATAAGAATTCGCACCGCGCCACCGACGACGGTTTTTTGCTGATCATCGAGGCGGACGATCCGCAGTTCAGCCCGGCGAAAACCGCCGAGGACTTGCGGCGCGTGGGAGCGCAGGATGTGGAGGTGGTGGAAGGATGAGGAAAGTGTTCGCCGGCGCGCTTGCATTGGCTGGCCTCGCTCTGTCGGCTTGCTCCGGCGTGCAGCGCGATCCGCCGCCGATCGTGTGGTGGGACATGAAGCGGCAGTTGAAGTTCCGCACCGAGGGCGAGACGGGGCTGTTCGCGGACGGGCGCAACACGCGGCCCATTCCGGAAGACACCGTTTACCGCGGCGCCACATACGAAGACACGCCGTACTACACGGGCATGGAGGGCGACAAATACGTCGGGCGCATGCCGGTGGAGATCACGCCGGATTTGCTGCGTCAGGGCCAACTGCGGTTCAACACGTACTGCTCGCCGTGCCATGACCGCACGGGGTCGGGCCGGGGAACGGTGCCGACGCGGCTTACGGCGGACGGGCAAGCCTGGCAGCCGGCCAATCTCACCGAAGACCGGTTGGTGGAGGCCGCCGATGGAGATCTTTTCAACGTGATCACAAACGGCCGCCGGACCATGCCCGCATACAAGTATCAGATTGTCACGGCGGACCGCTGGGCGATCCTCGCATACGTCCGGCTGCTGCAACGCGCCGCGCACGGCACCTTGAACGACGTGCCCGAAAATTTGAGGGCGGAACTGAAATAAGATGGCTCATCCTGCAATTCATTCCGGGAATTATCAGCTCGACGCGGAGCGGTGGTCGGTGGGGCGCAACGCCTTGCTGTTTACGGCTTTGGTTTCGCTGGCGTTATGCGTCTTCGGCTATATCGAGAATCCGGAGCGGTTTTTTCAATCCTGGCTGATCGGCTTCACCTTCGCCACCGGCATCGGTCTGGGGGCGTTTTTCTTCATCGCGGCGCAGCATCTGAGCGGCTCGGCCGCGAGCGTCACGGTGCGGCGCATCATGGAAAACATCATGATTACGCTGCCGGTGTGCTGGCTGCTGTTTGCGCCGCTGGGGTTTGGGCTGAAGCACGTTTACTCCTGGGCTCACCCAGACGTTGCGGCGGCGAGTCCGGAGATTCAAGCCAAAGGCGCGTATCTCACCGGGAAATGGTTTGTGCTGCGGACCTGCGGCTACTTCGCGCTGTGGTCGATTTGGACCATCGCCATGTACCGGCAGAGCGTGAAGCAGGACCGGGAGCGGTCGGCGCGGCAGATGCACATCATTTCGCGCTGGAGTGCGCCGGGATTGTTTCTGGCGGTGGTCGTCGGAACGCTAGGCGCCTATGATTGGCTGATGTCGGTGCAGCCGGCGTGGTACTCGACGATTTTCGGGCTGTACTACTTGTCGGGCGGGGCGCTTTCCTTCATGGCCGTCACGGTGCTGATCTGTCTCGGCTTCCGGCGGGCAGGAATCTTGAAAGACACGATCACCTTTGAGCATTACCACGATCTGGGCAAGTGGCTATTCGCTCTCACCGCGTTTTATACGTATATCGGCTTTGCGCAATACCTGTTGATCTGGTACGCGAATCTCCCGGAGGAAACCATTTTCTACCGCGTGCGAAGCCAGGGCGGCTGGCTATGGCTCAGCCTGGCGCTGCCGTTTTTGCGATTCTTTATCCCGTTCTTCACGCTGCTGTGCCGCGGCGCGAAGCGCAACCTGACGATCATCGGGGTGGTGGCCGGCTGGAGCCTGATTGTGGAGTTCATCGACCTGTTTTGGGTGACCATGCCCGTGCATCAGCCCAGCGGTCCCCAGTTTCATTGGCTGGATTTCGCGGCGCTGGCGGCGGTATTCAGCATTTGCGGCTTGACGTTTTGGAGCCGCTTCCGCAACAACAAAATGGTTCCGGTAGGCAATCTGCGGTTCGAGCAGAGCTTGCATTTCGAGAATGCCTGAGAAACGAACTCATGAGCGACTACGAACATCCCATTGAGCCTCACGATCCCAGCGAGGGATTTGACCGCACCGAGCCTAACACCGGCGCGATCTGGGCGTTCGCGATCGGCAGCGTGATCATTCTGGTCGTGGTGATCGGGGCGCTTCAGCAGTATTTCGAAAAGATCTGGAACCAAGCCGTCTATGAAAAAGTCTTGACGGCGCCGAGCGAAGTGCGGAAAGAAGTAACCAACCGCGACGATTGGGACCTGACCCACTACATGTATCTGAATAAGGACAAGGGGCAGGTGCGGATTCCGCTAGAGCAGGCGCAAAAGCTATTCATGCAGGAGATCGCGGCCGGCAAACCGTTCTACCCCGGCAAGACGACCGTGCCGAAAAAGGAAGAGCCGGATACGAGCGCGCCAGCGGCGCCGGAAGCGCAAAAGCAATGATGTTTTTCCCGCAACTCGGCAGGGCCCGCAGAGAGTCTGGGACGATTCTCGCGCTGCTGGTTGCCGCGACCTCGATCTTTGCGGGCGGCTACGAATCGCAAGTGGGAGGACCAAAGATCGGCGATCCCGCCACGCTGCCGCCGGGCTTCGTTCCGCGCGAGGCGGAAGGCGTGAGAGTGGACGAGCACTTGGGCTTGCCGGTCGACCTGAGTTTGACATTTACCGACGAAGAGGGGGCACAAGTTCCGCTCGGCAGCTTTTTCCATAAGGGGCGCCCGGTGATCCTCGATCTGGTCTACTACCAATGCCCGATGCTGTGCAATCTTCTTCTGAACGGCCAGACGGAAGCAATGAAACAGATTCCATGGACTCCCGGCGACCAGTACGAGGTGGTCACCGTCAGCATCAATCCGAAAGAAACCCCGGAGATGGCGCGGCAGAAGAAGAATACGTATTTGAACGATTACGGCAGGCCCGCGCCCGGGTGGCATTTCCTCACCGACTTTAACGGTCACGCCAAAACGCTAGCCGAACAGATCGGCTTTCACTACCGCTACGACCGGCGCCAGGACCAATATGCCCATCCGGCAGCTTTCACGATTTTGACGCCAGAAGGCAAAGCCGCGCGATATCTCTACGGCATCCGCTTCCGCCCTATCGACGTGCGGTTTGGATTGGCCGAGGCTTCCGAAGGCCGGATGACGGCGACCGTCGAGAAAATCCTGCTGCTGTGCTACCACTACGATCCAAACGCCAACCGATACGTATTGTTCGCCTCCAATTTTATGAAGGGCGGAGGGGTGGTGACGGTGTGCGTTCTGGCGTTCTTCATCTGGCGCATGTTCAAGGCCGAAAAGCTGCGCGGGGCGGCCGCGGGAGTGCACGGAGTTCATAGAGAGGGAACGGTTTAATGGAGTGGCTGACTAGATTGATGATGCCTCCGGCGGGCTCGGAGTACGCCAAGGAAATCGACTTCATGTACATGGGCCTGTTCTGGCTCTGCGGTTTCCTGTTCCTGACGATCGTGATCCCGGCGTTTTATTTCATTTGGCGCTACCGCCACAGACCGGGAAGGGTGACGCCCCATGTCACCCACAACACGGCCGTTGAGATCGTCTGGACCATTATTCCGCTGCTGATTTGCGTGGCGATCTTTTTCTGGGGACTGAAAGGCTGGATGGAATACGCGGTGGCGCCGGGCGACGCCATGGAAGTCCAAATCACGGCGAAAAAATGGTTGTGGCAGTTCGAGTACCCGGACGGCTCCCGTACGATAAACGACCTGCACGTTCCGGTCAACAAGAACGTGAAATTCGTCATGACGAGCGAGGACGTGATCCACGATTTCTTTGTTCCCGACATGCGCGTCAAGCACGACATTATTCCGGGCCGCTACACGGAAGTCTGGTTTAATCCCACCGCGCTGGGCAAACATGTCATCACTTGCGCCGAGTATTGCGGCAAGGGGCATTCGGACATGCACGCGGTGCTGACCGTCGAAAACGACGCCGATTTCGCCAAGTTTTTGGAGACGGGCGGAACGGAGTGGGAAGACTATTTCAACGGCAAAGATCCCCACAAGACGCCCGCCGATTGGGGCAGGGTGCAGTATGAGACCAAGGGTTGCAATTCCTGTCACACGCTGGATGGAACCAAGAGCAAAGGCCCCAGTTGGAAGGGCATTTGGGGAAAAATGGAGACGCTGAACAACGGACAGAAGGTTTTAGTGGACGAAGCGTACGTCCGCGAATCGATGATGAACCCGTCGGCTAAGGTGGTCAACGGGTTTGAGCCGATCATGCCCTCGTTCCAGGGCCTGTTGAAGGAGAATCAGATCAAGGGTCTGATCGCGTTCATTCAGTCGCTACAGTAAAGGTATCGGAATATGGACCATGCAATCGCACCCGCCACGCGCATCGGGGACCAGCCGCGTCCCAAGAAGAACTATCTGAACGAGACCAAGGGTTTTTGGAGCTGGGCCGGAACGGTCGACCACAAGCGGATCGGGATCATGTATTTAGTCGGGGTTTTGGTCGCGTTTCTCATGGGAGGGATCTTCGCCCTGCTGGTGCGGCTGACGCTGCTGACGCCCTCGCACAAACTCTTCGGCAAGGTGCTGCTGACGGCCGAACAGTACAACCGCGTGTTCACGCTGCACGGGGCCATCATGGTGTTCTTGTTCATCATCCCGGCCATTCCAGCGTCGCTGGGCAATTTCGTTTTGCCGCTGATGTTGGGCGCGAAAGACGTGGCTTTCCCGCGCCTGAATCTTTTCAGTTTTTATCTGTGGCTGACCGGCGCGCTTATGGCGATCACCGCGATGGTGTTTGGCGCGGTGGACACTGGCTGGACGTTCTATACGCCATATTCCACCACCACCGACGGTCCGGTTACGTTGATGACGCTAGCGGTATTCGTGTTAGGCTTTTCCTCCATTTTCACAGGTCTGAATTTTATCGCCACCGTACATAAGCTGCGCGCGCCCGGAATGGGCTGGTTCGATATGCCGCTGTTCATCTGGGGCATTTACTCCACGGCAATCATTCAAGTGCTCGCCACTCCGGTGCTCGGCATCACGCTGGTGCTGCTGGTGCTGGAGCGCAGTTTTGGAATCGGAATCTTCGACCCGCGCATTGGCGGAGACCCCGTGCTGTTCCAGCACTTTTTCTGGTTCTATTCGCACCCCGCTGTGTACATCATGATTCTTCCGGGCATGGCGATTATCAGCGAGCTGATCCCGACATTCTCACAGAAGACTATTTTCGGCTACCGCGCCATCGCCTATTCCAGCGTTTCCCTGGCGTTGGTGAGCTTTATTGTGTGGGGCCATCACATGTTCGTGGCTGGCCAGTCGCAATTGGCGACCGTGGTTTTTTCGGCGCTAACGTTCCTGGTGGCGATTCCTTCCGGCGTCAAGCTGTATAACTGGCTGGGAACGATGTATCAGGGCAATATCAAACTCGACACGCCCATGCTGTATGCGATCTCGTTCCTGGTTCTGTTCGCCATCGGCGGCCTGACCGGAATTTTTCTCGGCACGCTCGCCACAGACGTTCACTTGACCGACACTTACTTTGTCGTGGCTCATTTTCATTTCGTGATGGTGGGCGGCACCGTCACGGCGTTCATTGGCGGGCTGCATTATTGGTGGCCCAAGATGACCGGGCGAATGTATTCGGAAGCCTGGGGCAGGGTGGGTTGCGCGCTCTGGAATATTGGTTTCAACATGACCTTCCTGACGCAGTTTTTTTTGGGCAGCAAAGGAATGCCGCGCCGCTATTACAACTACCTGGACCAGTTCCAGCCGCTGCACGCATTTTCCACCGTCGGCTCATGGATTCTGGGACTGGGTTTATTCATTACCGCCGCCTACCTTCTGGCGTCGCTGCGCAAGCCCATGGACGCGCCCGACAATCCCTGGAACGGAACCACTTTGGAGTGGAAGACTTCGTCGCCGCCGATCACCCATAATTTCGAGGAGCAGCCGGTATTGGAGCGCGAGCCCTACGATTACCGGCCCGTGTTGGTTGCGAAATAACCGAATATGAGCACAACCAGCGTCGACTTACACACTCACTCCGGCGGGCACGCCGCCGCCCATGCCGACGATCCGCACCATCAGCACCACTTCACCACGATGGAGCAGCAGTTCGACACCAGCAAGATCGGAATGTGGCTGTTCCTGGCGACGGAAGTACTGCTGTTTGGCGGGCTATTCGTAGGTTTTGGCATGATGCAGGCCCGCTACCCCCGGGAATTCGTCGAGGCGCACACCCATTTGGTCCGCTGGCAGGGCGCTTTGAACACCGTGGTCCTTCTGATTTCCAGCTTCACGATGGTGCTGGCGGTGCAGGCGGCGAAGAAGGGCGATAAAGCCAAGCAAGTGCTGTTTCTGGCCCTCACAATTCTGTGCGCCTGTATATTCCTTGTTGTGAAGTATTTTGAATACTCGCATAAGTACGAGGAAGGCTGGCTTCCGGGCCGGTTTTACAGTTACAAAGGCGACTCAATTCCGGCGTGTCACGCCGCGCCTCCAGGCGAAGCGGCCGCGGCCGCGCCCGCCGCCAATGCCGTTCCCTGCACCAACGGCTACGCTACGTTTTTCTCGTTTTACTTTATGATGACCGGCCTGCACGGCTTTCACATTCTGGCCGGCATTGGCGTGTTGAGCTGGATCTTGATTCGCGCCAAACGCGGCGAATTCTCCGCATCGTATTACACGCCGGTCGACTTAGTGGGTCTGTATTGGCACCTGGTCGACTTAATCTGGATATATCTTTTCCCGTTATATTACTTGATCCAATGAGCCATCCCGCTGAACCTACCGCTATTCACGACGCCGCCCATGAGCACGAACACGGCGGCACGGGAGTGTATGCCAAAACGCTGATCGCATTGTTGATTCTGACGGCGATCACGGTGGCCGCCGCCAGCTTCGATTTCGGCCAAGGCAACGTGGTGATCGCGCTGTTTATCGCCACCATTAAAGCCTCGCTGGTGGTGCTCTTCTTCATGCACCTGAGATGGGACAAGCCGGTAAACGCGATCATCGCAATGGCGGGGTTCTTGTTCCTCGGCATCTTCATTCTGTTCTGCCTGCTCGACTTCGACGCGCGGAACAACTACTTGCCGTCGAATCTTCACGCCGTCGCCGACGTGCCGCTCGCCCCAGGCACGGCGCCAGCGGGCGAGGTGCTGCATACCAATCCGGCCGCCGCGGCCGAGGGCGGCGAGAAGAAATAAACGCCTGCGCTAGGATCGTGCAGGCCGATGCCGAATCTTTACGCCCGCTGGATTCTCGATTGGGAGAACCGGCTTTGCGCCCGAGCAACGAACCGCGTTGTGCGCCCGTTCGAGTGGGGTCTTGAGTGGACGCGGTCCTGGTCCTGCGCCCGCCAATTTCCCCGCAACGGACATGATCCGCATGGGTATTTGAAGATTTTGAACGAGGCCGCGCTCCAATCGAGCGACGAGTTTTTCGGCTACGACCCTCCCAGCGATTTCAGGCTGAAGGACGCGCTTCTGGAGTTCGAAAGCCCGGTACGGACTCCCTATCCCGAAAACAATCTGGTGCGCGCACAGTGGTTCCCCGCCCCGGCCAAACCCGGACGCCGCCGCGTGGCCGCGATCGTGCTGCCGCACTGGAACGCCTCGCGCGAGCAGCACAATGCGCTCTGCCGCGGTCTGGCGAAGCTCGGGATTTCCGCGCTACGGCTGAGTCTTCCTTACCACGATTACCGGATGCCGGCGGAGCTGGAGCGCGCCGACTACGCGGTCTCTTCCAACGTTGCGCGCACCATCGACGCGACGCGCCAAGCCGTCATCGACACGCGCTGCTGCGCCGATTGGCTGGAGCGCGAAGACTACCAGAACATCGGCATCGTGGGCACCAGCCTCGGCTCCTGCTATGCCTTCCTCGCCAGCGTTCACGACGCCCGGCTCAAGGTAAACGTATTCAACCACTGCTCCACCTATTTCGCCGATGTAGTTTGGGAAGGCCTCTCGACGCGCCACATTCGGGAGAGCTTGGAGCCGGCGGTAACGCTCGACCAATTGAGAGAGGTGTGGAAAGCCATCAGCCCGCCCTATTACATCGAGCGCTACGCCGGCCTGGGCAAGAATCCGCTTTTTATCTACGCGCGCTACGACACCACTTTCCCCACGCGCTTCTCCGAACAGGTGATTGCGAAGGCTCGCGAGTTGGGCTTCAAGCACAAAGCCGTGGCGCTGCCCTGCGGGCACTACACGCTCGGGGAGACGCCGTTCAAGTTTATCGACGGCTATCACATCTGCCATTTTCTGAAACGGAACCTGTGAGGGCGCCGCAAGCCATCGCTCGGCCGAACATCGCATTCATTACAGGCCGCCCGCGGCCTGATATACGACCCTCCCGTCCACCACGGTCATCACAGATTTCAGCTTCTTTATCGCCTCGTCCGGCACTTTCCGAGGATCAAAATAGTCGTCGCTCAGAACCACGAGATCGCCGAGCTTGCCCGGCTCAATCGAGCCGAGTTGATCCTCCTCTTTGAGAAACCAGCCATTTTCCGCGGTGTACAGCCGGATCGCCTCCAGGCGCGTGAGCTGCTGTTTGTCGTTAATCAGCACGCCAGAGGAATTCTTGCCGGTGACCATGTAATAGATCATCAGCCAGGGATCGAGCGTGGAGATCTGGGCGGAATCCGACCCCGCGCCCACATGGATGCCGCTATCAAGGATCATGCGCAGCGGCGGCCCCGCGCCCGGAGAGCCGGCCAGATATTCGAACGGATGAACGGCGATGCCGGCTCCTAGGGCCTTCAGGCGGTTCACCGTGTCCTGATCGATGTGCGGCACGTGCGCCACCGACCACCGTAGATCCCGGATCGGCGTGACGGCGTTGGCGGCTTCGAACGTTTTTGCCGCAAGTTGATCTTCGGCCAGCGACAGGCTGTGTTGCTGCAACGCCCACCCTTGTTTGGCGACCAACTTCAGAGCGGCTTCATAATTAGGCGGCGGCGCAGGATTGCCGAACAAAGGCCATTGGGTCGCGAACTCGCCGATGCCGGATGCGCGCATCATGTTGTCTCCCAGCCCCGGCAGCATGTTGAGCAGCCTTTGCTTCAACAGGGGAATATCCATCTGCGTATCCATGCTGAGAAAGAAAATGCGCAAGCGGACGGTCATTTTGCCTTCGCGATGCAGCGCGGCGAAGGCGTCGTACATTTTGAACGGATCGGCCGCGGCCAGGTTGTCGAAGGTGAAGGAGTCCTGAATGTCCGGCAGGCCGGGAATGACGAAGGCTCCCATGTCGACGTTGGTGGTGACGCCGACGCTGGCGGAGTACGCCATGGCGTCGAGAGACCCGCGCTTCTGATCGGCGAAAGTTTGCGCGGCGCGCAGCGCGTCCAGCGCGGCCACGGAAGGCGCATTTGCGGCGATCATGCCGTTGGCGCCGACGGCGATCCTTTTGCTCTCGAAGAAAGCCTTTGCCGGCGTGTTCACCGCGGCGGGCCCGGTAAAGGCCTGATACACGATCACGGGATGCGCGGTATCGGCGGCGTCCAGCTCCGCCAGCGTCGGCAAGCGCCTTTCCGCGAACTGGGCCGGATTCCATCCGCCCATCGCGGTGATGAACTCTCCAGCCGGAACGTTGTTTGCGCGAGATCGGATCGCGGCTTGCACGTCGGCAATCGAGAAGGCGGTCTCAAGCCTCGTATCGTGGCCAGGGCGGAGTCCCAGCAGGACAAAATGATTGTGGTTGTCGATCAACCCGGGAACCACGGTGCGCCCTCGAAGATTGATCGTCGGGGCGCAAGGGCTGAGCTTTGCGGCGCCGCCGGCGAAACGCCCGTCTCGAATCGCCACGGACGTCACGAGCGAATTCCGTGAGTCCATGGTGTGGATTTTGCCGTTGACGAGACGCAGATCGCGGCACCAGGGCGTATTGGATTGGGCCAGCGCGGGCAGACTTGCCAGCAGGCCTCCCGCGATGAGATAGGTTCGCATGAATTGCATGATATCCCTACGGAACAATCACGGCCGCGCCGTCGATGCGATCCTGTTTCAGGGCCAGCAGCGCCTCATTGGCTTGATCCAGCGGAAACGCCGTCACACGGGGGCGCAAGCCGATGCGGGCGGCGACCTGGACGAAATCGCGGGCGTCGGCGCGGGTCATATTGGTCACGCTGCGAATCTGGCGCTCGCCCCAAAGCAGGCGGTCGTAATCGAACTGCGGCATGCGGTCCAGATGAATTGCGTTGACCGCGACGACGCCGCCTTTTCGCAGGCTCGCTAACGCCGCAATTACGACGTCGCCGCTAGGAGCGAAGGTCACCGCGCGGTCCAGCGCCACGGGAGGCCGCTCGGTTTCGGTCCCCACCCAATCGGCCCCTAGGCTGGCCGCCAGCCGGCGGTGGGATTCGCCGCGCGTGGATACGAACACCTCGCAGTTCCACGCGTGGAGCACGGGGAGGGCAAGATGCGCGGAAGCTCCGAAACCGAACAGTCCCACACGCTCGCCGTGCTCCACGCCCGCAACGCGCAGGCTGCGGAATCCAATGACGCCCGCGCAGAGAAGCGGCGCAGCTTGCAGGTCGTCGAGCGAGTCGGGAAGAGCGACGGTGAAGTCCGCGCGCGCCAGAGCATATTCGGCGTAGCCGCCGTCCACGGTGTATCCCGTGAAGACGGGCGCGTCGCACAGATTTTCTGCGCCGCGCCGGCAGTAAGAACAAGTCCCGTCGGTTCCGCCGAGCCAGCAGACTCCCACTCGCGCGCCATCGTGCGTCTCGCCGACAATCTGATGGCCGGGAATGACTCGCTCGCGCAAGCGCGGCAGTTCACCTTCGACCACGTGAAGATCGGTGCGGCAGACCCCGCAAGCGCGGACCCGCAGCAGCACTTGACCTGGCTCCGCGGCGGGCCGCGGCGCGTCCTCAATGCTAAGCGGATGTCCTCGGATGGGACCCGGCGCGGCCAGCAGCGCGGCTTTCATGAATCGGCGGCTCTCATGAACTAGGACTCAGCCGGCTTCAGCTCGCGATCGAGCCACGCAAGATAGCTGGCCGATCCGTCGATCACTTGCAACGCCATCACTTCCGGCACCTCGTAAGAGTGCCTCTTCTCGATTTCCGCCCTCAGCGCGGGGAGCAAGTCCCGGCGCGATTTGATCGCCAGCAGCCATTCCTGCGCGTCCTCGATGGCGTCCTTCCAGCGGTAAACGCTGCGTATGTTGCCCACGATATTGACGCACGCCGCCAGTCCCTCTTCCACCAGATGGCGCGCCAAAGCGGCGGCTTCCTCCTGGGTTTCGCAAGTGCTCAAGACGACAATCTTATCGGTCATTGTTGGCCGCGGTGGATTTCTCCGGAGGCGTCTTGGGCCACTTGGCCATACGTTTGCGAATCGCCTCGGCGTCCTTGGCATGCTGGGCCAACTCCAGATATTTGGCGTACGCCTCGCGCGCCGGGCCGAAGTCGTGCACGCGCTCCAACGCTTCGCCCAGCTTCTCAAACGCTTCGGCCGAGCCTGGGTCCCACAGGGTCGCCTCCTTGTACCGGTTCGCAGCAGCGCGGTAGTTGCCCTTTTTCATGTACTGGTTGCCAACATTCAGGTTCTTGGCAGCTTCAAGAGGATTCAGCGGATATTCTTTCGGCTTCAGCGCCTCGTCTTCTTCGGGAAGGTCCTGCGGCCGGGGCGGAGGAGGCGGAGGCAACTGGGAATCCTGGGCGCGCGCCGTCATGCTCAGTAGAAATGCAATTAGAAATACGCGTGCCACAATTAAAGTATAGATCCGCTCGCCCATCTCCGAAGAAAAGCCGCCGAGCTTCCGGCGCTTCCCGGGGTTTATTTATACAAAGACGCTCACGGAGCGATCCTGTATGTGGGCAAAGCGAAGAATTTGCGCAGCCGGGTGCGCAGCTACTTCAATGAAGACCGCCTGATCGACGCTAAAACCGGCACCTTGATCCATGAAGCGCGCGACGTCGATTTCATTCGAGTCGACAACGAGAAGGAAGCGCTGGCGCTCGAAAACAATCTGATCAAGCAGTGGAAGCCGCGCTTCAATATTCTGCTGCGCGACGACAAAACGTACCCGTACATCAAGCTAACGGCCGAGCGAAACCCGCGAGTCTATGTCACCCGGCGCTTAAAAAAAGACGGTTCAACCTACTTTGGGCCGTATTTCCCGGGCAATTTGGCGCACCGGCTGGTGCATTTCATCAACCGGCGCTTTCAGATTCCTTCGTGCCATTGCGATCTGACTCGCAATCATTCGCGGCCATGTTTGCAATATTACCTCCACCGATGCCTGGGTCCGTGCGTTGAAGGGCTGGCGCCCGACGAACGCTACCAGGAAGCGGTTCGCGGCGCTCGCCTGTTTCTGGAAGGCCGGCACAAGGATTTGGCGCAGGAACTGCGCGCGCGAATGGAGTCCGCCAGCGCCGAGATGCGCTATGAAGAGGCCGCGTCGCTGCATGAGTTACTGATCACAGTGGAAGAGCTCGGCGAAAAGCAGAAGATGGCCGCGGCCGAAGGCAGCGATGCCGATATCCTTGCTTACTATGCCGAGCCTCCGCTGGTGGCCGTGAACGTCTTCCATCTTCGTCACGGCCACATTGTGGACCGGCGCGAATTTTTTTGGGAGGACCAGCAGGAGTTCGATCCGCCCGAATTTTTCTCGGCGCTGCTCAAGCAGCTATATTTGAACGAACCCTATGTTCCGGCGGTCATTCACGTGCCGGTGGAATTCGAAGAATGCGAGGTGCTGGAGGAGGCGCTGAGCGAGAGACGCGGGCGCAAAGTGGAGATTCATACTCCCCGGCGCGGGCCCAAGAAGGCGCTGATGACGCTGGTGGAGGCGAACGCCCAGCATAGCTTCGAGCAGCGCTTCCGCGTACTGAAGCCTTCGTCTCAGGCGATTCAGACGGCGCTGCAAGAGGCGTTGGGGCTGGAGAAGGCTCCGGATCGCATCGAATGCTTCGATATCTCGCATCTTCAGGGAACGGATAAAGTGGCGAGCATGGTGGTTTGGGAGCGCGGGCGCATGAAGAAGTCCGATTACCGCAAATTTATCCTTCGCCTCGTGGAGGGCAACGACGATTTCGCTTCCATGCGCGAAGTGATCACGCGCCGGTATGCGAGGCTTCAAGCGGAAAGCAAGCCGCGGCCAGGCTTGGTTCTAGTAGACGGAGGCATTGGCCAACTCCATGCCGCCGCGGAGGCTCTAGAAGCGCTGGGAATCACCGACCAGCCGCTGGCTTCCATCGCCAAGCGCGAGGAGTGGATTTACGTCCTCGGCCAGGAGGACGAGCCAATCGTGCTCGACAAGTTTTCGCCCGTGCTGCACTTGGCGCAGTTGGTCCGGGACGAAGCGCATCGTTTCGCGGTAACGTTCCACCGCTCGCGCAGGGATGCAAGCCGCCTGCGCAGCGAGCTGGTGCGGATACCGGGCGTGGGGAAGAAAACCGCCGCAAAGCTCCTCAGGGAATTCGGCAGCGTGGAGCGCGTCCGTGAGGCGCCGGAAGAAGAATTGGCGGCTGTGCTCGGCGCGAAGGGCGCGCACAAGGTGCGCGAAGGACTGGGGCGGCAACAGCACCGCGCGACCGCAAGCGACAGGCCTCGGCGCACGCCGGCTGGCTGAGCGCAAGGCCTATTCGGCCTGATCTTTTCCTTCTAAGTCTTGGGGTCTTTGTTCCTGTATCCTTCTTTTGATGATCGCTTATCTGCGCGGCCAGTTGATCGAGAAGCATCCGAACCAGGTCATCGTGGATGTTCATGGGGTAGGGTATGACGTCACGATTCCGGTGTCTGCCTATTCTTCCCTTCCGGACGCAGGCGCGGAGGTGCGTCTGCACATACACACCCATGTGCGCGAGGATGCGCTGGCGCTGTTCGGATTTCTGTCGGCCGGCGACAAGTCCCTGTTTGAAAAACTGATCACCGTCGGCGGCATTGGTCCCAAGCTCGCGATTACCGCCTTAAGCGGTCTGGCCGCGGCGGATCTGGCGGCTGCGATCCGTTCGGGATCCATTGAGCAGCTTGTTCGCATTCCGGGGGTCGGAAAGAAAACAGCCGAACGGATGGTGCTGGAGCTTAAAGACAAGCTCGATGTTGGCGGGCTGCCGGCGCGCGCGGACGCGCCGCACGCCAAGCCCGCATATAACGCCGTCGAAGAAGACGTGATCTCGGCGCTGATGAACTTCGGCGCCGGGCGTGGCGCGGCGGAGGCGGCCGTCAACCATGCTCGATCGGCCGCGGAGCCGAACGATTTCGACGCCCTGTTCCGCCGGGCGCTCAAGCTGGTGCGATAGCTTGCCGCCAAGAGGCGGGCCGCCGCTTGATTTTAACCAACGACTCGGCTCCGCCGTTGTTGCGCGAGCATTGCTTCGATGCCGGGTACACTAAAACTTCATGGAACAGAGCATCGTCTCCGCGTCCCTGCGCGAAGAGGAACGGCAGTTTGAAGCCACGCTCCGGCCTACGCGCCTGTCCGATTTCGCGGGCCAGGCAAAGACGAAAGAGATTTTGGCGATCGCCATCGAGGCGGCCAGGCGGCGCGGCGAGGCGATGGATCACGTTCTGCTCTACGGTCCACCTGGCCTGGGCAAGACGACCCTAGCGGGAATCATTGCGTCGGAGTTGGGCGTTGGATTCCAGCAAAGCTCGGGCCCGGTGTTGCAGAAGAAGCTGGATCTGGTCGGCATTCTCAGCAATATCCAGGAGCGGGAAGTTTTTTTCATCGACGAAATTCACCGTCTGTTGCCGGACGTGGAGGAGATGATTTATTCGGCGCTGGAGGATTTTCGGATGGACATTCTCATCGGCACGGGGCCGGGCGCGCGCACGGTGGGAATGGACATCAAACGGTTTACGGCCATCGGCGCCACTACGCGCCAAGGGCTGATAAGCGCTCCGCTGCGCGGCCGTTTTGGCCTCGTGCTGCGCCTGAACCATTACGATCAAGCGGAGTTGGCGGCCATCGTTTCGCGTTCGGCGCGCCTGCTCGATGTCGTGATCGACCTGGAGGGGGCGGATGAAATCGCGCGCCGCAGCCGCGGCACGCCGCGCATCGCCAACCGCCTGCTGCGCCGCGTTCGAGACTACGCGCAGGTGCGCGCCGGAGGGAGCATCGATATCGAGGTCGCCCGCAAGGCCTTGGACCTGCTGGAAGTGGACCCGTACGGCCTCGATGAGATCGACCAGAAGATCATGCGAACTCTTCTGGAGAAATACGGCGGAGGGCCGGTGGGCCTCAACACCATTTCCGCCTCGATCGACGAGGAGGCGGACACCATTGAGGAAGTTTACGAGCCGTATCTGTTGCAGCTCGGATTTTTGGACCGCACTCCGCGCGGGCGCATGGCGACCGAGCGCGCGTTCGATTACTTCCAGGTTCCGCGCAGGGCCCGCAGCTTCCAAAATTCCCTGTTCTGAAATGAAAATCGCTTATCTCTCGCTGGGATCGAATGTCGGAGATCGCGATAAGCTTCTTGCCCGCACGCTGGAGCGGCTCGCTTCCGACGACATCCGCGTCGTGCGGGTTTCCAACGTCTACGAAACCGAGCCGCGCGACGTGCCGGATCAGCCATGGTTTTTGAATCAGGTGGTGGAGATCGAGACCAGCCTGTTCCCCAAGCAGCTCCTGGCCCGGCTGCAAAAAATCGAGATTGGCATGGGACGGGTCCGGATGGAAGCAAGAGGGCCTCGCACGGTGGACATCGACATCTTGTTTTATGGCAACGCGATCGTTTCGACGCCCGGCCTGGAAATTCCGCATCCGCGGCTGTCGGACCGGCGCTTTGTCCTGGAGCCTCTGGCGGAGCTCGCTCCGGAATTCCGCCATCCGCGGACGCGGCAGACCGTTCGGGAGATGCTCGCGGCCGTGCGTCATCAAAAAGTTCATCGCGTGTAGCCCGGCTTACGCTATGCTTGTGGCAGGAACCGGCGCCGTGAAGAGGCGAATTTCATGTAGCCGGGGCGGGGGCCGCTTTCGCGGCGTCAAAAAGCATCCGCTAAACTGAGCCGATGGCAACCCTGGTCCGCTCGCCCTCGATCGATCCGCGGTACGCCTGCTTTAAAATCGCGATTCGCAGATCCAGAATTCACCGCTATGGAGTGTACGCGGAAGAGTTTATCCCCGCCAACCGAAAGGTGATTGAGTATACTGGAGAGCGCATCAACCGCCGCGAGGCCAAGCGGCGGGGCGAAGGCAAATTCACCTACTTGTTTGCCGTCGATAACTACTGGACGGTGGATGGCGCGGTGGGCGGCAGCGGAGCCGAAATCATCAACCACAGTTGCGAACCCAACTTGGTGAGCCGCGTCATGAAAGGACACATTTTGTATATGAGCCTTCGCCCCATTCAACCGGGCGAGGAGCTCACAGTCGATTACCACCTGGACTGGAATCCTCCCGTGACGCCCTGCCAATGCGGAACCCCCAACTGCCGGGGAACTTTGGAGTTGAAGCGCCAGCGCAAACGTTGACAGGCGAACTGGCGGACCGCCGCTATGGCCAAATGACCACAAAGGCGCTGGCTTTATGTTGCTAAAAAGACACACCACAGAGCATTCAAGTCTTTTTTTATCAAAAAACTAGAAACAAGTAATCGCCATTGATAGAATGGCGTCTGACTTGAATGCGCAGAGAGGCGCGGATGGGCAGAATTGCGGTTTGAAACCACCATAGACCGCCCCGTGGAGGCGTCCGGCGTGGGCCTGCATTCGGGAGTTCCGGTTCGCATCCGTATTTGTCCCGCGCCGGCATCCACCGGGATCGTTTTTATTCGCACCGATCTCGACGGTTTTGCGATCCCCGCGAGCTGGAAATACGTTCAAAGGGTCAGCTACGCCACCAGCTTGATGCGGCAAGGCGTATTGATATCAACCACCGAGCATCTGCTGAGCGTTTTCTACAGCATGAGCGTAGACAACGCTTACGTGGAGATCGACAATCTGGAAGTTCCCATTCTGGACGGAAGCGGCCTTCCCTTTGTGGAGCTGATCCGCCAGGCCGGCATTAGGCAGTATCGGAAGCGCCGTAAATATCTACGCATCCGGCGGCCAGTTTCGGTGGAAGGGGGAGGCAAGCGGATCACCATCGCGCCATCCGACCAATTCCTGCTGACCTGCGACGTATTCTTCGATCATCCGCTGGTGGGAAGACAGGTATTGGAGATGGAGGTTTCCCCGGAGCCTTACGCCGAATTCGTGGCGCCGGCGCGGACCTTCGGCTTTGAATACGAGCTTGCGCAGATGCGCGACATGGGGCTGATCCGGGGGGCGTCGCTGGACAACGCAGTGTGTTTCAGCCGGACGGGAATTTTGAACCCCTCGGGCCTTCGATTTCCGGACGAATGCTGCCGCCACAAGGCCTTGGATCTGATCGGCGATCTGGCGCTGATCGGTAAGCCGCTGCTCGGCCACGTAATCGCGGAACGGGCGGGGCATGCGATGCACTTTGCCCTGGTGAACCGGATCATGAACGATCCTTCGCTTTACGAGGTAGTGACGCTCGATCAACGCGTCCAGCGGGCCGCCTCGCGCTAGTATCGTAGCGGGCGATTGCGTAAAAACATTCCCAACTTATTGAGCCTGGGGCGGCTGGCAGCGGCTCCGCCGCTGTTTTATCTACTGTGGCGCAGGAATTGGGTCTGGGCTTTGTGGCTAATCGCTCTGGCCGCGCTGACAGATGCGCTAGACGGATGGCTAGCGCGCCGGCTCGGCGCAAGTTCTCACGGCGGCGAAGTTCTGGACCCCATTGCCGACAAGGCCCTTCTGAGCGGAGCGTTCCTTGCGCTGGCGTGGACGGGAGCCATCGAGCTTTGGCTCGCCGTCCTGGTGATCGGGCGAGACCTGCTGATTCTAGCCATCGCCGGGGTCGCGCTCCTGCGCGCCTCCAGCCGGAGATTTCCTCCCTCTGTGTGGGGGAAGGCCAGCACTGTATTCCAGGCGCTCTTTGTCGTGGCTCTGGTCGCGCGCCGGGCGGGCTTCTTGCTCGCGCCAATTGTGGCGATTCTCAAATGGGGCACGGCTGGGCTGACAGCCTTGAGCGGCATCGGCTACGCGTGCTCTGTGAGTAAAACCACTTTGAAGTCCGCCCACGCAAGGCGTTTAACCGAACGGTGAAAGGCTGGTTGGAGCGAAAACCTCGCTCCGGGCTGTAATACGGATTTTCGGCGCCGCCGTCTATGCTTCGTGAGAGGTGCAGAAGATGCTCACACGCTATTTGACTGTCTTGGTCTTGAGCGGTTTGGCTTTAGCGCAGCAGGCGCAGCAACCCACGCAGTCCGCGCCCGCACCCAGACCTCGCGGAGGCTTCGGCCGCGGGTTCGGCCCCGGCGCCTTGCTCGACCGGCCGAATCTCGAGCAGCGCCTCACCGCGCGGCTCAATCTGAACGCGACGCAGCAGAACGCCGTCCACACCGCCATCGAGGAGTCCAAAGTGATCCTCAAAGGCGTCGCCGAGCAGGAGCGGGGACTCCGAACACAACTGGCCGCGGCGGTAAGATCCGGCAATTCGGCCAGCATCGACCAACTGAGTCAGCAGTTATCCGCGATCCACCAGCAGCGGATAGCGACCGAGGCGAAGGCGCTATCGAAGATCTATGCGTCGCTAAACGCCGATCAAAAAGCCAAAATCGATCCCGAGGTGAACCGTTCGCTGGGCGCGCCGGGACCGAGGGGCGGGTTAGGACGGGGACCGCGGGCCGGCGGGAACAACTCAGCTTCGCCCCAGCCCGTCCAGCAATAAACGGGCTGGCCCGGTCTATCTGTGCTTCAACGGACGGACCAACAGAGTCAACACGAAGCCCACGGCAAGGCCCGCCGCCAGCACCGCCAGCGGAAGGTCGTAGATATGTACGCGGCTTGCGCCTGGGGCGAGCGCGGCCTTGGCGCGGTTTGATAATTCGGTAATGATGACGGGGCCGACGACTCCGGCGGCGCTCCAGGCCGTTAGGACCGCCCCGTGAATGGCGCCCACATTTTCCGGACCGAATATATCGGCCAAAAATGCCGGAATAGTGGCAAAGCCTCCTCCGTACATGGTGAACACGACGAACAGGCTCGCCTGGAACGCGGCCCATTCGCCGCGGGCGGCGAAGCCGGGGATCAGCAGGAAGAGGATAAACTGCGCCACGAAAAATAGCGTGTAGGTGTTGCGCCGGCCGATGTAATCCGAAGAGGAAGCCCAGAAAAAGCGGCCTCCGGCGTTGAAAATACTGAGAAGCGAGACCAGCACTCCGGCTTCGAGAGGCGTCTTGCGGAACATGTCCTGCGCCATGGGCGAAGCCTGCGCCAGGATGCCGATTCCCGCCGTCACATTGATGAACAAAATGCCCCAAAGCAGATAAAACTGCGCCGTGCCCAACGCCGCGTCGCGCGAGACGCTGCGGTCGGCAATCATCTTGTTGGTTTTGGCCGGCGGGACCCAGCCTTGTGGAACCCACCCCTCGGGCGGGCGGCGCAGAATGCTCGCGCCGAGCAGCATGATCGCCAAGTAGCCAGCGCCCAGCGCGATCATCGTCTTCGCGACGCCGAGCAGGTTCATGAAGTATGGGTTCAGATAACCGGCCAAAAACGCTCCGCCGCCGAAGCCCATGATCGCCATGCCCGTAGCCATTCCACGGCGGTCCGGAAACCATTTCACCAGCGTGCTGACGGGAGCGATATAGCCCAAACCGCATCCAATTCCGCTGATCACACCCATTCCCAGAAACACCAGCACATTTTGCCGCATCGCCAAGCCGAGGCCGCCGAGCACCAGCCCGGCTGCGAAAAATACGGCGGAGGCGATAGCGGCGACGCGCGGCCCGCGGCGCTCCACCCAAGGGCCTCCAAACGCGGCGCTCAAGCCCAGCAGTACAATCGCGGTGGTGAATGTCGTATAGGGAGGACTGAACCAAGACGGAGCATGGGGGAACACCGCCTGAATCGGACGCTGGAACGTGCTCCAGGCGTAGACAGAGCCGATGCAGATATGAACGGCCACGGCTCCAACGGGAATCAGCCACCGGTTAGCGGCCGCTTGTCGTGGAGCGGCCATCGGCAAGGGTTGAGACGCTGCCATCTTGGGTATTCTATCTTAGAGTCCAAATGTAGAATATGAATATTTCATTACGGTTGGCGGCGCTTTTGTTATGTGTCGCCTGTCTCGACGCCGCGCCACGGGACCGCATCACACGCCCTGTAGACCCGCAACAAACCGCGGTCCTAACGGGCAATGTGCACCGGCTGGCACAGCCTCTGTTCGATCAGGGTCCAGTCGACCCGGCCATGCAGATGAGCTACATGGTTCTGTTTTTCAAACCTTCGGCGGAACAGCAAGCGGAGATGGATCAATTACTGCTCGACCAGCAAAATCCCTCCTCGCCGCGATTTCGAAAGTGGCTGACGCCGGAAGAATTCGGCGACCGGTTTGGCCTAAGCTCCAACGATGAATCGAAGGTGGCCGCCTGGCTGAATTCCTCCGGCTTCAAGATCGACCATCTTTCGCGCGCCAAGAATTGGGTGGCCTTCAGCGGCTCGGCCGGCCAGGTCTCGGCGGCGCTGCATGTGCCCATACACCGATTTCGCGTAAATGGCGAGACGCATTTCGCCAACTCCGCCGAGCCGGCTGTGCCCGCGGCATTCGGGGATGTCGCGGCCGGATTTTTGGGACTCGACAACTTCCGCTTGACATCGTTCGCCGTCCCCGTCACGCCCGACCTGAACGCGGGAACGGCGCACTTCCTTGCGCCCGCGGATTTCGCGACCATCTACAATGTCTCGCCCTTGTATCAGGCAGGCATCGACGGGACCGGACAAAGCATCGCGATCGCCGGCGACTCCGATATTCAAATGGCCGATATCCGCGCGTTCCGCGCGCGCTACGGCTTGCCGCTCAACGATCCGAAGCTGATACCGTACAGCGCCCAGGATCCCGGGTTCACAAGCGGCCAAATCGAGGCGAACCTTGATCTGGAATGGTCGGGCGCGGTTGCGCCGAAAGCCACCATCTTCTATGTGTACGGGCCGAGCATTCTTGCGGCGCTGGTGTCGGCGGTCGAGGCGAACGTCGCTCCGGTAGTGAGCATCAGCGCGGGAGGATGCGAGGTGAACTTTTCTCCCGTGTTCTACCGCTCCGTCATGCAACAGGGCAACGCGCAAGGCATCACGATCTTGGCGGCGTCGGGCGACTCGGGCGCGGCCGCCTGCGACCTTCAGGGTTCTCAGCCGTTTGCGACGCGCGGCCGTACAGTAGCCGTTCCCGCCGCGCTGCCCGAGGTGACCGCCGTTGGCGGAACTCAATTTGCCGAGAGCGGCGGCGCCTTTTGGTCCAACTCGAACTCGTCCACCTTCGGTTCGGCCCTATCTTACATCCCCGAGCAGGCCTGGAACGAATCTTCGCCCAACTCGGGACTTCTTGCGGGTGGCGGAGGAGCCAGCTCCATTTATCCGCGGCCCGCCTGGCAGACCGGGCCGGGCGTGCCCAGCGACGCCGCCAGGCACATCCCCGACGTTTCCTTGAGCGCCGCCCTTCACGATGCGTACTCCATCAATTACCAGGGACTCAATATAGGGATCGCCGGCACCTCCGCCGCGGCCCCGTCCATGGCCGGAATCGTCGCGCTGCTGAATCAATATCAAGTCGTCAATGGATTTCAACAGCATGCGGGTTTGGGCAACATCAACCCGCAGCTTTACCGGCTCGCGCAGAGCGCGCCCGCCGTGTTTCACGATACGACGTCCGGCGATAATGTCGTGCCTTGCGCCCAGGGTAGCCCCGATTGCCTCACGGGATCGTTCGGATATCAAGCCGGGGCCGGTTACGACATGGCGACGGGCCTTGGCTCGGTGGACGCGAACGCTCTGGCCGCTCAATGGAACGCCGCAACGCAAGCCGTAACGGTGACTCTGTCTTCGAGCGCCAGCAGCGGAACGCTGAACGACACGATTCAGCTCACCGCGGCCGTCGCGCCCGCCAGCGGAGGGGGAACGCCAACCGGCACGGTAAACTTCGTTTCCAATGGGATTGCATTAGGATCGGCGGCGCTGGAAAACGGGATGGCCGCCATTTCCATAGCCCTCTATCGGGTGCAAATGGTCGCCGGCACGGCGACGATAGCCGCCGAATACTCAGGCGATGCCGCTTTTAGCTCCGGAGGGACCTCCATGCAAATTCGAATGACGCTCCCGCCGGCGGCGGCGGCGGTGCTGCTTTCCGCGCCTAATACGGTGTCCGCCGCTCTGGACGCGCAAGGCCCGAGCTGGCAAACGACGCTGGTATTGCAGGAAGTGGGTGGGGCGGCGCCCGCGCTCATTACCGGCTTCGCGATCGATGGCCAGCCACAGAGCCTTCCTCAATACTTCCGCTCGCCCAATATTCCAGCGGGCGGCTCGGTGAGCGCAAGCGTCGTCTTCCGCAACCTGACGGTTCCGCTAACGCGCGTCTTCGCCGTCACGGGCGTAGACGCCAATGGGAATGCATGGTCGCGACAGGCTTCGGTAATCTACTTTCCCTCCGTGGAGCCGTATGGATCGAGCGACTTTCGTCTCACAGCCACGCCGCTGACGATCGTGCAAAATACTTCTGCCGATCCTTCTTGCCAGTGGGCGGTGCAACTGAACGTGGACGACATCGGGGGCTACGGCGACAGCTTCCTCGATTCGCTTGTGGTGGGTGGAGTCGACCAGACCAGCCAAATCCCCTCCATTTTCGGCGCCCGCGACCTGATCGCCTGGGGCGGCTTGCAAGGCGCGCTCTGCTTCGGCGGGATTGTCCCGCCTGCCTTGGAAACCATCTTTCTTGGAAAGAGCGATGGAACCAGCCGGCAACTGACGGTCTTTCTGGCCGGGCCGCCCGTTCATTCAAGGACGATCTCCGTTTCGCCATTCAGCATCGGCATCGCGTCGCCCAGCGCAGGCCAAACGGCGCAGGCCACACTCACGGTCACTCTTTCCGGCAGCGATCAATCCTGGACCGCTTCTATTTTTCCCGCCAACCGCACGACTTCCTGGCTGACCGCATCCCAGCTTTCCGGCGTGGGCGGCGGCACGATCACTTTAAACGCCAACCCCGCCGGATTTGAGCCGGGCGCCTATCGGGCGACAATTGTTTTTCAAAGCCCGGACGCGATTCCGCAAGTGGTCAGCGTGCCTGTGATGTTCGTCATAGGCGGCTCGGCGGCAACCTCGATCAGCGGGGCGGCTCTTTACGGATCGAACGTCGCCATGGCAAGCCCCGGGACCCTATTTTCCGTTTCCGGATCGAATCTGGCGAACACCGCCACGAGGGTCTTCGCCACGCCGCTGCCCTACACGCTGGCGGGCGTTTCCGCGACCGTGAATGGGATCGCCGCGCCGATCCTGTCCGTCTCGCCCGATTCGGTGACCGTTCAAATCCCTTATGAGGCCGGAGCGGGACCGGCGGTGTTAAGCATCAACAACAACGGACAAATTGCCGGCTTTTCCTTTCAGATCGCGCCGAGCTCGCCCGCGATTCTCGCCGACGCCAGCGGCCACGTGGCGCCGTTTTCGACCGTGAACCAAGGCGGCAGTATCGCGCTCTACGTCGTGGGCGTGGGCGACGTTTCGCCTTCGCTCAGAACCGGCTTATCACCCCCAAGCGGAACTTCCATCGCGAATCTGCCCAAGCCGCTTCTGCCGTTATCGGCGACCGTCGCCGGCATTCCCGCTTTCGTGGAGTTTGCGGGCGTAGCACCCGGCGTCATTGGCTTGGCGCAAGTGAACATCGCTTTGCCCGCCTCCATACCAAAGGGCGCGCAACCGGTAGTGGTCACTGTCGGCGAAGTTTCAAGTTCTCCCGCCCAGGTGCAGGTCGAGTAGAACCGTGATAGTCTGCCTGGACAGGAGGCGGCGGATATGGCAAAGATGAGCAAACGCTCGGTGGGGCGGCGAGGGTTTTTGAAGGGCGCCGCCGCGGGAGCGGCGGTTATCGCGGCGGGGCCTGCCGCGCCAGCGCAAGCGCCGGCCAGCGCGCCATCGGGCCGGCCAGCGGCGCTGCCGCCTTCGCCCGCGCAGCGCGCCGCCGAAACTTTGCCTCCCGCCGCCGAAGACATTCAAATCGTTGAGCGTCCCGGCGCCGACTACATGGTGGACGTCTTTCATGCGCTCGGCCTCGAATATCTGTTCGCCACGCCCGGATCGAGCTTTCGCGGCATCCACGAATCGGTGATCAATCATGGCGGCAATCGTCCCGAGTTCATCACGTGCATGCACGAGGAATGCTCGGTCGCCATGGCGAACGGCTACGCCAAGGTGGAGGGCAAGCCGGCGCTGGTTTGCGCCCACGGAACGGTGGGCGTCCAACACGCGGCCATGGCGATCTACAACGCCTACTGCGACCAGGCCCCGGTCATTCTCGTGGCAGGCAACATTTCCGACGCGGCCGAGCGCCGGGGGCGCGTCGAATGGCTGCACGCGGTTCAGGACGTGGGAGCCACCGTGCGCGAATACACGAAATGGGATGACAGCCCCGCGTCGCTCACCCACTTCGGCGAATCCGCTGTGCGCGCGTATCAACTCGCCATGACCCCGCCGACGATGCCCGTGCTGCTTGCAGCCGATGGCGTTCTGCAAGAATCGCCCGCGCCCGCCGATTTCGATTGGCGCATTCCCAAGCTGCCGAAAATCACGGCTCCGGCCGGCGATCCGGCCGCCGTGGCGGAGCTTGCGCGCATGCTGGTCGCCGCGGAGAATCCGTTGTTCGTGGCGAGCCGATCCGCCCGCACGCCGGACGGATTAACGCGATTGATCGAGCTCGCCGAGACGCTGCAAGCCGGCGTGATCGATCAACAGCGGCGCATGAATTTCCCGACTCGTCATCCGCTGAATCAAACCCAGCGCGCGCGCGCCGCCGTGGCCGATGCGGATCTGATCGTCGGATTGGAAGTCTACGACTTTTACGGCGTGGTCCATGCCCTCGGCGGCCAGGTCCGCGTGATTCCGCGAACCATTACCAAAGCCGGCGCAAAGCTGGTCAGCATCAGCTCAAGCGATCTGTTTTACAAAAGCAACTATCAAAATTTTCAGCGTTATCAGGAGCTGGATCTTTCGATCCCGGCCGACGCGGAGGCCACCATGCCGGCGTTAATCGAATCGGTTAAGCGGTTGCTTACCGACGATCGCAAGCGGGCGTTTCAGGCGCGCGGAGCAAAGCTCGCCGAGGCCAGCCGCCAGGCTCTCGAGCAGGCTCGCCTGGCCGCATCTTACGGCTGGGATGCAAGCCCCGTCGCCACAGCGCGGCTTTCCGCCGAGATTTGGGCGCAGATCAAGAACGAAGACTGGTCGCTCGTGTCCGACACGTTTTGGGTGAGCAACTGGCCTCTGCGATTGTGGGATCTGAACAAGCATTATCATTTCCTGGGCGGCGCGGGCGGCGAAGGCGTCGGTTATCTCGCGCCCGCCGCGCTGGGCGCCGCCATCGCCAACAAGAAATACGGCCGTCTCAGCGTCTCCATTCAAAGCGATGGCGATCTGATGATGGCTAATGGCGTGTTGTGGACCTCGGCGCACCATCGCATTCCGCTGCTAACCATAATGCACAATAACCGCGCCTACCATCAGGAGATCATGCAGTTGCAGCGCGTCGCCAATCAGCATAACCGCGGCGTGGATATCGATAAATGCAAAATCGGCACGGCCATCGAGAATCCCAATATCGATTACGCCAAGCTCGCGCAGAGCATGGGAGTGCGGGCGGAGGGTCCCATCTCCGATCCCAAGGATCTCGGCGCGGCGATCCGGCGAGGAATTCAGGTGGCGAAGCGCGGCGAGCCGTATCTGATCGATGTGGTGACGCAGCCCCGCTAGCCAGACCGAAGATGGGAGTCAGAATGCGAATCATTGTGGCGTTGATGGCCGTTGTGGCCGCGGGATTTGTGGTGGGGCAGAGTAAAAGTGGCAATGCGGAAAACGGCAAAAAGTTATTCGTCAAATTCGGCTGCTACACTTGTCACGGTTATCAGGGCCAAGGCGGAGGGGCCGGAGCCAAGCTCGCGCCCAAGCCCCTCGCCCTCGCCGCCTTGATCGCTTACGTCCGGCATCCCTCCGGCAGCATGCCGCCGTTTACCGATAAAGTCGTCACCGATGCCCAGCTTGCCGACATCCATGCTTTTCTCGCCAGCGTCCCCGCCCCGCCGGCGGTGAAACAGATTCCTCTGCTGAATCAGTAGCCGTTCCCACGGCCGGAAGGCCCCTCCGCCGCCTCCGGCGTCCGCCGAATTAGACCTCTGCGCAAAAATCGCGCGCCGCAACTTGACTCTTGGACGTTTTAAATAGACACTGTAATGTAAAACACACATCATGCGATCGACTGTTCGTAAGCTTCTCTTTCTGATGCCCCTTTTGAGCGTTTCGCCGGCCGTCCTCGCCCAGCATGACTGGACGGTCGAGTGGAAGTCCGCGCTGGCGGATCTCGATCAGCGCTTGAGAAGCCTGCCGCCCGAGGGCGGCGCCGCGGTGGAGGACTGGCGCACCGACGCTGAGTGGATTCGTTCGTCGCTAGCGGAATTCGCCGCCTCTCACCCGGAGGTCCGCGTCTCCATTCCGGCTCCCTTGGCCGCCAACGCGCCGCGCGAGGCCTTGGCGCCACAGCTCAACGGCCTCGCCGCCGCGGTCGAGGAGGTGATCCGGCAGACGCCCGGCTCGCCATTCCATCTCGGCCGTGTGGAGGTGACGGTTTCCGCCGCATCGGCCTCCTCTCCAGTAGCCGACGGCATGGATCAGACCGCGATGCGCAATTTGAACCTCACGACCGTGGCAAGCGCGCTCGACTACCTTCCCGGCGTATCGATTCAGCATCTCTCGGCCAACCGCAACGAGGCCGGCATCATGGTCCGCGGTTTCAGCACTCGCGGTCAAGTTCCTCTGTACCTCGACGGAATTCCGATTTCCGTTCCCTACGACGGCTATGTCGATTTCAATCGGTTTCTGAGCAGCGATATCGGCGAGGTGCAAGTTTCGCGAGGCTACTCCTCGCCTCTGCTGGGGCCGAATGCCTTGGGCGGCGCCATCAATCTTGTCACCGAGGAGCCGGTCAAGAAGCTCGACGCCGACGCTCTCATCGGGACCGGCTCCGGGAATACGCTGCTATCCGCCCTCCGCCTAGGCTCCCGATGGCGGCGGTTTTTCTTCCAAGGAACGCTCAATTGGAGGCAGCTCGACTATATTCCGCTGTCGGGCGCATTTCCGGTTTACCAGTACAAGAATCTTCCCGACATCGTGATGACGGACCGGCTGAACCAGTCCTGGTCCCGCGACGAAAAATTCAGTGGGCGCGTCGGCTGGACGCCCAAGACTGGAGACGAGTACGTATTCAGCTACATCAATTTGAAGGGCCAAAAGGGCGTTCCGCTTTATCAAGGCCCCGACACAGCCGCGACCTTCCGCAATTTCTGGGTGTGGCCGTACTGGGACACGGATAACTACTACTTTCATTCCAACACTCAACTCGGCGCCAATAACGCGCTCAAGTTCCGCGCCTTCTACGATCAGTTCCGCAACGCGATCAACATGTACTCAAGTGATACTTACGCGCTGATGAACACGAAAAACGCCGAGCACAGCGCCTACGATGAGCATAACGACGGCGCCGCCGCCGAGTTCACCACGCGTGCGCTCTCAAGAAACGTTATAAGTGAATCGTTTTTCTTCAAGGACGACACCCATCGGGAACAAGGCATTTATCCCGGGATTTCGCCCTTCCCCTTAATTGAGCCCTTCCTGGTGGATCGCGACCAGCAGACATCGATCGGATTGCAAGACGTGGTCCGGATCGCGCCTCGCCTTTCCGCCACCGCGGGCCTCAGCGCGGATCACTTCAACGGCCTTCAGGGCCAGCAATATAACGCCGCGATGACAGGCCTGTTGCCTTTCACCTGCCTGGCTTCCCCAAACAATGCGTCCTTTTCCGGCTGCACCCTGCATGCCTGGAATTTCAATCCGCAGGCGTCGATCTCCTACAATTTGGGCGAATCCGGCACTTTTTTCGCGACCTTCGCCGACCGGGGCCGCTTTCCCATGCTCAAGGACATCTACTCGGCGGGCCTGGGCGCCGGCCTGCCGAATCCGAATCTTCAGCCGGAGCACAGCCGGAACTGGAACGCCGGATATTCGCATCTGATCGCATCCAAAACATTCGTGCAAGTAGTTTTGTTTCGGAGCGACCTGAGAAACGCCATCGAATCGGTATATGTAACCGATCCCGGCGGCGCCAACCCCGCCACGGCTTTCTGCCCCAATAGCAGAATCGTTGGGTTTTGCAGCGAGATGGCGAATATCGGAAAGGAGGTTCATCAGGGCGTCGAGTTCGAAATCCGCAGCACGCCGGTCTCTCGCCTGACCGTAAACGCAAGCTACAGCTATTTGAACCGCAACATTGCCTACGAATTCGCCAGCCTTCCCAACGTCAGCGCCGCCAATACGAGCATTAGCATTTTGCCTACCCTTCCCAAAAATAAGGCGATCGGAACCGCCACGGTCCGCCTCCCCCGCCAGATCTTGGCGATTCTGAACCAGCGCTACGAGAGCGGACTCCTCTTGCAAGACACGACCTATCCCACCACCTCTCCGTTGTTTTTGCCGCGCTCGGAAGCTTTCGCAACCACCGACCTCATCGCAATCGTTCCCCTCCACTCCGGAGCAAGCTTGCAGGCCGGACTAAATAATCTCTTCGATCGAAACTATTACTTCACGGCGGGATATCCGGAGGAGGGGCGGAACTGGTTCTTGAACCTACGATACCGGTTTTAAAGCGGCGATGACCTGTGCCAGGATGGTCAGGTGCGGGTCCGCGACATCGCCATCATCCTGCCCGTCTATAACGACTGGGCGGCCGTGCGGCAGCTTCTGCCGCAAATCGACCAGGCTCTGGGCTTGGTCCCTTGCCGCGCGCGCTTGCTGCTGGTAAACGATGCTTCCGATGCCGAGCCCAACGCGGCTTGGCCGCGCGCCTTCCGGAATATTGAGGAAGTATCGACTCTGCATCTGCGGCGGAACCTGGGGCATCAGCGCGCCATCGCGGTGGGTTTGGCCCACATTTATCACAACTGGCGTGGCTTCGAAGCGCTCATCGTCATGGATGCCGACGGCGAGGATCGCCCGGAGCACCTCGGAGCGCTGCTGGCGAAGTTCCAAGCCGAAGACGGCGCGAAAGTAATCTTTGCGGCCCGCTCCAAACGCCTGGAAAGTCCGGCCTTCCGTTTTTTTTATCACGCCTACCGGATCTTGCATAAGGCTCTGACCGGCATCGCCGTCCGCGTGGGCAACTTTAGCGTGCTGCCGCCCCGGGCTCTGCGAACTCTCATGGCGGCGCCGGAACTGTGGAATCATTATGCGGCCGCGGTCTATCGCGCTCGCATCCCGCATGCTTCGATTTTCCTTCCCCGCGGGTCGCGCTTGGCGGGACAGAGCAAGATGAATTTCGTCTCGCTTCTGGCGCACGGGCTAAGCGCGATTTCCATATTCGCCGAAGTCGTGGCAGCCCGTCTGCTGGCATTCACGGCCGCCGCGATCCTTCTGATCGGGGCGTCGGCCGGCGCGTTCCTGTTCGTCCGGTTTACGGTTCCCGCTTGGATCGTCTATTCCGGCGCCATTTTTCTCATCGTGCTGGTTCAAACCTTAATGGTGTCGCTGGCGCTGGCCTTTATTATCGCCAGCGGACGCACGGCCGCGGGTTTTCTACCTCTCCGCGATGCGCTCTTTTTTGTAGACCGCGTCGAGCAGGTCATTCCCGCCAAATCGACCCACGCCCATGGCTGAATTTTCCTACATAGGCCAGGAGCTCGAAATTTTCGCCGAAGCCGTGAATTGGAAGCATTACTTCGCGCGCCACATAGCCCCCTACATTCGCGGAGAGGTTTTGGAGGTGGGCGCGGGAATCGGGGCCAACCAGCGAATTTTCGCAGATCTCGAGTTCCAACGCTGGACAAGCCTCGAGCCCGACCGAAAGCTCTTAGAACAGTTGCGCCATCTGATTCCCGGCCATGCGAGGTGCGAGCCGGTGGCTGGGACGCTCGAAGACTTGCCGCGCCGGAGCTTTGACGCCATTCTTTATCTCGACGTCCTGGAACACATCGAGGACGATGGCGCTGAGTTGCGCCGGGCAGCGAATCGCCTGAAGCCCGACGGCGCCCTCATCGTACTTGCGCCCGCTCATCCCTGGCTGTTCACGCCGTTTGATGCAGCGGTGGGCCATTTCCGGCGTTACACGAAGCGGACTCTTGCGGCCGCGGCGCCCCCGGAGTTGCGCCGGGAGAAGCTGCTCTATCTCGACTCCGCCGGGCTGGCGGCCTCGCTGGCGAATCGTCTCCTTCTCAAGCGCGCCATGCCGAGCAAGTCCCAAATTCAAACCTGGGATCGAGCCATCATCCCGGTTTCACGCATCCTCGACCCACTGTTAGGATATCGCGCCGGCAAATCCGTGTTAGGAATTTGGCGGCGCGATTGACACGCGGTTCGGCCGCATGTAGCATCGAGTAGTTCCTATGAAACACACACGACTTATCGGGTTCCTCAGTCTTCCCGCCGCATGGTGCGCCCTTGGCCTGAGCCAGCAAAGTGTCCCGTTTCAAAACGGAATCCCCGTGGCGCCCAAGGGGCTCGCCGGAAAGAAATTGCCGAAATTACCGATGGAGTTCGACACCGCCGAGGGGCAGCGGATCCGCGTCGTGGCCGTCACCCGGGAGCTTGAATATCCCTGGAGCCTCGCATTTCTTCCCGATGGCGCCATTTTGGTCACCGAGCGGGCGGGCCGCCTTCGAATCGTTCGCAACGGCGTTCTCGACCCCAAGCCCGTGCCCGGCGCGCCCGCATCCTATTGGGCCGGCGAATCGGGCTTGCCCGCCGCCGTGCATGGATACATGGACATCGCGCTCCATCCGCGCTTCGCTGAAAATCGCCTCCTTTACCTTAGCTACACCAAACCGCTGGACCAAAACAAGAGAGTCGTGGCGGTCGCCCGGGGCCGCTTTGAAAATGGCTCGCTCACCCAAGTCCGCGACATTTTCGTTTCCGATCAGGCCGGAACCTCGCGCATCGCCTTCGCCCGCGACGGCACGCTTTTCATGACCACCACCGGCAACGATCCGCAAGACCCCGACACGCTGGGCGGCAAGATTTTGCGGTTTCGAGACGACGGCGGCATTCCGCCCGACAATCCGTTTGTTGGCCAAGCCGGACGCAGGCCGGAAGTATATGCGCTGGGAATTCGCAGCGCGCTCGGCTTAGCGCTTCATCCGGCAACCGGCGAGATGTGGGAAAACGAAAACGGCCCAAACGGCGGCGACGAGATCAACATACTGAAGCCGGGACGCAACTACGGCTGGCCCGTGGTGAGCTACGGCCGCGACTATCCCGGTCCCTGGCACAACAAAAACGCTCCTCCGGGACACGTCGGATTCGAGCCGCCCATCGTGTATTGGATGCCCGCGATCGCGGTTTCCGGGATGGCATTTTATACCGGCGACAAATTGCCGAAGTGGAAGGGAGACGTGTTCGTCGGGTCGCTTCGCACGGGCGAAATTCCGGGAACCGGACATCTGGAAAGGATTCTGTTCAACGAAAAGATGGAAGAATTGCGGCGCGAGTCCTTGCTCACGGAATTTCATCAGCGCATCCGCGATGTGCGGCAAGGCCCTGACGGGCTGCTGTATCTTTTGACTGACGAAAAGGAAGGCGCGCTTCTTAGAATCGAGCCAGCGCAGTAGCGCTTCAGCCATGCGCGTTTAACGCGCTGTAACTTGCAAAGGGCTATCGAGCTTAAACGTTAGAACCGTCTCCGCGGGGACGCGGATGGCCCCGCCTTTGGTGACAATTTGCGTCAGCGCGCCGCCCGCCCCGCCTGCTCCAGCGCCGATGGCGGCTCCTTTACCGCCTCCCGCGAGGGCTCCGATGATCGCCCCGACCACGGCTCCGCCTCCCGAGTATTCGGCCGTGCGCCGATTCGCGCCCACTCCGTCTTTGCCGCGCTCGCGAATATCGGCCGTACGGAGCGCGTACTGCTGCCCCTCCACGGAAACGGCCGCCAGATCCAGCACCAGATCAGCCGCGCCGTGAAAGCGGCTGCCCTTGGAAGCCGATCGAATGACGATCTGCGCGTTCGATCCTCGCGGAATGACCACCTCGCCCTGCTCGTCAACAATGTCGCGAGCCACCTCGGCCGCGTAAGTTTGTCCTTCCGCGGCCTTTCCCGAATCGATGGTCTCCTCGGTTCTTACAGGCATTTCGGTCCCCGCTGGAAGCCGGTATGTCTTGGTGCGAATCGCCGTCGCCGGCGGATGATAATGATTCTCGTGAGCCGAGTCGTCTTGCACGGCGGGCGGCGGCACGCTCGCCGGCGCCGCGGTTGGCGCGGGCGAAGCGGCTGGCTGCGCAGGGTCCTCGTAGGCGATCGCCCTTACCTGAGCCATCGGAATAGTTTTAACCACGCCGTCGTCCCCAGCCACCGTAATGTCCGCCGGCGAGGCGCCCTTCACCACCCCCGCCACCTGCGAGCCATCGGCCATCTGGATCGTGGCGCGACGCTCGGGAACCTGAGGGTTACGGCAGGCCGAAGACAACAAAAGAATCGGAATGATGCAAATTGCGGTTCGCGGCATTTCTTACGTTCCTTCCCAGTTTACGCCGCCGCGGGCTAACCTCCCGCGATCGCGCCGACGATCAGCAACGGTTCTGCGCCGGAAGCCACCTGTTCCGGCAATAAAATGTCCGGCGGATCGAGAGAGTAATCGCGCTGGCAGGCGAAGAAACGCACGAATGCGCGGCGCTGGAGGGTGCCGTACTCGCGGATGGTTCCTCGCAGGACCGGATAGCGGTCTTCCAGCGCCTCCAGCACCGAGCGCAGAGTCACCGGACCGGTCAGTTCCACCGCCACTTCCCCGGCGTCAACCTTGGCTAGCGTCCGGAGATGGGCGGGCAGCGCTACGCGGACCTTCTTTCGGCCGCCCGCGCCGGGCGCGCTCATTGCAGCGTTTGCACTTCCACCGACAGAACGGTTGGAAGGTGTTCGGCGATCGCGATCCAGTTGTCGCCTGCGTCGTTGGAGGCGTAAACCTGCCCGCCCGTCGTTCCGAAATACACTCCGCACGGATCCAGTGAATCTACCGCCATGGCCTCGCGCAGAACGTTGACATAGCAATCCTTCTGCGGCAGCCCTTTTGTGAGCGGCTCCCATTCATCTCCGCCGGTCCGGCTCCGGTAAACGCGCAGCTTACCCTCCAGCGGCATGTGCTCAGAGTCGCTCTTGATCGGGACGACGTAAATTGTTTCCGGCTCATGGGCGTGCACGTCAATGACGAAGCCAAAGTCCGTGGGCAGATTCCCGCTCACTTCCCGCCAGGAATCGCCGGCGTCGTCGGTACGCATGACATCCCAGTGCTTCTGCATGTACAGCGTGTTGGGCCGCGATGGGTGCATCGCTATATGGTGGACGCAGTGGCCCACTTCGGCCGTCTGGTCGGGGATGTATTGGGAGCGCAGACCCTGATTGATCGGCTTCCAGCTCGCTCCGCCGTCGTCCGTGCGGAAGGCGCCGGCGGCGGAAATTGCGATGTAGATGCGGCCCGGGTTGGCCGGATCGAGAATCAGCGTGTGCAGGCACATACCGCCGGCGCCAGGCTGCCATTTGGGACCGCTGCCATGGCCGCGCAAGCCCGGCATCTCGCTCCAGCTCCTTCCGCCATCTGTAGTCTTAAAAACGGCGGCGTCCTCCACCCCCGCGTAGACCGCGTCGGGATCGGCGAGGGACGGCTCCAGGCGCCACACCCGCTTAAATTCCCAAGGGTGTTGCGTCCCGTCGTACCACTGGTGTGTCGTAAGCGGTGCCCCCGTTCCCGGCGTGGTGTCGTAAACGAATTTGTTGCTCGCCTTGGGCATTTCGCCTGGTTTCGGCATACTCTCGCCGCCCGGCGTTTCCCAGGTTTTACCGCCGTCGTTAGAGCGTTGGATGATCTGCCCGAACCAGCCGCTCGATTGCGACGCGTAAATCCGGTTCGGATCGGCCTTTGATCCTTTGACGTGGAAAATCTCCCAGCCGGCAAAATGCGGACCGGCGATCTCCCATTTCTCGCGCTTTCCATCGGAGGTCAGGACAAAGGCGCCTTTTCGCGTCCCAACCAATACCCGTACTTTGCTCATCCCACTCCTTCAAATGATCTGTCTCAGACGCTCGATCGAGCGTTCATAAAGACGACGATCCAAGTTTGCGGTAATCGACAACGGTATGACCAAAATGTCAAAATCAAACCCGCTTCCCAGGGCCGTCCCCGCCGCGAATCCGCCCAGCATTCTCCCGATGTTAGCAGGATGTGGACGCGCCTCTGGGCGCGTCATGTTGCTTCCCGAAAATTATGCCGTAAAGTATAGACTGCAAAGCTTGCTGCTTTCGTCTACGCCACCGCCGAAGCTGCCGGGGGCCTGGCGCGCCAACGCTCGGCCCAATCCGGCTCCAAGCCTGCTTCGGAAAGCGCATCGAGCGCCCGGTTGCAGTCGCCGAGGTCGTTCCAAACCACCGGGCCCAGTTGCCGCACAATCAGACGTCCGGTTACTGCGGGCAAGATCTGCCGGGAGAAATCGACCGAAGGAATCCGTGCGTACGCAGATTCCTCCAGCCGAACTTCTCCCCGCGGGCCGCGCGGCATCACCGAACGCCGCAACGCACCCACCAAGTCCGGCGCAGCAGAGTAAATAGTCTCCAGAAAAGGCAGCACCGGCCCAATCATCACAAACGTGTTCCAAAGAGCTTGCCGCCGTAACAGAAGGCTGGCTAATTCCCCGGAAGGCTTTTCGTGAAAGCCCCGGACGCGAAATGCGGGTGCGACGCCGGCAATGGGATCGCCCACCTCAATCCACCCGTATTCCACCTCGGGGCTCGATGGCTTTGCCCCCAGCAGGACCACGCGCGGCTCGGCTTCCGCCAATTCGAAAGCGTTTTCGACTGCTTCCGCGACAATGTTTTCGTCGGAGTAGTGATGGTCGGAGGGAAAGATGGCCGCCACGGCGTCCGGCGCGCGCCGCGCAACATACAGCAGGCTGGAAACAATCGCCGCCCCAGTCCCTCGGTTGTACGGCTGAACGATCCATTGCCGCCTGCAATCGGCAAGTAGGGGCGAGTAGAAAGCCTCGTGGGCCCGCGTGAGCGAGAACAACACGTGGCCGCTACGGACGCTCCGCTCGGCCCGCTGGCGGGCGTGTTGCAACAGGGTGGCCCCGCCGTAGAGGGAACAAAACTGCTTCGGCCTTTCGTCTCCGCAGATCAGGCGCGTCAAAGGACGTAACCGCGCCCCCTCGCCCCCTGCCAAAATCACCGCCCATCTGTTCTTCGGCAAACGGTGGCAACGCAACGACGCGGCGCGGTTAAATGGCGCCGCGTTTCTTTTGAAATCGTGATCACTGCCCGACAAACCTGCCATTTGACCTTCCTGGAATGTCCATTCCGCCCTCAAAGTCTCAGGCCGGCGGAAGCCGGCGGTCTCCTGGCGCCAGACCCGCTTCCGCGCGATTCGCGCCTCGGAGTTCGGCGCCGGAGATCTAAAAAGCAGCGTCAGCCAGGACGGAATCGCCGAGGGCGCAGCGTTTGCCGTCCTGGCCCCGCAGTCCTCCGATGGTCCCCCATTTAGGAGGATGTCATGGGGGATTTCCTTTGAGGCTTCCAGGTAACCTGCCGTTCCATAAGGCTCAGCTCGGCCTGTGCTAAACGGCCAGCCGCCTTGTGCTCGCAAACGGCCATAAGGTTCTCAATGCCCGGGTGTCTATATGAATCGGCGTTCCACATCCTTAGTCCTTATTGTGTTGCGAATGTGATGCAGTGAGGGAATAAGCCCTCGCGTTAGCCAGCTAGCACGGCAAGCGCCAAAGCCAAATCTCTCATTTGAAAGCCGCTCTGCTCCAGCAGGATGGCAAGTACTGCCGACCGGCCTCAAAAATTGCAGGCGCGCTCCAAAACCCCGATCCTAGAACCCAAAACCCGCGTCGCGGAAATGTTGCTATTCCTCGCGTATCTTAAATACGGATGGCGCTTCAGACACTCGGAACGGATTGTTGCGTCGTGGGCGGAGGCCCAGCCGGTATGATGCTGGGCTACTTGCTTGACCAAGTGAAATTGCTAACCGTGAAGCTCAACCGCCTTCGGCGATGGTATAGGCCCGGACTGCTGTGCATCGGCGATGCGGCGCATGCGATGTCGCCGGTTGGCGGAGTAGGCATCCATTGGGCGATCCAGGACGCGGTCGCTGCCGCGAGGTTCCTCGCTTCCCCGCTGCGACAAGGAGGCATCGGCGAAAAAGTTCTGGCGCGCCTTCAACGCCGCCGTGAATTCCCTGCCCGGATCACTCAACTCCTCCAGTGCGGAGTCCATGCCGGATTCGATCGAGTTTTTCAAAATCCCGGACCAGCCCATGTTCCCTGGCAACGAAAGCTCGCAGTCCGCATTCCCGGCATCCAGCGATTGATAGGCCGCGCCGTCGGGATCGGCGTCCGGCCCGAGCATGTTCCCAAAGCGATTCTCGAATCTCCCGGCTCCTTGGCCCGACGCGCGCTTCCTATCTACGCTGGAATTGTAACCGCCGTCGCAGTTGCTGGGGCGCTCCTCGCGCGGACCCTTCTGCCGCGGAATCGCCCACCCCGGTCATCCCCGGTCCTCGGCTGACGCGCTATGAGATCGATCGGTGCGGAGAGCTTTTTGCTCACGCGAGCCTGCCTTCA
>DATGLY010000062.1:0-35631 GCA_035293905.1 Bryobacteraceae bacterium
GCTCTGCTCTTTCTGATCGCCTTTCTCAACGCTCTGAACCAGTTCAAGCCCTTGTTGGGCGAACGAGGACTTCTTCCGGTTCCGCAATTCGTGAAGCAAACGCCGTTTCGCTCATCCCCCAGCCTGTTCTTCTTCTTGCCCCGCGACGCCGCCTTCACCGCAGTCGCATGGCTGGGACTCGTTCTGTCCTGCGCCGCCCTCGCCGGCCTCGCGGAACGTTATAGCCTTTGGTTGTCTATGCTGATCTGGGCCCTTCTTTGGCTGCTGTATCTCTCCTTTGTGAATGTGGGCCAGACGTTTTATTCATTCGGGTGGGAATCGATCCTGCTTGAAGCGTGTTTCTACGCCATTTTCTTGGGAAACCGCGCTTCGACGCCCCAAAGCGTCGTCATTTGGCTATTCCGCTGGTTGCTGTTCCGAATCATGTTCGGGGCCGGAATGATCAAGCTGCGTGGCGATCCTTGCTGGCGAGACTTGAGCTGCCTCGACTACCATTACGAAACCCAACCCATGCCCAATCCGCTAAGCTGGTTTTTCCACTGGGGGCCGGAGTGGACCCGCCGCGGCGGCGTGCTGATCAATCACTTTGCCGAACTGATCGTTCCATTTGCCTATTTCCTGCCGCAACCGGTCAGCTCCATCGCCGGCCTTCTCACCATTCTGTTTCAAGGCGCTATTTTCATAAGCGGCAATCTGTCCTGGTTGAACGCGCTCACCATGATCCTCGCCTTTAGCGCCTTCGACGACCGTTCCCTTTCCATTCTTCTTCCCGGGCGGCCTTTTCAAACCCACGCGCCGGCGGCGCTCAAGATCGCAACCGCCGGCCTCGCCATCCTGGTGGCCTGGCTGAGCGCGCCAGTGGTCCGCAATCTGGTTTCGCCAAATCAGGTGATGAACACCGTCTACAACCGCTTTCATCTGGTGGGCAGCTACGGAGCCTTTGGAGCCATAACGCGCCCGCGCTATGAAATCGTCGTCCAGGGGACCGATGAGGCGGTCCTCACTGCCTCCACCCAGTGGCGCGCCTACGAGTTTAAAGGCAAACCCGGCGATCCGTCGCGGAGGCCGCCCCAAATCGCTCCCTACCATCTTCGTCTTGATTGGCTGATGTGGTTCGCCGCAATGTCCAGCTATCGGCGCCATCCTTGGTTTGTGCATTTCCTGGGCAAGCTTCTGGAAGGCGACCAGGCCGTCTTGGGACTGCTGCGCGCCAATCCTTTCCCGCATCGCCCTCCCCGTCACGTCAGGGCCTTGCTTTATCAATACCAGTTCACAAGTCCGGCCGAGCGCGAAGACAGCGGCAAGTGGTGGAAGCGCCAATTCCTCTCGGTCTATTTCCCTCCGGTGTCTTTCAAGATCGGGCCGTTTCGCGACCTGTTGGAGAGGCAGGGATGGTTGGCGGAGCAATCGCATTAAAGAAGCGTTTGTCATCGGCTCCGGCCCAAACGGCTTGACGGCTGCGATCGTGCTGGCGCAGGCCGGCGTCCCCACCACCATAGTGGAGTCGGAGCCTGTCGTCGGCGGCGGAACGCGATCGGCGGAACTGACGCTGCCTGGATTCGCGCACGACATATGTTCCGCCGTCCATCCCCTGGCGGTCAGTTCGCCCGCGTTTCAGTCGTTCCCGCTAAACGAGCATGGCCTGGAATGGATTCAGCCTCCCATTCCATTGGCCCATCCGTTCGACGACGGAAGCGCTGCGGTTCTGGACCGTTCCTCCAGCCGTACTTGCGAACACTTCGGCCAAGAAAGCCCCTTGCTTCGGCCCTGGATGTTGGCTCTGGATCGGCGCTGGCCGGATCTGGTCTCCGAAATTCTTTGTCCGGTCCTTCATATTCCTTCAAGCCCGCTGTTGCTGGCGTGTTTCGGAGCGCTGGCGCCGTGGCCCGCTCTGCCCACCGCGCGATTCCTTTTCCGAAACCGCAAAACCCGGGCGCTGTTTGCGGGTTTGGCCGCCCACTCGGTGCTCCCGCTCGAATTTTTAGGCTCCGCCGTGTTCGCATGGGTGCTTGCGCTGGCGGCGCATGCCGCTGGCTGGCCCATCCCTCGCGGAGGGTCGCAGAAGATCGCCCACGCGCTCGCTTCCTATTTCGCCAATTTGGGCGGGCGAATTGTCACCGGCCACAGAGTCCTGTCCCTGGATGAGTTCTCCGCCCATTCCCTCATCCTCTGCGATGTGACGCCCCGCCAACTTGCCGATTTGGCGGGCGGCCGCCTGCCCCTTTCCTTCCGCCGCCGGCTGTACCGTTACCGCTACGGCCCGGGAGTCTTCAAAATCGATTGGGCTCTGAGCGGTCCGATTCCCTGGAAGGCCCGTGAATGCACACAGGCCGGCGTCATTCATTTGGGCGGAACCATGGAAGAAATAGCCGCGTCTGAGCGCGCCGTCTGGCAAGGCCAGGTTGTGGACCGCCCGTTTGTCCTGGTGGCCCAACCCAGCCTGTTCGACTCCAGCCGCGCTCCTTTAGGCAAACACACCGCCTGGGCCTATTGCCACGTTCCGCATGCGTCCGCCGCCGATATGACCGGCTCCATCGAAAACCAGATCGAACGCTTCGCGCCGGGCTTTCGTGAATGCATTATCGCCCGGCATGTCTTCGCGCCCTCCAGCCTTGAGCGCCATAACGCAAATCTAGTCGGCGGCGACATCACCGGCGGCGCAAATACGTTCATGCAGCTTTTGTTCCGGCCCACCGCGAGCCTCTACCGGACGCCTTTGAAGGCGGTCTATCTTTGCTCCGCCTCCACGCCGCCTGGCGGAGGCGTCCACGGCATGTGCGGCTTCCATGCCGCGCATGCCGCTTTACGCGATCACCGGATCTCCCACCGCAACCCCCCAGCGCCGCGATAGAAGTACGCTTTCTTTTCCATTGGGCTGGCCGCTACGGCTGCCGGGCGCTGATCCGCCAGACGTTGCCTTCGCGCAGATTCGAAAGCCAAAGCGATCCATGAGCGGCCCGTATCGAATCCCCGCCCGCGCCAAACCATTGCTTTACCACTTGGTTTGTTGCGGGGTCGATCTCGCTGATCGGTATTTCGAAAACGGTCGCCCAAACATGGCCTTCTCCAAATGCGATTTCGCCTCCTGTTCCTGGCGCGCCCACTTCGATATTCGCTAACAGTTTTCCCGTTTTTGCGTCTACCCGCGACACCGTTCCGTCGCCCTGATTCAGCGTCCACACACATCCTGCCCCGATGGCGAGGAATCGCGGTCCAGGACCCACTTGAACCGAAAAAACAACCGCGTTCGTCTTCGGATCGACGCCGGTGAGTAGATTCGCTTCCGGCGTGGTTACCCATACCAATCCCTCGCCATAAGCGACGCCCGCCGAATTCGCGGGAACCGTCACTTGAGCCGCTACGGCGTTGTTTGCGGGGTCGATCTTAGAAAGCACCCCCGTTGCGTCGGTAACGAGCCAGACTCCTTCGGGACTGGCCGCAATGCCCCCTTCGCTCGCCGCCGGGCCAATGGGAATGGTCGCTACCACCCGATTCGTTCGTATGTCGATTCGAGAAACGGTCTTATCGCCACAGCTTGGAACCCAGACGCTGCCGAAACCCGCGGCAAGGCCGGAGCACGGCCGCTTTCCCACGGAAACGGTCGCCGCGATTTCGTTCGTTTTGGCGTCCAGCCGATGAACCGCGTTCTGGGAAGCGCTCGAAACCCACTCGGCGTCCTCGGTCGTGGCTTGCCAGTCCGGAGACCCTCCCGTCGCAAACACCGCCTCCGGCATAATGGCGGACATCTCGCGGCGCACGCCCGGCCTGGAAACGCCGGGCCGCGGCGGCCGCTTGGCGCGTTGCTTCTTTTGCGTCTCTGGCGCCGGCGCTCCATTTTCTTGCGCCACTGCCCCGGCCAGAAACAAACCAAATAGACAAAGACTTAGAGGCGCAACTTTTATGTTTCGCATGAGGCCCCCTTCTATTCCGCCAGCGTGGCGATCACTCGCTTGGGATCCAATCTGACAACTGAGCCTTTGCCGGTATCCGACAGCCACAACGCGCCCGGAGCGGCCGAGATGAAACCGCCGCCCTCGCCCCAGAACTGCTGGGCCACGCGTTCCTTATCCGCCTCCGGATCGATTCGTGTAAGCGGGAATCCTGTCTGCGTCACCCATAAGTACCCGTCCCCAAAGGCTAGGTTGCCGCCCGCATTCGGCACTGCGAGGTCGATCGTCTTGATAACTTTATTTGTCTTCGGGTCGATCCGCTCGACCTTGCCCTCCTTTTCGCACAGCACCCAGACCGAACCGGCTCCAAACGCCACAGAGCGCGCCCCGGCGGCCACTTCAATTCTCTTCTCAACCAAGTTCGTCGCGGGACTGATGCGCAAAATGCGAGGATCGGAAGGACAGGTTACCCAGAGCGAATTCTCTCCGAACACGACGCTGTTGCACCCCGCCGGAAGGCGCAACTCGGCCACCGCCTTGTTCTCATCCGGGTCGATGCGCGTCAAGGTTGTTTTGCTATCCGTTATCATCCACACGCTGTCCGGCGTGGCGGCTAGTCCTATCGTCGCTGCGGAGCCGCCGATCGCAAGCGTCGCAATTCTCTTGTTCCCTTTGGCCTCGAACCGCGCGACCGACTGCGAGCCGCAGCTCGGAATCCACCATGTGCCGAAGGCCGAGATCGCGCCGGCGCAAGGCTTGCCGACGCCCGCAATGGGATCGAGAGGCTTGTTGGTCGTCGGATCGATTCGGGCGACAGAATCTTTGGAAACGCTGGGAACTAAGATCGGGTCCCCAAGGGCGATCCAGCCAGGCGTCTCCACGGAAATCTGCGCTTCGGCCTTCAGGCTTTGAAACGGAATCTGCACTCCTGGCGTTTTAATGCCCGCTTTTGGAGCGGGCGGCGCCGGCGCGCCCTTGACGCTCTTTGCGGCCGGAGAACCGGCGCGCATCCCTCCCGATGCAAACACACACACACACACCGCGATGAGTAATCGCATGAAAGCAGCCTCGTTGAGATGAAATGGTAGCCGGACGTGGGAAAATCGAACGGGGAGCGAGGCCGACGCGGCCGGAAATTTCAGTATACTGCGCTTCGCCGTTTTGCGAGAACTTCTCTTTCGCGATAGCCTGACCTTTATGACCATTCGAATCCCATCCCCCGGCGGAGGTGAGTTCTCCGCCTACATGGCTCTGCCGCGCAAAGGAAAAGGCCCTGGCGTCGTTGTCGTGCAGGAAATCTTTGGCGTCACCCCGAGCCTGCGCAAAGTCTGCGACTGGCTAGCGTCGCGCCAGTTCACGGCCATCGCTCCCGACCTCTACTGGCGCACAGACCCCGGCCTTGAGCTGAGCGAATCGGAGGCCGAAAAAGCTCGCGCGATTCGCGCCAAAACCGACGACCTTCTCGCCTCCGACGATGCCGGAACCGCCGTCGAGTTCCTCCGGAAGCACGAAACCTGCACGGGAAGGGTCGGCGTGGTCGGCTACTGCTGGGGCGGTATGATCGCCTATTTGACCGCGGCCCGCCACAAGCCTGATGCGGCCGTCGGCTATTATGGCGTCGGCATCGACAAAAGGCTCGAACTGGCCAAGGGGCTCTCCTGCCCGCTGCTGCTGCATTTCGCCGAAAAGGATCCCTTCACCCCACCGGCCGCGGTCGCCCAGGTGCGCGACGCCCTCAAAAACGACAGCCGCGCCGTAATCTGGGAATATCCGGGCGTGGGTCATGCTTTCGCCAGGCCGGGCGGAGCGCATTTTGACGCCAAGGCCGCTGATCTGGCCGACATGCGCACTCTGTCGTTTTTAGTCGAGAAACTGTTCGGCAACCGCTAGCACGCGAGTCCAAACTCGGGAGGGAAATGCCGCCGGAGACCGACATCTTCATCGTAGGCGGAGGACCCGCCGGCCTCGCCGCCGCAATCGCTCTCCGGCATCAGGGCTTCGATGTTGTCGTGGCGGACTCCGCCCAACCGCCCATTGACAAAACCTGCGGAGAAGGACTGATGCCCGATGCGCTAGAAGCGCTGGCGAGCTTGGGAGTCTGCATCGATCCAAACCTCGCTTTCCGCTTCCGCGGAATCCGTTTTTTGGGGGAAGCAACCTCCGGAGAGCGAATCTCGGTGGACGCGAGCTTTCCCCGCGGCTTTGGCCTTGGCGTTCGGCGCACTTGCTTGCATCGGGCGTTAATGAATCGCGCGGCCGCCGCCGGCGCTTCCTTTTTGTGGGGCGCGCCCGTCCGGGGGATATCGGGCAATGGCGTGCGAATCGGCGGTCAAATCGTCCGCTGCCGCTGGATTGTCGGCGCCGACGGAGAGAACTCCCGCGTCCGAAAATGGGCCGGGCTGGACGCCTTGCCGCGTCCGCTTTCGCGCTTTGGCTTCCGGCGCCACTACCAAGCGGAGCCCTGGACCGATTGCGTCGAGATTTACTGGGGACCGGGCTTTCAGATCTACGTCACTCCCGTGGCGCCGCGCCAAGTCTGCGTCGCTCTGACTTCTCGCGACTCGCATCTGCGCCTGGAGCAAGCTTTGATTCATTTTCCCGAGCTCGCCTTAAAGCTGCGGCGCGCGCCCATCTCCTCTACCGAGCGAGGCGCCGTCGCCGCTTCGCGCCGCCTGCGCCGGCTCTGCCGCGGCAACGTGATTTTGCTGGGCGACGCTTCGGGCTCCGTCGATGCGATTACCGGCGACGGGCTGCGGCTCAGCTTCGAACAGGCGCCGCTGCTGGCAAGCGCTCTTCGCGCCGACGATTGGACCCTGTATGAAGCGGCGCATCGCCGGCTCTCGCGGCGTCCCTCGTTGATGGCCCATCTGCTGCTCTCGCTGGATCGCCGCGCATGGCTTCGAAAGCGGGCGCTGCGAGCTCTCGCCTCCGAGCCGCGCGTCTTTGCAAAACAACTCGCGATGCACGTGGGCGCGCTATCGCCTGCGGCCTTCGCTCGCGGCGCCATCCTCCCGCTCGGCTGGAGCATTCTGACCGCTTTGGTGAATGGTTTGTGAAACGATTTCTGCTTTTTTGGGCCGCCTGCCTTCCCCTTGCCGCCGAAGAAATGGCGGTGAATCTGAATTCCGCGCGCAGCTCGATCGCCTTCACGCTCGGCGCGGCGCTTCACACCGTGCATGGCTCTTTCAAGCTTAAGCGGGGAAGTATGCATTTCGATACGGAAACCGGCCATGCCGGCGGCGAGATTGTAGTCGATGCATCCAGCGGCGTTACCGGAATAGCGGATCGGGACAAACGCATGCGCAAGGACGTCCTGGAAACCGATCGCTTTCCGGAAATCTCCTTTCTCCCCGATCGCGTCGCCGGCGGCCTTTTGCCTTCCGCAGAGTCGCCGATCGATTTGCATGGCGTGTTCCAGATTCTCGGAGCCCGTCACGAAATGACGCTCCATTTCCTGGTCCGGAACCAAAATGGCGGCGTGACCGCCGCTAGCGATTTCACAATCCCTTACATCGACTGGGGCCTGAAAAACCCCAGCACATTTCTGCTGAAAGTAAGCGCAACGGTGCAGGTGCGGATTTTGGCCGCCGGATCGATTGCAAGGGTCTCGAACGCAGAGCCGTAAATAGCCCTCAGGGAAGGTTCCAGCCGGGGAATGCTGCTTCCGCCGCTCCGACTTGCCGCGGCTTCCCTCACCACCTACTGACTCAGCTTCCCCATCACCAACTCCAGCGCCTCATCCGAACCGGGCCTTGCCGCGCCGGCCGCCGCCGCGCCGCAAACGGCCTTCCGCGTCTGCCAAAGCCTTTGCGCCAGCTCGATATTGTCGGGCGCGGAGCCGCGCTTTTTGAGCTGCTTCGCTGCGGCCTCCAGCAAATCCGCAATCGGCTCTTCGGGCGCGGAACCCGCGCATGGCTTTACAGCATCCGCCGCCAGCTCCAGGAGTTTTCGGCTGCGCTCGGATTCTTCCTCCGCACTCAGGCCATTCCGATGAGGATCCAGCCTCAACACAAGATCGCACACCTCCAGCCGGCTACTTAGATAAGCGTCGCCAGGCTTCAGCCGCAGAGCGGCCTGAAATTCGGCTCGCGCCATCCGATAGTTCCCCTGTGCGAATTCGGCCTCGCCTAACCCCGCGTATGCCTCCGCCAGTTCGGGCTGCTCCCGCAAGAGGGTTCGAAAAACGCTGGCCGCGCGGTTCGGCGAGCCCGCCGCCAAAAACCACTTGCCCATTTTCAGGCGAGTCCCGGCGTCCTCCGGAGCCTGATCCTGAAGAGGCAGCAACTCCGCCAGCAAATCCTCCTGGGAATTCCGTCGGCTCAGCAAGTCCGCCAATTCCAGCCGCACCCGCACCGGATTGCTGCGCTGGCCGTCGCTCCACTGCCCGTAAATCGCTCGATGGTAATAGGCGATCGCTTGATCGATGTGGCCCTGTTTCACCAAAACCCTCGCCATCGCCAAGTTCGCAGGTCCGGAAAAGGAATTTCGCTCAAGCAACGCCCTCAGCGCCTTCTCTGCGTCCTCAAGCCTGCCGGCTCCATCCAGCGCCTGCGCAAGCGCAAGCTGATAATCCTCATTGTCTCGCTCGAGCGAAAGCGCGGACTGGAACCGATCCGCGGCTTCGCTGCTCCGTCCCGCCTGCATCAGGCGCTCGCCTTCTCGATCGTACCGAGCCGCTTCCGCCGCGTTCGCCTCTCGCTCCGTTTTTGCCAGGAACAAGTCTGTCGCGGAGAGGCCCCCGATCGCCAGAAGGATCAACGCCAAGGTGCGGACAAACGAAGGCTTCGAAAATTCAACCGCCATTAATTTAATCCCGCGCTCTCCCTCGCCTCGGAGGGCCTGCTTACCCCAAACGCGCGCAGAACGTCGTCCAGCAACACAATTCCCAAAAGCCGCCGCGTGTCGGCGCGGCTGATCACGGGCAGAACGGTCAGGCCGGTCGCCCCTATGCGCTCCAGCGCCAGGCTGAGTTGGTGGTCGGGGTGAACGTGAGGCGGCACGGTTGCGGATTCCGCCACCAGCGCAGCGAGGCGCTTGAACTCCTGAGTATCCGGCTCCTCTTCCCGCAGCACCGCCGGAACCGGGCGCATCGCCTGACTCACTCGCATCCTCGCCGCCTCATCCCGCGTATTGGCGATGGGCAAATGTACCCCGTCCTGATGCGCCAGAGCTTCGTAAATCGGCATGCGTTGCAGGCCGTAGGAGATGAGATATGCAATCAGATTGGAAATCATCAGCGGAACGATGATCGTGTAATCGCGGGTCATTTCGAAAATCATGATCACCGAGGTGAGCGGCGTGCGTACGATTCCGGCGAACGCGGTCCCCATCCCCACCAGAGCATAAGCGCCGGGACCGGCCGTGTAAGCCGGGAAAAAACGATGCGCGATGCTGCCCACGGCCGCGCCCATGGTTGCGCCTATAAACAAGCTCGGCCCGAAAATCCCCCCCGCGTTGCCGGAGCCGTAAGCCACGGCCGTCGCGACAATTTTGAAAACCGCCAGCAGTACCACGGCCCTCAGCACGACCTCCCCGTTTAGGACCTTGTCGATGAAACTGTAGCCAACGCCCATCACATCGGGAAGAAAAAGACCCATCAGTCCAACGGTGAGGCCGCCCGCTACCGGCTGCAACCACACGCTCCCCTTGGGAAAGCCTTTGAACCACTGACGCAAGCTCAGCAATAGCTTGACGAACGCCACCGATCCCAGCCCTCCTACCAACCCCAACACCGCATACACCATCATCTCGGCTGGATGCACTAACTGGTAGGCCGGAACGTGAAACAACGGATCGTCTCCCAGCACCAGGTGGAGCACGATCCACGATGTGGCGGAACTGAGCACCGCCGTCCCCAGCACCGGCGCGTGCAGGTCGCCCATAATCTCTTCCAAGGTAAACAAGACCCCGGCGATGGGAGTGTTGAAGGCCGCCGCCAGCGCGGCCGAGCATCCCACCGGCGCCAGTGCTTTTATGTCTTCCTTCCCCAGTCCGGCGCCCCGCGCGACCACCGAGGCCAGCCCCGCTCCGATCTGCACCGATGGGCCTTCGCGGCCCAGTGCAATGCCGCTCGCCAGCGAGGCCGAGCAACAGAAGAACTTGCCGAAAACCGTCCGAAAAGCGATCCGTCCGTCATTAATAAACAGCGCGAATTTGGTCTGGGGTATGCCGCTTCCCCTGGCGAAAGGAAAAAAGCGCCACAACAAATAGCCTGTGATTAACGACCCCGCTGTCGGGACCAGGACTCGCCTCCAACCCGACCCTCCGGCCGGATACATCCTCGCCGCCAGTTGTCCGGTGAGGAGAATGAAGGCCACCGTGACCAGTCCCACCAACGCCCCGATTGCGAGGCTGAGAATCAGCGGGCGATAGGCCTGTTGCTGGAGGAGCTGAAGGGCTTTACGCAGCCTCTCGATTACGCTAGCGGACTTCAACTTCAATTATCGTCTATGGCTTCCAAGAGAGAGTCGCCAAAAGAAAGGAAACGGCCGGATGGAGCCTCGGAGGCAGACTCAAATCCGGCCGTTCGTCCTAGCGGGGTGGAAGCTTCCTAGGCCGCCAGGAACATCGTCGTGCCGTTGCGATTCACCAGAAGAAGCACGGGCCGATCCTTCCCCGAGTTGCGAATCGCTTGGCGGAACTCCTGAGCGTTGGCCACCGGCCGGTGGTTCACTTGCTCGATGATGTCGCCGCGCTGCAAACCGGCTTCCGCCGCCCTTCCAGAGCTATCCACCTGATCCACCACTACGCCCCTCGTGGAAGCCGGCACGTTTAACTGCTGCGCTGTGTCGGAAGTCAGCGTCTCAACGCTCATTCCCAAGTCGCTCCCCGCGGGCGCGCCTTCATTGGCGCTGGCCCGCTCCTCCTTCGACGGAAATTCGCCAAGCTTCACGGTCAGCTCTTGCATCCGTCCGTCGCGCATTACCTTCAAGTTGACGTTCGCCTCGGGCTGCAACATGCCGATTTTCAGCCGCAACTGGTTGGCGTCCGCCACCGGCTGCCCGTTGACCTCCAGGATGATGTCGCCTTGCTTCAATCCTCCGCGCGCAGCCGGACTGTTCGGAGTGACGTCGCCCACCAGCGCGCCCGACGTCTGCGATACGCCGAACGACTTGGCTAGCGCGGGCGTTACGTCCTGCGGCAGAATTCCCAGATAGCCGCGCTCCACTTTGCCGTGCGCGATGATCTGGTTCAGGTCCTGACGCGCCATGTTTATGGGAACCGCGAATCCGATTCCCTGGCTGCCGCCGGAGTTTCCCGCGATCGCCGTGTTAATGCCGATCAGGCGGCCCTCCTCATCCACCAGCGCTCCGCCCGAATTCCCCGGGTTAATCGGCGCATCGGTTTGGATGAAGTTCTCCACTTCTTCAATGCCCAGGCCGCTGCGTCCCAGCGCGCTCACGATTCCATTCGTCACCGTGCCGCCCAAGCCGAACGGCTCGCCCACGGCCAAGACGATATCGCCTACCTGGACTTTGTCGGAGTCGCCCAGCGTAATGGCCGGGAAGTTCGATCCTTCAATCTTCACGACGGCGATGTCCGCTCGCGCGTCCGCGCCCACCACCCGTCCTTTCATCTCGCGCTTGTCATACAGCGTCACCGATACTTCCTTGGCGCCGTCCACCACGTGCGCATTTGTCAGAATGTAGCCTTCCGGACTTACGATCACGCCTGAGCCGAGCGATTTTTCCACCCGCTCGCGCGGAACGTTGAACCGCCGGAAAAAATCGTCCCCGAAAAACTGCCGGAGAAACGGGTCCATATTGCCTTCAAACCCTCCGCTCTCCGGATTCTTAACCACTCGGGAGGAGGAGATGTTCACCACCGCCGGCAGCACCCTTTTCACAACCGCCGAATATCCGTGCCCCGCCCCCGCTTCCGAGCGCGCATCCGTGCGAATGCTCGCCTGAGGATTTCCAGACAGCCGTCCGCCGGTTGCTGCGCCGAGTTCATAAAAGCCTGCCACCGCCACTGCGCTTACCACCGCGACCACCCCAGCCCGACCGCGGCTTCCAAGGAAGTTTTTCATTTTTTGCCTCCACAACTAGCCTAGGGTTCTCCCCCCTTTTTCGCCATACCGGGCGCGGGCTAGGCCGGCAGCCGGAAATAAGGGAGCAACAATGCCACCTCTCGGCCCTCCCATCCGTATTAAGATCCCAGAAATGAAGGCGATCCAAAAATGAAAATGGATGCCGCGGAGTTCGCCACCCTGATCGCCGCCAACCAGTCCATGGTTTATTCGATCGCCTGGAACTACTTGCACGATATGGCTTTAGCGGAAGAAATCGCACAGGAAGCATTCCTCGAGCTGCATCGCTGCCTTTCGCGGATCGAATCGGAAGCCCACGCCGCGAACTTCCTTCGAAGGGTGGCCTCTCATCGCGCCATCGACGAAGGCCGCCGGAGACGATGGCGCTCGCGTACACCTCTCGAAGACCTCGCGGAGCCAGCCGCCCAACCGGCTCCCAACGATCCCATGCTCGAGCGCGCCCTGCGCCGCTTGGTGGATGGATTGCCGGGACGCTCCCGCATGATCGTGATTCTCCGGTTTCAGGAAGAACTGGAGCCCTCCGAGATCGCCGAAATCCTGGAGCTTCCTCTGGGAACCGTCAAAAGAAACCTGCACCGCCGCAGGATATTTCCCTCGATGCTTTCGCGCCGCTCGCCGGCAAAGCCTCCGAGCATGTGGAAATCTCCCTCGATTCAAACTTGTTGCCATGGGCCGCAAGCTTCATGAGTGGAGCCGATCCGGACGACGCGAAGTTGAAAACGCTCGTCGCCGGATTGAAAGGCATCTATATCCGAAGCTATACGTTCGCCAAAGCCGGCCAATATTCGATCTCCGATGTCGACCGCGTCCGCGCGCAGATCAAGGGCTGGAACAAGGTTGTGAGCGTTCGCGAAGCCGGCGAGGACACCGGGATCTATTTGAAAACCGAAGGCGGCAAAATCCTCGGCTTGGTCGTTCTCTCCGCCGAGCCAATGGAATTGACGTTAATCGACATCGTCGGCTCCATCCAGCCCGACCAAATAAAGGAGCTGAGCGGCAAGTTCGGCATTCCCGATTTGGGCGGCATCGGCAAGAAGGCCGGCGAAAAAAAACAAGAAGAGTAAAACGATGCGTATGATTCCGATTGCGCTTCTTTGCGCCAGCCTCTACGCTGCTCCAGCCAATAAACGAAACGGGAAGGCAAGGCTTTGGGCGTTGCCGCGTTTCCTCTCCGCTTTACCGCACCCCAGCGGGCTGCGCCGCCTTCGCGCCCGATTCGGAATCTCCGAAAACCAGCGTCGTTTTGGTCCCGCCGATCTGGATTTGCTCCATCTTGTATTTGCCGTCGGCCGTGTCGTAGCGGACGGAGGTTCGGCTGAACTTCGCGGCGCCGTCTTCCACTCGCACGTTTGTCTCTATCGTTTTCCCCTCTCCTTTGATAATCGCCTTGCCGCCCTCTACTTGGACTCGGTAGTCCCCCGCCTTCAGCTCCGCGCCCCCGACCTGGGTGGGTTGCGATAGCCGGATGCTGTAGCTGGAGCCGGCATACGCCGCAAGTCCGAGCGCGAAAAACACACTTGTGCCTCTGGTAAGTTTCATGATTCTCTGTCTCCTGAATTGTTAAAGATGAGCGCTCTGCCGCCCGGGATCGAGCCTTCCGGGCGGCGCCCCCGGGCGGGCAGTTCGCCGATTCCCCATGTGTATTAATACTAGCGAGAAGGAATTTTGTTCCTTACGGCGCCCCAGAATTTTTGTAAAATTTTTGCGTGAGGTCGAGCGCTTGCCGCCGAATCTCGGAGTCGTCGCCGAATCCTCGCAGCCAATGGATCTCCTTGTCCCGGCGGAACCACGTCCATTGCCGCTTGGCGTATTGTCGCGTCTCCATTTGCGTGGAGGCGATCGCCCCCTCCCTGGTTTCTTCTCCGCGAAGGTAGCGCAGCGCCTGCTTATACCCTAGCGATTCAAACGGCTTCTCGGAGCCTCGTGCTCCCTCCGACAGTAATTTCCGGACCTCTTCCACCAGCCCTCCCGCGAACATCGCCCGCACCCGTTCATCCAAACGCGCATACAGTGCGGCGCGATCGGGATCCAGCCCGATCTTGAGAATTCGGTAGCCTTGGAGCGGCTGCCCCGATTCAACGGCCGGAACGGTCCGCTGCGTCAAAATGCGAATCTCAAGCGCCCGGATCAGTTTCCGGACGTCGTTTGCGTGGATGCGCCCCGCCGCATTCGGTTCCAGCCGTTCCAGCAGTTTATGAAGCGAGCCAGGACGCTTGCGTTCCCGCCGCGCGAGCCTCGCCCGTATCGCGTCGTCGCGCATCGGCAACTCGGGCAAACCCTCCAGTACGGCCCGCAGATAAAATCCCGATCCTCCCACGAGCAAAGCCAAATGCCCTTGCCCCGAGATTTCCTCCAGCGCCGCCTTGGCCGCCCGCGCATATTCGCCGGCCGAGAATTCCTCCGCCGGGCTCAAAATGTCGAGCAGATGGTGAGGAATGCCCAGGCGCGCCCCGGCCGCCGTCTTCGCCGACCCGATATCGAAGCCGCGGTAGACTTGCAGCGAGTCGCAATTTACAATCTCGCCCTTAAATGTTCCGGCAAGCTCCAGCGCCAGAGCGCTCTTGCCCGCGCCCGTCGGCCCGACAATCGCAATCAGGCGGCGATCCACAATCCGCCAGATTAGCCTATGGCGAAAGGCGCGCCGTGGCGGCCTCGCTTGTCACGCTCGTAATCGTCACTTCGCGCCTTCTGCCATCGCTGTAAAACGCCACCGGCTCCCGCGCCTTCTGATCTCGCAGCCACACCGTCCGCTGCTCGGGCATAAGCCACATCCATCCGCTCACTCGGCCCCCGCGGATATCGGTGACGCCCAGCCGAATCCCCGGCCCTAGCACCCGGCTGTGATGGATGGGAATCGTAAAACTCGCGTCCTGGGTTGCGGGCCTGCGCCGGCGCGCCGCCTTTTCGCCTTGCGCCGCTCGCGCCTCTTGCTCCGGCATCTTAGCCCAAGCTTCCGGCGCCATCGGGTCCCACGCGATCTCGATCGCCTTCACGATGAAACGATCCGGCGCCGAGCCAATATAGTAAAATGGGAAGCAGGTTACCAGCGTCAGTTCGTTTTTCTGGCCCGCCTGCAGCACGCTCACATCTTTCGGACTTACCACTTCCGTCGATTGAACCCGGTACTCCAGCCGTCCGTGGAACGTTTCGAACTCGACCAGGTCGCCGGCTTGGATGTCCTTCAGACCGCGAAACAAAGTGTCGCGATGGCCCGCCACGGCGATATTGCCGCTTTGCCCTGGCAAGGCGGTTCCCGGAATATGGCCCGCGGCCAAACTAAGGATTGCGCTGCTGGTTCCTTCCCGCACGATCGTGCTTAAGTTCAGCCGCGGAATGCTCAGCCGGCCGATCAAACCATCTTCGGCAATCCTCCCGGGAGTTCCAAATGGGATCTCGGGCCCGCCCTGAGTCTCGGCAGCCACGCGGCGTTCCCGGTTGAACTCGCGGTTCGCCCAAGCCTGCCATGCCAAGGGCGCCAGCATGCCCGCCAGCGCCGCCGTCACGCCGGCGATTCCCGCCAGAAGAAAGAATCGCTCCATCCAGCGCCACGGCTTGCTTGTTTTCATTCTCACTTTCATGCGGGTCGCTGAATGGAGCGCGAGTCCGCTCGCGCTACCGTCTTATGCTTGAGCCGAACCCCGCGCCCGAGCCAGCCCGTAAATGCCCAGCGAAAGCAGCCCTCCGAATCCAACCAGTGGATAAGGCGTCGCGGTCTTGGGCAGTTCCCGAGGTTGAGGCGCTTCAGGCGCTGGCGATGCCTTCGGCTGTTCGGGAGCCGGAGCGGCTTCCGGAGCCGGCGGAGGCGGCGGTGGAGCGGCCTGCGCGATCTCGGTCTGCTGCTCTACCTTCTGCTCGGCCTGCGGAGCGGGAGCCGGCACGGCTTCCTCCCGTGGCGGAGCGGGCGGAGCGGGAGCCGGCACGGCCGCCGCCAGTTCTCTCAAATGCTTCGGGTACGGAAACTCCTGTCCGAAATTATCTCCAGGCCAATACCAATCGCGCAGCGCGCGCGCCGTATTGGGAGGAGTTTCCCAAAACGTGAACACTGTGCTACCCGTCGCGCGCAAGCGATAGGCGGGTAGCGCCAGTATCGTATTAATCAAATGGTCTTGTCGATCGTTGTAAATTCGAACGATATGACGGTCCGAAGACGAGCGGTCCAGCATCAGCACATACTTGCCCGGATCCAGATAGGTATCGGAAATCTGAATCGGCTGATTGACCGTGAGAATGGTCTTCTTGTCCCATTCGTCGGCCTTGGCCCCACTCGTCACAACCAGGCCCGCCGCGATCGCTAGGCCGCCCATTGCGGCCGCTTTTGCGCCGGAACCAATCAAGGATTGCAATTTCATAGCTCTACTCCTTCCCTCCGGCCATCCAGACTTTCGGCCCGGGATGGCAAGACTCATTCATTAGAAACGCATGTCGCGTGCCGCTGCCCGTAAATTCCCCAAAATCAACTAGCGCCCCACGCGCCCGCTTCTTGAATTCAGAATTTTTTACCCAACGCCCGGAGTTGTTGCAGACTCTTGATGGCACTTGCCCGGTAACACCGCACCCTCCGGCCCGCGTCTTACAAACTTGACCCCATGCGCAACTTTGCCCTCATGCGCCTCGGCGCTTTTTCGCTTTTTTGCCTAATACGCCCCCTCTCCGCCGATGAAGGGACGTGGCTGGTGAACCAGTTCCCCGCCGAAGCCGTCAAACAGAAATACAACTTCGACGCCAATCTGGCCTTCTTAGGACATCTGCAAGCCGCCGCCGTTCGGATTGCCGGAGGATCGGGGGCTTTTGTATCGGCCGATGGCCTCATCCTCACCAACCAGCACTTGGTTTCCGGTTGCCTCGGCAAACTCGGCGATCGCCAGCACGATTATTTGAAGGATGGTTTCTACGCCCCGGCCCGCGCCGCCGAATTGCCTTGCAGCGGCCTGGAGGCCAGCGTTCTGGAGGCCGTCGAGGACGTCACTGCTCAGGTAAAAGCCGCCGCCAACGACAAAACGCCCGCCGCCCAAGCCCTTCAGCAGCGCAACGCGGCCAGCGCCCGAATCGAGCAGCAATGCGCGGAAAAGACTCACCGCCGCTGCTCGGTCGTGAAGTTGTATTCTGGCGGCCGCTACGATCTCTACCAGTACAAAACCTACTCCGACATCCGCCTGGTGTTCGCTCCGGAGAACGATCTGGCCTTTTTTGGTCGCACCCGCGATAGCCTCACCTATCTTCGTTATGGGTTGGATATCGCGTTTTTGCGGGCCTACGAGAATGGCCGCCCCGCCGCGACGCCCGGGTTTTTGAAATGGAGCCGCGAAGGGGTGAAGGAAGGGGATTTGATCTTTTCTTTTGGCAACCCCGCGCCCACCATGCGGCTGGCCACCTCGGCCCAATTGACGTTTTATCGCGATACCGAGCTCCCTTTCACCGTGAGCCGTTTGCAGGCCCGCATTCGTTCGCTGGGAGAATTCGCCTCGCAAAATCAGAGCAATCTGGAAGCGGCGGAGCCGGTCCTCAACGCCATCCTCGCCCGTTACAAAACCAGCGCGGGAATGCTCATCGGCCTGCGCGACGATCGCCTGGTCACTCGCAAAACGGTCTTCGAAGGAAAAATCCGGCGCGCCGTGCTGGGCGACTCCAAACTCGGCGCGGACGCCAATAAAGTCTGGGACGAGGTCGCGGCGGCCTACAAGAGCTGGACTCCCTTTGAGAAGGCGTATCAGCTTTTGGAAAAGGATCCGGCGCCCGGCTCAACCCTGTTCGCCGTCGCGCGCCAGCTTGTCCGCTCCGCCAGTCCCGCGTCCCCTCCGCCCGCCGCGCCTCCTGTGAACCAAGCCATCGAGACTCTGCTCCTGTCTCAATATCTCGAAGAGCTGAAAAATCTCAGCGGCGAGAACGTCCCAATCAAGATGATTCTCGATGGCAAGACGCCTAAGGAAGCCGCCGAAGCGATGGCGAAATCCAGCCGGCTCGCAGCCGCCGCGCAAAGCGGAGCCTCCGCCGCGCCCTCGGACGATCCCATTGTCCGTCTGGCCAAACTCCTGGATGAACCCGCCCGCCGGCTTCAGAAAAAACACGACGAGCTGATTGGCTCTCTCGAAACCTCCGCCGCTGAAAAAATTGCCCAGTACCGGTTTAAATTGTTCGGCGCGGCCGATTACCCCGACGCCACAGGCTCGCCCCGCGTCATGTTCGGCGTCGTGAAAAGCTATGTCGACCGCGCTGGCGTCGCCATGCCCGCCGCCTCCACTTTCGGCGGCCTCTATTTCCGCCACGGCAATGAAGGGCCCTATCAAGTCCCGCCCCGATGGGTGGAGCTGAAATCCTCGTTGAATCTGAACAAACCCCTGGATTTCGTCTCCACCTGCGATATCGGCGGCGGCGATCCCGGCAGCCCTGCCGTGAACGCGGCGGGCGAACTGGTCGGCATTACCTTCGATGGCAATCTCGAAAGCCTTCCCGACGCCTATCTCTACAGCGATGAGCAAGCCCGCGCCGTTCACGTCTCCGTCGATGGCGTCGCCGAAGCCCTCCAAAAGATCTATCAAGCCCAAGCCCTGCTGAAGGAACTCGGGTTTTAGCCGCCTCCCATGGGGCGTTTGGTCACGCCGCTCCAACGCCCCCGGCCCCTCGGCGGATTTGGCTCCATTTTCCTTCCCCCTTGAGCGCTTGCCGCTATACTGGTATCACTCCCCCGGGATTGGATGCCATGTCCGCCCCGTTCGTTCACCTGCATTGTCACACCGATTATTCGCTTCTGGATGGCGCCTGCGAGATTTCGCAACTGATGGATCTCGCCGCCGAGCAGAATATGCCCGCCGTCGCCATGACCGATCACGGCAACCTCTTTGGAGCGGTCGAGTTCTACAACAAGGCCAAGGAAAAGGGAATTCACCCCGTCATCGGCTGCGAAGTCTACGTCGCGCAGCAGGGCCACGCCGTCAAAAGCGACGCCAACCGCTATAACCATCTGGTGCTGCTGTGTGAAAATCAGCATGGCTATCGCAACCTGATTCAGCTTGTCTCCACCGGCTTCCTGGACGGCTTTTACTACAAGCCCCGCATCGACAAAGACCTGCTGTCGCGCCACTCCCAGGGACTGATCGCGCTCTCGGCTTGCCTGCGCGGCGACATCAACGAAACCCTTCTGGCGAACCGCTACGACGACGCCAAGCGCCTGGCCTACCAATACCGCGATCTGTTCGGACCCCGCAATTTCTTCCTCGAAGTTCAGAATCACGGCCTGGAGCCGGACGCCCGCGTCCTGCCCATGCTCGGCAGGCTTTCGGCCGAAACGGGCATTCCGCTCGTGGCCACCAACGACGCCCACTACCTTCGCAAGTCCGACGCGCGCGCCCACGAAATTCTCCTCTGTGTCCAAACCGGCAAGAAAATGTCCGACCCGGACCGCATGCGCTTTGAGCAGCCGGTGTTTCATTTGAAAACTCGGGCGGAAATGATGGCCCTTTTCGGAGAAATCGAGGATGCTCTCGACCGCACTTGGGAAATTGCCCAGCGCTGCCAGATCAAGCTCGATCCGGTGAAGGAGCCGTTTCCCGACTTTCCCATCCCTGAAGGCCACTCCACCGATACCTATTTCGAGTACGTAGCGCGCCAGGGATTTGAAAAACGGCGGCCCCGCTTGGAAGCTTTGGCGGCGCAGGGCCGGCTCAAGCACAACCTGGAGGAATACCTGGAGCGGCTGGACCGCGAAATCAAAATGATCCAGCAGATGAAGTTCGCGGGCTATTTCCTGATCGTCTGGGATTTCATTCGCTTCGCCAAGCAGAAGGGAATTCCCGTCGGCCCCGGAAGAGGCTCCGCCACCGGCAGCCTGGTGAGCTGGGCCATGGACATCACCGATATCGACCCGCTGCAATACAGCCTGATCTTCGAACGCTTCCTCAACCCGGAACGCGTCAGCATGCCGGATATCGATATCGACTTCTGCACGCGCGGGCGCGGCGAAGTGATTCAATACGTCACCGAAAAATACGGCAGCGAGCAAGTAGCCCAAATCATTACCTTCAACTCGCTGGGCGCGCGGGCCGCCATTAAGGACGTGGGCCGCGCCCTCGACATGAGCTTCGCCGATATGGACCGCATCACCAAGCTCATCCCCACCCAGCCCCTCAACATCAAGCTGGCGGAAGCGCGGAAGATGGAGCCGCAACTGGACGAAATGGCCGCCCGCGAGCCGCGCGTGAAAGACGTCCTGGACGTGGCCCAGCGGCTGGAAGGCGTGGCGCGCAACGTCAGCGTCCATGCGGCCGGCGTGGTCATCTCTCCCAAGCCGCTGAAGGAGCTGGTCCCTCTCTATAAGACCAATAAAGACGAAATTGTCACCCAGTACGATATGGTCGGTCTGGAAAAGCTGGGCCTTTTGAAGATGGATTTTCTGGGCCTGACCACCCTTACGATCATCGACGACACGCTTAAGCTGATCGCGCGCCATCGCGGAGAGAAATTGCGTCTGGAGGATTTGCCCCTCGACGACCCGCGCACCTATCAAACCGTCTTTTGCAAAGGCTTGACGAGCGGCATCTTTCAATTTGAATCGCCGGGCATGCGCGATATCTTGCGCCGTTACCAGCCGGACCGTCTCGACGATCTCATCGCTCTCAACGCCCTCTACCGGCCGGGCCCCATGGACATGATCGACGATTTTATCGACCGCAAACATGGCCGCAAGGAGGTGACTTACGATTTTCCGGAGCTGAAGGACATCCTCGAGGAGTCCTTCGGCGTGATCGTCTACCAGGAACAGGTGATGCAGATCTCCAGCCGCTTGGCGGGCTATTCCCTGGGAGAAGCCGACCTTCTCCGCCGCGCCATGGGCAAGAAGAAGGCGGAGGAAATGGCCCGGCAGCGCGAGCGCTTCGTGGCAGGCGCTAAGGCCCGGGGCCACGCCCAGCGCAAGGTGGAAAAGATATTCGATCAGATGGCCAAATTCGCCGGCTACGGCTTTAATAAGTCTCATTCGGCCGCCTACGCTTATCTCGCTTTTGTGATCGCTTATCTCAAAACCCACTATCCCTTGGAATTTATGTCGGCGCTGCTCACCTCCGAAACGGGAAATATTTCTAAAATCGTCAAATATACCAACGAATGCCGCGAAATGGGCATCCGCATCCTTGCTCCAGACGTAAACTCCTCCGAATTTACATTCACCCCCGTCGCCGACGGCGCCCGCCCAGGCATTCGCTTCGGCCTCGGCGCCATTAAAAACGTGGGGCCCAACGCGGTGGAGTGCGTGACCCGGGCGCGCGCCCAGGGCGGCCCTTTCCGCTCGTTCTACGATTTTTGCGAGCGCGTCGATTTGGGCACGGTGAACCGCCGCTTGATCGAAAGCTTCATTAAGGCCGGCGCCATGGATTCGCTTGGCGCGACGCGAGCGCAACTGTTCGCGGTCATCGACCACGCCATGGAAAATGGCGCGCGCGTGGGCCGCGATAGGGCCAACGGACAATCCGGCCTGTTTTCCGCGATGCCGGCCGATCTGTCCCCCGCGGAGCGTCCCCTTCCCAACGTCCCCGACTGGACGGGCCAGCAGAAACTCGCAGGCGAAAAGGAAGTCCTGGGCTTCTACATTACCGGCCATCCTCTGGATCAATACCTCGATAAGGCTGCCGAACTGGCCACACACCGCACTTCCGAATTGGAAGGCCTCCCCAAAAACGCCGAAGTGGCGCTGTGTGGCATCCTGACCGGCATTCAGCGCAAGCGCAACAAAGAGGGCAAGCTGTGGGCGTCGCTCCAGGTGGAGGATCTGGAGGGATCGGTTGAAGCCATGGTGTTCTCCACCCAGTACGAACGGCTGCTCGGCGCGCTTCAGGAGGATAAAGCCGTCCTGGCGCGTGGCCTGGTCCTGCCCGAAGAAAACGCGCCGCCCAAGATCTCTCTCCAGGACATCGTTCCGCTGGAGGTTGCCAGCGTCAGGCTGCCTTCCCTGATTTCCATTCGAGTCCCCCTGAGCGGATCCGCGGAGCCAGGCCGCGCTGCGGCCCTTCATTCCTTGTTCGAACGCAAGCCCGGCTCCACGGAGGTTCGCCTGCGGCTTGAAAAAACGCGAGATTTTTCAGTTATTCTCGATCTGAGCGCGAAGGTCCGCCCGGACAAGGAATTCTGCGCGGAGCTGGCGCGCATTTGCGGCAAGGAAGCTCTGGAGATTTTAGCCGGCTGAGGCTGCTCGGCCGTCTGCGCCGGCTCCTGTTAAAAAAACATGCACCCTCCGCGCCCCTGGCTTGATCTTTCCGCCAGACCGGTTCGTCCGCTGCCGATAGGCGTCGGCGGCGGAAAGCAAAGCGATAGAGAGCCGCGATCGGGCTTCCGGCTGCGTCGGGTCAAACCGCGCGGAGGCAGCCGGGAGCCCCGATCCCAGAAATCCTTTCTAACCCTCCTTTCGCCGCAGGACGCGATCCAGACTCCACGGTCCCGCCCCGGCCGCGCTGAGCCAAAGCCAAAGGAAGCAATACACGACGGTAATCTCGCCTCCGTTTAAAAGCGTCCAGAAGCTCCGCGGCGCGTGCGCGCGGAAGTATCCCACCGCCATCTCCCCGGATAAAAGAAAGGCGGTGGGCCGCGTGAACAGACCCGCCATCAGCAAGGCTCCGCCCACCGTTTCCAGAACGCCCGCCGCCCCTAGCATCGAGTTCAACGGCGCGTTTTGGCCTTGGATTCCTCCGAACCATCCGAAGAATTTCTGCCAGCCGTGCTGGGAAAACGTAAAGGCCGCCACGATCCGCAACAGGGAGCGCACGTGTGGCTCCAGGCGCACCCATGCGTTGTTGGTCATCTAACAGACCATAACATAAATGCGCCCGAGTTAAAGAATTTCACGCCCAAAATCGGCTGCCGCGCGGGCCCTAAAAATTGAACTTGGCGCCAACTTGCAAGATCCGCTGGCTCGTCGCCCGGACGCTGTTCTCCGTGCCGAAGCCAAAGCGCCCGCCCGTGCCTCCAAGCTGCGTGGGCAGGTTACTCAACTGCCCCGCGGCGTTGAAGATCGCCGTGCTGTTGATCGAGCCCCATTCGGTGTGGTTAAAGGCGTTGTAGGCTTCCAGCCGCAGCTGAATCCGAGCCCTCTCCTTGATCGGAATATTTTTATACAAGCTCATGTCCCACTGTTGGAGACCGGGCCCGCGAATCGTATTGTAGCCGGAATCCATCCCGATACTGCCCTTCCGAGGAGGCGCGAAGCAGGAAGTGTTGATGAACTCGTTTAGGTTCCGGTCGCCCATCGATTCATTCGGATTGCAGGTAAGAACCAGCCGCGGCGCCCAATCCTCGCTGCCCGTGATCATCCGGTTCAATTGCGCCGCCCCGATGCCGGAAACGCTATACGTGGGCGTCACCGGAGCGCCGGTGCTCACGCTCGTCAGGCCCGCTAACTCCCACCCGTCGAAAATCGCCTTTCCCGCCGGATTGCCCAAAAACGACCCTTTCCGGGCAATGCTGGGAATCTCGTAGATGTAATTGACCGAGAGCGATTGCGTGCGGTCCTGCGGCAGCGGACCGTAGCCGTAGTCGCGCGTATCCGTGGGATGGCCAACTCCCACTCCCAGGGCTTTGGACCACATATAGTTCGCGCCCAGTTGCAGCGGTCCCACGCGCCGGTTCAGCGACGCTTGCAGCGCGTTGAAGTTGGCCGAGGTCCCCCAAGTGTAATCGGTGGCCGCCGTGTAGCCCGCGTAGGGCCGATACAGATTCGCCGGCAAATTGGTTGTGCCGTCGTACTTTGGCGTAACCGTTGGGTCCTGCGTCGAGGGCTGCCAGGCGCTGCCGAACGGGACCGTGTTGATCGGTTGCGCCAGCCACAGGTGCCGCGATTGATTGCCCACGTAGGAGATGGAGGCGAACAGCTTGAGCGGAAGCTGCCGCTGCACTTCGGCGTTGTAGTTGTACACCGTTGGCACATGCCCATCCGGCGAGATCATGTTCACGCCCGTCGGGAAAAACGTCCCCGATTGGCTGGCGATATCGGCCAGGTTCCCGTAGTAAAGCTGAGCCGTTCGAAGCAAAGGCGGGTTGGTGGTGTAGTTGCTCGTAACGCCGATGCCGAACGTCGCCACGCGCTCGTAAAACACCCCGCCGCCCATCCGGAACACCGTCTTATCGTTTATTTGATACGCAATGCCGAATCGCGGGCCCCAATGCGCTCCCCGGTTTTCGATCAATCCTAGAGGCGTTCCGTTCTGCCCGGAGCGCACCAGCCCGTTATTAATGTTCCCCACCCCCGGCACGATCGCCCCGATATACACCGCCGGCAGGATCGCGCCCGTAATGGGGTTCAAAGCCGCTTTCGCGCCATTGGACAGCGTGGGTTGATAAAACGCCACCGCCTGGGAGGGATTATAGTCCGCCGGCAGGAAATTCGACATCATTCCCAGCGTGTCGTGGAACGGCGTGATGAAAGAGATCCGCAGCCCATAATTCACCGTAAGTTTCCGGGTGGCTTTCCAGGTATCCTGCCCGTAAAATTCAAAATTCTTGTAGGGATAGCTCGGCAGCGGATCCTGATTGATCTGCGTGTAGCTTTCGTAGCAACCCAACAAGGCGTTGGAAAACGCCCAATTGGAATCGCACGGGTTGTTGGAGTCGTTGCCGAAATTGATGGTGCCGTTGTACGGCTTGAAAGCGTTTTCCGTCTTCACCGCGTATTCGTAATAGAGTCCCGCTTTGATCGTGTGCGTCCCCAGCACCTTAGTCACGTTGTCGATGTAATTCCAGACTGGGTTGCGGTTATGGTACGGCGTGCCCGCAAAGCTGGTCATCGCCGTCCCGCTTACCGTCGGCGTGCCGTCGAAAACGAAGTTCGGAATCACGCCGCTGGTGTTCGCCGCCGGATAGAGCTGCGGGATGGTGATATTGGAAACCGAACGGTAATACGGACTGCCCGGCGTGGGCGGATCGCCCGGAATCCCATTCACGGTATAGCCGAATTGAAACTCGTTCGTCAGCGTCGGGCTGATAATCGTCGCGGCGTTGGTGGTGATCGACCATCCGTACGTCGGCGCGTAGAACGGCGTCAGGCCCAGATTATTGCTCGTGTCCGCGCGGCCGTAGGGCACGTTCTGGGTCTGCTTGCTATCCAATCCGCGCACGAAGAAACGCCACTTGTCGCTCAAGTTGTAGTCCACTCGATAAAGCTGGTCGAAAGACGGCTGGCTGCTGGCGACTTGCGATTGATAGTTGTACAAAGGCTGCCCGAACGTGTTCGGCAATGGAAGCCAATTGAGAACGGAAGGTCCGTAGGGGCTAAAGCGAGTCGCCGGAATAATGTTGCCCGGAAAAGGCGTGCCCTGGGGATTGGCCGCCGAGCGGTTCTGCGGGTCGTAGATGGTTTGCAGCACTCCGGTTCCCGTGCGCGCGTCCGTGGAAAAGTCGCCCCTCCGCTCGGCCGCCGTGGGAACCGTGATTTGATGCAGCGTGCCGGGAATGATGTTGTGGTTCCACTCCTGCGACATAAAGCCGAACAGCTTGTCCTTGTTCTTGTTGACTTTTCCAGGAATGTAAATGGGTCCGCCCAACGTCCAGCCTGCGTCCATATAGCGATATTCCTGGCGCGGAATCCCGGCGAAGTTATTCGTGAAGGTGTTGGCGTTCATGAATTCTCCACGCTTAAACCAATATCCGTCGCCGTGGAAATCCTTCGTCCCGCTCTTGGTCACCACCTGCACTTGCGCGCCGTCGGTGCGCCCAAACTCCGCCGTTTGCGAACTCGTCGACACCTTGAATTCCGCGATCGAATCTACGCTGATGCGATAGGCGAACTGCTCGTTCACGCCAATATCGGTGACGTTCTGGCCATCCACGGTGTAGTTGCTGGTCATGTTGCGTCCGCCGTTGAAGTTCGCATCCAGCCCCGAACTGGCCGTGTCCGCCGTCACGCCCGGCACCAGCCGCAGCAGGCTGGTATAGTTGCGCCCGTTGATGGCGATGTCCACCATCTGGTTTCCCGTGACCACGGCCGAGCGCTCGGCGTTCAGCGTCTGGAGTTGAATGGCGTTGGCCTCCACCGTCACCGACTCGCCCGTGGCCCCAACTTCAAGCGTGATCGGCGGAAGGCCCATCCGCTCGCTGGCGTCCAGTATGATCCCGGACTGCACGAACTTCTTGAATCCCATCACTTCCACTTCCACCGAATAGGTGCCCGCCACCAGAGGCGAGAAAACGAAAACCCCCTCGGCGTTCGAATTCACCACGCGCGCCGACGCCGCCCCCTGCGCCTCGTTGGTGAGCGTGATCTTCGCATTGGGCACGACCGCCCCTTGCGCGTCCTGAATCACGCCGCTAATCGAGCCCGTTACGTTTTGCGCGTTCAACGCCATTGCCCCGGCAACCGCGATAATGGCCGCGCAAATCAGACGTATAAATGTAGAAAATACGTTATGAAAACCCATCTGCGTTCCCCCAATTTCGAAATGTCGATTGCTTGGAAGAGTATATGTCCCCCATCGTGCGGCGCCAATGACTCAAAAGGGTCAGCCGCGGCGGTTCGCCCGTTTGCGTCAAGATCGCGGCCGCCTTGCGGTATGCTGGAGGTTTTCCGTAATTCGAAGCGATGAAGATACACGAATACCAAGCCAAGGCCCTCTTGGCGCGCCACGGCGTCCCTGTGCCCAGGGGCCAAGCGGTTTCCACCCCCGAACAAGCCGAAGCAGCCGCCAAAGATATCGGTCAAACCGTGGTCGTCAAGGCTCAGATCCACGCCGGAGGACGCGGCAAGGGCGGCGGAGTGAAGCTCGCCCAAAACCCCTCCGAGGCCCGGCAGATCGCCGGGAAAATGCTCGGCATGACGCTGGTGACGCATCAGACCGGCCCGGAAGGCCGCGTCGTGCGGCGCCTGCTCGTCGAAGAGACGCTGCCCATTGCGCGTGAGCTGTATCTCGGTATCGTCCTGGACCGCGCCCACGGCAAGAACGTCTTCATGGCCTCGGCCGACGGCGGAGTGGAGATCGAAGAAGTCGCCGCCCAAGCCCCCGAGCGTATCCTCAAGGAGCCCATCGAGCCCGGCCTCGGGCTTCAGGCCTTTCAAGCCCGCAAGCTCGCTTTCGGAATCGGACTGCCGGGCGCGGCCGCCCATCTCGCCGCTCGCGCCATGCTCGCGCTCGCCCAGGCCAACGACGCATTGGACGCCACTTTGGCCGAAATCAATCCTTTCGTTCTCACCAAGGACGGCCGCGTCTTCGCCCTTGACGCCAAGCTCAATCTCGACGACAACGCGCTTTTCCGCCATCCCGATCTCGTGGAGTTGCGCGATTTAAACGAAGAGGCCCCCCTGGAAGTCGAGGCCTCCCGCTTCGGCCTGAATTACATTAAGCTTGATGGCGACGTCGCCTGCATGGTGAACGGAGCCGGGCTGGCCATGGCCACCATGGACATCGTCAAGTACGCCGGCGGAAATCCAGCCAATTTCTTGGACGTGGGAGGCGGCGCCAACGAAGAGCAAATCCGCAATGCGTTCCGCATCCTTCTTTCCGATCCCTCGGTTCGCGCTGTGCTCATCAATATCTTCGGCGGCATTCTGCGCTGCGACACGCTGGCGGCCGGAGTCGTCAAGGCCGCCCGCGAGCTGCAAGTGAAGGCCCCCGTGGTCGTCCGCATGGAAGGCACCAACGTCGAGCGCGGGCGGCAAATCCTCACCGAATCCGGCCTCAATTTCACCGTCGCCGACGGCATGCGGGACGCCGCCCAAAAGGTCGTCCGGCTCGCCCGGCAAGGAGCCGCGGCATGAGCGTCTTGGTGAATCGTCATACGCGCGTGCTGGTGCAGGGCTTCACCGGAAAAGAGGGAACCTTTCACGCCCAACAGGCCATCGCCTACGGCACCAAGGTGGTGGGAGGCGTCACGCCCGGCAAGGGCGGCCAGACCCATTTGGACCGGCCTGTGTTTGATACCGTCGCCGAAGCGGCTCGAGCCACCGGCGCCAACGCTTGCGTCATATTCGTTCCTCCCCCCTTCGCCGCCGACGCGATTATGGAAGCCGCCGGCGCCGGCATTCCTCTGGTGGTTTGCATTACCGAAGGTATTCCGGCTTCCGACATGATCCGCGCGTGGGCCTATTTGAAGGATCGTCCCGCCACCCGCCTCATCGGACCAAACTGCCCCGGAATCATTACGCCCGGCGAGTGCAAGATCGGCATCATGCCCGGCCACATTCACAAAGCTGGCCATGTCGGAGTCGTTTCCCGCTCCGGAACCCTCACCTATGAAGCCGTCGGACAGTTGACCGCCCTCGGCATCGGACAATCCACCTGCATCGGAATCGGCGGCGATCCCATTGTCGGAACCTCTCATCTGGACGCCATTCGGCTCTTCAACGAAGATCCCGATACTCACGCCATCGTCATGATCGGCGAAATCGGCGGCTCGGCCGAGGAGACCGCTGCGGCCTATATTAAAGAAAACGTGGCGAAGCCGGTCATCGGCTTTATTGCCGGTCAAACCGCTCCGCCCGGACGCCGCATGGGCCACGCCGGCGCCATCATCTCCGGCGGAAGCGGCAAGGCCGAAGATAAAATTGCCGCCATGCGCGAAGCGGGCGTGACCGTGTGCGCCACGCCCGCCGAAATCGGAGAAAAGGTCAAAAGCAGACTCTAATCGAAACCCAATGGAACGAACTTTCGCGATTATTAAACCCGATGCCGTCGCCGCCGGCCACGCCGGTGAAATTCTCGCCGCGATTGAAAAAGCCGGTTTCCGCGTCGCCGGATTGAAAATGAAGCGCCTCACCCAAAGAGAGGCCGAGGGCTTTTACGCCGTGCATAAGGATCGCCCCTTCTTTCAATCCCTGGTCAAATTCATGACCGAAGGGCCCGTGGTGCTGATGGCGCTGGAGGCTCCCGGCGCCATCGCCAAATGGCGTGAGCTGATGGGCGCCACCAATCCCGCCAACGCCGCCGAAGGCACCCTCCGCAAACGCTTCGCCCAAAGCATCGAGCGCAACTGCGTCCATGGGTCCGACGCGCCCGAGACCGCGGCCGTCGAGATCCCGTTCTTCTTCAGCACCGCCGAGTTACTCTAGAAATCCATGACATGCCGCGCGCGCCGGATTCTGTTTCTGTTTGCCGTCGCCTTGCCGCCGTTGTCCGCTCAGTCCGCCCCCGCCGCGGACTGGCCCATGTACAATCGCGACCTCGCTGGCTCCCGCTATTCGCCCCTCACCCAGATCAACACTCGCAATGTCGCCCATCTGACCCAGGCTTGGTCGTTCCGCCTCAATGCGCGAGCTTCCGAAGCTACCCCTATCGTCGTCAACGGCGTTATGTTCCTGCCCGCCGGAAACCGCGTGGTCGCCCTCGCGCCGGAAACCGGAAACGAGATCTGGAGCTATGCCTTGCCGAAAGGAACCCCCTCGCGCCGTGGCGTGGCCTACTGGCCCGGCGATCGAACCAATCCGCCGCGCATCCTTTTCACCGCCGATCGCAGGCTGATCGCCCTGAATGCGAAGACCGGCAAGATCGATCCGGGATTCGGAAATGAGGGCGAAGTGGACGTCGTGATCCCTTACAATTCTGCCCCCACAATTTACAAAAACCTGGTGTTTCTCGGCGCCAACGTGGGCGAAATCCAAGTCCCCAACGCGCCTGGCGACACCCGCGCCTATGATGCGCGCACGGGCAAGAAACTGTGGGAGTTTCATTCCGTGCCGCGGCCGGGCGAGACGGGCCATGAAACTTGGGCCGGCGACAGTTGGAAGGATCGCACCGGCGTCAATAACTGGGGATTCTCCATGACCGTGGACGCCGCCCGCAACACTCTTTACACCGTCTTCGGCAGCCCGGCCAGCGATTTCTACGGCGGCGACCGGAAAGGCGACGACCTCTTCGGCAATTCCTTGGTGGCGCTCGACGCCGGCACGGGACGCTTGAAATGGTATTTTCAAGCCGTCCATCACGACACCTGGGATTTCGATTTGCCGCCCGCCCCCGGCTTGATCGACGTGACCATCGGCGGAAAGCGGGTCCCAATTTTAGCGCAGACCGGCAAGGTCGGCTACATGTATATCCTCGATCGCACCAACGGCAAGCCCGTGTTTGAAATCGAGGAAAAACAGGTTCCCCAAAGCAAGGTCCCCGGCGAACAAAGTTCCCCCACCCAGCCCATTCCTGTCAAACCCCCTCCCTTTGGCCGCATGAGCTTTAAACCGGAGGACTTGGTGACCGCCGAGGACACCACCGCCGAACACGCCGCCGCCTGCCGCGATCTCGTTGAAAAAAGCGGCGGCCTCTATAACGAAGGTCCCTTTACGCCGTGGGTCTATCGCGCGCCTGGCGCCCCGCCCGTATCCAGCGTGATCTTTCCCGGCGCCATCGGCGGGACGAACTGGGGCGGCACGGCCTCCGATCCGAACCTCGGGTACGTATTCACCTTCACCAATGAATACGGAAGCATCGGCTGGATTCAGAAGCAGCCGGAGGGCTCCCAGGTCCCCTATCAGCAGGCCAGCATCTTGGGCAATCCCTTCAACTCGAAGTTCTGGTGGAAGCGGACCGATGACCGCAACCGTCTGCTCGGCGCCAGTTCCTGGCCCTGCCAAAAACCTCCCTGGGGACGATTGACGGCCGTGAACGCCGCCACCGGCGAATTTGCCTGGCAGATTCCATTGGGCGTCACCGACGAGTTGCCGGAAGCCAAGCGCAACACCGGCCGCATCGGATTCGGCGGCCCCATCGTTACGGCGGGCGGGCTGTTGTTCATCGGCGCTACCAACGACAAGCGCTTCCGCGCCTTCGACTCACGAACCGGAAAGTTGCTGTGGGAAACCAAGCTGGACTACAGCGCTATCTCCGTTCCCATCACCTACCAGGGCCGCAATGGGAAACAATATGTGGCGGTGGTCGCCGGCGATGGCGGCGCTGGCGTCACCGACCCTCCCGTGGGCAACGGCGAATCGCTGGTGGTTTTCGCCCTCCCCTAGCTCCGTGCCCCCGCCGGCCGCCCTCCTTCAAACTACCTTCCCGCCGATGCCGAGCGGAACGCCAGCACCGCGTTCAAGCCGCCAAACGCGAAGGAATTCGAAAGCGCCCATTCGATTTCCGCCGGCCGCGGATGATTCGGCACCACGTCCAAATCGCAAGCCGGGTCGGGCGAAGTGAAGTTGGCGGTGGGAGGGATCGTGCCGCTTCGCAACGCCGCCAGCGTGGCCGCCGCCTCCAGCGCGCCCGCCGCCCCCAACGCGTGCCCATGCATCGATTTTGTCGAGCTCACCAGAAGCCTCTCGGCGTGCGCTCCAAAGACCTCCCGGATGGCCTGGCATTCGGTGGCGTCGTTGGAGAACGTTCCAGTGCCGTGCGCGTTAATGTAACCGATCGCCTCCGGCGCGATCCCGGCGTCGGCCAGCGCCGCCCGCATGGCCGAGGCCGCTCCCTCCGCCAGCGGCTGCGTCAGGTGATGCCCGTCGGAGCTCATCCCGAACCCCGCGATCTCGCCCCATACCGGCGCTCCCCGCGCCCGGGCCGCTTCCAGGGCCTCCAGCACCACAATCCCCGCCCCTTCCCCCAAAATCAACCCGCGGCGGTCCCGCGAAAACGGCCGGCAGGTGTCCGGAGACACCACCCGCAGCGCCTCCCACGATTTCAAAAGGCCCATCGAGAACGGCGCCTCGCTGCCCCCCGCCAGCGCCACGTCCACCACCCCGCTTCGCACCATCCAAAACGCCTGGCCGATGGCGTGATTGGCCGAGGAACACGCCGTCGAGACTGTGTAAACCGGCCCTCCGATTCCGAATTCCGACGAGATTATGCTGGCCCCGGCGTTGCCCATCACTCGCGGAATGATCAGCGGCGAAAACCGCGTGTGCTTCAAAGCGTAAAGATTATAGAAATTTTGGTCCTCGGTCCCCTGGCCCCCGGCTGAGGAGCCGGTCACCACCGCGGTTCGCCTCCCCAGCTCCCCGCTTATCTTCAGCCCCGAGGACTTCACCGCCTCTCTGGCCGCTACCACCGCGAACTGCGCGAACCGGTCCAGGTAATCGATCTGCTTTTCCTCGAAGTGGCTGCGCGCGTCGAACTGCGCCGCCTCCGCCGCGTTGGCAAAGCGCAGAGCGCTTCGAAAAGCCGGCGTCATCGGCCGAATCCCGCTCCTCCCCGACGCCACCCCCTTCCAGAACTCCCCGAACGTGTCCCCGAAGGCCGATACAACGCCGATGCCGGTGACCGCCACGCGGCGCTCCATCATGCGCCTTCCTGCGCGGCCTTTCCGCCCATCAGCTTCTCCAGGCCCTCCACCATTTCCCTCACCGAGCGGATCTTCTCCGCCGCCTCGTCCGGAATTTCGATCTGGAACTCCTCCTCCAACGCGAACAGAATGTTAATTCCGTCCAGCGAATCGATCTTCAGATCCGCGAACGTCTTTTCCAGCGTCACCGACTCCTCGGGAATCTTTTGCGTTTTGGCGATAACTTTGGCCACGCGCGCCGCTAGCTCGGAATGGGACATGATTTCCCCGCCTGTTTTAAAGAGGAGGACAGGAATTCTCCAACAGTTTCAAACTGGAATCCACGCTCGATTAAGCGCGGCAAGACCCGCCGAAGCGCTTCTATCGTTGCTCCAATAGAAGGCGACGGTTGGGTGGTCCGGCCATCGTGCAGACACAAAATCGCTCCGTTCGCGGCGCCGTCCAGCAGACGCTGGGCCACTTTCGGAGCAGGCCATTTCCAATCGCGCCCAATCACGGTCCACATCACTCCGGTGAGCCCCAGTTCGCGCTGCGCCCGGCCCAGCCCAAACCAGCGCACTCCGTAAGGGGCGCGGAACCATCTTGGCGTCCAGCCCGTGGCCGCCGCGATGCTCTCTTGCGCGCGCGCCAATTCGCCGTATATGAACGCCGCGGATTTAAAATCCAACCGCGGATGCGTGTCGGAATGATTTCCAATCTCGTGCCCCGCGGCCCGGACTTCCCGCGCCAGCTCCGGAAGGCGGCGCACATTGGCCCCGCACATAAAAAATGTCCCCCGCGCCCCATGCTCCGCCAACAGCCGCAGAATCTCCGGCGTCGATTCGCTTGGTCCGTCGTCGAAGGTGAGCGCCACAACCCTCCGCGACCGGTCGCCGCGCCAGACCGACGGCGCCAGCACGGCTGCCGACCGGCCCCGCACCGCATAACCCAGGCAGGCTGCCGCCGCCGCCACCCCCGCACCGGCCATCTCCGCGCCCGCCAGCGGCCCGATCATCGCTTTCTCATCATACAATCGACTCCCACGCTGGTGAATATTCAAGTTTTAGCCCCGCCCCTAGAGCGCCGGCGGCTCCTGCTCGATCGCCGTGCGACACTGGCCCTAGGACCTATGAAAACCCTCCTGGCGCTATTGCTTGTTCCCCTCGCCGCCCCCGGGCAGGCTCCGGCCCCGAGTATTGCGGCCCCTTGGGACATCGACAAGATCATCGCCGATTTTTCGGCGGCGGCCTCGCGCATTCAACCCGTCCTGGACCAACTCACGCCCCAACAATGGGTCCAAAACGGCGCCCCTGCCGCCTATGTTGCGCAATGGCAAAGCGCCCGCCAGGAGATGGACTACCTGGCCAATTCCGCCCAAGCCTTCGCTGGGCAGCCCGGCAGGCTCACCCGCGCCTTGGACGCCTACTTCCGCTGGGAAGCTCTTCAGGCCAGGCTGAATACCCTGCTCGAAGGCGTCCGCAAATATCAAAATCCCGCCATCGGCGACCTGCTAGTGAGCCTTCTCAGCCAAAATGCTTCCAATCACGATCAGTTGCGCCAGTATATTACCGACCTCGCGTCCCAAAAGGAGGAGGAATCGGCGATTCTGGATCAGGAGGCCCAGCGCTGCCGCGGAATCCTCAACCGGCAAACCGGCCCGGCTCCCAAAAACCCTCCCGCCAAGCCGCCTCTCAAACACTCCGAGGACAAGCCATGAGCGAAGCCGCTACGTTCGCCTGCAACATCTGCGGCGAAGCTTCCAACCATATTTGCGTCTACTGCACCAAAGACGTCTGCCCCAACCATCGCTGCGAAAAGTGCGGTCGCTGTAGCGACTGCTGCCAGTGCATGCTGCGCCGCAACGAGGACTAGCCCGCCCAAACCATCCGCGCCGCCACTTTCCCTTTGCGCCCGTTCATCCCTCAGTCCGAGATGCCCCAGTCGCCCGGCGCAATCGGGCCCGTCCGCGGCAGCGCGCCTCGCCATGCCAGCGCTCCCATGATCGCCAGAACCGCAATGAACGCGCCCAGCTTCGCCACGTCCGCCATGTGGCTCCGGGGCAGCGTCTTCCACAAAAGCCCAAGCGCCGGCTGCGCGGCCGCGATGGCCCAGACCGCCCCATAAAAATAGCGCCGCTCCGTCCCTTCGCCTTTTGTCGACGGCTTCACCCGCGGCAGCCGCCCCAAAGCCCCAGCCGCCGCCACCGCCAAAGCCAGCGGCAAGTAACCGTAATCGTAAATCTGCCTCAATCTCCATGCGCCCGTCGCGGCCGCATAAGCCAACCCAGCCAGATTCAGCAACAGGAAGGTGATTAGGTCCGTCCATGCCATCGTGTAGCAGACCCGGCGGTACAGCGGATTCGGCTTATCTTCAGTGAACCGCAGAATGTATGGTCTCGGCTCCACGCCCGGCAACCGCCCCCGCAAGCCCCCAATTCCCGTCCCCACCACAACCGCCCCAAGCCACGCCGCCATCCGCCCGTCAAAGCCGCCATCGAAAAGATCGAACGTCAAAGGCCCGGGGGCGATGAAAAATACAAATATCCAGATCGGCCAATGCGCCAGACGGTAGCCGGCTTTGTTCCGCTCGCGGAAACCAGCGGGACGCTCCTTGCGTGGTTCTTGCCTCGGGGCCAAGTTTCCAGCTTACGCGATTCGCTAACTCCCGCAAACCGCTGGCCTCGCTCTTTTTGAATCTGCCTGCCGCCGGGCGTCATCTGAATTGTTGACAATAGCTCACTAAGATCGCATAATGGATCTAGGCTAAAGGATCTCTAGAAGGACTTCTTAAAAAAATGAGCAAAATCATTGGTATTGACCTCGGAACCACCAATTCTGTGGTCGCTGTCATGGAGGGCGGCCAGCCCATTGTCATTCCCAATCAAGAGGGTGGCCGGACCACGCCATCGGTAGTCGGTTTCACCAAAACCGGCGAGCGTTTGGTCGGACAAGTCGCCAAACGTCAAGCAGTTACAAATCCCGAGAACACCGTTTACTCCATCAAGCGCTTCATGGGGCGGCGCTACAACGAAGTGACCGAGGAGATGAAGCTTGTCCCCTATAAAGTCGTCAGCGGCGAAAACAACGACGCCCGCGTCGAAATCCAGGGCAAAAAGTATTCTCCTCCCGAGATTTCCGCCATGATTCTCGGCAAGCTCAAGGAAGCCGCCGAAGCCTATCTGGGCGAGAAGGTCTCCAAGGCCGTCATCACGGTGCCCGCCTATTTTAACGACTCCCAGCGCCAGGCCACCAAAGACGCCGGCAAGATCGCCGGTTTGGAAGTCATGCGCATCATTAACGAGCCGACCGCCGCGGCGCTGGCCTATGGCCTCGACAAGAAAAAGAACGAGACCATCGCCGTCTATGATTTCGGCGGCGGCACTTTCGATATCTCCATCCTCGAAGTCGGCGAGGGCGTCGTCGAGGTTAAATCCACCAACGGCGATACTCACCTGGGCGGCGACGACATCGACAATCTGTTGCTGCGCATCGCGCTGGAAGATATTCAGTCTGAATGGGGCGAGGATCTTTCGAAAGACAACGA
>DATGLY010000063.1:0-24199 GCA_035293905.1 Bryobacteraceae bacterium
AGCGCCACGATCATCTCGTCGGTCATGTTGCGAGCCGCGTTGGTGAGCGCCCGGGCGCTGGAATGCGACGCGAAAATCGGGGCCTTGCTCACCGCGAGCGCGTCCCAAAAAGTCTTGTCCGATACATGCGAGATGTCCACCATCATTCCCAGCCGGTTCATCTCCCGCACCACGTCCTTGCCGAAATCGGTGAGGCCGTCGTGATGCTTCACCGCCGGATTGTTGAGATCGCCCGAGGAATCGGCCCAACTGTTGGTGTTGGTGTGCGTCAAAGTCATATAGCGCACGCCCAGATCGTAGTAGCTGCGCAGCAGGCGAAGGCTGTCCTCGATGGCGTGTCCGCCTTCGATGCCGGTGAGCGCGGCGATCTTTCCCTGCCGATGCGCTTCTTCGATGTCCTTTACGCTTCTAGCAAAGACGAAATCGTTGGGATAGCGCGCTACAATATCGCGGCGCACCGAGTCTATCATTTGCAACGCCCGGTTGGCCGAACGATTCCCCTCGACGTAACGGCTGGCCACATAAGCGGCGAAAAACGCTCCGCTCACCCCGCCTTCTCTAAGCCGTGCGATATCCACTTGGCCGGAACGCTCCTTGGAGCCTACGTCGAACCCGTCCACGGTCCGCGAGGGAAGGTCTTCATGGGTGTCGATGAGCAGCGCGGAGCGATGAACTCGCATCACTTCGGCATCCGTCACGGTGCGTGTCTGTGAGTAAGCCATGAGCGCAAACGCCAAAAGCAACCGCAAAACCTTCATAACCCCCATTGTGCTATACTGCCTCTTCGGCCCACTCTAACCGGGTGGGCCTTCGTGCTTTGGAAAGGCTGACGGAACCCTTCCTTTGCGGTCGCGGCTCTGTGGCCAAGGAGAGACCACGATGATCATCTCGATGAAATTGCATGCCACCAAGGAGGAAATCGCCGAAGTAAAGGCGCGCATCGAGGAGTTTGGATATAAGGTCCATTCGATCGAGGGCGAGCAGCGCGTCGTCATCGGCGCCGTGGGCGTCGGTGACGTAACGGCTTGCCTGGAATCGCTGGAAGCCATGCCGCAAGTGGAGCGAGCCGTGCGGATCTCCGCGCCTTACAAATTCGTCAGCCGCGAATTCCGCTCCGCCAAAACCGCGATTGCCGTGGGCGACGCAACGATTGGAGGCGGCGATTTCGTGGTCATGGCCGGCCCCTGCTCGGTGGAAAACGAGCGGCAGATTCTCGAATCGGCCGAGATTGCAGCCCGCCATGGAGCGAAGATCCTGCGCGGCGGAGCCTTCAAGCCGCGCACCTCGCCCTACGATTTTCAAGGACTCGAGGAAGAGGGCTTGAAGCTTTTGGCGAAAGCGCGGCGGGCCACCGGACTGCGCATTATTACCGAGGTGATGAGCGACCGCGACGTTCCGCTGGTGGCGGAATACGCCGACATTCTCCAAATTGGCGCGCGCAACATGCAGAATTTCTCGCTTCTGAAAAATCTCGGGCAATGCGGACGCCCCATTTTGCTGAAGCGCGGCATGAGCTCCACCATTAAGGAGCTGCTTATGTCGGCCGAATATATCGTCGCGCACGGAAACCCGCGCGTGATTTTGTGCGAGCGCGGGATTCGGACCTTCGAAACCGCGACGCGCAACACCTGCGATATTACCGCCGTGGCCGTGCTGAACGAGCTGACGCATCTTCCCGTAGTCCTCGATCCCAGCCACGCTACGGGCAAACGTAGCCTGGTGCCCGCGCTTGCCCGCGCGGCCGTCGCGATCGGCGCCGACGGGTTGTTGGTCGAAATGCACCCGCATCCTGAGAAAGCGGTCAGCGACGGCGCCCAATCGCTCGATCCCAAGCAGTTTGCCCACATGATGGACGATCTGAAGCCGTACGTCGAGCTATGGAAGCGGTCGCGCCTTGCCGAGGCCGCCGCGGCTGTGTGACGCCGCGTACGGTCACTTCTTCACCTTTACGGCCGCTGCAAGGCGTACTTTACCGTTCACCGGCGCCCGTCTGGCCTGTTGGCCGCTCTCGGCGGGCCGTGGCGGCGGAGCGATCCTCCTTACGTTCCATAGGTTTTGGGAACAATGGCCGGCGCGCGGCTCGGCTGGAATTGGCTTTGGCAATCGGCCTGCAGCTTTAAAAGCGGCAGGAAAAACGTATGCTTCTTTTCATTATCCTCGGACTGATCGCTGGATTTATTGCCAGCCGTATTGTGGATCACCACGGCGAGGGCATTCTGCTCGATATCCTGCTTGGGATCGTGGGCGCCATGGTTGGCGGTTGGGTTTTCCGGCTGTTCGGCGCCCAAGGCGTAACGGGCTTCAACCTCTGGAGCCTCATCGTAGCAGTCGTTGGCGCCGTGATTGTGCTGTTTGTGTACCACGCCATCCGGCGCGGAGTTGCCGGCCGCCGCGTTTGAAGGCGTCCGGAAACGGATAGCGGTCAGTTCACAGCGTATCGCGCCCTGAGCGCGAAGGGCGCGATCTCGATATCGAATTGGCCGCCGTCCGAACCCACCATCCGATAGGTTCCGCACATGACTCCGGTGGGCGTCTTAAGCGGACACCACGAGGAATATTTGTAGGACTCCCCCGGCCCCAGAATGGGCTGCTCCCCCACTACGCCTGGCCCTTTAACTTCGCGAATGCGATCCAGCCCATCGGTGATTACCCAATGGCGGCTGACGAGCTGCACCGTCTCCTCGCCTTGATTTGTGATTCGGACCGTGTACTGAAAGACCCATTCGTCGTTCAGCGGCTGCGAATGTTCCGGCGAATAACGCGATAGAACTTCCACCCGGATATTGCGTGTGACCGCTTCGGAAATCGGCGCCGGTTGGGGCCGCGGGTTAGACATACTCGATTGCTCATGATATCAAGCGGATTCGGTTTGCTCTCCGGTCCGGCCGCGCCGGCCATCGGCGAACCGCCCATCACACCGGCAGCTTCATCACAAACTTCGCGCCGGTTTGGGCGTGCTCGGTCCAGAGATCGCCGCCGTGAGAAAGCACCGTCTTGCGCGAAAGAGCTAATCCCAGCCCCATGCCGTTCTTCTTGCCGGCGCTGACGAACGGCTGAAAAAGTTGAGGCGCGACGGCCGCGGGTATGCCGGGTCCGGTATCTTCCACGCTCACCAGGACCGCGGACTCCTCACGAACGGCGTGGATGGATACGTCGCCGCCGTCCGGCATCGCTTCGATCGCATTGGCAATCAGATTTTGGAAGACGCGCTCCATGGGCGAGCGATCCAGCGGAAGCTCGACGTCTTCCGGCACTTCCAGACGCAACGAAACCCGGTGGGTCTGCGCCGCCGTGGCCAAAGGCTCGAACGCGGCTACGACAACGTCGCGCAGCCGGCATACCTCGCGGGCATGCGAACGGCCTTCGGTAACGTCCGCCAGCTCTTGTAAAAGGTTTTGCACGCGGCGCGAGGCGCGATAAATGTTGTTGGCCAGGCGCCGCACCTGCTCCGGCGAAAGCTCCGTATCCACTAAAATCTCCGCGCCTCCATAGATGGCGGCCAGCGGATTCCGCAAATCATGAATAATCGAAGTCGATAAGCGGCCGATGGTGGCGATCCGCTCCTGTCGAATGAGCTCTTCCCGCGCCTGCCGGATCGAGGCGCACATCGAGTTGAAGGTGCCGGCGAGCCGCCCGATCTCGTCGCCTGAGGATACCGGCACTTGAAGGTCGTAGTTTCCTTTCCCGATTTCACCGGCGGCGCGGTCGAGCTCGCCCACCGGCTTGAGCAGCCGGCGGGCCAACCAGTAGGTCAGGGCCAAGCCTGCCAGCATTGCGCCGCTCCACAGCGCCACAAGCTGGGACCGCAGCTCGGAAATGTGCTTCTCAGCCGCATCGAAAGGCCGCAGGATTCGAAGTTCCCCGATCGGTCGGCCCTCGATGTCCGCCAGCGGAGAAGGAAATTGGTAGTATTTCGCGCCCGCCAGGCGGATTTGAGATCCTTGCGGCAGGCCCTCCCGCTCGATCTGCTTCAGGGCCGCGGAATTGAGCGTCGATGCGGCCACATGGCCGTGGGCCAGGTAAACGAACTCGCTGCCTCCGGTAGACGCCTTCAGCTCGCGCGCCAGTTCGGCGTCAACCGCAATGCCGGCCACCAGCACATTGAGCAAAGCCTCGCCCTGGCCGGAGGCGACGTACACGGGCGTCGCGACAATCTGGTATAAGCGCCCCGACGCCAAAATGAATCCTCGAGCCTGGCTGGGAAATCGCTTGACGGCCGCGGGAACGAAAGACATATTGAAGAGGCCCTCGGAGCGGGCGTCGCCCAAAGAAGCGATGGGTGCGCCCGCCGGATCGGCCACCATCAAGAGCGCGCCCGGCCGCGAGATGCGGTCCCAGGCCTCCGAGGCGGCGTCCTGAATGGTATTTCGATCGCCCGTGCCGAAGGCCGCCCGCACTTGGGGCGTCTGGCTTAAGACCCGCGTAACCGCGGCCAGCTCGTCGGCGCGAGCGTTGGAAAGCGACTCGTAGGCCCGGAAACTGCTCTGCGCTTCCTCTTCTAAGCTCATCGTGGCGCTGCGAACAAGCTGTTCCTGGAGAATCCATCCCATGGCCGCCAGCAGCGCCGTGATCGCCACCGAGGTGGAAAACAGAATTTTCCATAACAGGGAAATGGAGCGGAGCCGGAGCGTCATTTTCATTCCTGCGCCGTCATTTGCGAACCGCCGGATAGACGCTGCCGTCGTCCGGCGGCTGCGAATAGGGCCGGCCAAATTTGTTCATGTGGGGAATCGGCAAGTAACCACTTTCGGAAATCGCGATCGGCGGCAGCTCGAGCTCGTCGCCATCGACGCTCATGCGGCGCCCTAGCTCGTCCAAGGTCGCCGGCGTGGCGCGTTCGTGAAACACATGGAGGCGATATTCGCCCGCCGGCACATCGCGTATTTCGAAGGCGCCCTCGCGCTTGCTGACGTCGAAATACGGCGTATCCAGCACTGCGATCACGGCGCTCATGGCCGAATGAATGTTACAGAACACGCGCACAATGCCCGGTCTGGTGAAAGTTACGCTTTCCGACTTTCCGGGAGGATACAGCTTCAGATCGAACAACTGGCCATCGTAGGTGGAAAAGACGTTATGAAAGATGGGGTCGAAGTTGGGAAAATCCACCACGGCGCCGGTGGGAACCGCCAGAATGTGGGGCGAAAAGGTCTTGTCTTTTTGGATCATTCGGGCGCGGACCGCCGGCGAATGAAGCGGCCTGCCGCTCACCGGCTCCAACCAGATCACCACCCCGGAGAAGTCCTTCTTCTTGCGTACGGCGGCTTCCTTGGAGTCGCGCAACTCGACTCTGCCGTGAAGCGTCGCGCCGCTCACCGCGGCGGCGCACAGCAGGCTAGAACAGATACGCAAGCCCCAAGTCATAGTGAGGAAAGATCCGCGTTGCCGAGTTCAGGTAAGTGGTGCGGGTCTGGGAAGCCTCAAAGCTTCCCAAAACGTTCGAGCCGAATCTGTACATTATATTCGCCGCATAAGACAAATTCCTTCCGATCGCTCCGGCCGATAGATACGAATTGCGATCCTTCTCTTGCCCCCCATAGAGATTGAAGGTCAGGCGCGGAGTCAGGCGGAGCTTTACCTGGGCCCATCCACCCATGGCGGGGACAGCCTGGGGCCTCCAACGGTCGGCGAAGTCGATGCCTTGGGGCAGCCCGCCCAATATGCCGGCGTTCTTGCCCGAGAAAAAGGCTCCCGTCAAATCGACCCGGCTCACGGGCCGGATAAGCCAGTCCACGGTGAAAATACGCGACGGCACAGAGGTTCCCAGCACATGGCTGTCGCTCCAGTGATATCCGGGCGCGATTTCAATACGCCGCGATTCGCTCGGTTGAGACCAGAACTCGAGCCGTCCCTCATAGCCGGGCCTGGCTCGGCTGAGCGAGGCCGCGTAGGCTTGGGGAACGCCCGTGCCGCTTTCCGCCGTCTCGTAAAGCCCCGCCTGCGCGCGCAAGCCGGCCTGCGAGCCCAAAGAGAAGCGCCGCTCCAGGCGCACCTGCGGCTGCCATAGCCAGAGATTGCCGGCCCAGGTCAGCGGCGAGACGCCGACGTGAGCCAGCGAATCGGGTTCGCGCGGCGCAAGAATCGGTTTATCCAGAGCCAGGGTCAAGGTGGTGTCTTTCCAAGCGGCCTCGACGGAAGCCACCCGCAGGCGCAGCAGTTGGTTGAGAGCGCCTCCGGAGCCCCCGTAGAAATCGACGTAGGCGGAGCCGCTGATTCTCCCCCCGCCCGCGATCTCCGGTCCGTCGAACTTCACGCCGACCACGCTTTGCCGGAAGGTCGCGCCTCCAGCGGATTCCGGAGGCAAGGAGGGCGCGGCGGCGGCGATGGGATTGTCCGCTCCTCCTGCTCGGCCCGTCCAGAAGGAATTGAACAGAAGCATTCCCGTGAGCGAAAGCGGCATCTTATGATCCGTCGAGATCTTTTCCTGGTCCAACTGTGAGATCTGATTTCGCTCTACTTGAACCTGCTCGGCCACCTGCGGACTTGCGGGCGCAGCCGCTTCGGGCTGGCCCTCTGCGGACGCCTCTACGGCGCCGGGCGAGCCGGGATGGGACGCCAACTGATCACGCAAAGCCCGGATTTCGGCCATCAACTCCCGGTTCTGAGCCTCCAGCCGGTCCAGCCGTTGCAGCACCGATTGCAAGTCGGGCGTTTGCGCCGGCGCGAGCGAAGCGGCCATCCAAAGCCATCCCGCCGCGGTGGCTATTCTGACTCCGGACTCCCTGCTCCTGACTGCTTTTTTCCCCATGGGTCACCCCCGTGAATCAATTCTTCCAGCTTCTTCCGTACCGCGCTTGGCGAAAACGGCTTAGCGAAAAACGCGTCCGCCCCGGAATCGAGCGCCATTTCCGCCGCCCTCGGATCCGTTGCCGCGCTGATGGCTAGGATCGGCATTGCGCCGAACCTCTCTTGACGGCGGATTCGGGTAATGAGTTCCAACCCGGTCATCAACGGAAGCTGAAGATCGGTGACCACCGCCGAAACCGCTTCCTGGTCCAAAACTGCAAGCCCGGCTTCGGCGGTCCTGGCAAAGCGAATCGAAAAGCCCGGCGCCGCTTCCAGCGCCAAGCCCAGCGTGAGCAAACAATCTTCCGCGTCGTCGACTAAAAGAACGGTAAACGCCAGCGTATCGCGACCCGGAGGGAAATCCGTCATTAAGGAAGGAACCGGTAGCCGACGCCGTGCATGGTCAGGAAATGGCGCGGAGTCTCCGGGTCCGGCTCTAGCTTCTGACGAAGGCGCACTACGTGGGCGTCCACGGTGCGCGTGTTGGGAAAGGAATCATAGCCCCAGACGGAGTTGAGCAGCACGTCGCGGGAGAGCGCGCGTCCGGGGTTCTGAAGAAAGAAGGCCAGCAAATTGAATTCGGCGCGCGTCATCCGGACCTCCTCGGCGGACCGCCTCACTACCCGCCGGTCGAGATCTACTTCGACGTCGGCGAAGGTCAGCGACGGCGGGGAATCCTGGGCCGAGCGGCGCAGAAGCGCGCGAATGCGGGCCAGCAACTCGCGGGCGCCGAAGGGCTTTACCACGTAATCGTCGGCCCCGATCTCCAGCAGCAGAACTTTGTCGATCTCGTCGCCCACCGCGCTCAGGACGATCACCGGCGTCTTCGCGCCGGAAGCGCGCAGGCGCTTGCATACATCCACGCCGTTTAAACCCGGCATGCGAAGATCCACCAGGATCAGATGAGGCTTTGCCGCAAACGCCTGCTCCAGGCCCGCCGCGCCGTCGCCCACCAGGATCGGGCGGAACCCTTCGTTCTCTAACATCAGGCCGATGGTGTCGCGCAGGCTCTCGTCGTCGTCGATAACCAGAATCGTTTGGATGGACACTGCTCTCTCAATTCTAGACTTGAGCGGGGCCGGGTTTGGAACGCCTAAGCCCCCCGAAGCGGCTGCGGCCCGGTAGCGAGCGCTTGGCTGGCTTCCTCCCGCGGGGGATAGACGATGCTCGCCTGCGTGGGGATGGCGAGCGCGGCCCTGGCCTCTTTGATCGCATCGAGGATGCGCAAAAGCAGATCCTGCCGGATTTCCATGAACTCGTCGGCGTTTTCCGTGAGGATGTACACGAAAATTTCGATGTCCAGAGAATAGGCGCCCACGCCGATAAAGCGCACCGGCAGATTCCCCGCCTCCACCTTGGGATAAGCCTTCAGGAGCTTTGCGATCGCGGCCAGAAGCGTCCGGACCTGTTCCGGCGTTGTGTCCCGCCGCAGGTTCAGTTTGGTGTGAAAGAGCATCTTGTCCTGGCGCGAAAAATTTTCCAGAGTGACCGTGGAGAACTGCGCGTTGGGAACCGTCAGTACGGTCCGGTCGGGCGTCCGGATGCGCGTGGAGCGCAACCCAATATCTTCCACAGTGCCGAAGTTGTCCCCAAACTTGCAGAAATCGCCCACATAGACCGGGTGGTCGGTAATTACCGAGAGGCCGCCGAAAACGTTCTCCACGGTTTTCTGCGCGGCTAGAGCGATGGCGATGCCTCCAATGCCGAGCCCGGCGAGCACGGTCTTGGTGTCGTAATTCCAGCTCGCCAGCACGGACAGCGCCGCAAACACCCATATCGTCAGCTTGGCGATTCGGGCGATCAGCGGGACTACGGAATGGGTAATGGTTCGGCGCCGGGCCGCTAGCGCCCCTCGCACCGGAATCATCGCCGCGTCCACGATTCGAAGGCACAGCCAGGCGACGGCGAAAATCGACAATAGCGAAAGCAATCGTCCCAAATAAAAGCGCACGATCGCCGAGGAGCCAATCGCTTCCATGGCGGCGCGAAACAAGGCCGCCGCCAACAGCAATTGCAGCGGCGCGACAAATGCCTCCGCCTCGCTCCAATTGAGCCTCGGCGCAATGCGCGCAATTCCGGGGCGGAGCAGCGTGAGAAGAAGCCGCGAGAGCGCTCTTCCCAGCCCGGCCAGCGCCAGCGCTACGGCCAGTAATCCAATCCATTGCCACAGGGCCGTGTCCAGAAACGCCGTCTTCGCCAGCGCCAGCGGAATGTATCGCTCCAGCGGGGATGCCGCGGTCTGTTGCGCCAGCGCCGGAATGAGATCGACGGTCTCCTGCGCAAAGCGCCACACCCAGATTCCCGACCGCAACTGCGAGCGCTCCAGCCACAGTTCCACCGGTTTTCCGTCGAGGCGCATCGTAGCCACACGGTCGCGGTCGCGGTTGGGGTTGTCCGTCAGGTCCCCTTCCGGATCGCTGCTCAGCGCGGCCACGTCGAACTGGGGATCGTTATCCAGCGCCTGTCCCAATTGCTGCGCCAAACGCGGACCTTGTTTGCGGCGCTCCTCGGGCGAGAGTTTCCCCAGATCGAGATAGCGGGTTGCCGCGACGAAATTTTTCGAGCGGTACGCTTCTAGAAACGAAAGCACCGTGCTTTCGGGGGAAACGCGCCGATAGGGATCCTCCTGCGGAGGCGTCGCGGGTTTCGGCCCTCCAGCCGCCCCGGCGTCCGGCCATTGAGCGCAGGCGAGTTGGCCCGCCGCAAGGCAAAGGGCCGCCAAAGCCGCGGGCCGGAAAAAAAGCTCATTACGCTTACCCGAAGCCAGGAAAAAATGCCAGTCTCGAAACGAACTCCGCTGCCCTGGGGTCATAGTTATGTCGATGCATAAGCACGAACGCTGCCAGATTGACGCGGTTGGCGCCCGGCATGCAGGAGCTTCAATCCATGGGCCGCTACCTCATCTTCCTCATCGCGCTGTTGTGGTTGGCGAGTTCCGCCGCCTTCTTCTTTTACGTCCCGGTTCTGCCCGTGCTTGCATCCTCGCTTGTGTTGATCGGCTTTGCTTTGATGTTTTTGCTCGGGCTTCGGGCGGGTCAGTCGAGACGGCCTTCCTGAGCCGGCGCCTGGCGCGCAAACCGCATCTCGATCGCCTGCCGCTGGCGGGCAAAACGTCGATCCGCCATCTCCGCCCATTCTGGCAGACCGGCGACATTTGGATGGAAGCGTGCGCGTGGCTGCCGCCACGCCATGAATTGAAAGGAGCATATTTATGAATCAAGATCAGTTGCTAGGGAAGTGGAAACAGCTCAGAGGAAGCGTGAAGCAGCAGTTCGGCAAGCTCACCGACGACGACCTGAACGTCATCGGCGGAAAGCGCGATCTGCTGATAGGGAAATTGCAGGAACGCTACGGCTACGCGCGCGAGGAGGCTCAGCGCCGCGCCGACGAATGGATGAAGACTCTGCACGAGGAGCCGGAATACGCCGGCGCCGCCGCGCCTTCCCATCCCCATCCCGCCTCTAACCCCTCCGGGCCAAAACGGTAACTCCTCATAGGTGGGGCGACACCAGCCTTCCTCCCGCGCCTGCTTGCCCCACCTTTCCCCTCGCCGCGCACGCTTGCGCCATTTGAGCCGCGGCTTCCGGCGCCCGCGTATTGCAGGGGCTCTTGCTAGACTGGAGAGAACCCCAAATGACATACGACGTGATCGTCATCGGGAGCGGCCCCGGTGGATATTCGGCGGCGGTGCGCGCCGGCCAGTACGGATTGAAGACCGCCATCGTTGAAAAGGACCCCTACCTGGGGGGATGCTGCCTGCATGTTGGCTGTATCCCGACCAAGGCGTTTTTGCACGCCGCCGAGGTTTGGGAGCGCTTTCAACATCCCGAACAGGACGGCATTCATTGCGACAATCCCAGGCTGGATTTCCCCTTGGTCCTCGACCGCAAGAACAAGATCGTCGCCAAGCACGCCAAGGGCGTCGAATTCTTGATGAAGAAGAACAAGGTCGACTGGATCAAGGGTTATGCGCGCCTGGCCGGCCCCGGCAAAGTGGAAGTGGCGTCGGAGGGCGGCAAGCAGATTCTCGAAACGCGAGCCGTCGTCCTCGCAACCGGCTCGGAAGCGCGGATGTTGCCGGGCCTGAAACCCGACGCCAGGCGGATTCTCACCAACATCGAAATCCTGGACTTGGAGGAGGTTCCCCAATCGCTCGCCATCTTGGGCGCGGGCGCGGTGGGAGTGGAGTTCGCCTCCTGCTTTGCCCGGTTCGGCAGCCAAGTCTCGATCTTCGAGATGCTGCCCCGCATTGTCCCGGTCGAGGATGAGGAAATTTCAAAGGAACTGACCCGCGCCTTTAAGAAAGGCGGCATTCGCGTCGAAACCGGAGCGCGCGCCGAAGGCGTTCAGGTCCATGATCGCGGCGTCTGTTTACGCGTCACGCTCGAAAACGGCAAAACCGAGACCGTCGAGGCCGAGGCGCTGCTGGTCGCCATCGGGCGCAAGCCCAATACGGAAAACATCGGACTGGAAGGCACCAAAGTCGAGCTCGATCGGGGCTTCGTAAAGGTGGACCCCTATCAGCGCACCGGCGAGCCCGGCGTTTACGCCATTGGCGACATCGTGGCCGGTACGCCGCAACTGGCCCACGTCGCCACCAGGGAAGGCATGGTGGCGATCGCGCATATCGCCGGCAAGCCCGCGGTCCCCGTGAATCGAAACCGCATTCCGGGCGTCACCTTCACCGAGCCGGGCATCGGCAGCGTGGGCCTCACCGAAGCGCAGGCGCGCGCGCAGGGGCGCGGCGTAAAGGTCGGCAAGTTTCCATTCTCGGCCAACAGCAAGGCCTCCATTCTAGGCCGCCATGAGGGTTTCGTTAAAATCGTGGCTGACGAACGATACGGAGAGATTTTGGGCGTGCACATCATCGGACCGGAGGCGTTTGAGCTGATCAGCGAGGGAGTGGCCGCGATGGAGTCCGAAGCGACGGTGGAGACGATGATGCAGGCCATTCACGCTCATCCCACCATTTACGAAGCCATGGGCGAGGCGTTCAACGCGGTGTACGGGCTCGCGATCAATGTTTGAAGCCGGCGTCGCCAGTCGAGAGTCTGTCGCCGGGTTCCCGGCTTTGGCTTTGCCTTGCGAATTCCGCGATTTGGGACGCGTCCCTTACGCCCAAGCTTTCCAGATTCAGCGCCGGCTGGTGGAGCGGCGCAAGCGCGGCGAAATCCCCGATCAGTTGCTGATGGTCGAGCACCCTCCCGTTGTGACCATGGGGCGCAATGGGAACGCCGGGCATTTGCTCGCCTCGCCGGAACTCCTCTCGCGAGCCGGAATTGAATTTCATCATACCGATCGCGGCGGCGACGTCACCTTTCATGGTCCGGGCCAGGTGGTCGGCTATCCTATATTCGATCTGAGAGCATGGAAACGGGACGTCGTCGCCTACGTTCGGGCCATCGAGGAAGTGCTGATCGGAGCCCTTTCCGAGTTGGGCGTCCGCAGTCAGCGCCTGCCGGGAGCCACCGGAGTGTGGGTTTCCGCTCCGGGAGGGTCCGCGAAAATCGCCGCCATAGGCGTTCACATCAGCCGTTGGGTCGCCTCTCACGGCTTCGCTTTGAATGTGGACGTCGACTTGAGCTATTTCCGCTACATTGTGCCGTGCGGACTGACCAAGCCCGTCACTTCCCTGCGCCAGGCAGGATCGTCCGCCGGCCGCGAGGCCGTGGTTGCCGCCATTTCGCGGAGCTTCGGGCGCGTGTTTGATCGCGAAATGGTCGAGAAACGGAATCTGAGCGCATGGGACGCGGCCGCCTTTGGCCGGTTGGAGTGAGCCGCGGCTGTGTTCCGTAGCGCGCGAGGGAGAAAGTATGATTGATGTCGTGATGCCCCAAATGGGCGAAAGCATTGTCGAAGGGACCCTAACGAAATGGCTCAAGAAGCCGGGCGAGCGCGTCGAGCGCGACGAGCCGCTCTTTGAGATTTCCACCGATAAGGTCGATACCGAGATTCCGTCGCCGAGCGCGGGAACGCTGGCCGAAGTCGTGGTCCAAGAAGGGCAGACCGTCGCGATTAACTCGGTAGTCGGGCGGATCCAAGACGGTTCTGGCGCCGCCGCGGCCCCTGCGCCCGCTCCCGCGCCCGCCGGCGCCCCCAGCCCCGCTTTGCACGCCGCTCCCCAAGCCGCGCCGCCCGCGACGCCGCCCGCATCGGAAGAAGCCGCCGGTCCGCTTTCTCCTCTGGTGCGCAAGATGGCGCGCGAGCATCATATCGATCTGAGCAAAATTCGCGGCACCGGCGCGGGCGGCCGCATCACCAAGCACGATCTGGAAGCTTACCTGGCGAGCCCGGCCTCCGCGGCCCCGGCGGCTGCCGCCGCGCCGCCGCGGCAGCCTCCTCCCTCCCCGCAAGCTGCCCCGCCCCAGCCCGTTCCTCCCATGCCCGCGGAAATCGCCACGATTCCGCCTGCCGCCGAGGTTCCTCCGCCGGCCCGCGAACCCGCCGTCATGCCCGGCGCCGCGCCCGCCTTGCGCGTGGAGCCCATGAGCATCATGCGCCAAAGAATCGCCGAGCACATGGTGTTTAGCAAGCGCACTTCGGCTCACGTGACGACGGTCCACAAGTGCGATATGACCAAGATCGCCAAACTGCGCGACCGCTTGAAGGGCCAGTTCCAGGCGCAGTATGGCTTCAGCCTGACCTTTCTGCCGTTCGTGGTGCGCGCGGCTACGGCGGCTCTGCGCCAGTATCCCATCGTCAACGCCTCCATCGAGGGAACCAACATCATCTATCACCGCGATATCAATGTCGGCATTGCTGTCGCGCTGGACAACGGCTTGATTGTTCCCGTCATCCGCAACGCCGATGAGAAGAACATCGTCGGTTTGCAGCGCCATATTTCTGATTTGGCCGCCCGCGCCCGCTCCCGCCATCTGAAGCCGGATGAGGTGCAAGGCGGCACCTTCTCCATCACCAATTTCGGGAGTTTCGGCAGCCTCTTCGCCACCCCTGTAATTAATCAGCCGCAGGTGGCCATTTTAGGCGTGGGCAGCGTTGTGAAGGAGCCGGTCGTAGTGGACGACGCCATCGCCATTCGCTCCACTTGTTACCTGGCCCTTACCTTCGACCATCGCTTGATCGACGGCGCGCTGGGCGATCAGTTCACGGCGAAAGTGAAATCGGTGCTCGAGAACTGGAGCGAAGAGGTCTGAGCCCCGGCTCGGTCGCGGGCCAACAGGACGAACCCAAAAAAAGGGCCGGCGATCCGGTTGCCCCGGACCGCCGGCGCAAGGAGGGGAGTTCTATCCAGCGGCTCGGCTTTGGCCGCCGCCCACGCCCGGCGGCTGCGCCTCAGGAATCTTTTAAGGGAAGCGGCGTCTTCCACGCCACCTCCTTTGCCGTTTCCGGCCCCAGCACAACCGCAAAGATGCCGATTAGGGCGCGTCCGGCGTATTATTTTTCCCAAATTTAATTTCCCGGAGCATAATATCCACGCCGCCAGGACGCCTGGAGCTTCGGCCCGCCTTTGGGTTGCACCAATTTCACTTCCACCTTGTGGTATTTGCCGTCGTGCTTGGATTGCGTCGGATAGTACCCCAGCACATACTGAGTCCGGAGCGCGGCGCCAATCTTGGAAGCCACCCCGGCGAGCTGGTTCAAATTATCGACTTCGTACAGGTGTCCTCCGCTTTGCTTTGTCAGGCTCTTCAAAAGCGCCGGACCGGCCGCGTCTTCGGGGGTGAGCATCCGCACTTCTATCGGGTCGAAGATTCCGATCGCATAGATCTGCACATCGGCTTCTTTCACCAGACTCTTGATCTCGCCCGCGGTTCGCCGGCTCCGGTTATCCCCGCCGTCGGAGACGATGATAAGCGCCCGGCGCGGGTTGGCCGCCTGGCGCATGTGATGGATCGATAGGTCGATAGCGTCCAACAGCGCCGTTCTTCCCATTGCCTGAATAAAGCCGAGCTGCTGCTCGACGTCGCCGGCGTCCTTGGTGAAATCCGTCCTCATGTTCACGTGATCGTTGAAGTCCACCAGAAAGAATTCGTCGTCCCGGACCGCGGTCTTGAGAAACGTCGAAACCGCTTCCCGCGATCTTTGCATTTTGTTGTTCATGCTCGCGCTGCTGTCGAAGACAAACCCGATCGAGACCGGCGCGGTTTCCACCGCGAAATGCGTAATGGCTTGCTCGGCTTTGTCGTCGAACAGCCGGAACGTGCTTTTGTCGAGGCCCGGAATAGACTGTTCATCGCGATCCAGCACCGTCACCGGAATTTGAACCAGGTTCGAATCGACGTGCAGCGCTACGGGCGGGTCAACTTTGGCGCGCCCTCGATCGCGGTCGCGCGCGGGCGCAGCCGGTGGGTCGTTCTGTGCGATTCCGGGGAGTCCTAACAGCGCCAACCCAGCGCAACACAGCAGGATTTTCGTCAAATCGGCTACTCCCGAACGATTCTCGGCTTTCATAGTTTCCACTCCCTTGCGCCGTGGATGCTGCCTGTGCGTGGATGAAGTATTTTTTGAAATTGGCGGAGTTAGCGGCGCGCCGAAAAAGGGGTATATCCGGTCCGGCTCCGGAGGCGGAATGCTGCTCCTAAAACAAAAGGGCAGGCCGCCAAAGCGGCGTCCTGCCCCGGGGTGGGCTGCAATTTAGTTCACGCTCGAGGAAACCGGGGACGAGTCGCTGCTTGCCGTGCTGGCCGTCGCCGAGGGCGCTCCCGGCGCCAGCAAGCGGATGCGAACCCGCCGCGCCAGAGCCCGTATCTGGCGCTTGCTGGCGTGGGGATTGAACGCCTCGAATTCCGCCGCCAGCATCTTCGGCGTCTGCTCCTTGCCCATTCCGATCACCGCGATGCTTTTCAGAGGTACGTTCTTGGAAGCCAAATAGCGGGCCACGGCGTCCGCGCGCCGGCGGCTCAGGGTCAAATTGTAGGACGTGGGGCCCGTGTCGTCGGTGAAGCCGGTGACCTCGAATACGGCCCGCGGAGTCGACATCGCCTTTTGAATCAACCGATCCAATACCGCCTTATCCGCGGATGACAGTTGCCATTTGCTGGTGGGAAACGTCACGTTCACCGTTTCCACCACCGAGAAGTTGAATTCGTTGCCAAGCCTTTCCAACTCGTTCGAATGTTGCTCGAGTTGCGACGCTTGCGACTCAAGCTGGGATGACTGGCTCTGAAGGGTCTCTGCATTCTGCTGCGACTGCTGCATGGCCTGCGTTGCGGTGGCGTTCGCCTGCTGGGCGACGCCCCCTACGGCCTCGAGTTTGTTGTTCGCGGTCGTCATTTGCTCGTTCAGATAGGAAATCTGGCCTTGTTGTTTGTTCACCAGGGCCGCGGTCGCATTGACCTTCTTATCCAAAGGCTGAATCTTTTTCGAGACGTAGCCTTTGGTGGCGCAACCGGAGGCGGCCATGATTAGGATCCCCGCGGATGCGGCTAATACTGCTTTCGCAACTGTGAGCTTCATAATGAATTTCTCCATCCTCGGCTTTACGGTTTTGAGTAAGATCGAATCCGTGCGCCTGTCACGGCCGACTCCCCTGTAGCCTCCGTACCGCCGCGTTACAGTTGACGCCGCTATTCCTTGCTCGATCCAGAATGTGGGGTTACTTCGGCTTGCAAATCGCCCCGGAAATTCTACATTTGGTGAAAGCTGCGTCCCGGCATTTGAAGAATCTTCGCCGCCAGCCCGTGTTTTTTCAAACGGTACGAAAAGGCTCTCCGGCTCATGCTCAGGAAATGCGCCGCGCGCGTTTGGTTGCCTCCAAACTTTTGCAGGGCCTGGAGGATGAGTTGTTTCTCCACCGCCTCCACATCCAGTCCCGCGTCGGGCAAAGTCATTGGCAAGACTTCGCGGTGCGACTGGGTTTGCCTCAAAAATTCCGGCAGCGCTTCAAACGTCACCTTGGAATCGTCGCTCAAAAGCACGATTCGCTCGATCGCATTCTCCAATTGCCGCACGTTTCCCGGCCACGGGTATTCGGAAAAATACGTAAACAGCTCCGGCGGAAACCGCAAATTCATCCGGTTGTATTTGACCTTGTTTTTGTGGAAAAAGTGCTGCGCCAATTGCAGGATGTCCTCGCCCCGCTCGCGCAACGGCGGCAGAACGATGGGAACCACCAGCAGCCTATAATAGAGATCTTCCCGGAAAGACCCTTCCTCCACCATCGCGTACAGGTTCCGGTGCGTCGCGGCCAGAATCCGCACGTCGACTTTGGCGGGCGCCGTCGCCCCGATCTTTTCAATTTCGCGCTCCTGGAGCAGACGAAGAATTCTCACCTGCAAACTTAGCGGCATTTCTCCGATTTCGTCGAGAAATAGCGTTCCCCCGTCGGCGATTTCGACCTTGCCTTTCTTGGGCGCCACGGCCCCGGTGAAGGAGCCCTTGGTGTAGCCGAACAGCTCCGATTCCAGCAATTCCTTGGGGATCGCTCCGCAGCTCACCGTCACCAGCGAATTGTGGCGCCGCGCGCTGCGCTGATGAATCGCTCGGGCCACCAGTTCCTTTCCCGTTCCGGTTTCTCCCAGAATCAGCACCGTGGCGTCGGTTTCGGCCACTCGCGCGGCGGTATCTAAAGCCTGCCGCAACGATGTCGAGGAGCCGATGATCTGCTCGAATCCGTAGTTGTTTTCGCCCATCCCCGGAATGGGTTCGGATTCTCCGCGCTGCCGGTGCAGAGCGCAACGCACCAGAGAGCTCAATTCATAACCGTGAACCGGTTTGGTGATGTAGTCGTAGGCACCCGCTTTCATGGCGTTCACGGCGCTCTGCACGGTTCCAAAGGCCGTGACCACAATGGAGGGAATTTCCGGAAAGTCCGCCTGAATCTTTTTTACCAGTCCAATCCCGGACATCCCCGGCAGTTGCAGGTCCGTGATCACCAGGTCTTGCGGAGTTTTCCTGAGAATGTCCAGCGCTTGCTCGGCGTCCGCCGCGGGCGCCGTCACATAGCCCAGCTTTTCAAGCTGCAATTGTAAAATGACGCGGAGATTCTCGTCGTCTTCGACCAGCAGTATGCGTTCGGAGCTCATGCGGCGTCGGCCCCGGCCATGGGCATGTTATGGTTGCTGCTGAAGTTGGGCCAGCCACATTTCCGCTTCCTGGCGCGCGTCCGGCTCCTGGCCGGCCGGTGACGAGTGAAGATATCGCTCCAAGTGCTCGATCGCCTCGGAACGCCGGTTTAAGTCGATCAGGATCTTGGCCGCCAACAGATGCGCCTCCGGAAATTCGGACGCCGAGCGAAGCAGGTTCGCCAAAGCCTCCGGCGGATCGCCGCCCTCTTCTGCGAGGCTCACGCCTAGGACATAGTGGAGCTCCGTCATGGTCGGACGAAGCCTCAACGCGCGGCGCGCCAGCGCCGCCGCCTCGTGGTAACGCTTGAGCTCGCACAGGACAATGCTCAAGTTGGCGACCGCCGTATTGTGATCGGGCGCCAGCTCCACCGCCTTGCCATATTGTTCCGCTGCGCGGGCAAGCTGTCCCAACGCGGCGTACGCCGAGCCCATCTCGGCATAGGCGTCGGCGAATTCCGGATCGATCGCCGCCGCTTCTTGATAGTGCTTCAGAGCGCTGCTCCAGCCGCCTTTGCGCGAAGCGGATTGACCCTCCTCAAATTCCTTTTGCGCCTTCGGCGGAATTTTGTGCGTGAGCTGATGAATCGAAACTGTCCCGGCGTTCGTTTTGGAAAGCTTTACGCCGCCCAACTGGATTGTGAGATTCTGATTGCCCCCGCCAATCACAACCATCTCCTCATGCAGCAGAGTTCCGGCGCGGCCGGTAACTCTCAAATCGTACTGGCCCGGCTCCAGACCGCTGAATTGGAATCGCCCATCGCCTTGCACCTCCGTTTGGAAGGTAGCGCCATGACCCGGGGAAATCAGCTCGACCGTGAGCAATCCCACAATCGGAGCGTCGGAAACGACCTCGCCCCGGACGATCCCGTTTCGGCCCATGGCGGACAGATCGCCGCCCGGTCGGCTCCCGGCCCACTGCGCCAACGCGGTCCCCGCCAGCACGGACATCGGCCCTAACCAAAACAGACGCATACGATCTCCTTTGGCAAGAGGGAACCCTCTGCAATTCGCCCCCGTTTTGCCGCTTCCAAGCGGCCCCGGCTCCAAACCGGCTGTTTCTCTGGGAGGCAGACCCCGGTCGCGGACGCCGCGGAATGGCTTTGTCAGCGATCCCGTCCTGGAGCGCTGTTGCTAAGCTAGATGACAGACAGGCGCCGCGGACTCATTAGTTGGGGTGACCTGAGAGGCGTCCACGCGCGGGAAACCAACCACCGCCGTAGAAAGTATAGATGGCGGCCTCCGGGCTTAGGCGTCGGTTTGGGGAGGGAACGAACTTGCGCCTATCATCGCAAGCCCGCTTGCGCGCAACGGGCTTATCTACCACCGCGGCTTTGCGTTGCTCCGCCATTGCCATTGCGATTTTCGCCCATGGATGTCTTTCCTGCCCGGCCCGCGCGCAGGCCGTTCCTGCCGCCCAAGAAAGCCCGCAGACTCCGTTCCTGAGCGAGGCCCCGCCGCTCATACGGTTCGACGTGAACCTCACCGTGTTGCACGCCACCGTAATGGATCGCTCCGGACGGATTGTCCCTGGGCTCGGCCAGCGCGACTTCCAACTTTTTGTCGATGGAACGCCGAAGCCCATCACCATGTTCCAGCCCGAGGACGCGCCGGTCGCGGCCGGCATCGTGGTCGACAATAGCGCCAGCATGATCAACAAGGGCTCGGAAGTGATCGCCGCCGCCCTCGCCTTCGCGCGCGCCAGCAATCCCCAGGACGAGATGTTCGTGGTTCATTTCAACGGCGACGTCCGCCTCGGACTGCCTCCGGAGAAGCCTTTCACCGACAAGATCCCGGAATTGGAACGGGCCCTGGCGCGGTTTTCCCCCGAAGGAACCACGGCTCTGTACGATGCCGTTTCCCTGGCCATCCAGCATTGCCAAAAGTCGAAGCTTGAGCGCAAGGTGCTTCTGGTCGTCAGCGATGGAGGCGATAACTCCAGCCGGGAAGGCTTGGAAGATCTCATAAAGGTCGCCCGAGCTTCCGGGATCCAGATCTATTGCATCGGCATTTACGACGAAACGGACCGCGACCGCAATCCGCGCGTTTTGACTCAGATCGCCGAGGCCACCGGAGCGAACGCCCACTTCCCCTCCGAGCTAAAGGACGTCACGGGAGCTTGCCTGAAAATCGCCCGCGACATCCGCCAGCAATACACCTTGGGTTTTGCCGGCAACAGGGATGGCCACTATCACACCATCAAGGTCGTCGCGCAGCGTTCGGGCTCCCCTCCCCTGGAAGTTCGGACCCGTGCCGCCTATTTCGCCCCCGCCCCATAGAGGCGCGGCTTTAACAAAAGTTGCATCGCCGCCCCGCCCGCCCGCATCTTCCGCTTTCATGCCCGAAAAGGCTCGTAAACCTGCGCCGCTCCAGAAAATCCTCTGCATCAGCGCCTCCCTGGAGGACCACGATGCGCTCCGCCGCATTTTAGCCGAACCCGGCTGGCGCATCATCAGCGCCAACTCTTGCCAACAGGCCATCCAATGCTTATGCCGCGACCGCGTGGAAGTGATCCTCTGTGACGCCAATCTTCCCGACGCCACCTGGCGCGACATCTTGAGTCAAATCGCGGACCTAACCAATCCCCCCGCCCTAATCGTAGCCGGAGGGGAGCCCGATGTGGATCTTCGCGCCCAGGTTCGCGCCTTGGGCGGATGCGATGTGTTGGCGAAACCGCTCTCGCAGGAACAGGCGAGGAGCGTCCTCTACGCCGCCTTGAATTCGCGGGCGGCCGCTCCCGCCATTGCCTGACGCCGTTTTTTTTCGCGCTCTTTTCAGTTAGCGCCGCGGGATTCCAGGGTGCTGTTCGGCTGACAGGGGCGTCTCACTGGGCCTATTTGTCCGCCAGGCGAAAGACGCCGCGTATTGGCCCTTGGGGATGTCGATGATCAGCGGATCCCGGTAGCCCTCCGTGGCGTAATATCGTTTCAGCTTGGCTCTGAGCCGGCACGCTTGGCTTCGGACGATCGCGTCCGCCTTGGGATCGTAATCCGGTGACCGGGCGAATACCGATACTCCGATCGTGGTCTCCTTCAAATAGTGAGCATTCCCGCTCAGGGTTGTTTCCACCAGGTAACGTAGCAGTTCGGTAAGCTTCTCGGCCCGTCTCATGACCCGGCTCGAGGTAAGTCGGCTCAGCGCCTTCGAGACATCTGCCGGATCTGGCCCCGCCTGCTGCGCCGATTCGGCGCCGCTTCCGCCCGGCGTTGGAAAGTGCTTGGAAATTTGCGGATTTCTCGCCACGGTTTTCTCGATGCGATTGGGGAAGGAAGGCGCTAGGAAATGTTTGCGCCTAAGGCTCGCTTGCGGCGGAAACTGCGGCGAAAATCAGGCGGCCCGCGTGGCGGGTCTGGCGATCTCTTTCACCTGCACAGCGAAGTCGTTCGTCTGAAACAGTTGCGCCCGGTGGGTCTCGGCGGCCATCCGCGCCGAACGGCGGGCGCGCAGCAGGCGGATGCGGATCGCCGTATTGCTAACGCCCAGATTTCGCGCCATTTCCTCGGCGCTCACCCCGCGCATCTGTTGCTCCAGCAGTTGCCGGTCGCAGGGCCGGCACAGATTGAGCAGCCTCCTCAAGTCGATCGCCGCCAGATCCGGTCCCGCCGCGGTTCTTGCGTCCGGCAAGGCCTTCAGCGCGCGCTGGCTGGCCCGATCGCTCCGAATCGAATGCCTGTATAAATTCAACGCGATGCTGTTCACCCAAGTCAGAACCATCCCTTCGCTTCGGAGCTGATCCAGCCGCTCCCAACCGCGGACCCACGCAGCCTGCGCGATGTCCCGCGCACAGTCGCCTCGCAATCCCTGCGAGAGCAAAAACCCAACGGTGCGATGGAAGCCGGCCTGATACGCCTGGCCGTAGTTCTCTGTAGTCATATCTCGTCAATCGTGTTTCGGTCGATCATTCCGGACCGGTTGTATTTAAGACAATTCAGTTCAAACCTTGCGCATGCTTCGCTTGTTTGCGTCCACTCGATTTTGGCGCCGGGGTCCATGGCTCAAGGATGCCCGAAGTGGTTGGTTTTGGTGGGTAACCGGCAGAATTTAGACAGCGTTGGACGTAGCTTATGTGGTGAATCATGGGTTTCAATGGGCATCCTTGAGCCCCTGTCTAGCAGCGAGTGGATTGATGCGTTCTTTCCGCTCCAAGCTTCATAATTTGCTCTCCATTCTTTAACGCCATGAAGCCCGTCTTAAGGCCGGCGGTTCGGCGCGAATCCGCCCCGCCGTCCCAGGCGCGGCCCAACCGGGCTGGCCGGGCTGGTTCAGCCGGCCCCGGCGCAAAAATCCCCCGTTTGAGAGCTGGCGCCAAGCAACGCCCCATTCTGAAATCACCACGCGCGAAGCCGCTCCAGTTGCGGCAGCGCGCGCATCGTCAAACTGGCCCGCCCCGACCTGCCGCAATGCCGCAGGATGCGCTGCCGCAACTCCACTCGGCCCCGCAGAAGACGCGATTTCGCCGCTGAGACGCTAATGCCGAGCCGTCTGGCCACCTCCTCGATCGGAAGTTCCTGAACGTCGCGCAGCACCACCACTTCCCGTAAAAGGGACGGAATCCGCCGTATTTCCTGATCCAGCACCTCGCGGAGCTGCCGATTGCCGGCCTCGCCTTCCGGATCGGGTCTCCAGGAGGGCAAATCGAGCCGCCGCCTGGAGGATCCGGGCGCGGCCGCGTCCAAATGCAAAAATCGAGCCCGCCGCCGGGCCCGTAGCAGCATCAGGCAATGATTCACCACGATTCTCGCCAGCCAGGCGGAAAACTCCGCTTCTCCTTGAAATTGATGCAGATGCTGAAACGCGCTCCAATAGGCGTTTTGCGTCTCATCTTCCGCATCGCCGCGGTCTCTGAGAATTCGCGCCGCCAATCCTACGCAGAAACGGTGATGTCTTCGAACCAATTCTCCAAATGCCTGTCCGTCGCCGTCTTTTGCAAAATATACAAGATCCCTGTCGGTATAATTGCCGGGTGCGTCCAACATAAACCAGCCTCCATCAGGGCTTCTGAAACCGCATTCTGCCTGCCGCTGAGGCGCGCGCTCGCCCGCCTTAGCATTCGCAGAAGCTTGCGGGTGAAATCGTCACCAATTAGTCGAAGCCGCGCTGCCCCTTTGCAGGCAAGTTTCAGATCGGCGCCGTCCCAAACGAGACAATTTTTCGCCTTGAAAACGAGGAAATAAGGCGAAACAAATTTTCATTTCAACCCCAAGTCGAACTCCACGCCGCGTTCTTCGTTCAGGCGGCGCGAAAAGTCCTCGTCCACCAGCCCCAGGCTGATCTGATTCAAGCCGTAAGCTGTGCTGACATAATGCAGCGCCCCGCCCTCGATCCAATAACCGAAGGCTTGCAGGATGCGGCTGTCTTTCAATGCGATCAAGTAGACGATAGGCTTGGCTTCCGGAACTGGCGGCCTGGGCGGCTCGGGCGGCGGTTTCAAATCGGCGGGAGCGCCGAAACAGGTGGGAGCGTTTTCGAAATCAGGGCCGCCCATGCGCGGGATCCCGGGCGCAGGTCCTTCTTCGATCCCAGGCGGCGGCCCCGCATCGATCGCCGGCGTTTCGTCGCCTTCCGGCGCTAGTCCGTACCCGCCCGCGATATTCGCGTCGGGAGAGCCGTACACCGGAAACGGGACCGCCACCACCGCGGGCGGCGGTGAATTCCAAGAATGCTGCCGTGGCGATAGCGCGGCGCCCGGCTGCTTTGTCGCTCCTAGCGGCGGACGCGAGGAAGCTCCTCCGCCGTTTTTCGGAAAACCCCGTCCGAATGCGCCGGCCATGCCGGCCGGTCTTTGACCGGACGCCAAAACCGCCAGGCTTGCCGCTATCCCAACACGAACCAGAAGCGCCATAAAGCGTCACCTCGTCAGGGCTCGCTGTTATGGAGGATCTTCGCTTCAGAGGGCGGGCGGCAATTAATTTGGCAAAGCGCGTTCAGGCGCGCGCCGCGAACCGGATTAAGACCGTTTCAGTAAGGCGCGTAGTAGCCGTGACGCCAGGAAGTGCGCAGCTTGAGGCGGCTTGCGGCGGCGCTCAGTTTGACCTTGACGATATGGAATTTGCCGTCGTTTTGCGGTTCTGCGGGATAATAGCCCAGCAGATATTGGCTGCGGAGTTGCGCGCTCAGCGCGTCGATCGCGTCCGGCAGTTTCTTTAAATCGTTGACTTCCACCACGGAGCCGCCCGTTTCTTCCGCGGCTTTCTTGAGAAATCGCGCGCTGTCGAACAGCCCCACCGCGTATAGCCGCACGTCCGCTTCTCTCAACATGTCGATGGTCTCCGCGCTGTTATACCGGCTGTTGTTGTCCCCGCCGTCGGAAAGAACCAGCAGCGCTCGCCGCGAATTGCTGGCTTGCCGCATGTGGTTCGCCGCCAGACAAATGGCGTCGTACAGCGAGG
>DATGLY010000064.1:0-30435 GCA_035293905.1 Bryobacteraceae bacterium
CCAACTTCGGTGATGCCGTTGGTTTTCGATACGCCCAGTCGCGCGCAGAAATTGCGGATGCCTTCCGGCGTGTAACCCCGGCGGCGCATGCCGGCGATCGTAGGCATGCGCGGATCGTCCCATCCGGAAACATAGCCTTCCTGCACCAGCCGCAGCAGCTTGCGCTTGCTCATGACGGTGTGCGTGAGGCTTAACCGGTCGAATTCGATTTGCTGGGGATGGTAAATGCCCAGTTGTTCGATGTACCAGTCGTAGAGAGGGCGGTGATCTTCGAATTCCAAAGTGCAGATGGAATGAGTGATCCCTTCGATGGAGTCGCTCTGACCATGCGCGAAATCGTACATCGGATAGATGCACCACTGCTTGCCCGTGCGGTGATGCTCGGCGTGGAGGATGCGGTACATGATGGGATCGCGCAGATTTAGGTTGGCCGAGGCCATGTCGATCTTAGCGCGGAGGGTTCGCGAGCCGTCGGGGAATTCGCCGGCCCGCATCCGCTCGAACAGATCCAGATTTTCTTGAATGCTGCGGTTGCGGTAGGGGCTTTCCTGCCCCGGTTCGTTGAGCGTGCCGCGCGTTTGGCGAACCTCCTCGGCGGAAAGATCGCAAACGTAGGCTTTGCCGGCCTTGATCAATTGCACGGCCCACTCGTAGAGCTGCGGGAAGTAATCGGAGGCGTAGAAAAGGCGGTCTTCCCAATCGCCCCCCAGCCAGCGGACGTCCTCAATGATGGATTCAACGTATTCGGTTTCTTCTTTCGAAGGATTGGTGTCGTCGAACCGCAGATTGAACTTGCCGCCGAACTCCCTGGCCAGTCCGTAGTTGAGATTGATCGATTTCGCGTGGCCGATGTGAAGATAGCCGTTCGGCTCCGGCGGAAAGCGGGTGTGCACGCGGCCGCCGAATTTGCCGGTCTTCAGATCCTCGACGATGATGTCGCGGATGAAGTGGGAGGGCGGCGCGGGATCGGAAGAAAATTCTTGTTTCGGCGCTGGGGTGGGTTCGGTCATCGGTCGTTCGTCGATAGTTGCTAGGCGGCTTTAGGCAGCTTTTCGATGGCTTGCGCAATTCGCTGGATCGCGGTTTCGCGGCCCAGCACTTCCAGAGTTTGAAAAAGCGGCGGCGCGTTCTTGCGCCCGCATACCGCGACGCGAATGGGCTGGAACATCTGCCCGGACTTGATCCCGAGATTTTGGGCCCCGGCGCGTAGAGCCGCGTCCAGCGAGTCGTGATGGAAATCGGCGCTGCTAAGAATCGCCGCCGCCTGTTCCAGCGCGGCGCGAGCCATGACGGCGTCGCCTTTTTGAGGAATCAGTTCGGCCGGATCGTACGGCGGCAGCCGGTCTACGAAAAAGAAATCGGCCGCGGTTGTGACGTCGCGCAGAAGACGGATGCGCTCCTGAATCAACGGCGCGACGCGAAGCATGGCCGCTTCGTCGGCTCGCAAGCCGGCCGCCCGGGCGAAGGGGAGAAGGCGCCGCGCAAGCTCTGCCGCGGGTAGAGCGCGAATGTGCTCTGCGTTCAGCCACACGGCCTTGGGATCGAGGGGATCGTCGTCGGTGAAATTGACCGTCGCGTTGCTGCGGTTTACCCCCTCGAAGGAAAACCGCGCGATCAGTTCCTCCCCCGACATCACCTCGCGATCGTCTTTGGGCGACCAGCCCAGCAGGCAAAGAAAGTTGACATACGCCTGCGGAAGAAAGCCGGCGTCGCGATAGGTGAGAACGCTCACGGCCGGGCCGTGCTTGCGCTTGGACAGCTTGGAGCCGTCCGGCGCGATCAGCAGCGGCAAATGCGCGAATTGAGGCGCCGGCGCGCCCAGAGCTTCGAAGATAAGGACGTGCTTAAAGGTGTTGGAGAGATGATCCTGGCCCCGGATAATGTGGCTGATCCCCAGGTCGATATCGTCGGCGCACGAGGCCATGTGATATGTGGGCTGGCCGTTGGAACGCAGCAGCGCGAAATCTTCGATATCGCCCGTGGATTTCGATTGCGGGCCGTAGACGAGATCAGAGAAGGCGACCTCGGCGCGGCTATCGCGGGGGACGCGAAAGCGCAGCACGAAAGGCTCCCCGGCCGCGGCCCGGCGGTCGCTTTCCTCAAAGCCCATTTCCCTCATGCCGGGATGGAAAAGCCAGGCGGCCCCGCGCGCGCCCGCGTCTCCGTCATCGTTGTTGGCGGCGGGCGTGAAGTCGCGATAGGCGAAACCCCGCCTCAGCAACTCCTGCGCCAGGCGGCGATGGAGATCCAGCCGTTCGGAGGCATGGTAAAGCTCGTCCCAGCCAAGCTCAAGCCATCTTAAGCCATCGAAGATCGAATCCAGAGATGCTTGGGTGTTCCGCTCGACATCGGTGTCGTCGATGCGCAGGATCATCGTCCCGCCGTTGTGGCGTGCATAAAGCCAGTTGAAAATGTACGTTCTGGCGCTTCCGATATGAAGATAACCCGTCGGGGACGGCGCGAAACGGACTCGCAACATGGAGATTTCAGGATAACAACCGCCTCCCAGGCCGCGTAACTCAAGAAGTCCGGCAAGGGCCCTGGCGCTGGGCCGGGCGGAGGTCGGCGCTTGACGCATTTCCATATTTCTACTAAAGTAGAAATATGGAAAGAGCGCCGGCCAGGCCCCTTCCCGCCGCCGATCGCACCGCGGCCTACGCCGACATGTTCGCCGCGATGGGCTCCGAGCCCCGTTTGAAAATTTTGCGAGTGTTGCTCGCCTCGCACCCCGGCGGAATGGTCGTGGGCGAGATCCAGAAGGAACTGGGGATTGCGTCCTCGACGCTGTCCCACCACCTGGAGAAGCTGAAAAACGAAGGCCTGATCGCCGTCCAGCGCGAAAGCTCGTTTTTGCGTTACACCGCCAACACAACCGTTCTTGCGGAACTCTTAGGATTTCTGTACGCGGAGTGCTGCACCCGGAATAAGGCCATCCAACCGGCGAGGGTCACGCAAATCTGTAAATAAAGGAGGCCGCATGGCGATCAAATCGAGAGTTTTGTTCCTTTGCACGGAGAACTCCTGCAGTACGGCGCGGCGCGCCGTGGCCGAGGCCCTGGGCGCTGCTTTCCTGCTGGCCGCCGTCGTCGGGTCGGGCATCATGGGCGAACGTTTGTCCGGCGGCAACCTCGCCCTTGCGCTGCTGGCGAACACGATCGCTACGGGCTCCGCCCTGGTGACGCTGATTTTGACCTTCGAGCCGATTTCGGGGGCGCACTTCAACCCGGCCGTCACCCTCGCCGCCGCCACGCAGGGCCGCCCAGCCTGGCGCAACGCGCCCGTCTATATCGCCGCTCAAACGATTGGCGCATTTGCGGGAGTCGCCGGCGCTCATCTGATGTTCGGCCAGCCGGTGTTTTTCGCCTCGCGGCACATCCGCAGCGGCGGGGCCCAACTGTTCAGCGAATTCGTGGCTACCTTTGGCCTTCTGTCGGTGATTTGGAGTTGTGTCCGTTTCCGGCCTTCGGCCGGACCCTTTGCCGTGGGAGCCTATATTTCGGCCGCTTACTGGTTTACCGCCTCCACCTCGTTTGCCAATCCCGCGGTCACGCTGGCCCGCGCCGCTTCCGATACTTTCGCCGGAATCCGGCCCCTGGACGCGCCGGGCTTCATCGCTGCGCAGCTCGCTGGCGCGGCCGCCGCCACTGCGTTGTTTCGCTGGCTCGCTCCCTCGCGGCCCACGGACGCCTCGAACGCGGTTGTCGGCCCTCCGGCGGAAAGCACCCATGCCCGATAAGAAACGCGTCCTCATCCTTTGCACGGGAAACTCCGCTCGCAGTCAGATGGCGGAAGCGTTGCTGCGGCACGATGCGGGAGATCGTTTTGAGGCCTTCAGCGCCGGCGCGCGCCCCAGCCGCGTCAGGCCTGAGGCCATCGAAGTGATGCGCGAACTGGGCATCGATATCTCGAACCAGCGCTCGAAAAGCGTGGAGAAATTCGCCGGCCAATCTTTCGATTACGTCCTCACCGTCTGCGACGATGCCAGGGAAAGCTGCCCGGTGTTCCCGGGCCGGGCGATCCAGATTCACCGAAGCTTTGACGATCCCGCTGCGTTCCAGGGGCCGCCGGAACAACGGCTGGCCGTCTTCCGGCGCGTTCGCGACGAGTTGAGGATCTATCTTTCGCGCTTTCCGAAAACCTGACTCGGCCAAGCCAACGGGCTCAGTCGTCGGCCATTCGGCCAGGACAACGGGGCCGCGCGCATCCGGAAAAATCGCCGCCTCCTTGAGGTCTTTTATAGCGTTGACATTGATATACTACGTCTCGTAGCGCACTCCACCGGGAACGTGGACGCCAACCCGGCGAGTTTTTTGGCCGGCCAACCCGGAGACGCCTTATATGCACCTGCACCGTTTCATCAAGATCGCTGCAATCGCGTTGTCGAGCCTATCTTTTGCCCCTGGCCAAAGCGCCGCCGGCCCGCCGCAAGGCATTCCCCGCACCGCTGACGGCAAGCCGGACATGCAAGGCATCTGGCAGGCCACAGGTTCAGCCGGGGCGGATCTTCAAGATCATGCCGCCAGCCTCAATATGCCCGCCGGGCGGAGCGTCGTGGACGGAGGCGTCATTCCTTATCAGCCCTGGGCGGCCAAGAAGAAGGCGGAGAACTTCAAAAACCGCGCCACCGAAGACCCGTTGGGTAAGTGCTACATTCCCGGCGTGCCCCGGGTGATGTATCTGGACTTTCCTTTTCAAATCTTTCAAACGCCCAAGATGATCGCGATGGCCTTCGAGTGGGAGCTGGATTACCGGCTCATCCGGATGGAGGGCGCCCATCCCGAAGACCTGGATTTCTGGATGGGGGATTCGCGGGGCCACTGGGAAGGCGACACGCTGGTGGTGGACGTTGGAAACAACAACGGCAAAACCTGGCTCGATATGGCGGGGGATTTTCACAGCGACGCGCTGCGCGTCGTCGAGCGGTACCGGATGTCGGACCGCAACACAATTGAGTACGAAGCCACTCTGGAGGACCCCAAAACTTTCACCAAGCCCTGGACGATTCATATCGCCTTGCAGCGGCGGCTGGACCGGGACCGGCTGTTTGAATACTCCTGTGAATCGGAAGTGGAAGAGGCCAACGGGGCTTTTACCCGCGAGGAGCGAACGTGGTACCCGGGCAACGGAACGCCGCCTCCGTTTATGGAGATGGAGACGGCTTCCAATCCGCCCTCGGCCCCGCGACCGGCGCCTGCGGTTCCGCGCCTTGCGCGGACGGCGGATGGCAAGCCCGATTTACAGGGTTTTTACGAATCCATATCCCGAGGCGCCAACCAGGGACTGGAATCGCGCGGGGGGGCTAGAGCGGCCGCCCGCGGCGCCAGGGACCTGATCGTCGACCCCCCGGGCGGAAAGCTCCCCATGCAGGCATGGGCGATAGCGGAAAGGGACAGCCGAAACCGGACCGAGCGCGGATATGACGATCCCACCGCGCACTGTTTCCCTCAGGGCGTTCCCCGGTCCCTGTATGTGCCGCAGGGGATCGAAATCGTTCAGACGCCCGATTATATCGCCATGTTTTTCGAGCGCACCTCGTGGCGGATTATTCCTCTGGATGGGCGCAAGCATCTTCCCGATTCGATACGGTTGTGGCAAGGCGATTCGGTCGGACATTGGGAGGGCGACACCCTGGTGGTGGATACCACCAATTTCAACGGCAAGACTTGGCTGAACGAGGGCGGCGAAATCGTCAGCTACGCCGAGCACGTGGTGGAGCGGTTCACTCCAACGGCTCCGGATATGCTTGACTATGAGGCTACCGTGATCGATCCGGTCGTGTACACGCGGCCCTGGACGCTTGCCTTCCCCATGAGGCGGGAGCCGAAATTCGAACTGCTGGAAGCCGCATGCCACGAGGAAGACCGGGATCTTCCGCACCTGAAGGCGCTGAAGGACGCTGCGGCGGCGAAGAAATAGGCTTCGCCGCCGGTTAAGTCCCCCAGCCGGCTTATTTGAACGTGACGTTGAGCTTGGGCGAGCCCGGGCCTGCGGCGGCCGCAAAGCCGATATCCAAACCCGTCGCCGATATCGCTTGAGGCGCCGTGAGGTCGCTGACCACCAGCGAACCGGGACCGGCCGGCAAGGCTAGCAGGATCGATGACGGAATAGTGAGTTGTCCTGCGCTCTCGGCGGCGTAGCAGAAGAATTTGACCGCCGGGGAGCCGGCCGAGCCTTGCACCTGGAGAATGCCATTGGGAAATCCCCCCGTCCAGGTGACAGTGGCGCCCTGGGATCGGGTAATCGTGCCGAGTGCGTTCAGGTTCGTTACGTTCAACGATGGCGCCGGAACATTGAAATTGACGCTGAAGTGTCCAATATTGGCTCCTCCAGACCCGGCAAAAGTGTAAGTGCCGGGGGATGCGTTGAAGCTCTGCGACGTGTTGATTCCCGGCAGCGACCCCACCGTAACCTGCCCGTTTGGCCCGCTCAACTGGATCGTACCCGTGTCGAGGGGCGTGAGGTAATTTGTAAGCGGCCCCTGTTCGGGTGGAACAATGGCGCAGCTCCCCTGCGATGCATATAAGTATCCCTGGCCGAAAACCGCGCCGCTTGCGCTCGCGGCAATGCTAAAGGCGATCGAGCCGGTTCCGCCCGGATGATAACTCAGCACCGCGACCAGGCCGTTGACGTTTCCGGATTTGTTGGCCAAGGATTGGAGCTGCGTGCCGCTCAATCCCGTGCTGGGGTCCGAGCAGGCTCCTCCGTTGGCGCTTATCGGCATGGTGACCGCATTGCTTACGACAGAACCGATCTGGGCGACCACGGAAACGAAGCAGCCCGGCGTTACATTTTGCGGAACCACGACGTTGTACTGATCCAGGCCGGGGTACTGCGAGCGCCCGGCGTATTGGACCGTCGCGGAGATGCCGCCGATAAAAACCTGCACCCCCAAGGCCTTCGAAAGATCGTCGGTCTTCTGCGGGTAGACGCGATCGTCGTTGGCGGTGTCCGCGCCGATGCCGGAACCCCACAGAATCACGGTTTGCGCCGGCATGGCGGATTTCGTCAGTCCGAAGACGTTGCCGCTATTGTCGGTGACCACGGCCGACCCGTTTCCCGTTCCGTACAGCGTATCCAGCCCAGGAGCGTTCGCCACTACTTTAATCGGCGTGGGGGAGCTGTTCTCACCCGCATAGGTCACCATGATCGTCCCGGCGCCGACGGGAGTGTTGGAAGGCAGAACCGCGGCGATTTGCGTCGCCGACGTGTAGTACAGCGCGGGCGTCACGGTGGTTCCGTTGACCGTCACCGAAACGCTGGTTTGGTTCAGCGTTGTGGGCAGGCCGGGAGGCGCGCTGGACTGGAGTTGCGCCGTTACCGGCGCGCTCAGGCCCGTGCCCTTAATCACAAAAATGCTCCCCGGAGCGATGCCGTAGTTGGGAAGTCCGGCGCCCTGGATAATCCAGCTATAGTTGTTCTGCAATTGAGTGATGATCGGCAGGGGATTGGCGGCGGCGGGCTGGACCGCGCGAGCGGTTGCTCCGAAAACCGTGTATTGAAGCGAAAGCAGGCCGTTGTTGGTCGCCGTGACAATCGCTTTGGCGTAATTGCCGCGGTTGGTATGGACGCCGAAAATCTCTCCGGCCGTGAGAGCCGAAGCGGGGATCGCCGCGGCGGTGTAAGAAACCGAAGACGCCTGGCGAGCCTGAATGGATTTGAAGGCGCGCGATCCGTATCGGCCCAAATTATAGAGGCCGGCCGAGCCCTGCGGCGCAAGCGAGGAGCCGTCGAAATAGACGTCTCCTCCGGCGGAAGAAACGGCGCCGGTATCCAGATTCAAAAATTCGCCGGGCGCAAGCGTCGCCGCGCCGGACTGATCGGCCCACGAGCCGGCCGAGACAGCGGCCATCACAGCGGCGCATGCGAGAAAACGCGTCGAGGGAAGCGACATATAAAGTCCTCCGAATTTTTAAGAATGAAAAAAAAGTATAGGCGATTGCGCGATCATTCGCAACCGAAATTGCGGCTAGTTCAAGGGCCCCGCCGCTACCGGTCCGGCCGCAAGCAGCACCGTTCCCCCTTCAACACCCGCTCCGCCAATTCCGCCATCTCCCCGATCACAAAATCGGGAGGCGCATCGGCGAAGCTCTCGGGCTGAAACCCCCAGGCGACGCCGCACGCCTGGACTTTCGCGTTGCGAGCCGTGCGGACGTCCACGGCGCTGTCGCCCACCATCATAGTCCGCTCGCGCGCCGCGCCTGATTCTTCCATCAGCTTCTCGATGCCCATGGGATGGGGTTTCTTCTCTGGAAAGCTATTGCCGCCGTAAATCCGAAAAAAGTGGCGGCCAAGCCCCAATCCTTCGATGAGCCGCTCGCTAAAACGAACGGGTTTGTTGGTCAAAATCGCTAACGGCAGGCCCGCCGCGTACAGAAGGTCGAGCGCTTCTCTCACGCCGGGGTAAAGGGTGGTCGCGTCCAGCATGTGCTCGCGATAATACGCCAGGAAGTAGCGCAGCGCGCGATCCCATTCCTCCTCGCTCGCGCCCGGAAGCGCCCGGCGGACCAGCATCGGCGCGCCGTCTCCCACGTAGGAATAAACCTGGCTGTCGGCAATCCGATGCCGGCCCATCCAGGCGCGCGTGGCGTTCACCGCATCCGCCAGGTCGCGCTTGGAATCGATCAGCGTTCCATCCAGGTCGAAAATCAGCAGATCGGCGCGAAGCATCCCCTCAGGCGTCCGATCTCTTCAGCTTCGATCTTGGATCGTTGGGCGGAGGGGCCTTGCGGTTATGCTGCAATTCCTCCTCCCACAGGTTGCGTATTTCCTCCAGCGTGTCGCGGTAGGCCTGCTGTATGCTGTTCGGGGCCAGCGTGGCGACTAGGTCCGCGGCGCCGCTTACATACGGCAGAAGCCGCGAATGGACGATCCAGTTTGGCATGGGCCTCGGGGAAAACGCCAGCAACACCGAAACCAGAACAATCGCGACCAAGCTTCCGCGTATCAGCCCGAATCCCGCCCCCAGCAGATGGTCGAGGAACGAAAGCCCTGTCCATTTGAAAAGCCGCGCCAGCGCAAAGCCCACCGCGCTTCCCAACGCGATGAAGAACGCCAGAATGAATAGAAAGCCCAGCAGGTTGGAAGCGGCTTCCGAATGGAAGTAGCTATTGATCCAGGCGCCGGGGATGCCGTAGAACCACAGCCCCAGCAGCAATCCGGCGACGGCCGCCCCAAAACCCACTCCCACGCGGGCAAATCCTCCGGTGAAACCGGCCGCCATCGACGACAGCAGGATCAGCGCCAGCGCCAGGTCTAAAAACGTCACGAGCCCGCGATCGCCTCCTCGATCGTCCGCCCGGTAAGCGCCCGATACGCTTCCTGATACTTCTCCCCCGTGCGCCGGGCCACCTCTTCCGGCAAAGCCGGCGCCGGGGGCTGCTTGTTCCAATGGATCGATTCCAGGTAATCGCGCACGTACTGTTTGTCGTAGGACGGCTGCGGGCGTCCGGGTTCATACGAACTGGTGGGCCAAAAGCGCGAGGAGTCCGGCGTCAGCACCTCGTCCGCCAGCGCGATCTCGCCGTCGATCAGGCCAAATTCGAATTTGGTGTCCGCGATGATAATGCCTCGCTCGCGCGCGTATTCCGAGGCGCGGCGGTACAACGTGAGCGTGAGATCGCGCAACCGCGCCGCCGTCTTCTCGCCCACCGTCTTTACCGTCTCCTCGAACGAAATGTTTTCGTCGTGCCCCGTTTGAGCTTTGGTGGCGGGAGTGTATATGGGCTCCGGCAGCGCATCCGATTCGCGCAATCCCGCCGGCAGCCCGATTCCGCATACCGCGCCCGTGCGTTGATAATCCTTCCAGCCGGAGCCGGCCAGATAGCCCCGCGCCACGCACTCGATCGGAAACATTTGCGCTCGCCGCACCCACATCGAGCGCCCTTCAAACTGCGGCGGCAGCATGCTGGTGTCCCTGCTCAGAAAATGATTCGGCGCCGCGTCGCGCAAGTAATCCAGCCAGAACAGGGTCATCTCCGTCAGAACGCGGCCCTTGGACGGGATGCCGGTCGGAAGAACCACGTCGAACGCCGAGATGCGGTCCGTTGCGACGATCAGCAAGCGATCGCCATCTTCATAAACATCGCGAACCTTGCCGCGCGCCAAGCGCCGGTAATGGTCCAAATGGGTTTCTAAAACGGGCGGGAATCTCATCTTTCATCGCGCGCCAGGCCACCGTCGGGCTATGCGCATTCCTTAATTATACTGAGGGTTCAAAATGCTGCTGTCCATCCTGATTCCGGTTTACAACGAGCGCGCCGTGGTGGAGCAGAGCCTGTCCCAGGTCCTCGCGGCTCCCCTGCCCGAAAACATGGAGCGCGAACTCGTCATCGTGGATGATTGCTCCACCGACGGAACTTCGGACATTTTGCGGCGCATGGCCGAGCACGAGCCCCGCATCCGTCTGTTTCGCCATCCCGTAAACAGAGGCAAGGGCGCAGCCGTGCGTACGGCCATCGAAAAAGCGCAAGGCGATTTTTGCCTGGTGCAGGACGCCGACATGGAGTACGACCCCTCCGAGTATCCGCGGCTTATGCGGCCCCTGCTGGACGGCCACGCCGACGCCGTCTTCGGATCGCGCTATTTGGCCGGCGAGCGCACCCGCGTGCTGCCCTTCTGGCACTCCTTAGTGAACAAAGCTCTGACGTTGTTCTCGAACATGTTCTGCAACCTCAACGTCACCGACATGGAAACCTGCTACAAAGTTTTCCGCACCGATTTGCTAAAGAGCATTCCCATCCGCTCCGATCGCTTTGGCTTTGAGCCTGAGATCACAATGAAGGTGGCCAAACGGAAGCTTCGCGTCTACGAAGTGCCCATCAGCTATCACGGCCGCACCTATGAAGAGGGCAAGAAGATCGGCTGGAAAGACGGCCTGAAGGCCGTCGGCGTCATTCTGTACTTCTGGGTCATTGACGATCTCTACATGCCCACCTACGGGCGCGGCTTTCTCAACAGCCTCACCGGCACCCCCCAATATCTGAGCTGGCTGACTCGCGCATTGCGCCCCCATCTGCGCGATACGGTCTTCGAAATCGGAGCCGGCCTGGGCAACATGACCGCCAGGCTCATGGGCAAGAGGCTGCGCTATGTGGCGGGCGAAAAGGACCCCCTTTACCTGGACGCGCTTCGCAACCGGTTCCTGCGGACCCCCAACGTCACCGTTTGCCGCATCGATCCGGACAATCCCGCCGATTTCTATCCTTGGCGCGAGCAGTTCGATAGCGCCCTGTGCGTAAATCTTCTGGAGGTGGTCGACGATCCTAAGGCGGTTGTGGCGTCGCTCGCCTCCTGCATCAAGCCCGGCGGAGCCATCGTCCTACTGGTCCCCCAAGGGCCCTCTCTTTTTGGGGCGCTCGACCGTGGAATGGAAATTAAGCGCCGCTTTTCGGCGGCCGAAATGCGCTCCATGCTTCAGGCGCTTGGCTTTGAACTACAGCATGAGCTCCAAATCAACAAGTTGGGAGCGCTCGGCTGGTGGTTCTCCTCGCGCATATTGCGCCGCAGCCGCATTAGCCGGCCCGCGCTCAAGCTGTGGGACAAATCGGTCTGGCTGCTTCGGCGCATCGATGCAATCTTGCCTTGGAAGGGGCTTTCGCTGGTGGTGGTGGCGCGCCGCGCCTCTTCAGGCCGCCCCTAACGTTACGCTACACTACAACTTGAAAGGGGCGCCGTATCGGGCGAGGTTGTCGGTCGAGCCCTGGCTCGCCTGGGCCATGGCGGATCGATTCTGCACATAAATGCCGCAAAGAAAGTATGTCGTCACCGGCGGCGCCGGCTTTATCGGCTCCACGCTGGTCCGAAAGCTCATCCCCCACGGCTCGGTTTGCGTCATCGACAATCTGCTCACCGGACACGAGCGAAACTTGGATGAGGTGCGCGGCGAAATCGAATTCTATCTCGCCGATATCCGCCATGCCGGGGCGATCGCGCCCCTTATCGCCGGCGCCGACGTCGTGTTCCATTTAGCGGCCATCCCTTCCGTGCCCCGCTCCATCGACGATCCGCTGCCGTCCCACGAAGTGAACATCGATGGGGCCTTTAACGTACTTCGCGCTGCCGCGCAAGGCGGCGTGCGCAGACTGGTCTACGCGGCCTCTTCTTCGGCTTACGGCGATACTCCCACCTTGCCCAAAACCGAAACCATGGCTCCCCGCCCCAAAAGCCCCTACGCCGTACAGAAGTTGCTGGGGGAATATTACGCCGCCGTTTTCCATTCCTGCTTCGGCCTCGAGACCGTGGCCCTGCGATTCTTTAACGTCTACGGGCCCCGCCAGGACCCCTCCAGTCCCTACTCCGGCGTATTGAGCCTCTTTATGAAACATTTGCTGGCCCGCACCGCGCCCACTATCTTCGGGGATGGCGAACAAACCCGCGACTTCACTTACGTCGAGGACGTTGCCGAGCTGTGCTTCAAGGCCGCCCACGCCCGCGGCGTCTCCGGCAGGATGTACAACGCCGGCAACGGCCGCCGCTATTCCCTCAACTTTATCTGGAACCTGCTTCAGAAAATTGAAGGCGTTGAGATTCAGCCGGCCTTCGCCCCGCCTCGCCCGGGCGATGTCCGCGATTCGATGGCGGATACGGCCCGCGCCGTCGCCGAACTGGGGCATGCGCCTCGGTTTTCGATTGAGGACGGACTGCGCAGGACGCTCGAATGGTACCGGCAAACCGAGAGGGCAGCCGGCACCGCATGAAGAAACGAGTGCTCTTTGTCTGCATCGGCAACTCCTGCCGTAGCCAGATGGCGGAGGCCTTCGCCCGCGCCTACGGTTCCGACGTGGTCGCGCCCTCCAGCGCCGGGCTGAGCCCGGCTTCCGGCGTCGCTCCCAAAACCGTCGCCGCCTTGCGGGAGAAAAACATCGGAATCGAAGGTCAATTCCCCAAGGACCTGGATTCCGTTCTCCATCAGCCTTTCGATATCGTCGTCAACATGAGCGGTTTTCCTCTCTCCATTCCCGGTGCGCGCATGCTGGATTGGGATGTGCCCGATCCCATCGGGCAAGACGATAAGTTCTTCCGCGCCGTCGCCGCCCAGATCGAGAACCTGACCATGCGCCTGATTTTGGAGCTTCGAGCCATGGCCGCTACCGATTCCGGCTGAGCGCGCCGCAAAGAAGCGGTTTGCCGCCTCGATCGGGCTTGGCCCTCCGGCAAGCCCCGCGCGCCGACTTGGGTGCTATGATGTGGCGTCCGCCCAACCGCATGCCGCAATCCGCCGCCCCCAAATCAATTCGCCGCCGCCCAATTCCCCGGCCGAAAACCGCCGCGCAACGGCGCCGGCGCTTGGAGAAGATTTTAGCCGCGCTCGACCACATGTACCCGGGCGCGTCCTGCGCTCTGCATCATGGCAACGCCTGGGAGCTATTGGTCGCGACCATCTTGTCGGCGCAATGCACCGATAAACGCGTCAACCAGGTGACGCCGGAGCTGTTTCGCAAATATCCCACCATGCGGGATTTCGCAGCCGCCAAGCAAGAAGAGTTGGCGCGCGACATTCGCTCCACTGGATTTTTCAACAACAAAGCGAAGTCCTTGATTGGCGCCGCGCGCCGGATCCTCTCCGATTTCGGCGGAGAAATCCCGCAAGATATCGGCCAATTGGTGACCGTGCCCGGCGTGGCCCGCAAGACCGCCAATGTGGTGCTAGGGACCGCATTCGGCATCCCCTCCGGAATTGTCGTGGATACTCATGTCCAGCGCATCGCCCGGCGTTTGGACCTCACCCGGCAAACCGAGCCGGAAAAAATCGAAAAGGATCTGATGCGCATCATCCCCAAGGATAAGTGGATTCTTTTCTCTCACCAGATCATCCTTCATGGCCGCGCGCTCTGCACCGCGCGAAGCCCGCGTTGCGCGCAATGCGAACTGGAGCCTCTGTGCTACGCAAAGGATAAAACCGTCTAGTCCGCCGCTTGCCGCAACAGCCCTCCCCGCATTGCCCCGGCCGCCCGGATCCCCTCGAAAAACCTAGTGGCCGGCGCTGTTAGCGGCGGGCGCCTCCGCCTTCAGCGGGAAGGGAGCGCCTTCCGGGATCGGAACCAGCATCTGCTCTTTGCGATAGATGAGCGTGGAGGTGTTGTAGCTGGCGATCTCGAACCCGTGCCCATGCGTAATGGCGTCGGTGGGGCACGCCTCGACGCAGAATCCGCAAAAGATGCAGCGGTTGTAATCGATGTTGTAGACCTTGGCGTAGCGCTCGCCGCCGCTGATGCGAAGCGTATCGGTATTCTCGGCGGCTTCGATATAGATGCAGTCGGCCGGACAGGCGGCGGCGCATAGAAAACACGCCACGCACTTCTCCAAGCCGTTTTCGTCGCGCTGCAACTGGTGGACGCCTCGGTAGCGTTCCTGGAATTTAGGCGGCGCCTCGGGATAGTCCTCGGTGATGGTGGGATTCATCATCTCCTTGAGAGTGACGCCCATTCCCTTGGCGATCGCTGCGGCTCCGTCGAAGACTTCCGAAATGAGGGACATAACCTTCCTTCTACTTTAGCGTGTTTGATCGCCCTTTAGCATCGCAAATCCGATTTGTCCGTGAATACCGTGATCCGGCGCCGCCACGTCGCCTCCGCCGAACCACACCCGGATTGCGCCTTCGCCTGTGAGCTCCACGGTTGGATCGCAAACCGCCTCGCGATCCCAATCCTGCGCCCCCTCGGCGACAAACCCCGGCTCGCGCTCCCAATGCGCGCCGTCCAAGGAGCGGGCCAAACCCAAGCGGCGGCGCTCGGCGCGGTCGCGCCCCGTGTAAAGCATCCAGTAGTATCCGCCCGACGACCACACCGCCGGCTCGCCCAACCCCCTTTCGTCGAAACTCCCCAAAGCCCCAAGCTCCAGGATGGGGTTCGAACGCAACTTCTCCCACCTTACGCCATCGCGGGACCGCGCCACGCCCAGCCGCTGGCGGCCGGCCCGATCCTGGCCTAAATAAAACATGTAAAAGCGATCCCCGCGGCGTATCACATAAGGATCGGCCACCGCGCTTTCGTCGAAGCTGCCGCGCGGGCCGGCTGCCAGCACCGGCCCGGACAGCTTCGACCATTCCAGGCCGCCGTTGTTTGAACGGGCCAGGCCGATCTTTCCCTCGCCGGCTTCTCCCCCGACGTACCAGTACAAAATCTCTTTCCCTGAAACCAGCGCCGAACCGTTTGCGGCGATATAGCCTCCCTCCCAGCCCTCCGGAGAGAGTGCGCGTCCCAACTTTTGCCAGTTCATCCCGTCCTGCGATGTGGCGATCCCCGTACGCCACTGGCGTCCATCGAATCCCGAGTACAGATTCAAGTAGAATCCATTCACCCGCACCACCGACGGGTTTAAAACGTCGACGGAATCCCAGTCTCCCTTCGGCCCGCTGGAAAGCACTGGCGCGGCGGCGGCTTCCCAGACAAAAGGCCCGCCGGGGCCGGAAGCCTCCGGCGGAGGCAATTGAAAATCGGCGTACCGCTGGCAGCCCCAAAGAAAAACCAGCGGCGTTACAAGGGCGCGCTGAATCCTCATACCGGAACGCGGATTCTCAGCTTCGCCCCCCGCCCCGGCGCGGACTCGATGAAGAGCTCTCCCCCCAGCAGGCGGACGCGCCGCTTCAGGCTCACCGGTCCGATGCGCAGACGATCTAATTCCTCCAGGTTGTAGTCCCCGCAAAACGCAAAGCCCGATCCGTTATCTTCGATGACCACCTCCAGCGCGCCATCCTTTTGCTCCATGCTCACCGTCGCGCGCGTGGCTCCAGAATGCTTCCAAACATTGTGGAGCGCTTCCCCGAGAATCTGCAACACCTCCGCCGCCGCCGGTGGTTCTTCCTCGGCCAGGCCGCGAGCCGAAAACGACGCCTGAATGTGCGTGTCCCTCTGAAACGTCTCCACCGCCCGGCGCGCGGATTCTCGCAATGGCAAGCCTTCCTCGGCCGGGCGCATAGAGCGCGCGAATCGCCGCAGGTCCGCGATTTGCGACCGGCCAGATTCCTGAAGCTGCCGTATCTCTTCCGCGGCGGCGCCGGCATCGCCGCGGGCCAGCAGCTTCTTAACGATCTCCAGCCTCATCTGAAAGCCGACGAAGCTCTGTAAGGGGCCGTCGTGAAAGTTCGCCGCGATGCGTTCCCGCTCCGCCTCACGCGCGCGCTGCGCCTGAGAGCGGTGCGCTAGATTTTGCCCCAGCAATGCCGAGATGCGCCGGTGCAGGTGGCGTTGGTAGAAAGCGGCCGCCAAGGCGAGCGCCCCCGCCGGAGCCGCCCTTGGAAAAATGGCCGTGGCCCCCGCGGCTACGGCCGCCGTCTCCGCCACCCCCCGTTGAAGCACGCTCGAAGCGAGCGCATAGCACAAGCTCGCGGCGGCCAGCCACGTTCCCGGAGCCAGCCGCGTCCATAAAGCGAAGTATCCGGCGTCCGCCGCGCACTCCACCCAGAAGCGCCAGCCGGACTTGTGGCGAAAATCGGAAAGCATGGCAAGCGCGAACGCGACGTAGCCTGCGCCGGCCAACCACTCCGCCGAACAGGCCCCGGCGAGGGCCAGCGCCACGCGCGCCAATCGAAGCATAACCCGCCCCCGATACGGAAGCATGGCCCCACTCAGCGCCTATAGAGATATAAGTGGTGATTCCGGCCTTCTCCGTCGTCCATGTCCAACCGCTTTTCGGCCTTCCAAGCGGCGAATTCGAAGTCGTGCGCCACCACTCGCGCGCCTTTCTTTAACTGCTTCTCCAATAGCGGCGTCACTTTTTCGTTTCCCACCGGCAGCAAATAGACCGTAATCAGATCGGCGGAAGAATAATCCTGATCGAGCAGGTCTCCGTGAATCACGCGCGCTGCGCCCTCAAGGCCCAATGTGCGGATCCTTTCAAAGCTTTGCCGCGCCAGGGAATCGTCCAACTCCACGCCTGTCGCGTAGGCCTTGTATTTGCGCGCCGCCGCAATCACGATCCGCCCATCGCCGGAGCCCAGGTCGAACATCTTTTCGCCGGCTTTCAGCTCGCCCAATTGCAGCATCTTGTCCACAATAACGGCGGGCGTCGGATAATAGGGCGCCAGTTTGCCAGGCGGTTGGTCCTGCGCGCGCACGCCGGCGGCGCATAGAAACATTGCCAAGAGACGAACGCGGTAGAAACGCATGATTAGGGCTGGATATAGATTCGCACAGGATTGCTTTGATGGCCATCGGCTTCCAGATACAGTTCCGCCGGCCCGCTATTGACGACTTTGGGAATCTCGATCTCCACCAAATAGAAGCCGATATAGCCCGCCGCCAGCGTCGCGCGCGTTACTTGCGCCGGCGACCGATCGAGCATCGCATGCACCGGCGCCACCACCGCGGGAGGGTTCTCCAGAGGAGCCGCTAAGCCCGTGGGCCACTCGGGATGGACCCGGCCCAAGCCGGTTGCCCAGATCTGAACGCGCGCCCCGGAATGCGCCGGATTCATGGAGTCCAGCAGGGTCCCCGCGTTGGCATCGAGTAAAATCGGCGCCCCGTCGCGATCCACGACGATGGCCGGCGAGGCCGACTGTAGCGCAAGCGACGCCATGGTGGAACGGCCCGTCGCCTGCGCCAGCGAAAGCGCCACTCTGCTGCCTTCGGCTTCGAACGGAATCTGGATCTCCGATTCCGCCTCGCCCGCCGCCAGCACCGGAACCGGCAGATCGCCCCACTTCGCCCCCGTGATTCGCGCGCCCAGCACGCTCATCAGCGCACCCGGCGCAACCGCGCGCGCCGCCATGTCCGCCGCGCTAACCACGCGCGGATCGCCCAGACGATGCGGAGCCAGCGCCGAATAGACGCCGAAGCCTTCCACCACCGCCCAAAGCCGGTTCTCGCCGCTATCCAGGCGCACGTCGGTTACCGGACCCTCCGGCAGGCCCGTCACCGCTTGCCATCGACCCGGCCCCGCCAGTGAGTTCAAATCCGTGTGCGAGTAATAAACCCCCCGATCCGTCGCCACATAAATGGCTGCGCTGGTGCGCGACGCCGTAACCCCATGGACCGGAAGATCCAGTTTCAGATCGTCCCAAAATACCCCGCCATTTTCCGTGCGCGCAAGATGCGGCGCGGCGCCGGCGGCGTCCTGCGCCTTTGCGCCCAGCGCCGCCAGCGCAATGCGCGGATCGTTCGGATCTACCCAGAAAGCCTCCACCGGCCCCCCATTCGTCGCAAATGTCTGCGGCCAACTCCGCCCCCCGTCGCTCGAAACGCTGATCGTGCCGTTGGCGGTACCCAGATAGATCACCCCATTCTGCCCCGTACTCATGGCCGTAACCGCAATGCCCCGCTCCCGGGAAAGCCCCCGCCGCAGCGCAAGCTCCCCCAGCGCCGTCGAGGAGTCGGCCGGACGCCAGGCTTGTTTCTCTCCCGGCCCCCACTCCACAACTCCCCCGCCCTGCCCCTCCTCCTCGGCAAGCTCAAGCTGCACGCCGCGATCCCCGCTCGGAAGATCCCTGATGCGCGCCCATGGCAAGTTGGGAAGTCCTTGGTTCAATCCGCTCCACGATTTACCACCATCCAGCGAGCGGAATACCCCCGCTGCTCCCGCCACCACGACTTCCTCCGGGTTCTGCGGCGAAACCGCCAGATCTCGCAAATCCGGCCCCACCAGCGACTGGTTGCCAAATGCGGTCAGATTGTCCCAATTTGAGCCGCCGTCCAAGGAGCGATAAACGAATCTGCCGAAGGCGTAAAGCCCCGGACCTTGCGCTGCCGCGCGCACACGCGCGTTCGCTTCCGGAAGCTGCCGCACGCCTCGCGGCTCCACCGGAACCGGCGGGACCTTCAAATCCTGAGCCGGTGCCCAGCTGTCAAAGTCGTTGGTCTGAAATAATTTATGCGAGGCAGTTGCGATAAAAACGGCCCTGCCGTCGGCCGAGTACCACACCCGATCCACCGGCCCCGTCGCCAAGCCCGCTAAAGAAAAATCCAGCAGCGAGTTGCCCGAATGATACCAGTCCGCCGCAACCTGGCCCAACGCCAGGCTTCCTCCCAACAGAAACCCCAACAGCGCGAATAAAATGCCGATCGCCCCCGAGGGACGCAGCCTTCCTCCGCAAGCTGTGGCGCTCTTACACATTGAACGAGTCCATTGTATACTTACCCATCGGTCTTTTCGACGGAAAATTGTTGATTTTAGTGTCGAGAACGCCAATATATTTAGGGTAAAGCAATTGCGTGCGCACTTCCGTCGAACTTGCCCGCCGTGGCAGCCGGCCAATTGCGTGGATTTGCCTTTGTAGAAATTTTGCGTTGCGCAGGCTTCATGCGGGTTTTTATGTTAGACTGAGCTTTCTCTTACGCCTCCAAGCGGTTTCGGGGGACGGGAGCGAGCGCGCAAGCCTTTGTACGTAATTCGTGTGCGCCAGTCAGGAGGCTGAAGGTACGGCGATGTGGGGCTGCGTCCGGATGCGCCAGCTACTGCTGTCTTTTGCGGCAGCCGCCGTCGTGTGCCTCGGTCAGTTTCCCGGCATCGATTCCTCCAAATATTCCGCCAAAGCGGTCACTGTTGCCGGACGCGTTTCGGTCATGCGCGATGCCACCTTGTGGGCCATCTCCGCGGGGGAGTCCGTCCAGGTTCAGGAGCTCATCGTCACCGGCCCGGATGGATCGGCTTTGTTTCAGCTTTCCGATGGCAGCACTTTCCAGGTTTACCCCAATTCCCAAGTGCAGTTCCGCAAAACTCCGGGCGACTGGAGAGACCTGCTGGACGTCTTGGTCGGGCGCATCCGAATCCAGATTCAGCATTTATACGGACAGCCCAATCCCAATCGCGTAATCACGCCCGCCGCCGTGATCTCGGTTCGTGGAACGACCTTTGAAGTCGAAGTGGATGAGGACGGCGAGGTTACTACCGTCGAGGTCGAGGAGGGCCAGGTCGAGGTCCAGCATGCCCTCCTCCCCGGCGACCGGCCCAAAGTGGTCAATTCGGGAGACCCCCCCTTTCGCGTCTACCGCAATGCGCCCATTGCCGCTTCCGGACCGGTCGATAAGTTGGCGGTGTTTCGCTTCCTATTGCGCCTGGTTCGCGACTGGGCCGCCACCTCCACCACACGCACCGCCAAAATCACCATCCCGGGCGGCGGAGGCGCCCCAGGACCCGGAACCACATGCGGGCCCGGCCATCCCGGGTGTCCCTCCACCGGCAGCGGCGCCGGGCAGGTCCCTCCTCCGCCCGCCACCGCTCCGAAGCCGCCGCAATAGCCGCCTTTGTTCGTTATAGATCGTTTTCGTCGTTAGCATTGTGCGGCGCTGGATGCTAACCTGAAGTTTGTTACCGAAGCTGGTCGAGATCGGAAAGTTCTATATCCCGGCCTATGGGGTTCTGGTGGCCATCGGATTCCTGCTGGGCCTGTGGATTACCGTGAGGCTTGCCCGGCTAAGCGGCCTCAATGCCGAGCTCATTACCAACCTCGCCGTTTACGTCGCCCTTGCCGGCCTTGCCGGCGCCAAACTTCTGATGATATGGTTCGACTGGCCAGACGTCCAGGTCTTTTCCCTCGGCTTTTTGCAAGCGGCCGGAGTGTTCCAGGGCGGATTGGTCCTGGCTGTAATCGTGGCCTTCCTTTACGTCCGGCGCTCTGGGCTTCCGTTTCTCAAAACCGCCGACGCTTTCGCTCCCGGCATCGCCGCCGGACACGCCATTGGCCGCCTGGGGTGTTTCGCCGCCGGCTGCTGCTGGGGTAAAGAAACACACCTGCCCTGGGCCGTGACTTTTCACAACCCTCAGGCCTGGGCCCTGACCGGCGTTCCTTTGGAAACGCCGCTTCACCCGTCCCAACTTTACGAATTCGCCACCGAAGCCATCCTGTTCGGTTTTCTCTACTGGCGCTTCCACAAGGCTCATGAGCCCGGCAGGATCATCGGGCTCTATCTGTTGATCAGCTCCATCGCCCGATTCCTCATCGAGTTCACGCGATTTCACGAGCAGGCTCTGCCTTTCGGCCTGCCGCTCTCCATCACCCAATGGATCGCGATCGGAGTGGCCTTGGCGGGCGCGCTGCTGCTGATTCCGCGCCGCCCGGCCTTGCTGAAGCAAAGCAAGCCTTCGGGTTTCGCCACCGCGTAGCTTCCGTGGCCGTCATCAAACCCTTTCAGGCTTACCGCTATGCCTCCAAAGCCGGAGACCCGGCCCGGCTGCTCACCCAGCCCTATGACAAAATCAGCCCGGCCATGCAGGCCAATTACCTCGCCGCCAGCCCCTACAATCTCGTCCGCGTGATCCTCGGCGAGCGCCTCCCCTCCGATAACGACTCCGACAATGTCTATACCCGCGCGGCCCGCTATTTCCACGATTGGATTCGCGCCGGCATTCTCGCTCAAGACCCGCTGCCTGCCTTCTATGCCTATTCCCAGGACTTCCAGATCCCGGATACCGCCGAGCGCGCCTCGCGCAACGGATTCATTGGGATTGGAAAACTCGAGGACTACTCCGCCCAAGTGGTGTTCCCTCATGAGCACACTCTTTCCGGGCCCAAAAAAGACCGCCTGGAGCTTCTCCGCCACACCCGCGCTCACTTCGGCCAGATCTTCATGCTGTACCCCGATCCCGATGGCGACGTCGAAAAAGTTATCGAGGAAGGCAAGCTGCTTGCCGGAAGCTCCCCGTCGCTCGACGTTTGTGACGACTACCAAGCCCGTCACCGCCTCTGGCCCCTCTCTCATCCCTCCACCCTCGCGCTGATTCAGGAGCTCATGGCGGACAAGAAACTCTTGATCGCCGACGGGCACCATCGCTACGAAACGGCTTTGGCGTTTCGGAAGGAAAATCCCGGCGTCCCCGCCGCCGAATATGTCATGATCACGTGCGTCAACCTGCATTCGCCGGGATTGAGAATCCTGGCGACCCATCGCGCCTTGCGGAACTTGGAAGGTTTCGACGCCGCCGATTTTCTCCGCAAGGCCGCGCAAAGCTGGCGCGTAGCCAAGCTCTCCGCCCCGGCTGAGCTTTTCGCCGCCTTGCGCCTCCCAACGCCGCGGCGATTGAGAATCGGAGTCGTAACGCGCGAGGGCGTTCATCTCCTGGAGCGGGATCGAAAACAAGACGATCTCGACGTTTCCGTGTTGCATCGGGAAATTCTCAGTGGGCTGCTGGGCATCGGCGAGCAAGCCGTGCGGGACGAGAAATACATCGCCTACCTTCGCGGAATGCAGCCCGCCGCCGCCGAAGTTCTGGAAAAAGACGCGCACATCGCCTTTCTGCTGGAGCCGGCCAAAATCGAAGACATGGCGCGCATCGCTTTTTCCGGAGGCGTCATGCCGCAAAAATCGACCGATTTTTATCCCAAACTGCTTAGCGGCGTGACGATTTACCGGCTCTAGCGCTTACTTCCGTTTATCGAACCGCTGCTATCCCCGCCGCAGGCGCGGAAGCCCGCGCGCAGCGCGGGCAGCCGCTGGCCCCAGGCCGGATGCGAAGGCGGCGGATATTTCGCCAGCGCTCCCAGAGAGGGTTCCAGCTTCGCCTCCAGCTTCGCCAGAACGCAGCCCGCCCATGCGTCGGCCCGCACCTCCGGAGACCAGCTCTGGTTCACAAACTTGGCGCCCAGGGTCGAGTCCAGCGCGTGCCCGACTTCGTGAGAAATTAAGGCCAGGATCCCTTCATCGCCGAAGCTCGCATACGATGCTTCAAAGAACGGAGGCGAGTAGACCATTTTGGCGTTTCCCGAATTGTTGACCAGCATCAAATTCGGCGCGCTCGCATTGCGGAAAAGCGCCATCGTCGGGCACTGATTTCCGCAGATCGATTTCAGCGCCCCATTCACGCGCCGGGCCAGTTCTAAGGCGTCGGTGGAAGGCCGCTCGTCGGAGGCGGCGTGGTAGGCGGAAACGCCCTGGCCGAGCGCGCACACCACTTCCCCGCGCGCCGCCCACGCCAGCAGGAACCATGCCGTCGCCGCGCCGCGTCCCATCTCAAAAGCTCCGCTGCGGCCGCTCAAACGCCGCCCGCAATCGCTTTGCGCCTTCGCCCGTGAATAGATCCTCGGGAAACTTGCGATAACCCAAAATCTCCCGGTACAGCCGCGGCGCCTCGGCCGCGTTGACTCCCATTCCCGCCAGGTATTGCAGCCGCAAATTCGAGTCCTCGTTCAAAACCGCGCCCGCCGTCATCGGCTGCAACTCCCCAGCCCGGCCCGCGTAGCTCGCCATTAGCTCCTCGGCGGAATGGAATCCGGTTTCCGCCAGCGATCTCGCCACGCGCCAGTAGCTGGGTTGATCCAGCCGTCGCTGTAGGCCGTCCACGTCGATCGGGGAATCCTCCAACCGGCCCACCAGCGCCAGGTCGTAGCCGTCGCCGTCCCAGTGGTTGCTCCACAGAGTCGCGTTTGGAAAGACCGAGAAAAAAGTCGCCAGTTCCGTCTTCACCGTCTCCTCGTCGCTTTCATACAGCGGCAGCCATTGCGCCGCGATCCCCCCCGGATTCAGATGACTCCTCACCAGTTCGTAATATTGCCGGGAATACAGAGCCGCCGTGCCCTTCACCCACGGGTGAATGGGGTCGGTCGTGATAATGTCGAACTTCTCCTTCGTGGTGAAGATGAAATGCCGCGCGTCGTCGTAGATCGTTTGCGTCCGCGGATCGCGCAGCACATGCCCATTCTCCTGGCCGAAATATTGATCTGACGCCGGCGGAATTAGCGCCTCCAGTTCGCAGATGGCGATGCGCCGCACCTCCGGATAGGGCGGGAACGATCCCGCCGTCACGCCGGCTCCGAATCCAACCACCAGAACCGATCGCGGCGATGGATGAAGCAGCGCCGGAATGTGCCCCATCAAGCGCTGCAAACGCATGTCGATCGGAGCCGAAGAAGCCTCGGATTTGCCGCTCACGTAAAAAAATCGTTGCTCGCCGCGCTCCGCGATCACCACCGAGGCGTTGATTCCCTCCCCCACAAACAGCGGCTCGGCGCGCGCCTCTCCCGGCGTGGCCTCGATCGCGTGGAGAATTGGCGCCGAGCGCCGTCCATAGGCGATCGCTTGCCACGGAACTTCCGAGACCGTCGAGGCGAGTCCCCAGGCCGCCACCAGGCTTCCCGCCGCCCCCGCCAGGCTCAGCCGCCGCCGGCTGTGAAGCGCCGCTGCGGCGAAGGCCGCGCCCGCGGCCACGGCCGCCATCGAGATCAATATCTGTTGGGAGCCTTTGGTCCCAACCCAAGGAATCAGCCACAGGCTGAACAGTAGCGCCCCTGCAATCGAGCCGGCCGTGTTGGCCGCATAAACCCTGCCCGTCAGCCGCGCCGGGTCTTGGCCCTTGGCCGCCGCTGCAAGCCCCAGCGGAAAGCTCGCGCCCCACAGCAGCGTAGCCGGCAAGATCGTTCGCATCGTGCGCGTCAAATCCAGGTCGAAATTGAACCAGGGGCTATTGGAAAGCGCCGGGTCCACCGGCCAATACGGCAGCACCCGCGCGATCGTGAACGCCGTCCAGGCGATGGCCGCGGCCAACAGCAACTGCGACATCCCCAACGCCCGGCGGGGATCGCTCACCCGCCGCGACAACCTAGAGCCGGCCCAGCTCCCGGCCCACAGCCCTATCAGAAAAACCGCCAAAACGATCGAAAAGGCGTATACCGTCGCGCCCAGCATCAGCGAAAGCAGCCGCGTCCAAACCACTTCCGCCCCCAGCGCCGTAAACCCCGATAAAGCGATGGCGGCGTAAATGGCGGCCGCCGTAACCGTCGGCTTCCCCCCATCCCCAGCCCCTTCAGCTGCCCCCGCCTCATACGGTTTGGCTCGGGCCAGCGCCCATCCGATGAGGCCGGCGGCGGCGTTCACCGCCGCGGCGGCGTACGTGGCGGCCGCCAAATCGTGCACGCGGAGCAGATAAAATCCCGCGCCCAGGCAGCCCACCACCGCTCCCGCGATGTTGGCGCTATAAAGCAGCCCCATCCATGAAACTCCGCCCGGCCCCGCATCGAACCACCGCGACAGCGCCGGCAGCGAAGCGCCCATCAGCGCGGCTGGCGGCAATAACCACGCCGCCGCCATACAGCCCCGTATCGCCAGCCCCGCCAAACCGCCCGGCGAGCCGGCCGCGTAAATCCGACCGGCCGCCGGAACCCCCTTCAGCGCCGCCAGTCCGAAGACCGCGATGCACAGCTCCAAAACCGCGTATGCTCGCAGCGGATGCACCCGCGCCGGAACCAGCCGCGCCAGCGCTAGGCTGCCCCCGCATAAGCCCCCCATATACGCCGCCAGGAGAAATCCAAGCGATATCGCCGACGATCCGATCGCCAATTGCAGCAGTTGGAACCAAACGATCTCATAGATCAGCGCCGCGCAGCCGCTTCCCGCAAACAGCATCAGACACAGAGTCGGAAAGCGAGCGTGGCCCCGCGCAATCGGAATCCGGGAGCTGGCCGCGGCCGCCGCGGCTTCCACCGCCGGCGTCCCCGCGGCCCGCCGGTTCATCGAGGCGCGCTTCGGCATCGCTATTAGCTTATCCGAGCCCCGGCCGCTTTACCGCCCTTCGCGCCCCTCCCCGGCGCCGGCCCGCCTGCGCCCGTTACAATGTGACAATGTCCCTTGTTGTCGTTGGTTCCGTCGCCTACGACGGTGTCGAAACCCCCCATGGCCGCGTGGATCGCATGCTGGGCGGAGCGGCCACTTACATCTCCCTTGCCGCCAGCTACTTCACCAAGACCCGCATCGTCGCCGTGGTGGGCGACGACTTCGCCCAGGAGGACGCCAACCTGCTGGCCGAGCACGGCATCGATTTGGAAGGCCTGGAGCGGGTGCCGGGAAAGACTTTCTTTTGGGCCGGCAAGTACACCCCCGATATGAACGACCGCATCACGCTCACCACCGAGCTCAACGTCTTCGCCGAGTTTCAGCCCAAGCTGCCTCCCCTATACGCCACCTCGCCGTATCTCCTGCTCGGCAACATCCAGCCCCGCTTGCAGCGCCAGGTCCGCGCCCAAATGAACGGACTGCGTCTGGTCGGCGGCGACACCATGAATTTCTGGATCAAAGACTTTCGCGAGGAGCTTTTGGCCACCATTCGCGAATGGGATTTTCTGCTCATCAACGACAGCGAAGCCCGCATGCTTTCCGGCCAGGAAAATCTTAAAAAAGCCGCCCGCGCCATTCTCGATATGGGCCCGCACACCTTGGTCATCAAGCGCGGCGAATATGGCGCCATGCTTTTCCGCGACAATTCCATGTTCGTCCTGCCCGGCTACCTCTTGGAAGACGTCTTCGATCCCACCGGCGCCGGAGATTGCTTCGCCGGCGGTTTTATCGGCTATCTGGCTCAACAGGGCTTCGACCTGCAATCCGATCACATCAGCCGCGGCGAGCTCAGCCGCGCCGTCATCTACGGCTCCGTCATGGGCAGCTTCTGCTGCGAGCGCTTTGGCGTCGAGCGCTTCCGCACCTTGGAGCGCGCCGACATCGACGCGCGATTTGAGGAATTCCGCAAGTTCACTTCGATTTAATCGGTGGTCTCCATTCCGTTCGTCAAAGCGCACGGCGCGCGCAACGATTTTCTCCTTACCTGGCGCGGCGCCTTGCCCCCGGAAGTTTCCGATTTCTCCGCCCTCGCCGTCGCCCTCTGCCACCGGCACGCCGGCGTCGGAGCCGACGGCTGGATCCTCCTATCCCCCTCCCCCTTCGCCGCCGCCGCCATCGAGTTGTGGAATTCCGACGGCAGCCTCAGCGAACTCTCCGGCAATGGCGCGCGCTGCGCCGCCGCCCTGCTGGTGGAATCCGGACGCGCCCGCGAGCAGCTCGCCATCGCCACCGGCGCCGGAATCAAAAGTCTCACGCTTCTGGAGCGGCGCGCATTAAGCTTTGTTTTCGAGATGAACATGGGCCCGGTCCGCATCGAGGAATCCCATTCCTCCATCGTCGTGGGCCACGAAAGCGTGATCCTCAATGTTGGAAATCCCCAATGCGCCGTGTTCGTCTCCGGCTTCGATTTCGATTGGCGCGCTCTGGGCGCCAAGCTCGAGCGCCATCCCCGCTTTCCCAACCGCACCAACGTATCCTTCGTTCACGTGATCGACCGCCATACGCTAGACGTCCGGTTTTTCGAGCGCGGCGCAGGCGTCACCCAAAGCTCCGGCACCGGATCGGCCGGCGCCGCCGCCGCCGCTCTGGCCCGCGGTTGGGTCGAGGATCCGGTGAAGGTGCTCACCCCCGCGGGCCCTCTAAATCTTCGCTGGCGTTCCGGCGATATCTTGCTGGCTGGGCCGGCCGAGATCGCGGCTCGCGGAGAGTTCTGTTGGAACGCGGCAGAATAAAAGATGTGCCGGAACGGAGGAACTCATGAATCATCTGGAAAATTTGCGCCGCAAAATCGAAACCCGCCAGGCCCGCGCCGGCGTGGTCGGCTTGGGCTATGTGGGACTGCCTCTGGCCGTCGAGCTGGCCCATGCCGGCTTCCGCGTCACCGGAATCGATGTGCAACCCTCTAAGGTCGCAGCCATCAACCGCGGCGAATCCTACGTTCAGGACGTCCCTACTTCCGTTCTGAAGCCTTTGGTGGAGGCCGGCAAAATCCAAGCCACTGCTGATTTCGCCGCCATCGCCCGCCTCGACACTGTCAACATCTGCGTGCCGACGCCGCTTCGCAAAACCAAAGATCCGGATATGAGCTATATCGTCCGGTCCTGCGAGGAAATCGCCAAACACTTTCACGCCGCCATGCTGGTGATTTTGGAGTCGACAACCTATCCCGGCACCACCGACGAATTGATGCTTCCCATGTTCGAGCAGGGCGGCCTCAAAGTCGGCCAAGATTTCTTCCTCTGTTTTTCGCCCGAGCGCGTCGACCCCGGCAATCCCCAATTCCAGACCAAAAACATTCCGAAAGTCGTCGGCGGCATCACCCCGGCCTGCACCCAATTGGGCGCCGCCTTTTACCGCCAGTCGCTGGAAACCGTCGTCCCGGTCAGCTCCACGCGCGTGGCCGAAATGGTCAAGCTCCTCGAAAACACCTTCCGCATGATCAACATCGGCTTGGTCAACGAAATCGCGTTGATGTGCGACCGCATGGGCATCAATGTTTGGGAAGTGATCGACGCCGCCGCCACCAAGCCTTTCGGTTTCATGCCCTTTTATCCTGGCCCCGGCCTCGGCGGCCATTGCATTCCCATCGATCCCTTTTATCTCTCCTGGAAAACCAAGCAGGCGGGCGTGGAGGCCCGCTTTATCGAGCTGGCGGGCTACATCAACGGCCAGATGCCGCACTTCGTCGTCGACAAAATCCAGAATGCTCTAAACGACCATTCCAAGCCCCTCAAGGGCTCGCGCGTTCATGTGCTCGGCGTCGCCTATAAGCGCGATATCGACGACGTGCGGGAGTCCCCCGCCCTCGACATCATCCATTTGCTCGGCCGCCGCGGCGCCCGCATTACCTACCACGATCCCTACGTCCCTATGATCCAGGCCGATGGCGTCGAAATGAAGTCCGTTGATTCCACCGCCGTGCTCGAAGACGCCGATTGCGTAGTCGTCGTCACCGATCATCGGTGCTTCGACTACAAAGCCGTCGTGGAATCGGCCAGGCTGATTGTGGATACCCGCAACGCTCTGAAGGGATTCGCTTCCGACAAGATCGTCCGTCTCTAGCCGCCCCGGCCCGCATGCGCCGGCGCTCCTCGGAAACGCCTGTTTTTTCCGGGATGATTCCAAAGATCGCCGCATCGCAAAACGAATTTGCCCGCCGAAGGGTCAAACTTATGGGCGCTTTGCCATTCCTTTGGGCGGCAAAGGGGCCGCTAAGATAGAATGAACCCTGTGCAGCCCGACGCCGCTCTTCAACTTGCCGCCAGCCAGCTCGCTCGAGTCCGGGACGAAATCGGAAAAATCATCGTCGGCCAGCAGGACGTCGTTGAGGGTGTGCTCATCTGCCTGCTGGCGGGCGGGCATGTGCTGCTGGAAGGCGTCCCTGGACTCGGAAAGACCACCTTGCTGCGCACTCTGGCCCGCGTGCTGCACTTGAAGTATTCGCGCATTCAGTTCACCCCGGACCTGATGCCGGCCGACATCGTCGGCAGCATGATCATCGATACCGAGGGTTCGGCCAAGGCCCTGCGGTTCCAGCCGGGCCCCATTTTCGCCCACCTCGTGCTCGCCGACGAGATTAACCGCGCCACCCCAAAGACCCAGAGCGCACTGCTGGAGGCCATGCAAGAGCGCACCGTCACCAGCGGAACGGCCACCCATCAACTGGAAGCTCCTTTTCTCGTCATGGCCACCCAGAACCCCATCGAAATGGAGGGAACTTACCCCCTCCCGGAGGCCCAGTTGGACCGCTTCCTCATGAAGATTCTGGTGAAATATCCTTCGCGCGCCGACTTGGGCGTCATCGTGGAGCGCACGATCCAGAAAGACGAGACCTCCGTGGATGCCGTTCTTAACCGCGACGAAATTCTTGGCCTTCGCGACGTGTGCCGCCAAGTGCTGGTCGCGCCGCATGTGCAGGATCACGCCATCGATCTGGTAATGGCTACGCAGCCCGAAGGAGGGCTGGGACATGAGTTGGCCGCCAAATACATCCGCTACGGAAGCTCCCCCCGCGGCGCCCAGGCGTTGGTCGAGTGCGGGCGCGTGCTCGCCCTGATGAGAGGCCGCTTGCATCTTGCCATCGAGGATATCGACGCCATCGCTCCCGCCGTCCTCCGCCACCGCATCATCCTGAACTTTGACGCGCACGCCGAAGGGCAAACCCCCGAAACCATCCTTAGCCGCGTCATTCCCAGCGTTTCCCACCAGGCAAGCGCCACCCTATCGCGTTAATTAAGGCATCTCCAAGTGAAAGCCCCGCTGCTGGATAGGCCCATGCTTGAAAAGCTCGAACACCTCACGATCCATTGGCAAAACTCCTTGCCCGGCGTGGTCGGCGGCCACAATACCTCCCGCTTCGCCGGCCCCGGCCAGGAATTTCTCGACCATCGCCATTTTCATCATGGCGACGATCTGCGCGCCGTCAATTGGCGGGCTTATCTGCGCCTCGAAAAGCTCTTCCTCAAAATGTTTCAGCTCGAGCCCCGCATTCCCGTGCGCATCCTGTTGGATGTGAGCCAGTCGATGGCCGCCGCCGCCGCGGCCAAGTTTGACTACGCCCGCAAGCTCGCCGCCGCCGTCTGTTACGTCGGCCTGGTGCGTCTGGACTCCATCTGCCTTCAGCCGTTCGCCGCCGGCTTGCACGACTCCTTCACTGCTTCCGGCGGCCGGCATCGTTTTCAGCCCGCCCTCAATTTCCTCGGCTCGCTGGTCCCCGGCGGAAAAACCGATTTTTTGGCCGTCGCCCGCCAGTTCATCTCCCAATATCCTCAGCGCGGTCTGCTGCTGGTCGTCTCCGATTTCCTCGACGACCGCGATTGCGAAAAACCTCTCCAATATCTGGCCGACTTCGGCCATGAGCTGATGCTGGTGCAGATCTGGGCGGAGGAAGACCGCCAGCCCCCTTGGGAGGGCGAGTTAGAGCTCCAGGACGCCGAGACGGGCGAACGCCTGGAGCTGG
>DATGLY010000065.1:0-43171 GCA_035293905.1 Bryobacteraceae bacterium
GATCATGGCGCTGTTCGAGCGGCTGCACGAAAAGGGCAACACCATCGTTTTAGTGACGCACGAGCACGACATCGCCATGAACGCGCGCAGGATCGTGCATATTCGCGACGGCAAGGTGGAGCGCGACGAACGGGTGAAGTAATCATCTCGCGCGGATGGCGCGGAGCCCCGCAAAAGGTAGAATTAGAGACGAAGCATCGTGTTAGGGCCGCGCCATTGTAACGGATCGCAGCTTTTGCAGTCTTTTCTGATTCGCCCCAAGTAAAATATGCGCCTCCTGGTTGCGCTCGCGCTGCTGTCGACACCGTTCGCGCTCGGCGAGATGCTTTCGCCGGTCTGGGTCGAGTTAGGAGCAGGCGGGCGCGCAATCGCTCGGGCCATTGTTTCCTCGGCGGACGAATGTCCTTCGGTTGAAATCGCGGGCGCTTGGCGACACATGCTGCCGCGCCAGCCCGTGCCAGCCGGCTTTCGCCCCGTGTGCGAGTTCGCCATTCCGCCGGAAGCGAAGGCTGCCCATGTGAACGGCCGCCCGCTGCCTCTGCCCCGAGCGAATCCTTCGCGCATCGTGGTATTGGGCGATACAGGCTGCCGCATTCAAGGCGCTCGATTGCAGGACTGCAACGATCCCGCCCAATGGCCCTTTCAGCGGGTAGCCGCCAGCGCCGCCGGCGCGCGGCCGGACTTAGTCATTCACGTGGGCGATTATCTATATCGAGAAGATCCATGTCCCGCCGATAAGCAAGCCGAGTGCGGGGGAGCTCCCTCAGGCGATAACTTCGGGGCATGGAACGCGGATTTTTTCAAGCCCGCCGCGGCATTGCTGGCCGCCGCGCCCTGGCTGGTCACGCGAGGAAATCATGAGAACTGCCAGCGCTCCTGGCGCGGATGGTTTTACTACCTCGACCCAGGACCATGGACCGGCAGGTGCATCGACGCTTCGCCGCCTTATTTGGTGGAAATGGGAAAGTTTCAGGCGATCGATTTCGATTCGTCGGCGGCAAACGAAAACCAGGCGACGCCTGAACAGTTCAACCTGTATTCGACCCAGCTTGCGGGACTAAGCGCCAATCACGCCTGGCTGGTGGATCATCATCCTTTCTGGGGAGTGCGGGCGGACGGCGCGAACGCGGCCCCCGTGCCCCAGACCATCGTGCTTCAGCAGGCTTGGGACAAGGCCGGGCCGCGCGGAATCGACGTGGTTCTCTCCGGCCACACGCATCTGTTTGAGCTCCTGAGCTACGGCCAAGCCCGGCCGCTGCAAATCGTAGCCGGCGACGGCGGGACCAATTTGGCCGATCCCGTTCCAGACCAGGTGAACGGCATGGACATTCACGGCGTCATGGTTACCGCGAGCGAGAACAAACGCGCGTTCGGATACACGCTCTTCACTCGCCACGGCTCGAATTGGCGGATGCGGCTTCAGGATCTGGAGGCGCGGACTCTGGTGAAATGCGAAATTGCGGGCCGCGAAGCCAAATGTGAGGGACAGGTGGTGAAGGTGGATAGCAGGAAGTAGCGCTGCTCTTTTCCGTGCTTGGCGGCCTACAGTTCCTCATTCGCCGAACGCGTAAAGCCATTTCTTAGCCAATATCGGCTATTTACGCTGGTTTTGGTTCATACGTTCGAGCTTTAACTCAGCGTTGTGAGGCACAGTAATACCAGACAGCTCCTGAGCGCTCAGATCCGAGCCGACTCGACCGAAGAGGCCCGCAAAAGGTATCCGCGCGCCGAGATCAGGCATCGCGAGGGTTATTAGGCCCATTGAGCCGACGCCGAAGCCCACTCGCATTAAGCGGGAGACCTCGCTATGAGTCACTGCGCCGCGGATATAGTCGTTTCCGGGAACAGTTGAATTACCAACACACGGCCGTCTGAATGAAAGGTGGCGCCGGTGGCGGTGCGCGCTTCCTTGGATGGCTGCGAGGGAGTGATATAGGAAAGCTTGGCAACGCGGCCAGTCTCGTCCAGGCTGCGCCCGACAAACTCGCGCTCATCGTCGATATTGGGATCGATCTTGTGCGTGATGCCGTTGTTGCGGGCGTCGCGGTCGAAGCCGACGTCATGGGTGGCGGCGCCCACCCAAAGGTCCTGGCCGTCGGCCTGGAAAGGAGCTTTCCACAGGCGCAGATGATGGCGTTGCGCCACGACCTGGATGGGCTCGGCGTGCGCCAGCCCGTAATCCTGCACACGGCCGAATAGGGTCAACTCGCTCATCGGCAACGTGAGGTAGGCCTGCTTGGATAAAGTTTCCAAAATGCCCTGAACCAGAGCGGCCTGTTTATTTCGATCGACCTTGACCCAGCCGGCAGCCTGAAACGTGGCGAGCACTCGCTTCTCGCCGCCAGGGATGACGAAATTGACATTGTCGCCGGGATTGCCGGCCTCATCGGTGACGCGCCGCGGAATGCGATCGATCATTTCCCGCGTGATCCTGGGAAGCTTGGACTCGTCGATGGATACTGGATTCTCGGGTCCGCGAGACTGGAACTCCACAGTGACGTGAAAGGTCCCATCGGCCGTGTCGTTGTCGGTCTTGTTGATCGATAGAAACAGACGGCCGGCGCGAGGCGCTTGCAGCCGCTTTGCTTCGCCGACCAGGAAGGGGACGGCGGCGTCGCTCGATCCGATTCGTCCGATCAAAGCTCCCAGGCCGGCCTCGTTCACGGGATAAGCTTTAAGCAAATCGCGGAAACCACGCGCCAAACCCGCCGGTCCGGTGGAGCGGCCTTGGGCGAGGGTGAGGGAGCCGGCAGCGGTGATCACGAGGACGTCATCTACGCGCAGATCAACGCCGGAATCCACCCAGTCTCCCACTTTCACGTCAACTTGTTTCGTTTGCGCAAGGAGGAGCGCGGAGCAGAACATCAACAAACCAAGCCGTCGCATGCCCCCATTCTAGCGGGCAGAATCGAGCGGCAGGCACTGCCGAAGTGCTAGCATAGACTTGTTTTCCGCGCTGGCCGCGCCCGAGCGAGCACGCGGATTGAACCAACAAGGAGCGCTACAGCATTGCCAGCCCCACAAACGCCCAACAAGGAATTGCCGAAGAGAGACAACGTAGAGATTGCGCCCGCAAATGGAAAACTAGGGGTTTTGATTCCTGGAATTGGCGCGGTTTCCACCACATTCATGGCGGGAGTGGAGGCGGTGAAGAGCGGAATCGGCGCGCCGGTGGGATCTCTTACGCAGCTCTCGACGATTCGCCTGGGAAAGCGCACGGAAGGGCGGACGCCGCTCATCAAGGATTTCGTCCCGCTTGCGGAATTGGACGATCTGGTCTTCGGGGGCTGGGACATTTACGAGGACAGCGCTTACGAAGCGGCCGAGCACGCAAAGGTTCTGGAGCGCGATCTGCTGGAGAAGGTGCGCGGGCCTCTTTCCGCCATCCGTCCCCTGAAGGCGGTTTTCGATCCCGATTATGTGCGGCGCATCAACGGCCCGAACGTCAAACAAGGCCGCACCAAGATGGACAAGGCGGAAATGCTGATGGAAGATATCGAGCAATTCCGCTCCTCCCGCGGCTGTTCGCGAATGGTGATGGTTTGGTGCGCGTCCACGGAGGTTTATCACAAACCAGCCGAGGTGCACCGGACGCTTCACGATTTCGAATGCGGGCTGATGAAGAACGATCCCGAAATCGCGCCGAGCCAGATCTACGCATACGCAGCGCTGAAGAGCGGCGTGCCGTTCGCCAACGGAGCGCCTAACCTGACTACGGATACGCCCGCTCTGCTGGAGTTGGCGCGGGAGCGCAATCTGCCGATTTGCGGCAAGGATTTCAAGACCGGCCAGACCTTCATGAAGACTCTGATCGCTCCCGGCCTTAAGGCGCGGATGCTGGGTCTCAACGGATGGTTCTCGACGAACATCCTGGGAAACCGCGACGGGGAGGTGCTGGAGGACCCGGGGTCATTCAAAACCAAGGAAGAGACCAAGCTAAGCGTTCTTGATCAGATTCTCCAACCGGGTCTTTATCCGGAACTGTACAAGGATTTTTACCACGCCGTGCGGATCAATTACTATCCGCCGCGGGGCGACGCCAAGGAGGGCTGGGACAACATCGATATTTTCGGCTGGCTCGGCTACCCGATGCAGATCAAGATCGATTTCTTGTGCCGCGATTCGATCCTGGCGGCTCCTATTGTGCTAGATCTGGTGTTATTCCTGGATCTGGCGCAGCGGGCCGGGATGCGCGGCATACAGGAATGGCTGTCATTCTACTTCAAAGCGCCTATGACCGCGCCCGGACTCTACCCCGAGCACGATATTTTCATCCAACTGATGAAGCTGAAGAACACGCTCCGGTGGATGCGCGGTGAAGATCTGATCACTCATCTCGGTCTGGAATATTACGATTAAGCGCGGCTTTCAAAGAGCCGTTTGCTCAAAACGGAAGCATGAACTGCCTGGTCATCGGGGGAACAGGATATATCGGACGCGCCCTTGTGGCCGCCCTGCTGAAGGAAGGGCATACGGTCACGATCCTGCACCGCCGCGCCAGCCACGATCTGGGCCGGCGGGTGGCCAATATCGCCGCCGACCGCAACGACGCTACCGCGCTGAAGGCGGCCGTAGCCGGAAAGAGATTCGACGTCGTATTCGACAACGTCTACGACTGGGAGCGAGGGACTACGGCGGGCCACGTGGAATCTTCCGCACGGGCGGTGGGCGACCATTTGAGCCGCTATATCTTCATGTCCAGCGTCGCGGCTTACGGGGACGGATTGAACCATCACGAAGGCGATGCGCTGGCTCCCGACGACGCGCCCGAGCTGTACGTGCGCAACAAGGCCATGAGCGAGCGGGCGCTGTTCCGGCTGCGGCAGCGCATTGGGCTTCCGGTGGTGACGCTGCGCCCGCCGTATGTGTATGGTCCCGGCAAGAGCAATCCGTACTATCGCGAGGCGTTTTTCTGGGACCGGTTGCGCGCGGGACGCCCCATCATCTTGCCTGGGGACGGACGGCGGCTGATGCAGTTCATTTATCTAAAAGACCTGGTGCGGATGGCGCTGAAGGCGATGGTGGAACCGGCCGCCGTGGGCCACGCCTTCAATGTCGCCAATCCGCGGCCGATTTCGCAATGTGAAGCCGTCGAGGCGTTCGCTCAGGCCGCTGGCAAGCCAGTAAATTTCGTGCGAATTCCGCGCGAATACATCTTACGGATGGGCGGCCATCCCATGGGCCCCAAACTGTACTTCGGCGTTTATTTTGACATGCCGCCGATCACGCAGATCACGGCGAAAATTCAACGCGTGCTGAAATTCAAGCCTACCGATTTCCTGGCCGGCTTGAAAGAGACCTACCGGTGGTATCTCCGGCACAACGAATTTCCCAAACCCGATTTCGCCTTTGAGGACTCACTGCTGGCGCACGGGCCGCGGGTTGTGGCCGCGAAAGTTTAGCGGCTTTGCCTGGCGGCACGCTTCGGCCACGCAGCAGAGCGGCCGCCGGTATACTCGGGGTATGGAGGCCGTCCTCGCCATTTCGTTGCGCTGGCTTCATCTCATGTCGGCGATCGTGCTGCTGGGAGGGGTATTTTACGTCCGCGTGGCGGCAGGAGAGATGGCGGCAACCTTTAAACCCTGGGTCTACGGGGCCATTGGGGGAATTCTGATCTCTGGCGTGTATAATTTTTTGAGCAAAAGTTCGACCTCAACCAACTATCAAGTGTGGCTGGGAATCAAAGTTTTACTGGCGCTGCACATTTTCGCGTCGGCGATTCTGTATCGGGGCAAGAAGCGTTCGCTGGCGATCATAATTATTTTTGGCGCCGCCATCGTGGCGATTTCGGGCTATCTGCGTTGGATCTCTCTAGCAATCTAAGCCGAATCGGCCGGGGCTATCGCGCGCTGCGGGAGGGCGCGGCGGCGCTGGATTTGTCCGAACGGGCCAAGATCCGCGTCACCGGAGAGGACCGGGCCCGTCTGCTCCACGCGATGACGACCAATCACGTCCAGAAGCTTCGGCCGGGCCAAGGCTGCTATTTGTTTTTCCTAAACGCTCAAGGCCGAATCCTGGCGGACGCCCATCTGTTCTGCTTCGACGATCACTTATTGCTCGATCTGGAGCCGGAGACGCGTGAAAAGATGTACGAACACTTGGAGCGGTACATCATCGCCGACGACGTCACAATCGAGGATCAGACCGATTCGCTTGCGACCATCGCAGTGGAAGGACCCGAGGCCGGAAAAGTTTTATCGGCGATGGGCGCGCCCTTGCCCGAACAGGGCCACGGCTGGCTGAGTTGGACAACGCGGATTGTTGCGCGAACCGATTCCACCGGCTCTGGCGGCTTCTTCATTTTCGTCCCGGCCGCGGAGAAAGCCGCGTTGCTCAAGGAGATCGAGTCAGCCGGCGCCGCGCCGGCGAGCCAGCAAGAGGCGCGCGTGGCGCGCATCGAGCATGGGCGGCCGCGCTACGGCGAGGAAATTACCGAGCGTTACCTGGTGCAGGAAACGGGCCAGATGCACGCCGTGAATTTCAATAAGGGCTGTTACTTGGGGCAGGAGATCGTGGAGCGCGTCCGGAGCCGCGCGCAGATTCACCGCGTGCTCATGCGAGTGGAGATCGACTCGGCGGAAGCGCCGGCGGCCGGCGTGAAGCTGAAGGCGGGCGATGCCGACGCGGCGGAAATCGCGAGCGCCGTGTTCTCGCCGGCATTGGGCAAAGTAGTCGCGCTGGCGTACGTGAGAACGCAGTATGCGGAGCGGGGAACGAAGTTGAGGTTAAACGCGGCGCAGGCCGAAGTGATTCCGGCGGCAGCGTAGTTCAGTGGCCGTGCTGCCGCGGCAGTTCCGGCTCCACGGGAAAGACAAACTTCTCGCCGGCGGCTTCCACAATGAGCTTTCCCGGCCCTAAAGGCTTGCCTCCATTGGGATAGAAGACGGCGCCATCTGTGGATTGGCCGGGCGCGAGCTTTGTCGTCACCAGCGCGATTGCGGAAGCCGCGGCCGCAGCTTTCAGCTTGTTCGAACCAAGCTCGGCGAGCGCGTCCTGACGCCGCGCCTCGTAGCCGTTGGTCGAGTGCATTTGGGTATTGCCGTAGAGGGCCGACTCATAGGCGACGACCAGCTTGCTGACATCGCTCCGGCTGGCTTTCGCCAACAGAACGCCCACGACGGCGTTGGCGGGAGGAGCTTGAATCGTTACGCCATGATCGCCTTCGAACCGGAAATCCTCCGGCCGCACTGTCCAGGAAATGGGAGACCCATTCGAGATCGAAACCTGAAGGATGGCGTAGTTGTGGATATGAGAGGGGAGCTGAGCAAACATAATGGTCAGCCCGCCGCGCGTAAGGGCCTTATATTTCAGGCCGTTTGACTCAAATGGGATGATTTGCGCCTGAAGCGCGAGCGCGGTTGAGGAAAGCACGGCGATCCGCCGAGCGAATGGGCCCATATACATCCATGATAGATGCGGAAACTTGCATGTTATAGTACGCCTGTGCCGGAGAAAATGAAGCTGCTGGAGGCTGCCCGGCAGGTGCTGGAGACGGAGGCGCGGGCCATCGAGGCGGCTTCGACGCGGCTGGATGGCGCTTTCCTTCGGGCGGTGGATCTGATTCTGAGCCATCCGGGCAAGGTCATTGTGTCCGGCCTCGGGAAATCGGGGCATGTCGGCCGGAAACTGGCGGCCACTTTCCAAAGCACCGGCACTCCATCGGTATTTCTCCATGCGTCTGAGGCCGCGCATGGAGACTTGGGAGTCTGCCAAAACGGGGATCCCGTCGTGATGATCTCGAAAAGCGGGACTACTTCGGAGCTTGTGGACCTGGCGCCTGCCTTGCGCGAGCTGCAAAGTCCGCTGATTGGAATTTTGGGGAATCGCGCTTCTCCTCTTGCCGCAGCGATGGATGTGGTGCTGGATGCATCCGTTCAACGCGAGGCCGATCCGTGCGGCTTCACTCCGACGGCGAGCTCGGTCGTGGCGCTCGCGATGGGACATGCGCTGGCGGTGGCGTTGATGGAAGCTCGGGGCTTTTCCGCCGAGACGTTTTCCCGGTTACACGCGGGAGGACAGCTTGGCCGGAATCTACGCCTAAGCGTGGAGGAGGTGATGCATTCGGGCTGTCAGGTAGCTTGGGTCAAACCGACCTCTCCGCTGAAGCAGGTGGTGATCGAGATGTCGCGCCATCCCCTGGGCGCGGCCTGCGTTGGGGAGGGCGGCGTATTGCTTGGGCTCATAACCGACGGCGATGTGCGCCGGGCGCTAGAACAACACGACGATATCCGCGATTTGCGCGCCGAAGACGTGATGACGCGGTCGCCCATTACCATTGGGCCAGACGCGCTGGTGCATGACGCCTTACGTTTGATGGAGGACCGTCCGTCGCAGATCTCCGTTCTTCCTGTAGTCGCGCGGGGCCAAAACCGTTGTTTGGGGCTGGTTCGGCTGCACGACCTGTATCGTCCGGCAAAAGACGAGTAAGCCAGGGGGGACCTAATCCCGATGAGGCGCCGTCAACCCATCGGGATACTCCGAATGCTGGCGAGGAGCGGGCTTGTGCTTGCCCGGCACAGGCGACAGAAACGTAGAGACCTGCTGGGTCAATCGGCTCGCCCCGCAAACTGGGCACGCCACAGGCTCCGAGCCGGGACGCAACACCAATTTCTCAAACATCCTCCCACATTCTTCGCAGAGATACTCGAAGATCGGCATGACATTGATTATCGCGCCGGGCGCGGGGTTCACGCGCTGCGCGCCATCACTGGCAGGTATGTTTGCCCGCTTAGCGCCGCTCGAATCGCGGGAATCAAATCCTGCGCGGCGCTCGCCTTCAATACGAACCCAAGAATGCCGGCCTTCAACGCGGCGTCAACCAGGTGCGGCTCTTCGTACATGGTCAGCAGCACGACGGCTTTGCACATCTTCTTTCTGAGAAGTTCCTGGCCCGCGTCAATTCCATTGAGGCAAGGCATTTGCAGGTCGGTTACAACCAAATCAGGCTTCAAACGCTCCGCCGCACGCAGCAACTCCATACCGTCGCTGACCACACCGACCAAGTCGAATTGCGATTCGAGCAGACTGATGACTTGCTGGAGAATTGCGGGGTGATCGTCAGCTATAACAATACGAGACTTGCGCTTCATGGCCTCCTCCACGGGCGCTGGACTATTAATTTAGGATAGCTCCTCTTTCACCATTTTGAAATCCGTAATTCCTACAGAGGCTCGGCAAAATTTACGGAGGCCCAGCCCTTTGGAGTCAACGCTGTGGGAAACCTGTGAATATGTTTCCCATGATTGCTTAGGCGGCGCAGCCGGGCGAAATCTCGCGCGGCTGTTAAATTAGGTTGGTGGACGGAATCATCGTAGTCGATAAGCCTAGGGGCTGGACCTCACACGACGTCGTAAATAAGGTGCGGCGGCTAGCGGGCACGCGGCGCGTGGGACATTTGGGCACGCTGGATCCTTCCGCCACCGGCGTCCTTCCGGTGGTGATCGGGCGGGCGACGCGGCTGGCGCAGTTTTATGTTCGCAACGATAAAATCTACGAAGCGGTAATACATTTTGGATATTCGACGGACACCTACGATGCGGAGGGCGAGCGGACATGCGAGGAGCGCGCCGCGCAGCTCGACCGCGCCACTTTGGATGCAGCGCTTGAGCGCTTCCGTGGAAGCTTCGAACAGGTCCCTCCTCCGGTGTCGGCCAAGAAAGTGAGCGGGCGCCCGGCCTATGAGCTCGCGCGAAAAGGCCAAGCCGTAGAACTCAAACCTGTTGCCGTGGAGGTTTATTCCCTGGACCTGGTCCGCCTGGAGGGTTGCCAAGCCGAGGTGCGCTTACACTGTTCGGCCGGCACTTATCTGCGCAGGATCGCCCACGATCTCGGGCAGATTCTCGGCTGCGGCGCTTTTCTGAAGTCTTTACGGCGGACTTCTTCCGGCGAGTTCCGCATTGAAACCGCGCGCACTCTCGATGAACTGGCCGCCCTTGCGAGCGAAGGCCGATTGCAGGAGGCGCTTATCCCAACATCCGAGCTATTGCCGGACTTTCCTTCGGAGGTCGTCGACCCGATCACAGCGGGCCAGATCCGCCATGGAAGAGACTTCCGCGTTTCACCCTTCCAGGCGCGCCAAGGAACGCGGTTTGTTAAAGCCATTACCACTCAAGGCGATCTGGTGGCGATCGGCGAAGCGCGTCTTCCGCACCTGTATCACCCGGTTTTGGTGCTCTGATCGTTGTAGATCGCCATGCGCCGTGGCGGCGGTTGGACCTGAGGCGGCCGCGTATCATCGGGCCGGAGCGGGCGTGGGAGCAGGCGCCTGCTTCTTGTGAATCACAATCCGTCCGTCGAAGGTGGTGAATTGCATCTCCGGGCCGCCGCCGTTGATGCTGCCGGTCTGCGTTCCGTCTCTACGGACGCGGCGCCGGATCCCACCTTTGTTGTCCTTTTCCTCGACTATTTGGGGAGCGCTCTGCCCCTCTAGTTTGACGTCAAAATCGCTAAATATGTCGCCGTTATCGGCCCGCATCTTGAAAGTCGCTTTGGAATCGGCGGGCAGCGACACGTCTATGTCTCCGTTAAATGTGGAAAAGCTCATCATTTTATCCGCCGGAACGCGGTTGAGGGACGCCGTGACATTGCCATTCATGGAATGGGCCACCACGGCCCCGGAGGCGTTGGTAATCTTCACCGTGCCGTTCATGTTGTGGGCTTCGATTTCCCCCGACAAGTTGTCGATATCAATGGACCGCCCGGAAATAACCTTCACGGTAACCGACGTATCCGCGGGAGTTTGAATTACGACATTGCTAACCGCCGAAAGTATGTTATTTTTTACGGTGACCGTGTTGGCGCTTTCCGTGACTTCTAGATCGCGGTTCCCGCCGATGCGGCGCATTCCGGGCGGTGGGGGCTCCTCCGGCTTTCGCCTGCCGCGGTTGGGGCCGGCGCTCCCTCCGCGCGTGTATTCGATAACGACGTCTTGCCCCTGGTAGCCCTTCACGGTCACGTTGCCGTAGAAGGCGTCTACGACCAGCTTGTGCGCGCCCGCGGGGTTGCTGAACGGCATAGTGATCTTCTCCGCATCCTGCGCCCATGCCAACGCCGCCAGAGTTGCTCCGAGAAAGAGAGTATTCCTCACTGTAATTTCTCCAATGCCCACTGAACTCTTTGCCGGACTCCCGCGTCGGTGGAGACATTGCGCGCCATTCTCCGCAACACCGGCTTGGCGTCTCGATCGTGCAAATCCACTAAGAGATCCACAATCGCCACTTGCACCAAGGGCGCATCCTGCTTCTCCAGCGAGCCCAGCACGGCCTTTCGCGCCGCGTCGCTCGATCCGAACGCATGCAGCGCGTCCACGGCCGCCAACCTCACATTGACGTTGGGGTCGCTATTCACTCTATCGAGCAGGGCCCGAAGCACCTCGGAATCGGAAGGCTCGGCGCGGTAGGCCCAGCTTACTCCGCGCAGACGTTCGCTTGCCGATTGCTGCTGCAACAAGGAAAGCGCCACAAGCTGACGCATACTGGAAACCTCCTCCCGAAGCTGGGCAAGCTCGGGATCCTTCGGCCGCAAGGCGTATCCGATCGGGACGCCGGCGGCTAAGAGCGCGATTCCGGCGGCGATTCGCCAACTCATCTGCGGCTTGTTGGCAGACGCAGGCTGAGAACGAGCGCCGCGAAGCAAATCATAAAAGCGCGGCCGCAGTCCGGGACCCGGCTCCTCCGCCGGCAGGCGCGCGAGATCGCTCCACAGCGCACCCAGCCGGTCCGCCTCGGGCCGGCACACATCGCAGCCGCCCAAGTGCGCCTCTAGCGCGATCTCTTGGTCCGCGGACAGCGACTGGCTCCAATGGTCCGCGAATAACCTCTTGGCTTGGCCGCATGTCATGACGCCTTTTCCTTTTCGAGCGCGAAATAGATTTGTTCCAGCGCCCGCATTGCGCGGTATACCCGCACTTTCACGGCCGCCGCTTCGCAGCCGAGCACCTCGGCGATGGCTTCATACTTCATTCCCTGAAATCGCGCGAGCACCAGAATTTCGCGCTTCTCTTCCGGCAGCCGGTCCAGGGCGCGACGCAGCAGCGCCAGCCGCTGGCCACGCGAGGCGCGCTCCTCCGGTCCTGGCGAGGGCGAAACCAGCTCGACAGGGCGGTCGAGGAAGCCCTCGATTCCAACCACTTCCGCGCCCCGCTTTTGGGCCTGATCGAGGCTCGCTCTGCGCGCGATCTGGTACATCCAGGCCGCAAATGGCCGCTCGGGATCGTAGCTAGCGCGGTAGCGAAGCATACGGAAGAAAACGTCTTGCACCAAATCTTCGGCCGTCTCCCGGCTTCGGGTCATGGACACGAAATACCGGAACAGAGCGCGGTGATGCCGCTCGAACAGCACGGCCAGCTTGGAGAGCTCGCCCGCGCCCACTCGCGCCATCAAAAAGTTATCGGTGGCGATCACGTCTCAGCTAACAATACCGGAGGGCGAACAAAAGGTTACAACGGGGCTGATTCAGCAAGGAGGGAGAGGGAAAGCCACGTTTGAACCTTTGAACTAGCGCGCGAAGCGGCTGAAGCCGTCATCGTCACCGAGCGGCATGCCAGCAGCCGAGCCGCACCCGCTATCCAAACCGAAGAGGACGATCCCATTTCTAGCAAGGCGGCTTTATGAACCGAGGGCGCCCGCCGCGCGGCGGAGGCGGTCGTGAATAGCGGCCCATTCCGGCTCATTGGGCGGAAGCTCGACGGCGATCCAATCTAAGCCTTCGGCGTCTAATTCGTGCAGCACGGCGTAGAGGCGCGCGGCGTAAGATGGGGCATCGGCGCTCATGCGCACGCTGCGGGCTACATCGGTCGCGTTGCGCCACCATAGGTACGCGCCGCGCCCTTCCGGCAGCTCCCGCGGATCGCGTATGAGGAACAAGGGGGTTCGAGGGCTGTAATGGCGCGCGTGCATGCCCGGAGAAGGGTGCGCGGCCTTTGGCGCGGCCGCCAGTTCTAAATCGCCCAAGGAAATCATCCCTGGCCGCAACAATCGCAAGCTCCCGTTCTCAATCGCGACTACGGTCGATTCGATGCCGACCCGCGCCGGCCCTCCTTCAATCACATCGACGGCATCGCCAAACGCCGCGCGGACATGTTCCGCGGTGGTGGGAGAGATTCCGGCGAAGAGATTCGCGCTCGGCGCCGCGATCGGCACACCCGCGAGCTCAATGAGCGCGAGCGCAATTGGATGCGCCGGCATTCGTACTCCCACGGCGGGCAAACCCGCCGTTACGATATCCGGCACGGCCTCCCGCTTTGGCAGGACTAGCGTAAGCGGGCCCGGCCACCAGCATCTGGCCAATTCTTCGGCGACCGGCGGCCATTCCGCCGTGATCTGCCGCGCCATTTCCACCGAAGCCACGTGAACAATCAAAGGACTCGTCGCGGGACGGCGCTTGAGTTCGTAGATTTGCCGCACAGCCGCCGCGTCCAGCGCGTTGGCCCCGAGACCGTACACCGTCTCGGTGGGGAATGCCACCAGGCCGCCCGCGCGAATTCGGAGAGCGGCTTGGTCAATCGAGAGGCTCATCCTTATCGGACACCGTCTTGCCCGTTTTGCGAAACACGAAATAGGCGTGAATCAGCTCATCGAGATCGCCGTCCAGCACGCGATCCACGTCGCCGATGGCGAGCTTCGTCCGGTGATCCTTGATCAACCTATAGGGCGCGAGGACGTAGCTGCGGATTTGACTGCCAAAGTTGATGTCGAGCTTGGTGTCTTCGAGCTTCCGCTCCTCGAGGCGTTTCTTTTCCATTTCGTGCTCGTACAACTTAGCGCGGAGCTGCTTGAGGGCGCTAGCGCGGTTCTTGTGCTGGCTACGCTCGTTTTGGCACTGAACGACGATTCCCGTAGGCAGGTGCGTCATGCGGATGGCGGAATCGGTGCGGTTCACGTGCTGTCCGCCGGCGCCGGAGGAGCGGAACGTGTCTACGCGCAAATCTTCCGGCCGAATCTCGATCTTGATTTCGTCGTCGATTTGCGGATAGACGAAGACGGAAGCGAAAGACGTATGGCGGCGGGCGTTGGCGTCAAACGGGGAAATCCGGACCAGGCGATGGACGCCGACCTCGCTCTGCAAGAGGCCGTAAGCGTCCCGGCCATTCACTTCAAAAGTGGCGGACTTGATTCCCGCCCCTTCGCCCTCCAGCCTGTCCGTGACGGCCGTCTCCATGCCGTGCCGCTCCGCCCAGCGCAAATACATGCGCAAAAGCATTTCGGCCCAATCCTGGCTTTCGGTGCCGCCGGCGCCGGGATGGATGGTGACGATGGCGCTCAAAGCGTCGTTTTGGCCCGAAAGCAACATCTGGTTTTCAAGCGAGTTCAAATGGGCGGCCAGATCCCGAATTTCCTTCTCGAGGTCGCCATTGACGTTTTCGCCTTCGCGGGCGAGCTCAAACAGGGTGTCGAGATCGGAGGTTTGGGAAGCGATCCTTTGATCCTGCGCGATTTGCTCCTCCAGGCGCTTGCGTTCCTGCATGATTTTCTGGCTCTTTTCCGGTTGCGACCAGAAGGCAGGATTGTTGATCTCTTCTTCGAGTTTGTCTAGCTGAGTTTTTCGAGCGGGGGCGTCAAAGATAGCTCCGCACAGCGTCGGCCTGCTGGCGGAGCAGGTAGTATTCTCGCTCGAGTTCTTCCAGAGTCATTACATTTTAAGTATAGCAATTTTGACCGCTTTTTTTACGGCGGTCACGGCAGCGCGAAGACCACCAGGCCCTGATTCTGCGGCGCCGGGGCGCCGGCGCCGCGGCCTCGGCCTCCCGCTCCGCCTCCAGCCGCTGCGACGATCGCGACGTATTGCTTGCCGTTCTTGGCTTGATACGTCATCGGGATCGCGGTGGCGGTGTAGTCGAGCTTGACGGCCCACAACTCTCGGCCGGTTTTTGAATCGAAGGCGCGGAAGCGATTATCGGCGGTCGAGCCGATGAAAACCAGTCCGCCGGCGGTGGCGATCGCTCCCGCAGTGTTGGTCGTGCCGGTATGCTGCTTGGCCTCTGGAAGGGCTTCGGTGATGCCGAGGGGGACTTGCCATGCGAAATCGCCGGTGGCGGCGTTCACCGCGATCAGCCGGCCCCATGGCGGCTTAAAGCAGGGCAGATTCGCGGCCACGCTGCCATCAGGATTGCGGAGAATGGCGCTGAAGCCGCCCAGGCCCGAAGGTCCGCTTCGAATAAAAGGCTCGATGCCATCAGGGTTGCCGGGTGTGTATTTCGGATTTTTCTCCATCCATCCGACGCCTGGCGCGTCTTTCGTATTCACGAAAATATAGCCGAGCTTGGGATCGTAGGCGGCGCCGCCCCAATTCGCGCCTCCCGTAAAGCCGGGGAAAACGATGCCCACGCGCGAAGGGCCGCCCTCGGCGTGATAGGGGAACGGAGTGAACGGTCCGGCGTTCCAGAGTCCGCCATATGCGTTGAATTTTTCATATTGCTCCTGGCAAGCCTTGGCGTGTTCCGGCGTGGTGTCTTCCGCGGTGACGAGGTCGTCTTTGGTGAAGCTTACGCGCGCAAGCGGCGGAGGCTTGACGGGGAACGGCTGCGTGGGCGAATACCATTCGCCCGGAACGTCGCCCTGAGGCACGGGGCGGTCTTCGACGCCGAAGACCGGTTTTCCGGTTGTGCGGTCTAGGATGAACATATAGCCGGACTTGCCCACTTGCGCCAGCGCCGGAATTTTCTTGCCATCCTTGACCATGTCAAACAGCGTGGGCGCGGGAGGCAGATTATAGTCCCACAGCTCGTGGCGGACATTCTGGAAATACCATTTGAGCTTGCCGCTGCTGGCGTCGACGGCGACGGTGGTGTTGCCGAACAGATTGACGCCCGGCCGGTCGCCGCCGTAGAAATTCGCGCCGGGTCCGCTGACGGGCAGATAGAGGATGCCGCGCTCCTCATCCAGGGTCAGGGCGAAAGCCCAGACGTTGTTGCCCGTGCGATTCTTCCAGCTATCGTTTCCCCAGGTATCGTTGCCGACTTCGCCAGGATGCGGAATGTTGTGGAACGTCCACAGCTCCTTGCCCGTGCGGACATCGTAGCCGTGCGAATCGGCGATCTGGCCTCCGGCCTGATCCAGCGCGGGATTGATGTGGCGGTCGCCGGGTCCGTAGAAGTTCGTGCCGATCAGGAGAAGGTTTTTATAAATGATGGGGGCGCCATCGTAGGCGACCTCCAAGGGCACTTCTCCTTCTTTGCCGAAGCCGGGATCGATCTTACCGGTGCGGGCGTTCAATGCGACCATCTTGTGGCCGCTGGTGAAGATGATGCGGGGCGGGTTCTGTTTGTCGCCGGCCCAATAAGCGACGCCCCGAAAAGAAGCCAAGCCCGAAGGCAGCTCGTAGACCCAAATCTCCCTGCCCGTTTCGGCGTCGAGAGCGACGACGCGATCGCCCGAGGGCATATACATGATTCCGCCGACCACGATGGGGGTGATTTCCTGATAGAGCTCCGAAGGGCTATTGCCGCGGATCGTCTTCCCCGGGCGGTTGAATTTGTAGGTCCAGGCGATCGTGAGCTTGGAAACGTTGGATGCATCGATCTGCGTAAGCGGAGAGTAGCGCGTGCCGGCCAGATCGCGATTGAACATCGGCCAATCAGCCGCGGGGATCTGGGTTTTCGAGGATTGGCCGAAAACAAGAGCGGCGAGGAGCGGGAGCAGCGTGAGAGATCGCATCAGCACCTAATGTATCAGCCCGTAAAACCGGGCGTGAGAGAGAACGGCTCTTTGCGCCCGCGCCCTCCGCGCCCTTTGCGGGCTGGTGATTTTAGCGCAGAGCGGATATCATTAACGCTAATTATGGCTTCGGCAAATCCCGTCCCTGGCGCACCCGGCAGTGGCGAGATCACCATGCTCCTGCGGCGGCTTTCCTCCGGCGACCGCGACGCGGAAGAGCAACTCATCCGGCATATTTATCGCGACCTGCGGCGGCTGGCGGCCCGCTACCTTCGCGGCGAGCGGGCGAACCACACGCTGCAACCCACCGCGCTGGTCCATGAGGCGTATTTACGTTTGGTAGGCGCAGGCAACGTCCAGTGGGAAGGCCGTTCCCATTTCTTCCGCGTCGCCGCGAATATCATGCGCCGGATTTTGGTAGATTACGCCCGAAACATGAAAGCGGAAAAACGCGGCGGACAGGTGGTGAAAGTTCCGCTCGAGGAATTCCTCGGAGCGGCCGATCAATTGCGAGAAACGATCGTCGACGTGGATCGGGCGCTGGATCGCCTGGCCGCCATCGATGAGCGCCAAGCCAAAGTGGTCGAAATGCGCTTCTTTGCCGGCCTGTCAGAGGAGGAGATTGCGCGCGCCCTGCGCCTGTCCAAGCGCACCGTTACCCGCGAGTGGACCATGGCGAAGGCTTGGCTCCGTGGAGAGCTGGGAGCAGATAAGGGGTCCGTTCTCTGATATTCTGACTTTCGTCCCCGTATAATTTGCGCGCTTTCGTTTTAATATGACGCCAGCGGAGTGGCGGGCCGTAAAAGACCTCTTCGAGCGGTGCCTCGATGCTCCGCCAGAGCTCCGCGCGGCCCTTCTTTCAGATTCTACCGTCACGGCGGAAGTCCGGACGGAGGCGGTCCGGCTGTTGCGCAATCTCGAAGCAGCGGGGCCGAGCTTTCTGAAGCCGCCGGAGGCATTCCGCCGAGCCGTTTTCGCCGCCGCCCCAACGCTTGAACAAGGCGAGGTTCTCGCGGGACGATTTCGAGTGGAGCGGTTCCTCGGCCGCGGAGGGATGGGAGAAGTTTACGAGGCTTTCGATACCGAGCTGAATGACCGGGTCGCACTGAAGCTTCTTGTCCCAGACCTGCAAGACGATCCAGCCGCCTCCGCCCGGATGCGGCGCGAGTTGCAATTGGCGCGCCGCGTGACCCACCCCAACGTATGCCGCTTATTTGACTTGGCCCGGCACGAGTTTCCTTGGGGTGAGCGGGAGTTCCTGAGCATGGAATTGCTTGAGGGGGACACCCTTGCCGCAAAAGTGAAAAACGATGGCCCCCTGCCCGCCGGCGCGGGGTTGGCGCTATTGAAGCAGATTGCGAAAGGCTTGGAAGCGGCGCATTTAGCGGGCGTGGTTCACCGGGATCTGAAGCCCTCCAACATCATGCTGACGCCGGCGGCGGAAGGGACGCGCGCCGTGCTGATGGATTTCGGCCTGGCCCGGCGCCACGCCACGAACGAAGCTGCCGTGACGCAGACCGGCCAGATCGCGGGCACTTTCGACTACATGGCGCCGGAACTGTTAGCGGGCGGCGCGGCGTCGGTGGCATCAGACCTTTTCGCCCTGGGGAAGGTGACGCTGTTTATGGCGACCGGGTCGCTTTCCATCGACGATCCGCGCCTGGCCGAGCATTGGAAAGCGGCCATTAAGCGCGCGCTTGATCCCGATCCTGAGCGGCGCTTTAAGACAGGGGGAGAATTTGTCGCGGCCTTGGAAAAAGCCACGGTCACTCGGCGGCTTCCGGCGCTGAGCAGGCGCGAGCTGACAGCAGGCGGCGTGGCGGCGGGCCTGGCGCTGGTCGGGGGAACCATATGGCTGCTTTCGGCGCACGCGGCCGGCCGGGAACCGGCAGAAGCAGTGCGCCTTTACGAAACAGGAGTCGATCAGATTCGCGCCGGGTCGTATTTCGCCGCGACCAGATCGCTGGACCGCGCCGTGAATGTGGCGCCTCATTTCGCGCTCGCTCACGCGCGGCTGGCCAAGGCTTGGATCGGACTCCAGATCCCGGAGAAGGCGACGCGGGAGATGCTGCTGGCGCGACGAGACGGGCCTTGGTCGCTTTCCGACGTTGATCGCTTGCAGTTTGAGGGGATTGATTTGACGGTGACCCGGGATTTTGCCGCAGCCGCGGCAAAATACGAACAGCTCCGCTCCAAAGGCGGCGCGGAATTCGACTTGGATTTGGGCCGAGCCTATGAGAGAGCCAACCGGATTGCCGATGCCAAGGAAAAATACCGGCAGGTTGCCGCGAGTTCGCCTCGCAGCGCGGCCGCCTGGCTGCGCCTGGCGGTCCTGCGATCGCGCACCGGCGAGGCCGGGCCAGCCATAGAGGCATTCAGCCAAGCTGAACGGATTTATCAAACCAATAACGATTTGGAGGGATTGGTGGAGCTGACGCGCCAGCGGGGTTCGGCTGCCGCGCGCCGCGGGGATTACAGGGAGGCGAAAGCGCAATTTGCAAAAGCCCGTGACACGGCTCGCCTGGCGGCGAACGTTCCGCAGGAAGTAAGCGCCATCTTGCAATTTGCCGCCGCCGCGTATGGCGAGGGCGACGCCGCGCTCGCCGAGCAAAATGCGCGCGAGGGGCTGGAGCTGGCGCAAAGAAATCAAATGCAGGCGCTGGCGGTGGTTGGAGTCGTAAACTTGGGCAATGCGTTCGCGGTGAAGTACGACTTTGCTTCAGCCGAGAAGTTCTACCGAGACGGCCTAGCCATGGCGCGCAACGAAGCGCTGGGCTCATTGGCGGCCTTATGCGTACTTTCGTTGGCGACCTTGCACGACCAGCAGAAGCGCGAAACAGAAGCGGAGAGCGAAGCGAGAGAGGCCCTCGCCTATTACCAGCCTAACGGCTACGCTTACGAAACCGCGCGCGGCGCGATTCTGATCGGGCGTTATCAGCGGGATCGGGGGATGTACGCCGAGGCCACCGAAAATTTCAAACTGGCGGCCGCAATGGCGGAAAAGGCGCAAGATCGGGTGGGCCTGGCGATCGCGAATTCGTCGTTGGGATCGGTGCTGGAGTCCCAGGAGCGCTTTTGGGAAGCCTTGGCCGCCTACCGGCGCAACTTAGACTCCGCTTCGGATGAGGAATCACGGGGCTACGCGGCGTTGCAGGCAGGAGGGATGCTGTGGCGCCTGGGGCGGTTCGACGAAGGGGCTCAGATGTTGATGCAGGCCAAGCGCGCTGGGGCGAAGTTCCCGGACTTGGCGCTGAAAGCCGACGTTTCAAGGGCCGCGATGGCTCTGGACGCCGAACAGCCCGAGCAAGCTGTCTCCATCGCCGAATTGGGGCTTTCGAATGCGGCGAACAGACCGTCTCCCAGCGCAACGCAATTGAAGGAAATCCTCGGCTTGGCGCTGCTGCGCCGCGGCAACCTTGCCCAGGGATCGCGGCTCTGCGAGCAGGCGCTGGTTGAGGCGGCTAAGTTGGAGGATCGCGACCTGCTGGTTGCCGCGCAGCTTGGAGCGCTTCAAGCTCGCGTTCTTCAAGCGGATGCAACCCGGGCCTTGAAGTTGTTTCGTGAAATGGAGCCATTTCTGGAACAACGCCCGGAGACCAAATGGCGCGCTCTGGCCTGGATCGCGCGCGCCGATCATGCATACGCGGAGCGGGCTCAGGGCGCCTTTGACGATCTAAAGAGACTGTGGGGCGAGCCGGTTTGGAGCAGTTATTCCAGCAGCCCGGAAGTGCGGAGATTGGCGATGTCCCTTTCGGCGTCGCGATCACGCTAATTCATGGGGAGGAAAATCGCGCATGAGGAAAGCATTGGGGGTCGCAATCGTGATCTCGGGGTTGGCCGGCTGCTCAAATGTAGGGACAGGGGGCAGGGGCAATGGGGATCAACCGATCCGGATCGCATCCAACTCCGATCAAGATTTTAAGACCGGTAAGGTCTTCACGATCGGGAGCGCGAGCGCCCCGCCATTGAAGTTCGACCCAAAAGACGGCGCTTCCTTCGACGGCGGCCTGTTTCACCGGCCAACTTATGTCGCCGATGACGGCGACCACAAGATCGACGACTTTACCGGGCCCTGGACCATCACCGTGAATTGTCAGACTGGCGGGACGCTGACGATCTCGGGCGGAGGAGGGTTTGGCGCGCCTTTCCTCCACCATTCCGTCAAGGTCAAACCAGACGCGGTGTGCGCCGCGGACATGAGCATATCGGGGACCGGGGTCATTTCGGTCGCGGCGAGTAACGACACGCTTCAGTACCAGGGGGGCAAGCCCACAACGCTCATGAAGGGAGCTTATATACACTATCAGTAGGTTGCAATGACCAAGGCATACCCGGCAGCAGTTCCCTTTTTCCTCTTTGCCTCGCTCGTTTCCCCGTCCACCTTCGGCCAGGGCGCGCCGGCGCTTGACGTCACCGATTTTTCGGGCGTGTGGGAGGAGGTGATCCATGAAGATAATTACGAGCGGTCGGGCGGCCCTCCGCTAGGGGATTATCAAGGGATTCCGCTCAATGACGCCGGGCGGATGAAAGCCGACAGCCACGATCACTCCGAATGGAGCCTGCCGGAGTTTCAGTGCCGGCCACATTCGGCTCCCTATCAGTGGCGGGCGCTAGGCAGCGTGCGTTTTTGGAATGAAGTGGACCCCATCGGCCGGGACCTCACGGCGATTCACATCGAGTATCTGCGCTCGCTGGATCGCGTGATCTATATGGACGGGCGTCCGCATCCGCCGGAGTGGGCGCCGCATAGCTGGTCTGGCTTTTCCACGGGCAAATGGGAAGGCAACACCCTGGCGGTGACGACGACGCACATCAAAGGCAGCTACTTGCGGCGCAACGGCGCGAGCTTTAGCGACAAAGCCACGATGATGGAATACATCGACCGGCACGGCGATATTCTGACCGTAACGATGATTTTGACCGACCCGGTATGGCTGGAGGAGCCGCTGATTCAAACCACGAATTACCGTCTGAATCTGCACACCGCTTTGACGTACTATCCGTGCACCGTTAGCGAAGAGAACATCTCGAAGGCGATCCCGCACTTCCTTCCGGGCGAGACGCAGCAACTGAAGGACGCGGCGGGCTGGATTCCGATGCAGGCCGCGCGCGGAGGAGCCGCCTCCACCTATCCCGAATACCGCCTGCAATTGCGGCAAGCGCAGGTCAATACCCTGTCTCCGGCGCGGATGCCGGGGAACGCAAAGCTTTCTCCGTCCGTGCTGGCCGCGTCGCCGAAGCATTCGGACGAAGAAATTCATGTCATGCCGGTCCAGGGCAATGTCTACATGCTGGTGGGCGCGGGAGGAAACATCGCCGCTTCGATCGGCAAGGACGGCATTTTGCTGGCGGATTCCGGCAAGGCGGAGATGGCGACAAAGGTTTTACAGACGGTTTTGCGGGTGGCAACTTCGGTCGCCGCTTCGCCGGCGCCGAACAAATGCCTTGGCATGCACTGCCCCGACAGCCCTTACCGATGGAGCAGCCCGTCGCTGGCGGCGGTGATCGCCTCTCCAGCGGCGGCCAAGCCGGTGCGCTATATCCTCAATACCAGCGCCGATCCGGATCATGCCGGAGGCAACGGGCGGTTGGCCGAGTTACCTTCGGACACGAAGATTTTAGGGGTCACCTTTCCACCGGTTGGCGTTGCGCCCAGCGCGACGATCATTGCGCATGAAAACGTGTTGACGCGCATGAGCGCGGCATCGAAAGATTCTGGCGGGAAGGACAAGACGGCCTTTCCTTCCGCCGACTGGCCCACCGATTCCTATCGCGACGCTTCCTACAAACTCAGCGAATTTTTCAATGGCGAAGGCGTGCAGATGTTTCATGAGCCGGCCGCGCACACGGATGGCGATTCGCTGGTCTTCTTCCGCTATTCGGACGTCATCGCCGCGGGCGATATTCTTCGCACGGATAGCTATCCCATGATCGACCTGGAAAAGGGCGGGAGCATCAATGGCGTGCTCAATGCTTTGAATCACATTTTAGAGATCGCCATTCCCGAGTTCCGCTCGCAAGGCGGAACGCTCATCATTCCCGGCCACGGGAGACTGTGCGATACCGGCGACGTGGCGAATTACCGGAACATGGTGGCCATTATTCGCGACCGCATTCAAGCGCTGATCCAGAAGGGCATGACGCTCGATCAGGTGAAGGCGGCGAAGCCGACCATGGACTATGATGGCTTGTACGGATCGACGTCCGGCGAATGGACCACGGATCAGTTCGTCGAGGCCGTCTACAGGAGTCTGAAAAGGTAGAGGAGTCAGAGAATGCGCTTGGGAGCGATGCTGGGAGCCGGCTTCTGGCTGGCCACGGCGGGCGGCGTATACGCCCACCATTCGTTAGCGGCTACGTACGAATCGGATAAAGAGGTGACGCTGGACGGCAAAATCGCGGAGATTCTGCTGCGGAATCCGCATTCGTTTCTTCAGATCGACGCACCCGACGAGGCCGGAGCGATGCAGCGATGGTCGCTGGAGTGGCGCTCGTCGGGCCAGCTCGGGCAGCAGGGGATCCGGCGGGACACGCTGAAGATCGGCGATGAAGTGGTGATCACGATGAATCCCTCCCGCACCGCGGCCGATCATCGCGGCGCGCTGAAGACTCTGCATCGTAAGTCGGATGGGTTTGGGTGGGGCAACAAACCCGGTGAAACCATCGATTAAGCGGATCTTACCGATCGCGGCGCTGCTTTGGTTGATCGCGCCCGTTTTCGCGCAGGGGCGGGGCGGCGGGCGTGGAGCAGGCCGCGGAGCGGCGGCGAGTCCGCGCGCCGCGGCGGCCTTCGATCCCACCGGCTATTGGGTCTCCGTGGTCACCGAGGATTGGATGTACCGCATGGTGACTCCGCCGAAGGGCAAATATCTGGGCGTGCCCATGAACGCCGAAGCTCGCAGAATCGCAGATGCCTGGGATCCGGCAAAAGACGAGGCCGAGGGCAATCAATGCAAGGCCTACGGAGCGCCGGCGTTGATGCGCATTCCTGGCCGGCTCCACATTACTTGGGAGAACGACACTACTCTGCGCATCGATACGGACGCGGGACTACAGACTCGCCTTTTCCATTTCGCCGGCTCCGCGCCGAAGGATATCGACGCGAGCTGGCAGGGATATTCCGTGGCGCAGTGGGAATATGCGGCCCCGCCAAGCGGCCGGGGATCTGCGCAGATGGGCGATTTGAAAGTTGTCACCACAAATCTAAAGCCCGGATACCTGCGGAAAAACGGAGTTCCTTATAGCGCCAGCGCCGTACTGAACGAGTATTATGATCTGCACGTTGCCCCAAACGGCGACACCTGGCTCGTCGTGACCACCGAGGTGGTGGATCCGCAGTATCTCACGACGCCGTTCCTCACCAGCACTCATTTCAAGAAGCAGGGGGACGCGAGCGGCTGGATGCCGGAGCCGTGTTCGGCGAGATGAGCTACGCCGGGATTGGCAGGCGCATGAGGTAACCTGAGGACCGGGGAAACAGTTGCATGAAACGCGCCGCAATCGCCGCCGGGACCGTCGCCGCCCTGCTATTTTTCGCCGTTCTAGCCATCCCGTTCCTGGTGGACGCCAATCAGTTCCGGCCGGCTCTGGAAGCAAAGCTGAGCCAGACTCTCGGCCGGCAGGTGAAGATTGGCGATTTGCGGCTCACGATTCTATCGGGATCGGTGACGGCGAGCGACGTTTCTATTTCCGAAGACGCCGCCTTCGGCTCGACTCCGTTTCTGCGCGCCGAATCGCTGAAAGCCAGTGTCGAGCTAATGCCGTTGATGCTCTCACGCAAACTCAACGTCACCGGGATCGCCATCGCTAAGCCGGATGTCGATCTCATTCAGAATGCCGAGGGCGTGTGGAATTTTTCCAGTTTGGGGGCGCAGGCCGTCGCCCGGCCGGCGAGCGTCGCGCAAGCGCCGGAATCCGCCTTGGCCTCGGCCCCGGGGCAAGATCTCTCGATAGCGGACGTGAAACTCACTGAGGGACGGGTGACGCTTCGAAGGCTGGCAAGCAAAGCCAAGCCGATGGTGTTCGACAAAACGGCAATCGAGGTGAAGAATTTTTCGGCGTCTTCTTCGTCTCCGTTTTCGTTTGCGGCTTCTCTTCCGGCCGGCGGCAGCCTCAGGATTGAGGGCCTTGCGGGACCGGTGGCGGCGGGCGAGGCCATCTCCACTCCCATCGATGCGAAGATTACTCTGTCGCATTTGGATTTGGCCGAGTCGGGCGCGCTTGACCCGGGGACGGGCCTGGCAGGGCTGGTTTCAATCGAAGGCGGGCTTAAAGCGAATCAGGGCGTTGCTTCCGTTCAAGGAAAGCTGAAGCTGGAACAGGCCAGACTGGCGCGTAGCGGCAGCCCGGCCAAACGACCGCTGGAGCTGGATTTTGCAGTCCACCACGACCTGAACAAGCTTATCGGAACAATCGAACGGGCCGACATTCACGTGGGCGGCGCCGTGGCCTCGCTTACCGGAACGTACAATCTTCACACCGAGCCGCCGGCGGTAAGTCTAAAACTTTCCGGTTCCAAAATGCCTTTGACCGAGCTCGCTTCCCTGCTGCCGGCGCTGAATATCGTTCTGCCGGCGGGCGCCGAAATCGAGGCCGGGACGGCGGAAGTTCACTTGGCCTGCCAAGGGGCTCTGGACAGGCTGTCCACGGCTGGAACCATCGGCATAGAGAACGCGATGCTGGCCAATTACGACCTTGCGTCGAAGATGAAAGTAATCGAGGAGCTGGCGGGAATCAAAGCCGAGCCGCAGACGACAATCGAAGCGCTCAGCGCGAATGTGCAGGATTCGCCCGAGGGAACTGAGCTTGACAACATCCAGATCGTGGCGCCCTCGATCGGGCGGATTACGGGAGAAGGGACGATCGACGCCTCGCATGATTTGAACTTCAAGATGAGGGTGGCGATGCGTACCGCCGCCGGCGTAGCGGCAGTTCTGGGGTCCAACAACGGCATCCCTTTCACGATTTCCGGAACGTCGCAGAATCCGTTTTTCCGCCCGGACGTGCGAACGTTGACCAGCGAGAAATTGAAGTCGGCGATTCCCTCAGCCGGCGCGGCCACGGACCTGATTCAGGGCCTGCTGGGCGGAAAGAAAAAGCAAAAGTAGTGCGCGGCAGGATTCTTTCGGCGCCGGTCCAGAGGTTTGGCGGCAATTCTCCCCGCAGGGAGCAAGATTTGCTGGCCGTGGAAGAGCCGCTTCAAATCCGGCTTGGCGAGCGCGACGTCTCAATCACCATGCGGACGCCGGGAAACGACGCCGAACTCGCCGTGGGATTTCTTTTTACCGAAGGCATTTTGGAAAGCGCGGCCGATATCGCGCGCATCGACTGCGGCGAAAATCAAGTGGACGTGACCCTGGGGCCCGGGGTCGAGATCGATGCCGCGCGGCTTCAGCGCAACTTCTATACGACCTCAAGCTGCGGGGTGTGTGGAAAGGCGTCCATTGAAGCACTGGCATTGGCGGGATGCGCCATGCTGCCGCGCGGAATCCCGCAAGTGGCGGAATACACCCTGCATTCTCTTCCCGCCAAGATTCGCGAGGCTCAGGCGTTGTTCGACCGCACGGGAGGTCTGCACGCAGCCGCGCTTTGTTCCGCGCAAGGCGAATTGATCGCGGTTCGGGAAGACGTCGGCCGGCACAACGCCGTGGATAAATTAGTGGGGTGGGCTGTGATGGAGGGCGCCGTGCCGCTCAGGGATCGGATTGTTGTGGTGAGCGGGCGCGCCAGTTTCGAGCTTGTTCAGAAGTCGGCAATGGCGGGAATTCCGATCCTGGCCGCGGTGGGCGCCCCCTCCAGCCTGGCGGTGAAGACCGCCCTTCGCTTTGGAATGACATTGATCGGCTTCCTGCGCCAGGAACGGTTTAACGTGTATGCGGGGGCGGATAGAATCCGCGGCGGAGAAGGCGAGCGGAGCGGACGGCGGGGGGTTGTTGCGCCCGTTTGATCCTGTCCGGTTGAGGCCAAGAAGGGTTGACACGAATCTCCACGGTCGATTGACACGGTGCCGCCGCCGTGCTATTTTTTTGCAGGTGGTCGTGGGTTGTGCCCGTTCCAGTTCTTCCTTCCGGCGTGCAAGCCAGGCTCCAGAGGGAAGCGTTTTGTGACAAACCGGCTGTGCCGGCGGTTTTGTGCGTGGGGCTTATTGAAGAGGATCGGGAGGTTAGGTCATGAGAACTAAGCTGCAAGTTTTGATCGCCGGTTTGGGTCTGGCCGCGTCGGCGGCTCCGGCAATGGCGCACCACTCGTTCGCGGCTGAATACGACGCCAGCAAGACGGTCACTTTAAACGGCTCCGTGGTCAAAGTCGAGTGGTTGAACCCTCACATCTGGATCTATATCGACGCCAAGGATGAGAGCGGCAAAGTTACGCGCTGGCAATGCGAAGGCGGAGCGCCGAACTCTCTGGTGCGGAACGGTTGGAACCGGGAGTCTCTGAGATCCGGCGACCAAGTCACCATCAGCGGCGCGCTTGCCAAGGACGCCAGCAACACCTGCAACGCCAGCACCGTGAAGCTGGCCGATGGCAGGAGACTTTTTGCCGGCTCGGCGGAATCCGAGGGCGGTAACGCCAAGGGCGGCGGGAAACAGTAATCTAGTGGTTTCGGGAGTCCCCCAAGGCTGAGCCGGCTTCTGTCTTGCGCCGGGGGGAGCAAGGAGAGATATACAGTGCGTATCAGGATTGTTTCTTTCATTTTCGCGGCGGCCTTGCTGGCCGCCGTTTCCGTATTCGGGCAAGGCCGAGGCGGGTATCAGCCGCCTACCGGCCCCGCGCCGAAAACCGCCGACGGCCATCCCGATTTCAGCGGGCTTTGGCAGCGTCCCTACACGCCCGATATGAGCATCACGGCTACGGACTTAAATGGGAAGCCATATCCGCTTGAGAACCCTCCCGCCGCCGAAGCCCAAGGGAAACAGGGTGGCAGAGGGGCCGGCCGCGGCCCTCGCAAACTGCCGTATACCGCCTGGGGCGCACAGAATTGGAAGGAATACACGCCGGAAAAAGGCGACTACACCGGCGCCTGCCTGCCGTTCGGCCTGATGCGCTCCATGAACTCGCCCGACCCGATCCAGATCATGCAAAGCAAGGATTATTTCGCGTTGCTGTATGAGCAGAACACCTGGTTCAAGGTTTTCAAATTGGATGGGCACCCGCACGATCCCAAAATGACGCCCACCTGGTTCGGCGACTCCATCGGCCATTGGGAGGGCGACACGCTGGTCGTGGATACGACAAATTTCAACGGCCGCACGCGGCTTGACACCAACGGCCATCCGCATAGCGATCAGTTGCACATCATTGAGTACTTCAAGAGGCCCGATTTGGGGCACATCAACTATACCGTGATCATCGACGATCCCAAGACCTATACGGAAAAATGGAAAAATGAGCGGACCTTCACTTTGCGCACCGATTGGCAAATCATGGAATACTCCTGCGAAGAAAACAACAAGAGCTTCTGGGAAGGCCGCATCAAGATTCCGAATTACGATACCTGGAAATAAGCGGTTGGCGATTCGCATAAGCCAGCCGCAAAATTAAGGAGGCCAACTGAAATGGCTGCCGTACGATTCACTCTCAACGGCAAACCCCAAACCGTGGACGTCGTTCCGCAGATGCCCCTGTTATGGGTGCTGCGGGACACCCTCGGCATGACCGGCACGAAGTTCGGCTGCGGAATGCAGCTTTGCGGGGCCTGCACGGTCCACATCGATGGCCAGCCAGTTCGTTCTTGCGGGATGCCGGTTTCAAGCGTCGCGGGCAAAAACGTCAAAACCATCGAGGGCCTTTCGCCGGATGGAGTAAGCCATCCCGTGCAGCGAGCGTGGATTGAGGCTGACGTCCCGCAATGCGGCTACTGCCAATCCGGCCAGATCATGACCGCCGCCGCGCTCATCGACAAGCCCAACAGCCAGCCCACTGACGCCGATATCGACGAGGCCATGCGAGGCAATCTCTGCCGCTGCGGCACATATCAGTCGATCCGGCGCGCGATCCATCTGGCTGTTCAATACAGAGAGGGGAAGGTAGGCGCGGCATGAATCGACGTGGATTTCTGAAAACAAGCGCTGGGGCCGCCGGCGGCCTGTGGGTCGGATTCTATTTTCCCGAACGCTCCCAGCTCGCGGCGGACGCCGCGAATCCAGCCAAGCTGAACGCCTATATCCACATCGGCTCCGACGATATGGTGACGTTCACCATCACCAAATCCGAAATGGGCCAGGGTCCACTCACCGCCCTTTCGCAAATTCTCGCGGAGGAGCTGGATTGCGATTGGAAGAAGATTCGAAGGGAAATCCCCAGCCCCGAGCCGCAGTTCGGCATGATGGGAACCTACGGTAGCCTCAGCGTCCGGACCACCTACAACTCCTTGCGCCAGGCAGGGGCGGGCGCGCGCGCCATGCTGATCGAGGCGGCGGCGCAGAAATGGGGCGTGGACAAGTCTCAGTGCCGGACAGAAAGCGGCGCTGTGATTAACGCCGCCACTAATGCGCGGCTCACGTACGGCAGCCTGGCCGATGCGGCGGCCAAACTCCCCGCGCCCAACAACGTTCCCCTGAAAGACCCGAAGACATTCCGGATCGTCGGAACTTCCGTGAAGCGCGTCGATACCCCAGATAAGGTCAGCGGGCGGGCGCAATTCGGCATCGACGCCAAGGTAGACGGCATGCTCTATGCCGTGGTCGCGCGGTGCCCGGTGTTCGGGGGTAAAGTCGCCCGCTTCGACGACTCGAATGCGAGGGCCGTGCCCGGCGTGAAGCAGGTGGTTCAGATTTCCAGCGGCGTGGCCGTGCTGGCCGATAATACCTGGAACGCAATGCAAGGGCGCAAGGCATTGCAGATCACATGGGACGAAGGCCCGAACGCGCAGCAGACCAGCGCCAAGATTTTCCAAAGCTTCGCCGATTTGATGAACAAGCCCGGCGCGGTGGCGCGTAAGGTAGGCGACGCCGACGCCGCGCTGGCCAGCTCGGCCAAGAAAGTGGAGGCCGTTTACCAAGCGCCTTTCCTCTCGCATTCGCCGATGGAGCCGATGAACTGCACCGCGCATGTCCGCCCGGATGGCTGCGACGTTTGGGTGGCGACACAGATCCAGACTGCGGCGCAGCAGACCGCGGCTCAGATCACCAAGCTACCCAACGACAAGATCAAAATCCACACCATGTTCCTCGGCGGCGGCTTCGGCAGGCGCGGGGGCGCAGACTTCGTAGCCGAAGCCGTCGAAATCTCCAAGGCGGCGGGCGTTGCCGTGAAGCTGACCTGGTCACGCGAGGACGATATGCAGCACGATCTTTATCGCCCCGCATCCCACGTAAAGTTCGTGGGAGGGCTGGACGCAAATGGGAACCTGACCGCGTTCACCGCCCGCGTGGCGTCCCAGCCGTTTGCAGGCATCAACAACGGCGTAGATCGCAACGCGGTGGATGGCATCGCCAATTTGGGCTATGGCTCGGGCATTCCGAATATTCTAGTGGATAATCACCCGACGGAAACGGGCATTCCGTGTACGTTTTGGCGATCCGTCGGCTATTCGCACAACACTTTCTTCACCGAAAGCTTCATCGACGAGTTGGCGCATGCCGCTGGCAAAGATCCGGTTGATTTCCGGCGCGCGCTTTTGGCCCGGAATCCTCGTCTGCTGGGCGTCCTGAACCTCGCCGTCGAGAAGTCGGGCTACGGCAAGCCCCTTCCGGCGGGACATTTTCATGGCGTCGCCGTGGTGGACAATATCGGAAGCTTTAACGCCCAGGTAGCGGAGGTGTCCGTCGCCAACGGCAAGCTGAAGGTGCACAAAGTGACCTGCGCCATCGATTGCGGTACCGTCGTCAATCCCGCGATCGTCGAACAACAGGTGCAGAGCGGAATTGTGTTCGGCTTGGGGCCGGCCCTGCGGCAGGAGATCACCATCGATCGCGGCCGCGTGGTTCAGGCCAACTTCCACAACTACGACCCGCTGCGCATCGACGAAATGCCGGTCGTCGAGGTGCATATCGTGCCGAGCACCGCCAGTCCCGGCGGCACCGGCGAAGCGACTACGCCCAACATCGCTCCGGCCGTAGCCAACGCCGTGTTCAAGGCTACTGGCAAGCGCATCCGCCATCTGCCGATCCGCCAGCAGGATCTGGCGTAATCAACAACGCTCAGACGAGAGCGGCGCCAGGGTAAAGGTCATTCCGGATTCACCGTCAAGGTCTGCTTCGCCTCAACCTTGTCGAACTCCATGGGAAAACTCCGCCCCACGTAGTAAGCCGGCCACTGATCCATATAATGGCGCGATAGAACCTCGCCGGACTCGCCCGTCGTAATGTTTTGGCGCGAATGATCGAAATCTCCAAAATCGACTACCATCCGCATGGACGGCCCCAACCGCGCGGAGTCTTGTTTGATCGTGGTAGGCGAGCCGCTCATCGCCACCGGTCCGATATCGAAATACTTGCCCAGCAGCGGCAAGCGCCCCAGAACGGGATTTTCGATTTTCAACTGATTGTAGAGCCCGTAATTCCAGCGGGAAAAATTCGAGCCTTGAAATTTCCGGCCCTGCGCCAGCCCATCGGCCAGCGATTTCATCAAAAGCGCGTCGTAATCTTGAAACCAATCGGATGGGCGCTCGCGCAAGAGGTTTTCTATCACCTGCGGCGCCATGAGCGAGGTCTCATATGCTTCGCTGTGGCCGGGCGAAGCGCGTTCGGCCACTTTCTTCCGCAGCTCATCGAAAGCCAGCGTGACGATCATGGGGGCCGCACCACCGATCTCCATCTGGCCGTTCCAGGATTTTAGCAGGGCGACGGCGCTTTGCGCCGCCGCATCGTGCGCTGGCCGCTTCTTGGACGCCGTGACGATCTGCTCCGCAAGAAACCGCGCGAATGCCGAATAGACGTCCTTCTGAACAGCCAGCATTTCTTCGGGCGGCCACCGGTCGCGCGATCGGAGCAACGCTAAAATTTCCTGGGCGCGATATCTCGGCGCGAACCGTCCATCCACCGGCCACGCGAAATCCGCAGGAAACGGATTCTGGTTAGCCGTCACAATGATCCCCGAAGGAGGATTGAAAACCTGAGGCAAGCGGTCGTAAGGAATGAATCCTTGCCATTCGCACCGCCCCGATGCTCCATCCACGGGAACGTCGGCCGGACAATCCGGCTGGCGAACCGGCAAACGCCCAGCCGCGTGGTAACCGATATTGCCGTCCACGTCGCCGTAGACAAAATTCTGGGCCGGGCCGGCGAAGCGCGCCAGCGCCGCGTTGAACTCCGCCCAGTCCTGCGCGCGGTCCAGCGAGAGGAAAGGAAAATCCAGCGCGCTATCGTCGGCTGGCAGCCAGCGCATGGAATAGCTTTGACCTCCCTCGGTGAGAAAGACCGGGCCGTGCCGGGTTACCCATAGATCGGCGGGCACGCTTTGCGCGCCTTTGACCGCGATTGCATCCCGCTCCAAACGCGCCTGCTCTACGCGTCCTTGATATATGTAGCGGCCCGATTGTAAATCGATCTGCTCCCGATATAATTCCTGAACGTCGTAGCCGAGATTCGTCGCTCCCCAGGCAATGCGGCGGTTATGGCCAATAATAACGGCGGGAACGCCCGGCAGCGAAGCCCCCGCCACGTCGAGGCCGGGGGCGCGCAAATGGACCAGATACCAGGCGCTGGGGATCGACCATTGCAGGTGCGGATCGTTCGCCAGAATCGGCTTGCCGGTCGACGAGTGAGCGGCGGACAGCACCCAGGCATTCGATCCCGGCTGGATGTCGCTTCCCGCCGCGCGCGGGTAGAGAAAATTCACTTTCGCGGCGTCGCCTCCCTGGAGCATATGGAGTTTATTCACTTTCTCGCGCCAGGTGGAAGTGAGCGTCCGGCCCATCTCCAGGGCCACGAGCAAAGTATCTGCGATTCGCCAGGGCCGCGGGTCGTAGTCCAGCAATGCGAACTCCGGCGGCAAGCTGCGCCGGTGGGTTTCCATCCAATAGTTCACTCCACGCGCATAAGCCGCCAAAATCGAACGAGTCTCGGCGGTGAGATTGCGCGCTTGCGCCTCCGCGATGCGGGGGAGACGCCAGCGCCTTGCCTCTCGGTCGGAATTCAGAATGGAGTCCCTGTCTCCCTTTCCCAGAACTTCAGCCAGTTCGCCGCCGGCAAGACGTCTCAGCGCGTCCATTTGCCACATCCGGTCCTGCGCGGTAACGTACCCTTGCAGGAACACGGCGTCCTCCCAAGCGGCTGCGGTGATGTGCGGCACGCCGCGGGCATCCCGCGCGACCGTGGCCCGGGCAGAGATGGGCGCGGCAATCGTCCCCGAGGTTTCCGGCAGCGTTCTCCACCCAAACCAATATGCCGCCGCCGTCAACGCGGCCAGCAAAACGGCTATGCTCAGATTGAGCGCCTTGAGTAAAGGCGTCGAAAAAAGAGCCTGGGAAACAGGGCCGCGAGGCGGCGATTCGCCGGCGCGATGGACGGACGGCGCGCGCGCCTGCTCGGCCGAATCCGAAGACTCGCCTGGCGCCGCGGCGCTAGGCTCTGTTGTGCCGCGAGGTTCGTTGGAAAAGGGCACTACTGCGCATTGTAGCGAACGCCGCTGATGACACTTCGATTCATTGTGCTCGCCGCCATTGTGGCGATGAACGCGTTTTTCGCAGCGGCCGAGGTGTCCCTGGTCGCCGTACGCCGGTCGCGGCTCAAAGAATTGGCCGCCCGAAACAGCGTCCCCGCCCGCGCGGCGCTCGAGCTGCTCGCCAACCCAGAACGATTGCTCAGCCTTACTCAGATTGGAGTCACCTTGGCGAGTCTGGGCTTGGGGTGGGCGGGCGAGAATACCTTGTATCGCGCGATTCTGGCGGCTCTCGGGCCGCTCGTCACGGCCCGCGACGCGCCTTATCTGCATGCCGCCAGCTTCGCGCTTGGCTTTTTGGCCATGAGCTACTTTCACGTAGTCCTTGGCGAGGTCGCGCCCAAGAATCTTGCCATTGTGAAGGCGGACCGCTTGGCTCTGCTGGTGGCGCCCGTGCTGCTGGTGTTCTACCGCCTTGCCCTTCCTTTCGTATACGTGGTGGAGCGCAGCGCGCAGGGCGTTTCTCGCGTGCTGGGCATCCATTCCGCGGCCGCCGGTGGTCATTCCACCGAGGAATTGAAACTGATTCTGGAATCGAGCCGCCGCGCAGGTCACTTAGAAGGGTTCGAGGAAATCGCTATCCAGAAACTTCTGGAGCTGCACGACGTCTCGGCGCGCGAAATCATGACCCCTCGCGTCGATATCGTCTCGGCGTCCGTCGACGCCAGCCTCGACGATTTGCTCCGCCTGGCGATCGAGCACAAATATTCGCGCATTCCGGTTTATGAGGACAAACCGGAGCACATCATCGGCATCGTGCATTTCAAAGATCTGCTGAGAGCGTGGCAAGAGCGTAAAGTCGCCAACGACCGCCGCCTTCCCTCCCCTCCGTTCCGCCTGCGCCGTTACCTGCGCGAGCCGATCGTAGTCCCCGAAACCAAACCGCTAAGCCAGCTTGTGGACGAGTTTCGCGGCCACCATGCCCATATGGCGATGGTGCTGGACGAATTTGGACAGGTCACCGGACTTGTCACCCTGGAGGACGTGCTGGAGCAGGTCTTCGGCGAAATAGGCGATGAGCATGACATCCGGCGTCCTAAGCCTGTGCTGGGCGCGCCCGTAATCGAGCTCGAAGGCGGCGTCAATATCCGCGATCTGGCCTCTGAATACGGGATCAATCTGCCGGGGGATGCGGGCTTTGAAACTCTCGCCGGATTCCTGCTCTTTCGGCTCGGCTATATTCCCACGCCTGGCGACTCAATCACTTATAACGGCCGCACCTTCATCGTTCAACAAATGGACCGCAACCGGATTGCGCGCGTGAAAATCGTAGCTGCTCGCCCGCCGGACGGGCAGGCGCCAGGCGATATGAGAAAAGCTGAGCCGAAGTAGCGGGTTGAGGAATGGTTCCGCCTCGGTTCGCTTAGCGTCAGAGGAGTCACTTGGCGGCCACATGTAACGCAACGATGCCGCCCGTCAGGCGCTCAAAACCAACCGACGAAAAACCGGCCTGACGCATCTGGCGAGCAAGATCTTCAGCGCCCGGAAACTTTTGAATCGATTCGGGAAGATAGGAATACGCTTCCGGAACGCCTGAAATTAAGCCCCCGATTCGCGGCAGCAAGAATCGCGAGAAGAACCGATAGGGGCCGGCGATGACCGGGCGGGTGGGTTGTGAGAATTCCAGAATGGCTGCCAGCCCTCCGGGCTTCAGCACTCGCAGCAGTTCCTGCAAGCCGGCCTGATAGTTGGCGAGGTTGCGGAATCCAAACGCGATGGTGACTAGGTCGAGCGAGGCGGAGCCAAGCGGCAGCATCAAAGCATCGGCCTCAAGCACGGGTCTATGAAAGTTGCGGGCGGCGATTTTGCGTTTGGCCTCGACCAGCATGGGATGGGAAAAGTCGGCGCCCATGAGGGAAGCGTTCGGAGCGGATCGCTGCCACATCGCCAGCAACACGTCCCCTGTTCCGCAACACAGGTCCAGCACTCGCGCGCCCGGACGGGCGAGCAGCGGCGCCACGCGCGCAATGAGGAGGGCGCGCCAGCGCTTGTCCAGGTTGAAGGAAAGCAAGTGATTCAGCAGGTCGTAGCGCGGCGCGACCCGTCCGAACATCTGGCAAACCCAGCGCGCGGCGGCCTGTTCGCCCGCGACGCCGCGAGGCGTGGTTCCCGTAGTAGCGGTGGCGTCAGGCAAGGGCGGCTTCGATGCACTCAAGCGCCAGGCCAGGGGCGACATCGGAGACGATTCGCACCGCTCCGATGCGGACGGGAAGCACAAAGTGGATTTTGCCCTGGACCGTCTTTTTGTCGCTCCGAAGCCGGCCAGCAATATTGGCCGCCGAAACTCCCGCCAGGGATGGAATCGGCCCGTATTTGTCGATGACGCCTTGAATTGTGAAGGCCTCGTCCGGGTCAAGCAAGCGTTTGCGTTGAGCGAGAATTGTGGCCACGCGCATACCCCAGGCGACGGCTTCCCCGTGCAGCAGCCGCGAGTATTCCGTTTCGGCCTCAAGCGCGTGGCCGAAAGTATGGCCGAAATTGAGAATCCGGCGCAGGTCGCCTTCCCGCTCGTCGGCGCTGACAACTTCCGCTTTGATGCGAACCGCGGCTGCAACAATGCGGTCGACAACTTCCGGCTCGCGCGTCAGAATCTTGGAGGAGCAACCGTCGAGCGTTTCCAATAGCTCCGCGTCGCGGATTACGCCGCACTTGACGATTTCGTAGATCCCAGCCCGGTACTCGCGCTCCGGCAGCGTATTGAGAACAGAGGGATCGATGAGAACGACCAAAGGCTGATGAAAACTGCCCAGCAGGTTTTTGCCAGATGCCAGATTGACGCCAGTTTTGCCCCCCACGGAGGCGTCCACCTGCGCCAGTAGCGTAGTGGGGACTTGAATCACGGGAATTCCGCGCATGAAGATCGCCGCCAGAAATCCGGCTACGTCGCCGACGATGCCCCCGCCGAAGGCCACGACGACGCTGGAGCGGTCGCCGCCTGCCTGCACCATCTGCTCGGCCAGTTTCTCCACTTCGGCCAGCCGTTTGCGCGGTTCTCCGCCCGGGAAAATAAGAACTTCGTGCGCGCGGGAGGCGAGTGCGTTGCGAACCGAAGCGCCGTGAAGACTCCAGACGTCCGCGGTGGTGACGACGAATATTTTGCCCAAACGCGGAGGCAGAAACTCCGGCAGCCGGGCGAGGCCGCCGCGCTCCACAATCGCCTCGTAAGCCCTTTGCGGCGTCTCCACGCGGATCGGCGTCTGCAGGACTGGGTAAAGGCGCGGCATATGTTCGTTGTACCATGGGTTATCAGCTTTCAGCGCTCAGCTAGCTACCTGCTTGTTCCGGCGTTTTTCCTCACAACCACTGGGATCAAGCAGGGTGGTCCGGGGGCGATTCTCTGGTCGGCCCCTGCGATTTTGGGCTCCGCGCTGATGATCGCGTGGGCCGCCGAATCGGCGCAGTTTTTCATCGCGCAGGGATTCGCGCTGGCGATTTTGGCGTGGATGCAGACACTGCCGGAATTCGCTATCGAAGCCCTATTTGCGTGGCATCGGCAAACCGACTATCTGGTGGCGGGACTGACCGGGGCGCTTCGTCTGCTCACAGGTTTCGGCTGGCCGGCGATTTACCTCACCGCTGCAACGGTGCACCGCCGGCGCACCGGAAAGCCGCTTCGCCATATTCGCCTGGAAGATCATCAAGCCGTTGAAGTTCTGAGTCTGGCGCCTCCGCTTCTGTATTTTGCCTTTGTCATTTGGAAAGGCTCGCTTTCCGTGCTGGACGGAGCCGTAATGCTTGGGATGTACGCAGCATATTTATTGATTTTGGGAAGAATGCCTCCGGAAGCGGCGGAAACGATTGAAGAGATGGAAGCGATTCCGCGAAAGATCGCCACTTCGCCCCGGCCGCTGCGCATCGCTCTGATCGCAATGCTATTTATGGGCGGGGGCTTCTTGATTTATTACGCGACAGAGCCCTTTGCGGGTAGTCTTCAGTCGCTTGCGGCCCTTGCGGGGATTCCTGGATTCATTTTCTTACAGTGGTTTGCGCCGATCGCCACGGAATTTCCAGAAATGGCCTCGACTTTTTACTGGTCGCGAACTGTGGATCGGGCTCCCATGGCGCTGATGAACATGGTCTCGAGCAACATCAGCCAATGGTCGCTTTTACCGGCGTTATTGCCGGTGCTGCTATCGATTAGCGCGGGCCGGATGAGCTGGATCGTCTTCGACAGTCTCCAACGCCCGGAGTTGACGATGACGCTAGCGCAGGCTCTGGTGGGATTGACGTTCCTAATCAATATGGAGTTTGCGTTCTGGGAGGCATGGGCGCTGTTTGGCCTGTTCCTGATTCCCTTCGCTTGGCATGCGGCAGCGCCAGCCGTCACAGGGATCTACTTCGCGTGGGCAGGCGTGGAAACCCTCAGAATGATTTTCGGACAAAGGAAAGCTCGAGCGCTAAGCGCGTTCGCGGAAGTATGGAAATCGCAGATCGCGCCGGGACGCCGGCGGCGCTAACCGTTCAAGCGGCGGAGACGGCTAGGGAGCGCTCCAACTCCAATCGCATCGCGTCGATAACGCCGATCAAACCACGGACGTCTACAGTTCCCATTCCGGCTGCGTGCAAGGCGAGGCGAACCTCGACCGCCGCCATGGCGCGCAAGAAAGTCATTTGCTGACGCATAAGCACGCCGACCAAGTCGGAATATTGCTCAGGGGACTCCGCAACAAGAGCGCGTGCGTGCGCATGCAGCCGGTGGAAATCAATCGCTAGGTCCCTCAAGTACTGGCGGAACACACGGCGCCGAGATCGATCCCACTGGGCGGCGATTTTGCCGCAGGCGTGCTTGCGAAGGAACTGCAAATCTTCGGCTGCAAGCAAACGGGTCATCGGCTCATAGCGTTGCATGGAAAATCCGCCGGAAGCCTGAAAATCCCGCGTCGAGCCCTTTTGCGGCGAAAGACGATTCCAAGCCCAGAATCCAACCGCCGCGATCGATGACGCCCCGGCGGCAATCGCACCCATTGCAAGAAGTTCAATCATGCAGCGTGTGGCTCCTTCAGTTTCCGCTCTAGCATACAAGAATCGCCTCAAAAAAGCAATGGTTAATTCAGAATAATTTTTAGGAATTTAGCAGGGGTCGAGATCTAAAAGTCATAAGCTTTCCACCATAGCCGAAGCCGACGACAATTCCGCCCGGGAACGGTTTTCCTGCCAGCTTGGGGAAGCTCGGTTAAAGCCAAGAGTGATAAAGGGTTGCCCGAAACACGATGCAGAAGGGTTGTGTATTTACAATACCCCAACCGGTCTCGGGGGCTAATAGCGAGCCATCCGGACCAGCCTGGAATTGATCGCGTCGAGTTGAACCGTCAGACGTTCCATTTCGGCGGGGTCCCAAGCATGGCCGGTGACGACCATTTCCTGTTCACCCGCCGGCTTGAGCATGAGGCACCAACCGATCAGGCACGCCAGCGACGCGCCAAGCATGGCGACGTTCAATTCATGGGTGAGCTGCTGGAAGCGGTTGACGTCATGCGTAAGCTGATGGAAACGGTTCATCAGCAGCAGGCCCGTCCACCTCGAAAACGAATACAGCAAAAATCCGCCGAGCCAAACGGCGACGTTGCGACGGGCGCGCACGGGAAACCAGAGCAGGAACACGGCAATCAGGATCAAGACGACAAAAGTAACCAGATCCATGCTGCGCTCCAGCCTCAGGAAGCTCACAAGGAGCGTTCCTCGATTCGGATCGGCCGCATCAAACTCCAGCAACAGGTTGACAAATCCAAACGCGATGGCAATCAAAAACAAATAACCAAGCATCCGGCGGCCAAAACGCGCCAAAGCGGGCTGCTGGGCTAGAGCAAGTTCGTAAAGCTCTAGGATCACAAAGATAGCCAGTCCGACTTTCACCGTTTGGCCCACGAAGTAGATCTCGGTATAAAAGCGAAGGTTCTGGGCGAATGCCGACGCGATGATCTGTTCAAGCGTGTCGACGGCCAAGTACGCGAAAAGAAACGGATAGGCCCTTACCAGCCCTTGCACGTACAAACGGCCAAAAAGCACGGCTGCCGCCGCCATGTTTATGTACCACATGGCTTGTTCGACATTCCGCAACATAACTCAGGACCTACGATGAGTCTATCACCTTTCCGTTTTCCGATAGAGAGGGGGTTCTAGTACCTTACTTGCCTCCGCCTGGAGGCCTGAACGACGCTGGAGTCGCTCCAAACGCCAACAAATCCAAGTGGATTACAATTGAAGTTGCCACCTGGAGGAGACCGTGCCGCGATTTAGGCAGAGGGCGATGCTGGAACGGTCCGCAACGGCCGACCTTTTCAAAAACACTCTCTCAAGAATTCCGACGGCCTTCGGACGGCTGTGCTATCTCGCGTCGTTGCGGGACCCAAACTCGGGAATCTACCGGCACCATGGGATGATCAGCATCTTCGGCCGCGACGAGACCCGCCGGGCGCTTGCGCAGAGCCATTGCGACATTTTTCAAGCCTGGCTCAACATGCCGCTTGAAGAAAAGACAGAAGATCTCCGAGCCTATTTGTACGGGCTGGACGAACCTCCGCCCGTTGTGCTCGATCATTGGGCGAAAGCTGAGTTCTATCGGAGTTGTCTTCCCGACTCTGTGCGCGAGGGCGAACGGGAATTATTTCTCCGTGAATTCGAAATTCTGCTGGAGGTCCTAAGCTGCCGGCCAGGGAAAGTTGAGGAACGGAAAGCCTAGATTTTGGCTTCCGGGCAGCGCTTCCGAATCCAACGGAGAAATTTTTCAGGCGCGGGCATTGTAGAGAGCCTTCCTTGGCGAACCAGAGCCCAATCGGCGAACTGACCTGATTCTTTAATTTCTTTCAAGGTCAGGGGCGGCTCGATTTTCCGGGCAAACTCAAGATCGACGATGGCGGATTTGGCATTTTTCGGGTCGGGACGGGGATCCGACACAACGCTGGCGAGCCCCACAATCGCCGACTCCCCGCCAGAGTGATATATAAGCACGCGATCTCCAGGCCGCATCCCTTTGATGGCGCGGACGGCCTGGGGATTGGTGACGCCGTCCCAAGCGGTCTTCTTGTCGCGCTCGAGATCGTCGATAGAATAGGTTTCCGGATCCGTCTTAGCCAGAAAGTAGTTCATTGGGGTTAAGCTGTTTGCGGTCCCTCATCTTTTGTGCTAAGAAGCTTCACAAAGGCGATATCACCCTCTAAGAAATCATAATCCAGAAGGCGTTCCGGAACCACCCACTCAATCCGGTCAAAGTCGAGATTGCCGAGTTCTCCGCGGAATTGGACGACTTTGTAAAATAGCAGATCGATCGGCGGCCCGCCGTCATAGGAGACCGTGTAGCGGGCTTCCTCATCGCCAATTTGGGCCTCGATGCCCAATTCCTCACGCAGTTCGCGCCGGAGGGCGGCGCGCGGCGTTTCGCCCGCTTCAACTTTGCCCCCGGGAAACTCCCATTTTCCCGGATGCCGGCGAGTTGACTTGCGCTGCGCGATCAAGATTCTACCATCTCTTTTGACGACGGCGGCCACCACGGTCACCTTCGAGTCCCTGGACATTCTCGTTTAATAATGGAAGCACCCATGTATTCGGCGGGCGTCTTAGATCATTTTCGCAATCCACGGAACGTTGGCGTTCTGCCGCCGCCGGCGCTTATCGTGGACGTTTCCAATCCCGCCTGTGGCGACACTCTGCGGCTGTCCGCGCGGTTTGACCAGGGGCGCGTGGCCCAGGCCCGTTATCAAAGCCGCGGCTGTACGGCCTCCATCGCATCCGGGAGCGCCCTAACCGAATGGATGATAGGCAGATCGCGGGCGGAACTGGACGCTCTGACGACAGCCGCGGTGGAAGAACTTGTAGGCGGTTTGGAGCCGGCTTCGAAACACGCCGCCGCGCTTTGCGTGGAGGGAGTAAGAAAGTTGCTGGCTGCATTATCCTGACATCATGACGCCCTTCGATTTTCGCCCCCGTACCCGCGTGGTGTTCGGCAGCGGCGAATTCGCCCGCTTGGGCGAAGTGGCGCGGGAGTTGGGCGGCGGGCGATGCTTGCTCGTCGCGGATCCGGGCATCGTCGAGGCCGGACATGCTAAGGAAGCGATCCGCTCGTTAAAGGCCCGCCGTATGGATGTGTTCGCCTTCCACGACTTTCGCCCCAACCCCACGGCTGCCATGATGGAAGCTGGACGCGAGTACGCCGCGCCGAACAATATCGACCTGATTGTCAGCGTTGGCGGCGGCAGCTCCTTGGACTGCGCCAAGGGAATCAATCTATTGCTCTCCAATGGAGGCCGAATCTCCGATTATCAGGGCTACGGAAAAGCGGCGCGACCGATGCTGCCGATGGTCGCCGTGCCTACCACCGCCGGCTGCGGCAGCGAAGCTCAGAGCTTTTGCATCGTCACCGGCGCCGGAGGAGCCAAAATCGCTTGCGGCGACCCAAAGCTGGCCTTCCGCGCCGCGATCCTCGACCCCAAGCTGACGCTTACCCAGCCCAGAGAACTGACTGCGGCCACGGGCTACGACGCCCTGTCTCACGCCTTGGAGACGTTTGTAACCACACGCCGGACGGCCCTATCGGAGTGTTTTTCGCGGGCCGCCTGGCGGCTGCTCGATTCCGCGTTCGAACGCGTCTTGAACCGCCCCGACGATATGGAGGCTCGCGGGGCTATGTTGCTCGGCTCGCACTTTGCCGGATTGGCGGTGGAGAATTCCATGCTAGGCGCCGCGCACGCCTGCGCCAGTCCGCTACAGGCGCACTACCGCATAGCGCACGGGGTGGCGATCGCCCTGATGCTTCCGCATGTGGTGCGCTGGAACCGCTCCGCGGCCGGGGAACGCTACGACGATCTTCACGCAGGCGATTTGGAGCAGCGTCTGCGGCGCCTGGCCGATCTAGCGGACTTTCCGTCCTCCTTGCGGGAAGCGGGCGTTTCCGCCGCCGCCCTTCCCCGCCTGGCCGAAGAGGCGGCGGCGCAGTGGACTGGCCGGTTCAATCCACGCCCGATCGACGCCGCCGGGACGCTCGAGATTTATCAATCGGCTTTGGGATAAAGCACTGCGTCCGGCGCCGTCAAGCAGCGGTCACGCGGCCAATATCCACGGCCAAGCCGTTTATTCGGCTGGATTTATCGCCTTCGACGGAGCCGCCTTGCTTGCTTCCGCAAGGTACAATCGAGCTGGGCTTATATGACACGCGGTTTTCGATTGTATTGGCTGAGAGAAAACGGCTGCGACGCCGGACTCCGGGTTCGGGCGGAAGATCTCGATCCCGCCATTCGGCAGCGGGCTTTAGAGTTGGCCGCTGGCGATCTCAACGAGATCAAGATCTATCTTCCCTTTCTGGATAAGCGCGAATGGGCGCGGCGCGATCAGATTTTGCGCTCTCTAACGCTGGAGCGCCGCGGCGATTCCATCGTCTACTCGCTTCCCGTTCCGGCGGCGCTGCGCGATCGGGCCGCAACGCTGGCGCTTGCACATCCCGCCTGGACGGCAGCGCCAGACGAGTGCGAACCTCGCTATTTCCCGGTCTGGCAGGATGTCTCTCTGGCTTTGCAATCGTTCCTGCGCCGCTCCATCGCCGAAGAATGCTTCCGCGATGTCCAACGCTTCGAAGATCGCGAGGGAGCCTATTCCATGCTGGTTTATGCGGTGGCCCGTCTGTTTTACGGCCGGGAGCCGTCCGAGTTCACCTACGACCTGCGCGACTATCCAGAAAACCAAGCCACCCTGGCCGCTTCCTGGAAACTAACCGGCCAGCCATTGCAACGGGCTCTTGCCGAAGTCGAGCAACGCCTCTATCGCGCTGGAATGCCCGCTCTAGCCCGCCGCTATGCGCCGATCTGGTACGAGGATGTCATGGTGGCGGTGCGCAAAAGGCCGCGCCGGTATGTGGATCTGCTGGCCAAGGAATCGGCGTTCATCAACGCGGTGATCGATCTGGGCACGCAGCGGAGCATCGCGGCCGT
>DATGLY010000066.1:0-3446 GCA_035293905.1 Bryobacteraceae bacterium
ATCAGACCGGCCGCGCGACCAACTATTTCATCGAGCTTCGACACCGAACTGCTTGCTTTTTGTGTTCCTACGGGGACGCACGACTGCCATCCGGTGTCAGTCGATCAGGACCGACTGTGAGATAATCGCGGAAAGTACAGAGTTGGGGCGAAAGCGTAGGGCGGCGCGGAACTCCTCGATCGCTTCCTCATAACGATGTTCCTGTACGTAAATATGGCCCAGATTGTTGTGCGCTTCGGGGTACGCCGGTCGCAAGGCGATGGCCTTCTCGAAATGGACTTTGGCCTCAGCAAGATTGTGACGCCTTAATAGAAGAAAACCCATGCGAGTGAAGAGCAAGGGATTGCCGGGGAATGCTTGCGGCCACAAGCGCAGCCCTTCCTGCAGATCGCGCTCCGCTTCCTCGTAGCGGCCTTGTTGGTAAAGCCAATCGCCGCGATTGGTGTAAGCGACCCAGTTGTCGTGAGTGGTTTCAAGCGCATGGCTCCAGAGTGTGTAGGAGTCATGCCAGTAACGCGTTTGGTGCCAGCTTAGACACGCCAAAAGGACGAGCGCCGCGCCGGCCAGGGGAGCAAGAACCTGTCGGTGCCGATATCGTCCCGCGAACTCGAAGACTCCCCAGGACAAAGCCACGTAGAAACCGATCAGGGGAAAATAGGTATAGCGGTCGGCCCGCGCAAGGATCCCCGAACCGTCGGGAGCAACAAAACCCGCGACGGGCGCCAGAGCCAAAAAGTACCAGAGAATACCCACGAACAAAGCAGGTTGTCGGCGTCTCTGCCAAATGACCACCCCAGAAAGCGCGGCCAAGCACGCCACGGATATGCCAAGCTCCCAGACCGTCGGACCGTTCTTCGGAAAAGGGTAAAAGACCGAGAGATGGACCGGATAGAAAGTTTGCCGGAGGTATTGCGCGTAGGAAACGATGGCGTTGGCAAATCGCGCCGCCGAGGAGAACACAGGAGGAGCGTCCGGTTGACCATACCTTTGCGACAGCCATGCAACCAGACTCGCCGCACCGGCCAATGCAAAGAGAGGGATTTTCTCAGCGAGGAGTCGCGCAGCGGATAAACGCCCGAAGCGGCTCAGCGGCCAGTAATCCAACAGCAGGAGAAGGAGCGGGAGCGTCACGAGCATGGGCTTGGCCAGCAAACTCAAGGCCATCCAGAAAGCCACCAGAGCAGAGCGAAGAGAGCCAGGACGCGCCGTGAAGCTCACGTAGGCATGCAGTGCCAGGAAGCCGAAAAAGCCGCTCAAGACATCCTTGCGCTCGGTGATCCACGCCACCGACTCCACGCGCAACGGATGAAGGGAAAAAAGCGCGGCGACCAGAAAACTCCTCCATGGAGAGTCCGTCATGCGCTTGAAAAGGAAGTAGCAGAGTACCGCATTGGCGACGTGCAAGATCAAGTTGGTTGCGTGGAAACCGGAAGCACGAAGCGCGTGGAAACAGCTGAGCATCCATTGGCTATCGAGCATCAAGGAGAGCCAGGTCAAAGGATGCCAAGCGGCCATGTGGGTCGTCGTCCAAGCCCAACCAAAGCCTTTGGCGGTCAAGCCTTGCCGCACGTGTTCATTTACGTAATTGGGATCGTCATAGTTGACAAATTCGCATGAGAGCACCGGCCAAAAGGTCAAGACAGTCGCCGCCACGAGAAGCGCGGCAAGCATTGCATCCATCCGCATCTTTTTCCATGAATTTATCACAATATCCTGCATGATTAATCTCCGATGGCCGTACCGCCCTTCGCTGCATGCAAACCGCATGCACAACACGCGGCAAAGGATTGTCCGGTTCGCGCGGTTGATCCGTCGAATCGCGAAACGTGTCGCGTCTTTTAGGCTAGAACCCGCTAGGGCGACGAAGGAAAAGCCGGGTAGATGAATGATTTCAATTCGCAGTCTGTTTCCACGGTGCCCATACAGAGTTTAGGAACGGGAGAGGCTGGGAACTAGTAGGAAAAGAGGTTAGACCACATTCAACTCGTCCGCGCGGCGAAGCCCTCAGATGCCGTGACCGGTATTGAGCTTAAGCGACTCGCTCGTAGGAGGTGATCGGGGAATCCGGAAACTGTTCGACGATTTTACTTGCATGCCTGCTCAAAGACGGCTACATTCACATTACCTCCCAAAACCCGCGCCGCCGCGGATGCCTGTATCCCGCCCCGGAAATGAACCGCCGGCGACAAACGATCGACCTAAACAAGATATGACCATGAAAGCTCCAGCGCTGCTTGCCACGGCTATCTTTCTTGGGTTCGCCCCCATGCTGTGGGCGGAGTCGCCGCATTCGGCGGATGCCGAGTTTTTCGAGAAGAACGTGCGGCCCGTTCTGGTCGAGCATTGTTTCAAGTGCCACGGCAACGGCAAAACGAAGGGCGGTCTGAGTCTCGCATCGCGGGACGGCATCCTAAAAGGTGGCGATTCCGGCCCGGCGCTCGTGCCTGGCGATTCCGCCAAAAGCCTGCTAATCCAGGCCGTCCGCTATGAAGGCGAGACGCACATGCCGCCCAAGGGAAAGCTATCCGATCGCGCCATTGCCGACCTGGCCACCTGGGTCCAGCGCGGCGCTCCCTGGCCCACCGCGCCGGCGGGCGGTGAGACGATTCGCTCGGCCGGCGCAGCCATCAGCGCCGCAGAACGCGCCTTTTGGGCGTTTCAACCGATCTCTAATCCGCATCCGCCGGCCGTTAAGGAGGAAGCCTGGGTACGCAAATCCCTCGATCGCTTCGTACTGGCGAAGCTGGAAGCGAGCGGCCTGCGACCCGTGCGCTCAGCCGAGAAGCATGCGCTGCTCCGCCGCGTCACCTTCGACTTGATCGGCCTGCCGCCGACGCCCGAAGAGATCACGGCGTATCTGAACGATCATTCACCCGATGCGTACGAGAAAGTCGTCGAGCGCTTGCTGTCCAGCCCCCACTATGGCGAGCGCTGGGGCCGGCATTGGCTCGACGTGGCCCGCTACGGTGAAGATCAAGCCCACACCTTCCAGGCCCGGCTCTTCCCCTACGGCTATCGTTACCGCGATTGGGTGGTCAAGGCGCTCAACGATGATATGCCCTACGATCGCTTCATCATCGAACAGATTGCCGGCGATTTGCTCAAGGACGGCGATCCCCTCGCGCATCGGGCGGCTCTGGGCTTTTTCGCACTGGGGCCGCACTACTATCTGGACGGCGCGGCGCGAAAGCTCGTCGAAGCCACGGAGCTAGACGACCGCATCGACACGCTGACACGCGGCTTCCTCGCGCTGACGGTCTCCTGCGCCCGTTGCCACGATCACAAATTCGATCCGATCGCGCAGAGCGATTACTACTCGTTGGCCGGCGTCTTCCAGAGCAGCAAATACGAGGAAATGCCGCTGGGACCGCCGGACGTGGTCGAGCGCTATACGAAAGCCCAGAAAGAAATCCGCGCCTGCGAGGCGAAGATCAAGCAATTCCTCA
>DATGLY010000067.1:0-17129 GCA_035293905.1 Bryobacteraceae bacterium
CGCCGAGGCGCGAGGTTGGCCCCTCCACTGGTACGACGCCAAAAGCGTATGGGCCGCCGCCCAACAGGCCTTGCGCGTGCAAAGCCTCGACGCCTATTTCCTCCAGGTGCGCAAGGCCATCGGCCCTCCTTGGGACAGGGATCACAAGCTCGCTATGGCCGCGGCTGTCGCCGCTTGGCTTTGAGCTTCGCGCGGCTACATCATCGGCGTCGCCCGCGCCTCGCGAACTTCCTCCAGCAAATCGAGCGCTTGCCGCCGCATGCGGCGATCCTCCATCCCCTCAATGGCTCTTTCCGCCATCGCAAGGCTCAGTTCCATCTCTTCCGGCATCGCCCCCAGCAAATACGAGCGCGCGAACTGCAAGTGTTCCTGAGCGCTTAAAACCGCATCGGTCCTTGGCGCGTCGGCCAGAAAGGCAAGAATCTGGTCCAGTCTTGCAAGCTGGCCCTCCACTCCTCCCGCGATCCTGGGATCGTAACCGGCGACCATTTTTCGGCCCTCCCTACTGGGCGGATGTCCGCAATCGGCCGCTTGTTGCTTTTTATTCCCGCTCCCGCGAAAGCTATTGCTTTGCCTTGCCCGCGTTCGGATTGGCCGCGATCTGCCCTTCGTCCCAATGCTCGTCGGCCTTGCCGTCCACGAACCGCCACATATCGAAATGCGTGGTGGTGTATGTTTGGCCGGGGTTTCGCGGGTCGGGACGCTCGCTGCGCGTCGCCACCGCCACCAGATCGCCCTCCGCCAGCACCGCCACGACCTTGGTCCGCCAGTCCTTCGGCGCCGGAATGGGCCTCGGCGTCGCCCTGGCGCCAAAAGCCTTCATGATAGTTTCCCGGCCCGAGGCGAACGCGGGATTGTGCTGAATGTAGCGCTCCGTCAGCCATTTGTCGGCTTCGTTCCAATGCCCGCATTCCAGCAGGTCGATGACGATGTGCATGGCCGCTTGCTTATTGCGGTCTAGCTTTGGATCTTTATCGTGAAACAAAGCTTCCGGGTCTGCGGCGCCCACTACGGGCTCCTGCGAGAAGCTTCCCAGCGGGCCAACCGCAAGCAAAGCGAAAGCCCAGAGAATCGATCGGCGCATATTTTCCTCCCTGAAAATCAATCTAGGATTGTACTCTACAAGCGCAATTCGAAGCCACTCTGGCGCAGGCCCTCGATAATGCTCGAGCGCATGGCGTTCACTTCCTCCGAGGTGAGCGTCCGGTCCCATGCGCCGGCCGTCAGGCGGAACGAAAGGCTCCGGCGGCCATCCTCCAGGGCGAAATCCCCCAAAAAAGCAATCGAGAGAAGATCGCGGCCCGCATGCCGCGATAGCTCCGCTTCCACATCGGCGATCAGGGCCCGCCCCGGCGCCACCACCGATAAATCGAAGGCGCTGGCGGGAAACCGCCGCAACGGCTCATAGCGCGGCCTCGGCCGCTGCATCTTTTCCATCAAGGCTAGATCCATGTCCAGCACCGCGGCCCGCCCCAACTCCACCATGCGGGGATGAAACTCAAACAGCCGGCCCAACGCCGTTTCCCCGTGCACAATGTTCGCAACGCGATGCGGATGTTCATAGCTTTCGCTTGACTCGGCCGGGCGCGCAGACGCGCCCGGCAGCAGGCATTCGGCCAGCCGCTTAAGCTCGTAAAGACCCGCCGCCCCATCGCCTTTGGAAAAGATCGCGGCCGCGAAATGCGGCGTCTCCCCCTCCAAAGCGATTGCCCGTCCGATTTCAAATAGACGAAACGAATCGAAATATCGCGCATTATCGCGGATATTCTTCCAAATTCCCGGCAGCAGGCTCCGCCTTAGCAGGTTCTGATCGGCGGCGATGGGATTGGCCACCTCCACGTGCGCCGACGGGTCCAGCGAAAACGCCCGCGCCATCTCCTCGCTCACAAACGAATAGTTCTTCACCTCCGTGAAACCTTGCGCGGCCGCCATCTCGCGCACCCGGTGCTGGAACTCGCGCTGAGGATTGGCATGCGGCGCCCGGACGGGCGCAAGCGGAGCCGCCGGAACAATGGAGTCGTAGCCCACCATCCGCCCGATTTCCTCCACTAAATCGTCCTTGGTGCAGACGTCTTTCGTCGCCCGCCAACTCGGCGCTACGACCGAAAACACCCCCGCGCCGGTCTCCGTCACCTGAAATTCCAGCGACTCTAAAATGGCGCGGACTTCCGAGGGCCCCATCGCGCGGCCCAATTTGCGGCTCAGCCACTCAACCGGCAGCGCAATGGGCGCCGGCGGCGGCGCCGGGCGGTAGGCGTCCGCGACTCCGCCCGCCAGCCGGATCCCGGGGCAAACCTGCTCCAGCAGCTCCAGCGCGCGCTCTAAGCCTCGGATGGTGTTCATCGGATCCTGCGCCTTCTCAAACCGCATCGACGCATCGGTGCGCAGCTTCAACCGCGAGGAAGTTTTCCGCACGCTCGAAGCGTTGAAATTCGCGCTTTCCAGCACGATGCGCGTCGTGCTCTCGCAAATCGAGCTGCCCGCTCCTCCAATCACCCCGGCGATGGCCACCGCGCCCGACCCGTCGGCGATGACCAGATTCGACGCATCCAGTTTGTAGCTTTCCCCGTTCAATGCGGCAATCTCCTCGCCCGATCCGGCCCGCCGCACCACAATTCCGCCCTGCAGCTTCGCCGCGTCGAAAGCATGCATCGGCTGCGCCAACTCCGCCATCACGTAATTGGTAACGTCCACGATATTGTTGATCGCGTTCAGGCCCACCGATTTCAGCCGCTCCGCCATCCAGCCCGGCGAGGGCCGCACCGTGACGTGATCCAACGCCAGCGCCGAATAACGCGGGCACAAGGAATAATCTTCGATCCGAACCCCGATCGCCGGAGCACCCGGGATATCCCGCCGCTTGACCGGGTCAACAAGCTTCTTGCCGAAGATCGCGGCCACTTCCCGCGCCATTCCGTAATGCCCCCAAAGATCGGGGCGGTGCGTCAGGGATTTATTGTCCACTTCGATAATCCAGTCGCCCCCGGTTTCTTCCACCCCCTCGCACTCGGCGGTTTTGAGCGTAATCCGCCGCGCCAGCTCACCCGCAGGCGCGCTCAGCCCGTCCACCAGTTCGCGCAGCCAGTTGTAGGAGAATTTCATGCCCTTAGAACTGCCTCAGGAACCGCAAATCGCCGCTCAAAAACAGCCGTATGTCGTCCACCCCGTACCGCATCATCGCCAGGCGCGTCAATCCCAGGCCGAAGGCGAAGCCGTTCCACTGTTCCGGATCCACCCCGCTGTAGCGAAGCACGGCCGGGTTCACCAGCCCGCAAGGCAGCAGTTCCACCCATCCGGTTTGCTTGCACACCGGGCAGCCTTTTCCGGCGCAAATCAGGCATTGGATGTCAAGCTCAAATCCGGGCTCGACAAAGGGAAAGTAGCCCGGCCTGAGCCGCACCGTAACCTCCCTCCGGAACACCGCCGAAAGCAGCGTCTTCATGAAATAAATCAAGTGCGCCACCGACACGTCGCGGTCCACCATCATCCCTTCGAGTTGATAAAACGTATGTTCGTGCGACGCGTCCACCTCCTCGTTGCGAAACACCCGGCCCGGCGCGATCATCCTGAGCGGCGGCCCCAGCCTTTCGAGCCCTCGCACCTGCACCGGCGAGGTGTGCGTGCGCAGCAAGCGCCCGTCTTTCAGCCAAAACGTATCCTGCATGTCGCGCGCCGGGTGGTCGGAGGGAATATTCAAAGCGTCGAAGTTGTAAAATTCGGTTTCCACCTCCGGTCCGTCTAGCACCGTAAAACCCAGCGAGATAAAAAGTTCTTCGATCTCCCGCTGCACCTGCGTCACCGGATGCAGGCTGCCCGGACGCGGACCCGGAGCCGGCGCCGTCAAGTCCAGCCACTCCGATTCCAACCGGGCTTCGAGCGCCGCCGAACTCAGCTCCGCCTTTCGCGATTCCAGCCGCCTTTGCAGATCCTGTTTTACTTGGTTCAACCGCGCCCCGGCCTTCTTGCGTTCTTCCCCGGGCAGCTTGCCGAAATCCTTGCTGATCTCGCTCAGTTTGCCCTTGCGCCCCAGCGCTTCCACGCGCACCGCCTCCACCGATTCCAGGCTCCACGCCTGCTCTAGCTGCGAGACAAACGCCGAGTAAAGCTCCGAGATCGTTTGGTCCAGGTCCATTTATTCGGTGGGCGGGCTTAACTAATTACTATAACGGCCGGCTCTTACGACGCCGGAACGTACACGTCCTCGGCTTTGGCCATCTCCCACCCCAGGTGATTGATGTAGAACAGCAGCGGCGCGGCCGGAAATGCCTCGTGGAACTTTTCCCACACCCGCTCCCTCCACTCCTCCTTTAGGTAACTGGAGACGTTGGCGTCCTTCGCGAAAAAGCCCTCTTCATGCGGAATGCCCAGATAGTCCAGCACCGCTTTGATCATCTCCATGTGTGAAATTAAAATCGCCTGCGCCACGTCCGTCGCGAAATCCTCGTCCCGCTCGGCGATCCGAGCCCAGGTCCGCGCCGCCGACTTACGCAATGTTTCCGAATTCAGCTTGTTCAAATACAGACGCGTTTTAAAGCGGTCATAGATCTGGTAGGCCTTCAGCTTGCCCAAAGAGATCGAGCGCATCAGTTGCTGGAAACGGTCTTCGCCCAGTCCAAGGAAAACGTCGGAGAGCTGCATCAACGTTCATTGTAGTCGCTACGCCTGCGCGCCAGAGTAATCCAGGTCTACGGCGTTCGGCGCGTGAAAACTAAGGAATGTTCCGGCCCGAATCGCCGGAGGTTTCCTGAATTGATGAGAAGTACTGGAACCCTTAGAATCGAAATTTGGGAACGGAGGGGCTTATGAATCCTAGCGAAGCGCCAGGCTATGATTTCGCCGGAGAAAATCGAGCGATGAAAACGGTCCGCATCGCCATCGCCGACGACCACCCGATTGTCCGCGACGGCCTCAAAAGGCTGCTTCAGCTCGAAAACGATTTCGAAATCGTAGGAGAAGCGGCTGACGGCCGCCAAGTCCTTGACCTCGTCAGCCACACCCATCCCGACGTCCTGCTGCTGGACCTCAGAATGCCGAACCTCGATGGCCTGGCCACCCTCCAGGCCCTCCAACACGCCAATCGCTCCACCCGCGTCATTGTTCTAACGGCTTCGGAAGACAAAAACGAGTTCGTGACCGCGATGAAACTCGGCTGCAGCGGAATTGTTCTCAAGCACACCGAGCCGGACCTCATCGTCAAAAGCATTCGAAAGGTCCACGCCGGCGAGATTTGGCTGGATTCTCACACCACCGCCGCCGTGATGCAGCAGTTCTCCACCGCTTTGGACCCCGCCCGAACCACTGGCCCCGGCGGCCGCGATCGCAATCCCCTCTCCACCCGCGAGCGCGAAATTGTCAGCCTGGTCGCCCAAGGATACAAAAACAAAGAAATGGCCGAAAAAATGTTCATTAGCGAGCAGACCGTCAAGAACCATCTGCACAACATCTTCGATAAGCTCGGCGTTTCGGACCGCTTGGAATTGGCCCTCTACGCCATTCACCGCGGCTTGCATCTCAGCGGCGCCGGCCCCGAACGCGTCCCTCCGCTCGGAGCCTGACCCTGCGCCTTATCCCCCCTCGCCCGCCGGCACCTGCCACCGCCCGCTTTGCCACTCCAGATTGAAATTCTCGCCCAAATATACCCGGCGCACGTCCGGATCCGCCCCCAGCGCCTCCGGCGAGCCCGACCGGAAAATCTTGCCCTCATTGATGATGTAGGCGCGGTCCGTCACCGCCAACGTCTCCCGCACGTTGTGATCCGTCACCAGAATCCCTATGCCGGATCGTTTCAGATCGTTGATGATCTTCTGCAACTCCAGCACCTGTATCGGATCGATCCCCGAAAACGGCTCGTCCAGCAGCAAAAAGCTCGGATTGATCACCAGGCTCCGCGCGATCTCCACGCGCCGCCGCTCGCCGCCCGAAAGCACGTAGCCTTTGCTGTGCCGCACTTGCTCCAATCCCATTTGCGCGATCAGCTGATCCATTCGCTCCCGCCGCTCCCGCCGGCTTAAACGAAGCGTCTGCAAGATCGCCATTAGGTTGTCTTCCACCGTCAGCTTGCGGAACACCGAAGCTTCCTGCGGAAGATAGCTCACCCCCAGCCGCGCCCTCTGATACATGGCCAACGCCGTGATGTCCTTGCCGTCCAGCTTCACCTTCCCCGAATCCGGCGGGATCAACCCTACGATCATGTAAAACGAAGTCGTCTTGCCCGCCCCGTTCGGCCCCAGCAGCCCCACCACTTCGCCTTCCTCCACCCACACCGATACGCTGTCCACCACCTTGCGGCCGCGATAGGTCTTTGTGATTTCCTCGGTTTGCAGAATGTGCACGCGTTATTCGCTGTAGCTGGGATTCCGGCTTCTATTTCTTCTTTTTCTTGATATTGCTTTGGGCAGGTTTGTCCGGCTCCCCGTCCACCAGCAGCCGATCGTCGTTCGCCCACCAGGTCAATTGCCGGCCGGTGGTTTTTCCTCTCACGTTATCCACCACCGCCGGTTGCCCGCCTTGCAGAATCACTTTGCCCTCGCGGGCGTAATATTCCGAATGTTCGCCCGTTCCGGCGCGCGTCCGGACCTGCGCCCCCGGCTTGCTCACCACGCTGTCGATCTTCACCGCGCCGTCTGCGAAAGCCTTGTCCAGCGACGAATCGGACTCCCGGTCGTTCAAATAGGCCCGGATTTCCCTCCCCTTCACCGTCAGCCCCGGCCGCGTCAAAATCGCCCCTCCTTGATACACCGCCAGCCGCGTATCGTCGTTGTATGTCATGTCCGATGCCTGCACCACCGTGAATACCGGCGGCGCCTGGCTTCCCCCCTCCTCCGCGCCGCCCTTGTCCTTATCGGCGAACTGGCTCACCACTTTCCCGTGAGCTTCCAATGTCTGCCGTTCGCGATCGATATCCAGCTTCTCCGCCTGGATCCGATTCGAGCCCTGCCACGCCACCGCTGGCTCTCCCGGACCCCCCTCGTAGTGAATCCTCTTGTTGTGATCCGTCGCCACCATCCGCTGCGCCCGAGCCTGCATGACGTCGTCGGTCGACAGCATGGCGGATGATTTCCCGTCTTTGTCCGGCTGCCGCGTGGACGCCACATGCCCCTCCGCCGTGTAATCGCCGGTCCTTTGATTCATCACGATCCTGTCCGCGGCCGCCGAACCCGTCGAGTCCCACGCGCGCGCCGAGCCTTCCAGCGTCATCATATCCTTCTGCTGCTCCAGAATCGCGTGATCCGCCCGGGCTTGGCTGTCGCCCTCTTGGTAGCGAAAATCGGTTCTCTGATCCACCCGCGCCAGCTCGCCCGTGGCCGCGTCGAACGTCGCCACAATCTCCCGGCTCTGCGTGAGCGCGGCAGCCGGAGCCGCTTTTCCAGCCCTCGCCGGCTTATCCGTCCGCGTCGATACGTTCACCGACCGCAACGATTGAATCCGGTTTTCCCCGCCATAGGCAATCCAAATTCGGTCGCCTTTCAACATCCGCTTGGGCTGATCCGGCCGGTTGGGAAGAAAATCCAGCCTCGCCGCGCCGTCCGTCTCCGCGCTCTCGATCTCCCTGCCTCCCGGCCGCATCTTCAGACGAATCGTCTCGCTGCGCAGCACCCGTGTCTCCCCCTGCGCCCCGCCCGGCGGAGCCGCCGGTATGGACTCCGCCACCCCGTCTCCCGACGCCAGGGCCCTTGCAAGAACGCTCTCCTTGTTGGCCACATCGAAATCCATCTCCACATGATTGCCCGTCACGGTCGTCTTGCCGGCTTCCGAGGAGGAAACCAGCCGCGCGTGCTGTTCGCCCTCGATGTGCCGGATCAATCCCGCTTCCGCGAAATGTAGCCCCAGCAAATCCGCCCCGAACTCCACCCGCCGTCCCGCCTCCTCCTCGACTCCCCGCCCTTGCCTTGCATCGGCATGATCGATTTCGCCTTCATTCAAAATCACCACCGACGTCCCTGCTTCCAGACGCAAATTCTCCCGCGTCAGTTTCGACCAGGGAAACAACGTGACCTTCGCTTCCCGCTCCTGATACACGGCTTCGCCCGCTTCCATATGCATCGGCCTCGCCTTCGGGTTCTTGCCGCGCCAATCGAGCGCCACCTGGCTGCGCAAATGCAGCTCGCGCGTATTCGGATCGTATTCCGCGCCGGCCCCCGACCCGCTGCCCACGTCCAACTCGAACGTCGCCCGCCGGTCCGTCGTCACCCGTCCCGTATCGCTGGCGAAGCGCACCCCGGAGGAATGAATCTTCACGATGTGCCCCGGCGGCGGACTCTCCTCCTTCAGCCCCAAAGTGATATCCACCTCCCCGTCGGAATACAGCGATTTGCCGTTGATGTCGAATTGCGCCGCCGCGCTCCGCACCAGATCGAATTGCGATGCGCCCTTCTGATACAGCTTCAACACCACTCCATCCAATTCCATCGTCGACGGCTCGGAGATCTGCCGGTATCTATCCCAACACACTTCCACCCGCGGCCGGTCCCCTTCGTTCTGCGTCCAGCACCCCTTCTCGCCCCGTCCCTCCAGCCCCAACTCCAGAGCCGGAGGCGGCCCCGGCGCATCCTTGGCCAGCCGCGTCTTGCGTTTGATGTAGGTGTCGCCGACGAAGGCCACGATCAGAAATATCGCGGCCAAAATAACCCATCGGCCGAAGCGCATAATCAGGTGACTGCTCTTATCGTAACCCCGCCGCGGCGCAAACCTCCCCTTCTCCCAAACCCTGGCGAAGCTTTGCGCCTTCGCCAAAAATCGCCCCGCCGCTCTTATCCCCGCGCCCGGCTTGCGGCCACCGGTTGCGGCCCGCTCGCAGCGGCCGGCCCCGCCGCCGCCTCCGCGCGGATCATTCCCAGTGCTTTCCGCAGCTCCACATCGATCTTCTTGCGGACGTCGGCGTTATCTTTCAAAAACTGCTTGGCGTTCTCCCGGCCTTGCCCGATCCGTTCCCCTTTATAGCTGTACCAGGCCCCGCTTTTTTCGATCACATTCTGCGCCGCCCCCAGATCGATCAGATCCCCTTCCTTGGAGATGCCTTCGCCGTATAGGATGTCGAACTCGGCTTCCCGGAACGGCGGAGCCAGCTTGTTCTTCACAATCTTGATCTTGGTACGGTTGCCCGTCACCGTCTCGCCTTCTTTGATCGCCGAGATCCGCCGGATATCCGCCCGCACGCTGGCGTAAAACTTCAGCGCGCGGCCGCCCGTGGTCGTCTCCGGATTGCCGAACATCACCCCGATCTTCTCGCGAATCTGGTTGATGAAGATGAGACACGTGCTCGACTTCGAGACAATGCCCGTCAGCTTCCGCATCGCTTGCGACATCAGCCGCGCATGCACGCCCATGAAGCTGTCGCCCATCTCCCCGTCCAGCTCCGCCTTGGGCACCAGCGCCGCCACCGAATCCACCACCAGCACGTCGATCGATCCGGAAGTGATCAGCGCGTTGGTGATCTCCAACGCCTGCTCGCCGTAATCCGGCTGCGACACCAGAAGATTGTCCACATCCACGCCCAGCTTGCCCGCATACGCCGGATCGAGCGCGTGCTCCACGTCGATGTACGCGCCCATGCCCCCCTGCTTCTGCGCCTCCGCCACCACTTGCAGCGCGATCGTCGTCTTCCCCGACGATTCCGGCCCGAAGATCTCCGAAATGCGGCCCCGCGGAAATCCGCCGATGCCCAGCGCGTAATCCACCGAAATCGAGCCCGTCGAAACAGCCGGAACCTGCGCCACCGCCTGCGACCCCAATCGGATCACGCTGCCTTTGCCGAATTGCTTTTCCAGTTGGCTCAGCGTGGCGCCAAGAGCGCGCGCGCGTTCTTTTTCGTCCATGAGAAGTCCTTCCCGGGGGAGACCTCAATTATAGCCCCGGCCGGACCCTCCCCGACATAATTCCTGCTTTATGTTTTTAGCAGCCCCAGCCCCTCGCCCATCTCGAAGCCTGGAAACGCCTGAGCCAGGTTCTTCTGTCCCAGATGCCCTCTCACCAGCTCGCCCAGCACCGTGCGGAAATCCGTGGTGACGGCCAGGTCCCGGCCTTCGTAAAGCTGTTCCTTCTCCAGGCCCGGCCATGCGCCATAAACCTTTCCGCCCCGCACCGGCCCGCCCAGCGCCATCATCACGTCGCCATGGCCGTGATCCGTTCCGCCGTTGCCGTTTTCCTGCGCCGTGCGCCCGAATTCCGACATCGTCACCACCACGATATCCTCCATCCGGTCGCCCATGTCCGCGTAGAAAGCCGCCAGCCCCCACCCAAACTGCCGCAGCAAATTGGAAAGCTGCGGATTCTCGTTGCTGTGATGATCCCACCCGCCTATCTCCGCGAAGGCCGCCTCCACCCCGGCGTCGGCTTTGATCAGCCGCGCGATCTGCTGCAACCCCCGCCCCAGTTCGCCCGCCAGCCCGTACTGCGCGTTGTTCGACGGCCTATACGGCTCGCGGTTGATGGCTTGAATCGTCTTCATCGCGGCAAACGCGTCTCGGCCCGTTCGCCCCAGCCTGGCGTCCGGCGTGGTCGCGTACATATCTTCGATAATCGTGGTCGCCTCTTGGTTGCCGGTTTGAAATTGCGCCGCATTGTTCAGCGCGATTGCCGGACGCTCCCCGCGCAGCGTGCGCGGCAACTCGGACCCCACCGCCACGGCCCGCAGCGGCGAACCATCCGGCCCCGCCGGCGGCAGCGCCCGGTTTAGCCATCCATCGCTCGACGGTTTTCCCGGCGTGCCCGATTCCATGTAATCCTGCGCGTCGAAATGCGATCGGCTCGGATCGGGCGAGCCAACCGCCTCCACTATGGCGAGCTGCTGTTTGTCCCACAGCTCTTTCAACGGCTGCAACGCCGGATGCAGGCCAAAGTGGCCGTCCAGATCGATGGCGTTCGCCCCGTTCCCGTTGAACGGGACGGCGCGCCCCGCCGCGGCTCCTCCCCCCGCGCTTCCTCCCATCCAAATCGCCCCCGTTGTCGGCGCCGCAATCGCGATGCTGGGCCGCAGCTCGTAATACCGCTTCTCCCCGAAGGGAGCCACCACGTTCAGCCCGTCGCAGGCCCCGCGCTGGAATATCGCCACCAGAATTTTGCGCTTCCCCTGGCCGGTCGACGCCGCCCGGGCCAGCCATCTCGGCGCCGAGCCGAAGCCCGCCATCGCAATCGCCGAACCACGCAGAAATACACGCCGAGTCAGCATCAAATTACCTCCTTTGAAAGTCGGGCGAGCTAAGAATCAAGCCCAGCGCCATTCGCGCCGTCCTCCGTTTGCCTTCCAGCCCCTTGGCCATCGCCGCCTGGGTCTCCGGCCACGGATCGCGCCCCAGCACTTCCCGCGCAATCGTCGCTGCGTCCTTGCCTTCCCAGCGCGAGCCGTCCAGCCTTACCCCCGCAATTTGGCCCGAAACCAGCGCCATGGCGAAGTTCATCCGCCCCAGCAACCCGGCCGTGTTCAACCATCCCTCGCCGTTGTTCGAATAACCCTTCGGATCGATCTTGCCGTACAGCGGCTCGCCCAAATCGCCGATCTTTTGCGCCAGCGTCATAGCGTCCATGGCTTCGCTGCCCGTCGCGCGCATCGCGCTCGCCGCCATTTCAAGCGGCGATTTCACCTTCGCCAGCCACGCTCCTTCGGAAAAAAACTCCGGCGAAGTAAACATCGTCTCCATCACCGCCCGCAAATCCCCGCCCGTTTTCAAAAACGTCTGCGCCATCCGGTTCACCAGCGGCCTCGGCGGATTGTCGGCCACGAATCGCTGCGCCAGTTCCTTGGAAATGAACTTCGCCGTGGAAGCATGATGCGCCAGAATGTCGATCGCCTGCAAGCCGTCCTGCTCCCCGCCGCCGGCCGCGATCTTGTGCCCCAGCACCGTCTTTTCCCCGCCATCGTGCATGAACGCCGCAAACGTGAATTCGGGTTTGGTGAACGGATGTTTGATCGTCCAGCCCGTGAAGCATCGCGCCACCGCGATTACGTCCTGCTGCGTGTAGCCGCCATCCACCCCCATCGTGTGCAGTTCCATCAGCTCCCGGCCGTAGTTTTCGTTCAGCCCGTGGGCTTGCAGGTTGGGTTGAATCGGAAACCCGGGTGGCGGAGGAGCCGGCGCAAACGGCCCCACCTGCATCTGATCCAGACCGTCCGCCGACATCGATTCCCAATTGTCCAGGTAGTACAGCATCGCCGGATGCCGCGCCACCGCCAGCAGCAGATCCTGGAACGTTCCCAGCACGTGCGGCCGGATGGCGTCCCGTTCGAAGCTGGTTAACAGCGCGTGATAAGCCACCGGGCCGCTCAGCCCGCCCTTGCCGATATTCTTCCCTTCATATACGTTGAAGTGATTGAACCAAAAATCCACCAGCACTTCCTCTAACTGCCGGTTGGAGTACAGCGCCCGGTAAACTTTCCCCTCCCGCAGGTCCGCCGTGGCGATCTGCTGAGGCTGCCTCCGCTTCATCCACAACCGCCGCATCTCGGGAAATTCAGCTAGCGCTTGAGGCGGCAACGCCGCCGCCACCTGTTCTCGTTTGTCCGGCTCCAGAAATCGGAACAGCTCCTCAAGCTGCTCGCGATTGCCTCGCTGAGCCATCGCCGCCTGATCCGGGTTCAGCAGGTCGCTAAGCTGCGGATTCATCCGCCGCATCTGTTGTTGTTGCTCTTGCTGCTCCGCTCTGCGCGCCTCCTCCATCTCTTTCTTGAGATCGGGGAAGCTCTCCACCAGCCCCGGGCTGATCTGCCTCAGCACAATGCGGCGTTTTTCCGCATCCAAAGCCATCAGCGCGGCCCGCCGCTCTTCCGCCGTCCCGTTCAGGATTTTTTGCATTTGCTCAGGCCCCACCAGTTGCGCCGCGGGCGTCGGCCGGGTCTGAATCGCCATCCCCAGAGGATTGGGCGTCTGCGCGATAATCTCCTCCGGCGTCATCCGCAGCGTCTCAAGAGGCTTCAGCTTGGCCTCCAGCGCCGGATTTTCCGCAATCCGCTCGGGATGCAGTTGCAGCTCGATCCACTTCATAACGCCCATCCGCCGCACTTCTTCGATGTCCCCAAAACGGGCCCCGAACGTCAGCCGGTTGAGTGCTTGCAGAATTTGCTGCTCGGAAGAGAGTTTCTTATCGAAGCGAGGCTTGTTTAGGGCCTCTTGCGCTCCGGCCTGGAAGCAAACCGCTGCGGCCCCCATGCCCGCGGCCGCCATCGCGGTCAGAAAACGACGTTGTTGAGCCACGCCGCACCTCCGTGATGCAGACTCTGACGTGTCCGGCGGGAAATCGTTCCGCATTCCCGCAACTTACTATGCGCCCGCCCCCCGCCAAGCGGCGGCTCCGTCTTGGCTCCAGCCGGCGCCCAGCCGCTCAGTTCTTCACAAACTCCTCCATCACCGCCTTCCTCAATAAATCCGGCGGCAGCAGCCCCTGGGAAAGCACGAAATCGTGGAACCTCTGTGCGTCGAACCGGCGGCCCATCGCCTTCTCCGCCGCCGAGCGGATCTCGCGCAGCCGCGTGTAGCCGTCGAAGTACGACACCGCCTGGCCCGGCATCCGGAACGTGTATCGCTCCACCTCCTCCGTCGCCAAGGCCTTTGAGCACACCACGTCCTTCTCCAAGATCGTCATGGCCTGTTCCGGCGTCGCTTTTCCTCCTTGCAATTCCGGGTCCAGAAACGCCCGCGCCGCCCGTAACAGGCGGTAATCCAGCGACACCAGCTTGCCTTCGTCCGGCATGTAGGGAAGCATGAACCACTCCGCGTACAGGCCCCAGCCCTCCACGTTGGTGCTGTTGAAGGCGAACAATGCCCTCGCCAGCGACACCCCCCGCTCCACCATCGCGTCGAATTGCAGCTCGTGCCCCGGCCGGGCTTCGTGCGCCGTCAGCGTCCACGACGCCGCCGCGAACGTAAAATCGTCGTATTTCAACGCCTCCCCGCCTCCGCCCGTCGTGCCCAGCGGCAATACAAACGCTCCCCGCTCGCCATGATTGTTCATCAGCGGCGGTGGAACCATGTGCGGAGCCGGCTGCTGCGCCGTCTCCGCCGCCGTCGCCAAATGGATGATCGCCGGCCGGTCCGGCAGCGTGATCAGATGCTCGCGCCGCGCGATCCTCTCGATCTCTTCCAGCCGCTTCTGGTAATGCGGCAAAATCTCATCGCCCGGCAATTGCTCCTGCTTCAGCGCCCGGATGACGTCGCGGTAGTCGGACGATTTTAGATGCCGCGCCTTGGCGATTTTCGCCGCCAGCGGCCGCATCTCTCCCTGGATCTCCCCAAAAGCCCGATGCGCCAGCCGCGTCAGCTCCTCCGGCCCGTAATCCACTCCGTAGTTCTCCAGCGCCAGCTTGTACACCTCCGGCGCCATTCGGAAATCCGCCCGCGCTTTGGGCAAAACTTCCCCCCGCACGAAATCGTCGTAGGCCGCCATCTGCTCCCGCAGACGCGCAAACGGCTCCTGATAGCCCGGAATCTTGTACTTCTCCAGCAGCAATCCGATGCCGTTCACGAACGCCGCCGAGTTCTTCAGCTCGTCTTCCACCTCCGCGCGCCAAGGCCCCCTCCGCCCCGGCTCTTTTGCCGACTCCCGAAATCGCTCCTCCGCCAGCCTGGCGATCGGCGTGTATCCCTCCTCCAGGCCCGCGTATTTTCGAATTCGGGCCAGCGCCGCCGGCCGCCTCTCCGGCGCGGTCTGATCGTCCAGCAGCGATTGCACGCCCGAAAATACCATGCTCGGCACGTTGTAGAAATCCAGCTCGTATTTCTCCTGAGCCTCGGAGGCGCGAATGCTCCGATCCACCGCCCCCAGAAGGATCTGAAGATCCTGCCGCACCCGAGGGTCTTTTTCCGCCTCCAGCCGCCCTTGCAGCTCCTTCTGCGCTTGAGCCCAATCGCGCCGCTCCAGTCTCCGCCGGTCCGCGCTTAGAATGCTGATCTGTTCGTCCAGCCCCGCCGCGCCATTGCGCGATGCCGCCTCCGGCGAATATCGCGCCTGGATATCGATCAGGACCTGCGCGTTCTGGTTGCTCTTCGCCACCCACCCGGGAACGGTCTGGGAAAACGCCGCCAGCGGCGCAAGGCATGCAAGACAGGCAAAACGCATAGTTCCAGCCTAGCGCCCGGCGGGCCCCGCCGGGCCGCCCCCCCTCATCCCGGTTTCGATGCCGTCAGAAGCCTCGTGGCCGCCGCCGGATTGCCCCACCAGAATCTCCACCCCAACCGCCGCCGCTCTATCTTTACCGCCCCCAGTTTCCGCAACGTCTTCGCATACGCCGCCGTCGCGCGAATATCGGCGATCGCCATCCTGCCTCCCGGCTTCACCACTCGGAACGCTTCTGCGATGGCCCGCTGGCGATCCGCGTCCGATGGAATGTTGTGGATCGCAAGGCTCGAAACCACCACATCGAAACGAGCGTCCGAAAATGGCAGAGCCCGCATGTCGGCGGTCTCGATCTCCACCCGCTCGCCCACCCCCTCCAGCGCCGCGTTACGGAGCGCCGCGTCTTTCCCGTTGCCCCACTGGTCTTTCCTGCTCCAGATATCCACCCCTATCGCCCGCCCGCGCGGCAATCGGCGCGCCAGCGCTGTCAGCACCGCGCCCCGGCCGCAACCCATATCGAGCGCGGTCTCGTCTCCCCGCAACTCGATAAGATCCAGAATGCGCTCCCATTCTTGGAACTTGCCCCGCCGGGTGGTGTAAAGAAAGCTGAGGAAATTCGCCAAAAACAAGCCGCAAACCAGCGTCATTTGCGCCGCCGCCGGAATCGCTCTGCTCCACCACTGGATGGCCGCGGCCAAGCCGGCGGCCATCGCCAAAAATCCAAAAATCGCCAAGGCGTAGGGCGCATCGTATCCATATTCGCCGCGTCGCATGGGCGCTCGTGCAGCCATAGCCCGGCCTGCCGGCCTCCAGCAGCCGTCCCGGCCCGGAACTCCCTCCTTCTTAACGCCGCCTACTTCTGGGCCGCCGCCTTTTGTTTGGCCTCTTGGTCGCCCAAATAGTGCCCCGCGTCCCGGTCCTCGCAAACCGATTCGAACAGTTCCCCATTCACCATCAATTGCTGCATCACCCGCACCGTGAATGGCTCCGTATACGCCTTCGGATCCTCGATGGTCACGTCGATTTGCAGCGTGCCGAAATTCAGCCGCGTGAAGCGCTCCACCATCTTCCCCGAGCTCGTCAGCGGGCTCCCATTCACGTCCAGCCAGACATCGTCCCGGAATCCCACCGTGGTCGCCACCAGCGTATCCCCTTCCCACTTGCCCACCGAGTAGCCGTAATACCACGGCGCAAGCTGCGGACCCACTTCCGGCAAGGTTTGGCCGTTCGTCAGGATCTGGCGGACGTCGTTGTTGGCGTTGTACATGATCACGATCGTCCCATTCCCTTGCACGATCTTCTTCTCGTAGGGATGCGTGTGGAGCTGCATTAACCCCAGCGGCCGGCAGTGGGCGTCCGGATTATCCTTGCTGTTGTTCGCCTTGCGCTCGTCCCGCACCTTCCGCCCCCACTCCGTGTACGGCAGCCCGTGCTCAAAACCCGCCCCCAGATCCTGGAATTGCGCCGCGGGCGGCTCCCCCGGCGCGCGCGGCGGCGGCGCGGCCTTGCCTTTGTCTTTCCCTTTTGCGTTCCCCCTTCCGAAATTCCGGCGCATCGGCTGCCACACCCCCGAAAGATCCGGATGTCCGTCGGCCGCCCTCGGCGCCGGCGCCTTCAAGTCCAGTTCCCCGCTCTCTGTTCGCGGCCCTTCCGTTTTGTGCTCCGGCCATTGCGCCAGAAGCATCGTCGCCCCCGCAACCAGCGCTACCGAAACCGCTCGGATCGTCGAAATCCTCTTGTTGAGTTTCATCTGCGTCTTCATCTAGCTCTCTTCTTTCTTGTCGCGCGCGTTTCGATGCTGCGGGCGCTTCCACATCATACAACTCCCCTCCCTCACATCGGATGTTAGGCGATAGCGATGCCGGACGGGTTACCAAGCCTTGGCCCGGCCGCGCTCCTAAATCGAGTCACGCCGCCGCTCCCTTTTTTTCTCCCGCTCCTTCAAAAACTTCCCGTCTTCGTTCGCCCCCCCGCTCCTTTCCCCGTCCGACAACACGATCGAGGTGTCATTTATGAATCCATCTCCGTCCCCATCCGCTCTGGAGCAAACCAGAGCCTCTATCAATCGCAACAACGCCGCCCGC
>DATGLY010000068.1:0-36056 GCA_035293905.1 Bryobacteraceae bacterium
TAACTTTTCCGGTATTTAATGGCCATTTATTTTCGGCGCGAAAAGAAGCGGCCTTGCAACACGCCCTGGAAGCCGATCAGAGGCTCCGCGACGAGCAAGAGGCGATTTCGCGCGACGTTCGCGTGGCCTGGGCCAACGCCAACGACGCGTATCAGCGCATCGACTTGACCGCGCAATTTTTACGGCAAGCCTCGCTCGGAATCGATCTTGCCCAGGGACGCTACAATCTTGGGCTCGCCTCCATTGTGGAGCTGACGCAAGCCCAGTTGAGTCTGACGCAGGCGGAGATTGAAAATTTAACGGCGAAATACGATTATCAGACCCAATACGCCGTGCTCCAATACACCTTGGGCGCGTTGCGGTGAATGCGGCGCAGTTTCATGAAGTCCAGCGGCTTCCGGGGCGGCGAGCCGCGATCCTGGTGGCGATCCCGCCGGCTGGAATGCTTGCCCTTTTCATCTGGCAGGTGATTCTAGGGCATCGTTGGGGGAAGCATCCGATGTCGAACGCCAGCGTCATCGGCTGGACGATCTTTCTCTGGATCGTATATCTACGGCTGATGACCGTCCGGCTGGTGACCGATATTCGCGCAGGCGAGCTGATCGTTGCGATGCGCGGGCTGTGGCGCGCGCGGCGCATTTCGCTTTCCGAAATCAGATCCGCGGAAATTACGAGCTTCGATCCGGAGAGGGATTACGGCGGCTATGGCATCCGCTTGAACCGGCGGGAGACGGCGTATCTGGCGGCGGGAAACCAGGGCGTGCGGCTGACCCTTTCGAGCGGAAAGCGAATCGTCGTCGGATCGCAGCGCGCAGAGGAATTGGCGGCCGCGCTGCGAAAATAGCCAAAAAGAGAATCTGACCCGATCCCTTCCTCTAGCAGCCATAATGTTGAGCGTTTTTTTGGCGTTGGCTCAAATGGGTCAATCTATTTCATGGTTGTTGCTTCACTCTTACAGATATACGCCGATGTCACGCTTAAGCGCGCACTAAAAGACGCCATTTCAAGTTAGCGCCTGGCCGCGCTAACCTCAAGCTATCTTTTGGCTATTTTTCTCGCCATTATCATTCCAACTCCGGTCATTGACCGCTGCGAAACCTGTCACTTACCATCACCTGACCGCTTCCGCGGCGAGTTGCGAAAAAATCAATGGTACTCTTCTGTTCCAGTCACAAAGTTTTGAAAATCAGACGAAGGTGCGAAGGAGGATATCTGAAACGGTCCAACATTGTAATGACTCACTGTTTGCTCTTGGCCGGCGTGGACTTGGCGGCGCAGCAACTTTCGATTTCAGGAACGGTAGGAGACTCTCGCGGTGTGGTTCCGGGAGTGGATATTACTCTAAGATCTCCGGAGGGAGCGAGGAGCGAAACCCGGACGGATGGGGAAGGAAAATATAAGTTCGATGGGCTTCGTTCCGGCCCCTATGAACTGTCTTTTGTTCGGGAGGGATTTGAAACCACTGTTCGAACGGTGACGCTGGCGGGGGAATCCTCCACGGTGGACGTTACTCTCGCGCTGGGCCGCATCGCGACATCGGTTGAAGTAACCGATACCGCCGGCAAAACCACCGGCTCGCGCATGGACGTTCCCGATCGTGACATTCCCTCGCAAATTAGCGTCGTGACGCAACAGACTCTACGGGAGCAGGGCTTGAACGATCTGGCGTCGGCGCTCGAGAACGTCTCTGGCGTTTCTGTCCAAGTGCAGTACGGAGTTTATGAATGGTACACCGTGGACGGTTTTGCCCAACAATCGGGCAACGACTTTTTATACATAGACGGAATGACCCTTACTGGCAATCGGCCTCAAACACAACTGGACAATATAGAAGAGGTGCAAGTGCTGAAGGGTCCCAATGCCGTCTTGTACGGAGGCGCCGGGGCGTCGCAGGGGGGGATGGTCAATGTCATCCGCAAAAAACCTCAGGCGACGCCCGTGGCGGAACTGCTCTACCGGGGCGGACGCTTTGGGAAGAACGATATCGCCGGCGGGGCTGCCGGCTCAATCTTCGGCATGGACCGCTTGCTATATCGGGTGGACGCGGGTGACTCTCACATCGGTGGCTGGCGGGACGCGGGCTCCCATCGTGTGAATGCGAGTCCCGATTTGCTTTGGCTTATAAATCGCCGCATGCGCATATCCTTTAACGAAAGCTTCACCCGGGATCATTATGATATGGACGCGGGCGTCCCCCTCGGCGTGCTGGCGATCCCACACTTTCCTTTGGACCGGAGGTTTAATCCGCCGTGGGATTTCGAAGCCTTCCGCGCCTGGGAGAACAACATCGTTTTCAGCGCTAATTTGACAAACCGCCTGGAGCTTCGTAACTCCTTTTTCCACGCTAGAAACAACGATCAATATCTCGATTCGGAAACCCTGACGTACATGCCCGCGTTGAACGAGTTAACGCGCACGGAGTTGTATTACAAGCATCACAGGCGGCCTATGCAGGATCAGACGGATGTCCTCGGAACGTACGACGTGTTTGGCATGCGGCACAAGTTCATGATCGGCTATGACTACGAGGATCAATATAACTACACGGACCGCACCACGCCCGTAGGAACCACGAGCATTAGCAATCTCGTGATCGCGCCGATCGATCTCGCTTCTTTCCTGAGCCCCGGCTACGTCGATTCCGCCACAGCCCCCGCCGGCTTCCCGGTCGCGCGAAGAGATCACACCGATCAGTCGATCCATGCGGCGTACTGGCAAGACCAGATCAATGTCGTCAGGCGTTTTCGCATCAATGTCGCGGGACGCTACGACGATTGGAAGCGGGTGGCGCACAACGACCCGTACCTGAACAATGTTTTCCTAAGCCGGGGTCCGGATACGGGATGGGTTCATCAAACCGCTTTCGATTACCGAGCCGGGGCGGTGTTTACGCTGTTTCGCGGCTATGAACTGTACTTCAGCTCGGCTACGTCCTTCCATCCGCTGACCACGATCCCCGCCAATAACGCCGTCCTTCTGCCGGGACGATCGAGGAGCTACGAAGCCGGCCAAAAGTGGCAAATGTTGCAGCGGCGCCTCATCGTGAACGCGGCGTTCCGCCGCATCCTCTATTACAATCTCCTGATCCCCCTGGGGGCCGGCCTGTACGATCAGGCGGGCAAAGCGGACTCCAACGTCGCAGATGTTGACCTGGATGGCGACCTGGGACGCGGCTTCCACGCGGTGGGCGGTTATGGATACGCCTTGCCGCGCTACGACGTCTACAAGGCGTCGGCCACGGGGGCGAACCTAGCTGGAAACATGCTGGTGTACGCGCCTCGGAACACCGGCAAAATCTGGCTCACCAAGCGCTGGAGCATCGGCGAGAATTCGTCCCTCGCCTCCAGTTTGGGAGCGCGCTACATGGGGTGGGAGTTTTTGAACACCGTCAATACAATTCGCGTTGGGGGATTTGTGACGTTTACCGGCGCCATCGGATGGCATCGCAAAAAGTACGATCTTACGCTAAACGCCGAGAATTTGTTCAATCGCCAACGATATTTTGTTTCCCAGATCAACGGTTCTCAGCTATATCCTGGCCAGCCGATCAACGTCTTTGCAACCATTAGATATAGGTTTAAATGAAATATGCGGCGAGCGCTGGTTGGAATCCGCAAGTTCGCAATTTTCTGTCATCGCTGGATGGGACTGGCGTTCTGCGTCCTGTTTGCGTGGTGGTTCGCATCGGGAATTTTCATGATGTATTGGGATTTTCCTAGCGTGAGCCAGGGAGACCGTCTGGACCGTTCCGAGGCGATCGATGTGAGCCGGATTCGTCTATTGCCGGAGGAGGCATTCAAAAGATTAAACAGCGACGGCTCTCCGGCCGGAGTGCAACTCGCCATGCTGGACGGCCGGCCGGCATATCGGTTCACCCTCGCCGGACGCGGCCGTGTCGGAGGGGCTGGCGGAAAGGCTCCTACGCCGCGCCGCCGCGGCTTCGGCGGCAATCAGGCCATCGTCTACGCCGATGACGGTTCGGTACAAGGCGAATATTCAAAAGAGCAGTTGCTTCGAATCGCGTCCCGCTGGGCGGCCCGGCCGGCCAGCTCCGCGAAGGCAGAAGAGGTAACTGCCGTAGACCAGTGGACCGTGCAGGCTGGCCTTCGGAACCTCCGGCCCCTTTGGAAATATACCTTCCCGGATGGCCAGCAGGTTTATGTCAGTGGAACATCGGGCGAGGTGGTTCAGTACACCACCCTTGGATCGCGCATCGGCGCGGAACTGGGGCCGATTCCGCATTGGCTTTACTATACTCCGCTAAGAGTTCAACAACAGCTCTGGAGCAATTTGATTATCTGGACGTCCGGCATCGGGACCGTGATGGCGCTGATGGGGCTCATTGTTGGAATTTCGCTGTATTCGCCCTCCCAACGCTATCGCTTGGACGGAGCTCCAACCGGCATTCCGTACCGGGGGCAAAAGCGCCTGCACATGATCCTTGGTTTGTTCTTCGGGATCGTCACTTGCACTTGGGCGTTTAGCGGCATGCTATCCATGGATCCGTTTCCGGTCCAAGCCAACCGCGGTCTGGAGGACGGACGAGCGGGCGGAGAACGCGCCAGTCCCATCGGGCGAATTCAGGCCGTCCTTCGCGCCGCGCGCTTTGAAATGGACGATTACGCAGCCAAGTCTCCGCAGATGGCTCTGATGCAATTAGGCAATGTAAAAGTGAAGCAGTTGGATTTCACGTCCTTTGCCGGAGAGCCTCTCTATTTAGCCGCATTGAATTCGCACGAAACCAGAATTGTTCCGGTCGGCGGGAATCCGCGCATGGAATTCGATTCCAATCGGATTTTCGATATGATCTCCAATGCGGCCAAGCCCTATCACTTAATTGAACAGAGTATGCTGGCGCGGTACGATGCTTACTATCTGGATCGCCACGGCGAACGGCCCCTCCCGGTCCTATTCGTCCGCCTGAGCGATCCGCGGCATACGCAGTTGTACATCGACCAACGTACGGGGCGAATCGTGGGAACCCATTCGGACGAATCGTCCTGGGTCACGCGATGGCTGTATCACGGACTGCATTCGCTGGACTTCCCCTGGCTCTACAATCACCGTCCCGCTTGGGATATTGTGGTGCTCGGGTTGTTGCTTGGCGGCCTTTCTTTATGCATCACGTCCATAATTCTCGGTGGGAGCCTGCTTCGCCGGAAGTTGACTTTCAGACGCCGGCGCGAATCGCTTACCGAGGCGGCAGGAGCATAGCTGCAAGGGGCCGCGCCGCGGGGCGAGTTATCTTTCGGCCATTTTTTGAGTTCCCGGCGCCGCACGGCGAAGTTGCATGGTATCCTCACAGCCATAGATTTAGCTAGGTTGTACCCATATGGCCTTTCTTGCTGAGAATCCCCTCAACGAATCTCCGCTGACGTTTCCCCTCCTCGAATGCATTCATATCATTGGCTTCGCTTTTTCCGTGGGGACCATCGCGCTGGTAGACCTTCGGCTGCTAGGCGTCGCCATGCTTCGGCAGACGCCGGCCGAGCTCTTAAAAGATACAAGGCTGTGGACGCTGGCCGGCATTGCAACGATGATTCTTTCGGGGTTGATGCTGTTCTCTTCCGACCCCGATATGTACTACCTCAACGCGTCCTTCGTATTCAAAATGATCTGCCTTGCCCTCGCAATCGTCTTCAACTATACTATTCATCGCAAAGTGGCGTCCACGAAGAGTCCGCCCAGGAAAGCGAAGGTGGTGGCCTGCGTTTCCTTGGCGCTCTGGGGGGCGGTGGTTTTCGGAGGGATCTTCATCGCCTTTGTGAATCAAGGGTTTTAAGATTCGGGTTCCGCCATGATTCTTTCGCTGGCCCAATGGGCCCAAAGCACGGCTTTCTTCACTGCCCTGCGTAGTTCCTGGTACGTTTACCCGGCGGTCCTGTCGCTGCATCTTCTCGGAATTGCTATCTGTGGAGGAATGATCCTGGCGACGAACATGCGTTTGCTAGGCTTGGCTTTCCGGGATCGTCCCATCTCGGACATGATCGAACAACTCCGCGTTCCCAAGCGGTTCGGTCTGGCGCTGATCGCCACCTGCGGCGTGCTCCTGCTGGGAGCCAAAGCCGAGGAGTATTATTACAACATCTTCTTTCGCACGAAGCTCGTGATTCTCGGGCTGATTTTCGTTCACGGCTGGATTTTTCGCGCGAGCGTTTATTACAATCTTTCGGAACTGGATCGCGCCAGCCCGCGAATTCCCCGACGGGCGAGGCTGGCGGCGTCGCTCTCCATTCTGCTGTGGGTGGCAATGGCCTGCGCCGGAAGGGGAATCGGCTATATCGATCCGCCGCTGGATAAAATTCACGCAAGAAAAGCGGTTGTTTTCGGCGCAACCAAGCTAGCGTCGATGGAGCCGCACGCTCGAAAAAGCGGGCTTTAGAGATGGCGGACAAGCGGTAAACGCCGAATCTCTCGCGTTATCGGATGGCCACCGGCTCTTTGCCGCCTCGGCGTTTTTCGACCGGCCCCACCGCGCCAGCCGCGGAAAAGCGGTCTCCCGCGCATGCGACGAGACGTCTGTTGACGGGAGCGTCAGGATTTCGGCTCGTAGTAGCCGATTAGACGGCCCATCGTCAGAACGCCAAACCACAACGCCAGGGAAAGGATTGCCGCCAATTTCGCGTAGCCAGGGATTTCCGGGGACTCGTCGATCTTTTCGGGGTGGTTGTACACCAGCGGCCGGAAGATTAACGCGTGAACGCCGATCAGCGCCAAGAGAGTTAATTTCCACCAGAAGAACGGATTGATGTAATATTTGTCCGCCTCGGAACTTCCCAAAAGCAAGCCCATGGCGATCATGATCGCGCCGCCAACCCGCTTCCACGGCCGCAGGGCGGTGACGACTTCGGCCACCGTGTACTTTTTCAGCGCTAAGCCGAGCAGGCGCATGTCGGTCATCAAAATCATGCCGCCGAACACCGCGATACAGCTCAAATGCGTGCTCATCACCACCGGATAAACGAGCGCGGACTCGCGGAGCTCCGTCAGAAAGCCTATGCTCTGGATCGAGTGCATTACCGCGGCAAGAGACACGTTAAACCTCCAGATGCGCCCTACACAAAGGCGATAAATAATCCGCCGAACACCACTGAAATCCAAAGCGCCAGAGAAACCGCTCCCGTTAGCGCAGCCGTCCCCGGAGACAGTCCGTCGGCCAGGGCCACCTTGCGGTGGATCGTGTAGTTGTAGAGGATCGCGGCCAGCAGGGCCGCCATCTTGAATTTGAACGAGAAGTTGCGCAAGTACATCGCCGGATCAGAGGAAAAGATCGCCGGTCCCGTCGTCAACATCACCACCAGCCCGGCCAGAGTCCACGGCGCTGTCGCCCGCAACAGCTCCTGAGCGGAGTGGCGAAGCAAACCCAGGCGCAGCAACCGCAGGTCGACGACTGCGATCGTGCCGATCGACAGGGTGAAGCCAAAGATATGAAGAATCTCCAAAAGAGGGAAGGACCATTCGTTGTTATTGAGCGGGTTGGTGGCGGGATCGTATGCGAGCATGAAAACTTCTCTAATTCATCTGGCAGCGCGAGACCGTCGTTGCGACGATTCGGCTTTCCGAGGAGTTGAGCACTCCATCGTATCAGCTTGAAGCGTGGACGGCTCCATATCTTTCGGCCATTTTTTTCGGACGGGTTCTTGTCAATCCCAATAAGCGATCAGGCGTCCCATGGTAAACATTGCGGTCCAAAGGACTAACGAAAGAATCGCGGCGGCCTTTGCTCTGGCGGGCATGACTGGGGATCGATCCAACTCTTCCGTCTTGTTGTAAACAATGGGGCGGAAGATCAAAGCGTGTACGCCAATCAAACCCAGGATGATCATCTTGGTCCAAAAAATAGGATTGGCTGCATATTCTTCCGCCTTCGAGCTTGCCAAAAGAAGGCCCATGGAAATCATAATGGTTCCCCCCAAGCGTTTCCAGGGACGCAAGCTGGTCACCACCTCGGTGACCGTCAGGCTCTTAAGACTCAGCCCCAGAAGGCGCAGGTCGGTGGCGAGAATCATGCCGCCGAAGAGCGCAATGCAGGTGAGATGAGTCGAAAGAACGATTGGGTACGCCAATACCGATTGGCTGAAGTCCGACAGAAACGAAATGCTTTGAATCGAGTGAGCGATGCCCATGCCGCGCCGCCTCTATTGAAGAAACCCGATAAAAATTCCGCCAAACACAATGGACACCCACAGAACCAGGGATACCGCCGCCACCAGTTTGCTCAATGCCGGCGGCGGGTTGTCCATTTTAGCCACTCTTCTATGCACTGTGAAATTATAGAGAACCGCCGTCGCCAGCAGCGACATCTTGAGCAAAAACATAAATCGCTCATTCAGCACGTAAGGCGCGCGCTGCAAGTAAATTTCAGGCTGCGCCAAAAACAGCATCAGGCCTGAAAAAACGACGAATACCAGCGCCACCATCGTCCACGGCTCGGTGTATTTCAAAATCCGTGCAGCGGTTTCCTTTCGCAATCCCAGGTTTAACATCCTCAGGTCCACCAGCGCGATCGATCCAATTCCTACGGCAAAGCCGCCAATATGGAGACACTCCGCCAAGGCAAACGTCCATTCGGCGTTATTGAGCGTGTCGGCGATCGCGTTCTGCACGAGCATTCTTCCTAGTTGTCATTCAAAAAATGCGGGGGGAAATCGTAGGCGAGCATGGAGCCTGTATGCGCGACTCAATAAGAGCGCAACCGATGTTGCGATCAATGAACTTGCGAGGAGCTTAGCGCTTATACTAGCATGGCCGCAAAGTAGCCAGCCAGATATCTTTTGGCCATTTTTCTCTGAAGCGCTGGTTCGACTCGCCGTTTTGCGGTTACTTGCGCCTGCCAGCCGGAATCGCCGCGCGGCGCCCGCCGATGCCTGGCAAAACCTTGAAAATCATAAGGTTACTTTTTGAGTTGGCAGGCACGAAATCCGCAATCAAAATTGGCCGAAAGATAACTGGTGCGCCAGGGGCGTCGCGGATAACTTAAGTTAAGCAAGCATGGTGGGCTCAAACTTCCTCGCAATGTAGCGATTTTGACAACCGAGCTCCGCCTTTGACGTTCGTAATATTAGCCTCGTCGCAAGATATCTAACAATGACGTCTTCACTCATCAGGATTTTAAGGGCGCCGTTTGTTTCGGCAGTGGTGTTGTCCTTAACGGAAATGTTGCACGCCGCTGTCACCGGGTCCATCTCGGGCACAATCACCGATCCAACCGGCGCTGTCATTCCCAACGCGTCAGTTACTGTAAAAAACACCGCGCAGGGTGTGAAGATTACAACCCTGACCGATGCAAAAGGCGCGTATACTTTCCCGAGCCTGGCGGTTGGCGCTTATAGCCTGGTGGTGGAAGCGCAAGGCTTCAGACCCAAAAGCCGTGAAGCGATTGTCGTCGATGTGGATAGCGCTCAGGAGTTTAATTTCGTGTTGGAAGTGCAGGAGAAGGTGGAAGAAGTCACGGTATCGGAAAATGTGGCGCACGTTGAAACCGAGAACACTCAGGTCGGCGAAGTAGTCACCACCCGTCAGATGACGGCAATCGCCTTGAACGGGCGCAGTTACACCGACCTGCTGGCGTTGCAACCCGGCATCGTCCCTATGTCGACGCAACTTCCGGACTCGGTCGTAATGGCAGGCTCAACGGTGGCGATTCAACCTTCCGGCGCGTTGAATCCAGGCAATCAGTCCATCGCTGGACAAAGAGAATCCGACAATGGCTTTCTGGTGAACGGAGCGGACGTGAAGGAATTGCAGAACGGCGGCACGCTCATCATTCCCAACATCGATTCGCTCGAAGAATTTCGCGTTCTCACTAATAATTTCGACGCGCAGTACGGCAATTACGGCGGCGGTATCGTGAATGCCGTGACGAAGGCCGGAGGCAACGACTTCCATGGCACGGGCTTTGAGTTTTTGCGAAACACGGATCTAGACGCGCGCGATTTTTTTTCGCCGGAGCGCGACGTGTTCCGGCAGAATCAATTTGGCGGCACAATCGGCGGGCCGATCAAGAAAAATCAGGTTTTTTTCTTTGGCGACTATCAGGGCACACGCTCAACGCAGGGAATCAGTTCGGGCCTGATTTCGGTGCCTTCCCTCGCGGATCGGACGGGAAATCTTTCCGATCAGGCGGGTTCGCTAACGGGCTCCGTGAGCGGCCCGTACCTTGCCAACCTTCTCTCCCAGAAATTGGGTTACAGCGTCGCCGCGGGCGAGCCGTACTATACGCCCGGTTGCAACTCCGGCGCTCAGTGTGTTTTCCCCAACGCGATAATCCCTATGAAAGCGTGGTCGGCGCCCGCTCAGCATTTGTTGCAATATATCCCCTTGCCCAACGAGGGGCCTGACACATTCACTACCGGCGCCTACAGTCAAATATTGCGCGACGACAAGCTGAGCTTACGGGTCGACGCGAATTCAGAAAGGCTCGGCATTTTGTCGGCCTACTATTTCCTGGACGACTACACGCTGAACAATCCCTACCCGACTGGGCAAGGCGGCGCGAGCGTTCCCGGTTTCAACGCCCTGAATTACGGGCGGGGCCAGCTCATGACGCTCGGCCACACAAAGGTTTTGAATCCCACCACGGTGAACGAGCTTCGCCTCAGTTTCATGCGCAGCGCCAACACCGTAGGGCAGCCTCAGGGAGGCGTAGGGCCAAGTCTTGCTTCCCAAGGTTTCGTGACCGGAGCCGGAACCCCTGGCATCTTGCCGCTGCTGCCGCAAATCGAAGGCGTTGAAAACGTGATTTTCAATTCGTTTGTGATGGGAACCCCGATCACGAATCTGGCGCAGTGGAACAACACTTTCGGCTTAGCGGATAATTTTTCAAAAGTTCTCGGAAGTCACAGCTTGAAATTTGGCTTTGAGGGCAGCTATGAACAGGTCAACGTCAATCCAAATCCCACGGCGAACGGCTCTTTTCTGTTCGCGGGCACGGAAACGGGTCTGGATTTCGCAGATTTTCTGATCGGCGTGGATAGCAACTTTAACCAGGCCCAATCGGGAGCGTTTTATGAGCGTCACAAATACTGGGCGCTGTTTGCGCAGGACGGCTGGAAAATTCGTCCCAACCTAACGCTTAACTACGGCGTGCGTATGGACCGGATGGAATACTGGTACGAAAAGTACAACCAGTTCCCGACCTTTCGTCTGGGCCAGCAGTCGCAGGTCTATCCGCAGGCTCCGCTCGGCGTGGTTTATCCTACCGACGACGGAGTTCCGCGTACGATCGCCCCCAGCGCGTATAAGTTTTCGCCGCGCATCGGAATTGCGTGGTCGCCAGCCACATCCGGCGGAGCTCTCGGCAAGATTCTCGGCGGACCGGGAAAAACAAGCGTGCGAGCCGGATACGGAATTTTTTATTCGGTCGTTCCCGGAGCGTCGCTCGCTTATGACCTGCCCCAACCTCCCTATGGTCTGAGCTATACGAGTCCCGCTCCATCTCTCTTCGATCAGCCCTACCGGACGGCCTCAGATGGGTCGTTTGCCGGGAATCCATTCCCCTTCGACGTCCCGCCGCTGAATACGACCAAATCGAATCCGGATCCGAATCAGAGTTTTGACGCATTCTTGCCGATTAACGGCGCCACCGGTCCCAATCCGAATAATACCTTTCCGTACAACGAACAGTATTTCTTTTCAATCGAACGGGAGCTCCGGTCCGGGACGGTTTTAAACGTCTCCTATGTCGGCTCCCAGGCGCACCACCTCCTGCTCACTTATTCGGTCAACCCGGGCAATCCCGCGCTCTGTCTCGCTCTGAGCACCCCGCAGTCGGTGGCGCCGGGCTCCGCGACTTGCGGTCCGTTCGGAGAATCGGGGACTTACACCAGCGCATCCGGCGTTGTGTACCACGGAACGCGTGGACCCTTTGGGGCCGCGCTGGGAAATGACGATTTTGAGGGATCGTTCGGTAACTCCAGTTACAACTCCCTTCAAGTGTCGGTGCGCCACACGACAAGGGACCTAACCTTCCAGCTCGGATATACCTACAGCAAATCCATCGACGAAGCTTCGGCCTTGGGCGATACGGCCGATCCGTTCGATTTCAAGCAGACGCGCGCTCTTTCCGCCTGGGATATAAGGCACAATTTTGTGATCAGCTACGACTATCGGCTGCCTTTCCGCCGGCTCACCAGAAAATGGAGCCCGCTAATCGGGGGCTGGGAGCTGTCCGGCATCACGCGCGCAAGCACCGGCTTTCCGGTTACGCTCAAAAGCAACGACGACAACTCGCTGCAGGGCAGCATCCCCAACGGCGTAAACAATTACAGCCTCGACATAGGCCAGTATACGGGAGCGCCGCTCAATCTGAACGGCAACCCGCGAAACGGCCTTCCGTATTTCAATCCGGCGGCTTTCACCCAAGCTCCCCTGGGGACGCTCGGGAGTGCCTCGCGGCGGTCATTCTATGGGCCCGGCGCGCTCAATTTTAATATCTCCCTACTCCGGAATTTCAACTTCTCGGAAACCAAATTTTTGCAATTGCGCATCGAGAGCTTCAATACGTTCAACCACACTCAATTTTTTGGTCCCGGCGCGGTGCAGGGCAACATCGATAGTCCGTTATTCGGTCAGGTTGTGAAAACAGCCGACGCGCGCGTTATGCAGTTGGCGCTCAAATACACTTTCTGAGAAGCCCGCCGTGAGCGCCGCCCAGGGTCAACAAACGAAAACTAGCGCCGATGCCAAGGGCGGCCGCCCTTTTCCGGCCTTCCCCTTGTGCTGGAAGCCACGGGCTCTCCCCTGGCGGCGCTGGCATCGCGCCCGATGGCTTCAAGCGGCGGCCAAACTCCATTTCTGACAGACTGAATATCATGAAGACTATCGCTTTTCTGCTTCTTTCGGCCGTCGTCGCTTTCGGACAAAAGCTTACGGTGGCCCCAGCCCCCAATCCATCCGCGCCCGGAAGCATCCAGCCCAATTGGGGTCTCGCCGCCGATGGAAACCTGCTGCTCAGTTGGGTGCAACCCGCGGGCGAAGGAATGGCGACATTGCAATATGCCGTCCGCCGTGGAGCGGGCTGGTCGGAGGCGCGGACGATTGCCGCCGGACGACGATTTTGGCGTCATCCCGCCGAGGTCCCGGGACTCATCAGTTTAAGCGATGGAACTCTTCTTGCGCATTGGGTGGAGAAGGGAAAGGATTCGAGCGACGCCGAATATATCTTCGTTTCCAGTTCGCGCGATGGCCTTCATTGGAGCGCGCCTCAAATGGCGCACAGAGACCGCGGCCCCGTCCAGCATGGGTTAGCGTCGATGGTCGCGAGCGGCCCCAAGGAGGCTTCCCTGTTTTGGCTTCAGGCATTAAAGGGCGAAGACGGCCCGGTGTCGCTCATGCGAACGATCGTCGGAGCGGATGGGAAGGAGATCAGAGAAGAGGATCTGGATTCCGACGTCTGCTCGTGCTGCCCCACCTCGGCGGTCAACACCGCCAAAGGGCTGCTCGTGGCGTATCGCGATCACACGCCTCAGGATATCCGCGATATCGGCATTTTGCGGTTTGAGAACGGACGATGGTCCGGTTCAAAGATCCTGCATCCGGATAAATGGCAGATCAATGCGTGCCCAGTCAATGCGGCGGCCGCCGCGGCGAAAGACAACCGGGTCGCGATCGCCTGGTACACCGAGGCGGATGACATGCCGCGGGTCCAGGTGGCCTTCTCATCCGATGCGGGAAATACATTCGGCAATCCCACCCTGGTCAGCTCGCGCGATACTCTCGGCTACGCCTCCGCCGCATTGAGCGGCGACGGAGGAGCCCTCGTTTCGTGGATCGAAGAGGGCGCCGGCTCGGCCCAGGCGCTGGTCAGATTTGTGTCGGCCGCGGGCGCCGCTGGACCGGCCATTCCGGTTGCGGAAGGCTCGCGGACCAGTCTGGGGTACCCCAAGCTCGGGCATTCCTCAAATGAAACTTGGATCGCCTGGGGCGATTCGAAGAGCGGCGTGAAAACAGCTCAACTGAAGTAAGAAGACCAACGTGTTCTCGGGGCGAAGCATTATGGCGCGCGTGGCGCTCGGCCTGCTGTTATGCCTCTGCGTTCAGGTAGCCGTTTGCATTGCCTCCGGCGACTGCGCGTCGGGCGGTTCCGACTGCTGCCACGACTGCGCTTGCTGCGCCCTCTACGTCGGATTTTCGCCGCGAGGTCAAATTCAATCAATTGCTCTTGTTGAAAAAATTCGCGCTACTGCTGCTCCCAGGATTCTCGAAAGATCCCGTCCCCGCATAGAGCGCCCTCCTCGCTTCTTCTAACAAATAACGGTTCCTCGCCGAAAGCGCGCCCCGCGGCCCGCGCGAGGCCCCAGCCATGATCTGGCGCCGGGGCTAACGGCCCGCGTGCGCCAAAGAGCCTGCTCCCTTTTCCGTTCTAAGGAGAATCTATGCGATCCGGCCGATGCCTATTGCTATGCGTTGGAGTCCTTGCCTGCGCGCAGGATCCGTTTGAGATTCAAGTTTTTGAATACCAGCCTCTTCCCCGCGGGGCTTACACCTACGAAGCGCACATCAACTACGCGTCGTTGCAAGAACAATTGCATTTCAGCTCCGAACTGACGGCTGGCCTCGCCAATCAATGGCGCGCGGGTTTGGTTCTGCTGACCGCGTATGTACCTGGTCAAGGAATGGAATACGCCGGAGTGCGAATCCTTCCCCATTTCTACGCGCCCCCTTCCTGGAATCTGCCGCTGAACCTCGGATTCGTAGCCGAGTTCTCCTTCGAACGCCCGATGTTTAACGAGAACACGCGAGAAGTGGAGCTTCGTGGGATCGTGGAGAAACATATCGGCCGGCTGCAGCTCGACGGCAACCTGGTGTTTGGGCGCGCTCTGCGGGGGCCCGGCGCGCGCGAGGGATGGGAGCTGGAGCCATCCGGAAGGATCGGCTGGCAGGCCTCGCCGAACTTGACGCCCAGCCTCGAATACTATAGCTCGCTGGGAAAATTCGACCAGTTTCTGCCAGTTCAGCGGCAGATCCACCTGCTATTGCCCGGCGCGGATTGGAAAATGCACGATCGGTTGACGTGGAGTTTCGGGGTGGGTTTGGGCGCCACGGATGCAAGCAGCCGCATCATCCTCAAATCGCGGTTCGAATTCGAGTTCGGCCGAAACCATGACGCAACTGCCGCCGGAGTTGGAAAGCGCCATTGAGCCGCCCAAGATCGGGTATCTTTCGGCCATTTCCTTTATTTCACGCAATGGCTTGAAGCAGCATGGATGTACAATCAAAGCAAAGGCTGAAAAGGCGTGATTCGCAGGGTCTTGCAATGGAGTCCGCGGACGGCCCTTGCGTATGCTGGGCTATTGATCGCCCTCATCGCCGTCGCCGATTGGCAGGTCGAGTTCAACGCCACGCTTGGCTTTCTTTACATCTTCCCGATGGCGCTGCTGGGAACGGTATTGAGCTGGTGGCAGCTCATCCTGGTGGCGGTTTTTTGCACTTTTCTGTCCGACCGCCTGGACCCATTTCCCATGGACATGGAATCGGCCCGCGATGTGCTGATTTTCCTCACCTTGGCCATGACGGGATTGCTGGCCATGAACGCGACCAAGAGTTATCGCCGCGAGAGAGAGAGTCAGGCCGCGCAACGGGCCGCCGAAGAGCAATTGGAGTTTTTAATTGAGAGTAGCCCTGCGGCGGTGATCACGATGACGCCACAGGGAGAAATCCTGCTGGCGAATCCGGCCGCGCACCGGTTGCTCGCCGCTGAGCAAGGATCGCTGCCGGGTAAGAGCATTGCGGGCTATGTCCCGGCCTTGGGGTCGATTCCATCGGCCGACGAAACCGAACGCATCTTTCGCACGGAGATGCAGGCGCGCGGACGCAAGGAGAACGGCGAAGCGTTTCTGGCGAACGTCTTCTTTTCTACCTACTGCACGCCGGCGGGTCCGCGGCTGGCGGCCTTGCTGGTGGATGCGTCCGAACATCTGCGCGAACGCGAGGAAACCAGCCTGCAACAGCTTCTCGCGGGCTCGCGTGTATTAGTCGCGGCGGTGTCTCACGAGGTCAGAAACGTTTGCGGCGCCATCGGCATGATGCACGAAAACCTGGCTCGCAAAGGATCGCTCAAAGGCGATCAGGACTTCGAGGCTTTGGGGTCGCTGGTGGAAACACTGAGCAAGATCGCTTCTCTTGAGCTGAAGCAGAGCGTGGGGGCGCTCGACCCAGGCGGCGTCGAATTGAAGGAGATCCTGACCGACTTGCGAATCGTGCTTCAGCCGGTTTGCGAGGAGTCCGATATCGAGCTGAAATGGAATGTTCCCGAAGAGCTGCCGCGGGTGCAGGCGGATCGCCATAGTCTGTTCCAAGTGCTGTTGAACCTGATGAAGAACAGCCAACGTGCGCTGGAGGGGATGGATCGAAAGTCGATAGAAGTTTCCGCGTCGGTGCGGCCGGACGGCGTTTCCATCCGTTTCACCGATAGCGGCCCCGGCATCGCCCCAGGGCAGAAGATTTTTCAACCTTTGCAGAAAGGCGCCGACCAAACCGGCTTGGGACTTTACTTGTCCCGCGCCTTCATGCGTTCTTTCCGCGGAGATTTGCGGCACGATCCACGAGGGCCGGGGTGTTCGTTCATCCTGGAGCTGGCCGCTTTGGCCGAGCAACCGGACCAAGGCGCTCTATCGGTTGAAAATGCAGCGCATACGGCTCTTACTGCTTGACGATCACATTCTGTTTCGCGAAGGGCTGCGCCGGCTGCTGGTCTCGGAGCCGGACTTTGAGACCGTAGCCGAGTGTGGCACGCCAAAAGAAGCTCTGGAAGCTTTGTCGCGTCGCGCCGTGGATGTGGTCCTCCTGGATTTCGATTTGGAGGACGATACGGGCGCCCGCTTTATCGCGGCCGCCGCCGCGGCTGGCTACAAAGGGAAAATTCTGATGGTGACGGCGGGCATGAGTCCGCTGGATGTTTCCGTCGCGAGAACGCTCGGGATCTCCGGCATCTTTCTGAAGCACAACCCTCCGGCGTCGCTGCTGGAGGCGATTCGGGTGGTGGCAGGCGGCGGAACCTGGATGGACCCGAAGATGGCCCCCGCAAAGGGCGGCGGAGCAAATTCGGAAGCCGGCCCCGCATCGACCCATTTGACTCCGCGCGAGCAGAGGGTTTTGCGGTGCGTCTTCGAGGGGCTTTCCAACAAGGAAATGGCGCATCAACTCGGAGTTTCGCAGAGCTCGGTGAAAGCGACGCTGCAACATTTGTTCGACAAGATGGGCGTAAGGACCCGCGGTCAACTGGTGCGGATCGCGATCGAGCGGTCGTTGGAAACGGTTCAGCAGCCGCAGAGGTAAACCTTGATTCAACCAGTCATGTTGGAGTCAGTGACCGGATCGTGACCTCGCGCTTTGAGCGGGTTATGAAGAAGCAAAATTTGCAGGCGGTGGGAGAATTGGTGTTGTGAAGCCTTGGTTGTACCGTTACTCCGTAGTGGCGGCGGCTTTCACGCTGCTGGCCGTTGTTTCGGGCGCCTGGCTCACCAGCACGAAGGCAATTCCCGCGGCCCCAGCGGCCATTGACAAGATCCATCTCGGGTTGGCGTCCCTCGCCGCCGCGCTGCTGATGGGCCTTGCTCTTTGGCTTGTCTTCGCCAGGCTGCGCGCCCTTGGAGGGACGATTTTAGCCGTGGTTGTGGCGGAAGCGGGGCTGGGCCACACCACAGCCGGGACTGCTCACGCGGTCCTGGCTCACATTCTGTTTGCCCTCGCGGCGTCGGCGGTCCTGCGGACCTCCAAGCAGTGGGAGGCCGGCCCGGACTTGGTTCTCGACCAGGGCTGGCCATCCCTGCGATCGATGGCTGTCGCCGCGCCGGTCGTCGTATTGGCGCAGGTGATGCTTGGAGCCGCCTTCCGGCATAAAGCGATGGGGTTGACGTGGCATATCGTCGGCGCCATGGTCGTGGCTTTAACAATTCTGATTTTGGGAATGTGCGTGATGCAGGCGTATCCTCGGCACCGCGCCCTGCGGCCCGCCTCGATCGCGCTGCTGAGCGTCGCGCTCACCCAGGTGCTGCTAGGCATTACAGCCGTTACGACAGAGATCCTGGCGCCCGATAATGCGGTTCCCACTTCAGTGGTTGTTTCCACCGTGGCGCATGTTACCGTCGGCGCAGCAACGCTCGCCGCCAGTCTTGCGCTTGCGATTCAAATCCGGCGCAACGTTCAAAAGCCGGCGGAAGAAGTGGAAGGCGAGCGCGCGGCAAGCGCCTAAGCGCCCGCGCCCGGGTGCAGAGATCTGGTCAGGCTGTTCCACAGGCCGACTACGGCGCCCCACATTCCAAAAATCTGGAGCACCCGTACACAAACGGCGACAACCACGACAATGTTCAAAATGGCCTTGATGGTGGCGGCCATCGGAATAAACGTGTTGACCAGCCACAAACAGATCCCCACGACAACCAAGCCGAGCGCCAGGTTTACGATCGCCCTGATGTGCTGATCCAGAGCGAGCCGCGCATTAACGAACCAGCCTATGGCGGCCAAAACAGCAAGAGCAATAACGAGATTTATTACGTACGGCGAAGGCAGGTAAGTTGAGGACATAGACTCCTCCTCTACCCGGGATCCCGCAATTGAGGCGCCAAGACGCGCCGAATCTCCGGAATTCGACGGATTCCGCAGATTCGGGCGGAGCGCTTTACGGCTTGGCGAACTTCGACGCGTCTATGGCGGGGTTCACCTTGACGTCGGTAATTTGGAAAGAATCCCTTCCATCAAGCCAGGAGAACGTGTATTTGAACGGGAACTTGATGCCGTTCACTTCCCGGTAATCCGAGAAGTCCATTTGGGTGGGATTGCGTCCGATGGGCGAAGTGCCATAGCGCACCTCGCGCAATAGCAGGCCGGAATCCTTATCGAAGTAAAAGGTCGCCAGAAGGCCTCGCGGGCCGCTGCCTTGCACTACTTGAACGTCTTTGTCGCCGAGGCTTTCCAGAGCGCCGACCTTCCAGTTGGTGAGCGCCGTTTTCATTTGGTCGGGGAAGGAGAGCTGAGCGTCGAGGCGCGCGCCATCTAGCTCGGTGCCGGTCAATTCATACTCGCTCAGCAAGCCTCGCGGCGATTTGATCCAACCGTTCCTGCCGTCGAAGACGCGCGTGTTGTCGCCGCGCTCGGGATGCTCTTTGAACTGGATCAGCGTGGTGCGTTGATTGGGCCGCTTCGCGATGATCTGAAACGTTCCGCCGCCGCCGAGTCCCTCATAGCCGAGGCTGGTTCCGGTGGCGATCCAACTGTTCAGTCCGGCCAGACGCTGCGCGCCGCCGAGAGCCTGAATGTATTTGCTCAGGACCTGGTCGATGGTGGGCACGCCCTGGCCAGGCTCTATAACGTCGGTATGTTCATCATTGGGCGGCCCATACAACTTGTCGAGGGCGATACTGGTGCTGGGCAGGTCACGGCCGTGATGGCAGGTAAAGCAGGTCACGTTCTGAGCGCCGTTGAAGTAGGTCCGGTTGATGCCCGCGACCATGTTGATCATTTTGCGGGCCATCACTTTCTTGGGATTGCTGTCGGTGACCCAATTCACTCTGTCGGATCCCGCGCCGGGATGGCAGTCCGCGCAATCATAACCTAAAGCGGCGGCGATGACGCCCATCGAGCCGATGAAATCGTCGACGCTCAAGGCTCCTAGCGAGGCAGTGGTGACGTTGTTAAAGTATTCCGCGGCCGTTACGCCCTTGGTTGTCGCCGCCTTGCCCGCTTTGGACGCGGCCGGGGTTTTCGTGGCCGCTTTCGGCGCGGCTTGGCCTTGCGCAGCGGCTCGGCTGGCGAATGCGAATCCGATTAGCCCCGCCAGCGCCACTGCCGAGATGGCTAGCGCCGCCTTTCTTGACCAAAGCCTCATAAATGAATCCCTCCCTCAAAGAATGAGCGTGTGAACCATCGATCATACTAGCACGCATCCCGTGGCGCAAGTTATCTTTCAGCCCTGCTAATTCCAACTAAAGGCGGCATGACACCGAATGCGCCGTGGATGCGTCTAAAATTTCATGGTTCGCGCATTCGCGCCCTGGTGCGCCGTCTTCGGGTTGCTGTGGACGTCCATTCCTGGATGGCCCCAGCAGCCTGCCGCGCCGCCGGCTTCGGCGCCATCCGCTGGGGCGAATGCCAGTCTGCTCAGCCGCGCCGTCGCGCTCTACGATAGCCATAACTTCAGCGGCGCCTTTGCGGTGTTTCGTCTGGCGGCCGACAGCGGCAGCGTGGAGGCCATGATGTACCTCGGAGTCATGTATGCGGCCGGCCAAGGAACCGTTCGCAATTATCGGCAAGCGATCGCGTGGTTCGGCCGGGCCGCGGACGCCGGCGATAGCCAGGCGATGTGCAACATCGGCAATCTCTATTATCAGGGCGCCGGGGTTTCCAAGAATTTTGATGAAGCGCGCAAGTGGTTTCGGCGCGGAGCCGTGGCGGGCAATGCTCAGGCGATGTTCAATTTGGGCGTTCTCTACCGGGACGGCGCGGGAGTGCCCGCCGACTACGAAGAGGCTCTCAAATGGTTTCGCCAGGCAGCCGAGGGAGGAAGCGCCGCGGCGATGAACAGCATCGGGGTGATGTATCAGAACGGGCAGGGCGTGCACGCCGATTATGAGGAAGCGATGCGCTGGTTTCTGAAGGCCGCGAACGCGGGCAGCGGAACGGCGATGTACAACCTGGGCGTGGCGTATAAGGAGGGCCGGGGCGTAAGCGTGAATCCGGAGGAAGCGGCGAAATGGTTTGCCAAGGCCTCTACAGCCGGCGAAGATCATGATTTCGCAAAAATTCCCTAGGGCCTGCGTTGCGGCTCATCAGCCGCATTACTCCGCCTCCGGCAACGGGCCGTGCGGCCGCCGCCGGAGGGGAAGTAGATTCACCGCATTTACTTTTGAATGACCGCCACCGAAACGCGGCGGTTCATGGCGCGGCCCTGCGCCGTGGCGTTGTTAGCGGTGGGAGCGCGGTAGCCGTTTCCCTGCGTCTCTAAGCGATCCGGAGAGATGCCCATGGCCGCCAGGCGCGCCTTCAACGCCCGGGCCCGGGCTTCCGACAACCTTTGGTTCATGGCGGCGTTTCCGACATTATCGGTGTGGCCGACGATTAACAGGCGCACGTTGGGATAGGCCTTCAGGATTCGTGAAATATCGTCCACTTGGCCCCGGGAGGCAGGGAGAAGGACGGAGGAGCCCGTCGCGAATAGAATTCGGTCGAAGTCGAACTGCGCCGCGCGATTGGCGGGCCTCGACGCATTTTGAATATAGGCGAGCAATCTTGCCGCCGCGGGATCTTGGATGACGTTCACCACAGTCCTACCCGGCGCGGGCGCGACTGCATTCGGCGCGCCGGGACGGAACGCCGTTGTCACCGGATGCCTGGCTCGAACTCCCCAAATAAAGAGCGCTAGCAGCGCCAAAGGGATCACCCACAACCACGCTAACGACCGGCGGCGCTGGGGAATTGCGGTTACGGAGAGCGGCGGCGGGGCCGGCGATTCGTCGCGAAACACATTCATGGCGAGTGGCCGCGAGGCGGCCGTTGCCGAACCTGCGCCGACGAGCGCCGATACGCCCGGCGGCAGCATGCCTTGGACGTCGCCGGCCTCATGCGTCAGGATTCGGCCCAGTCCAGCCGGATCCAGGCGGTCTTCACGGACCAAACGGCCCAGGGAAGTCATCATCAAGGGAGCCGCCACGCTCATCAGAGCCGATATGGCGTTGAAGCCCAATCCGGTGGATTTCGCCACGGAATCGAAAATCGGAGTCTGATTCGCTCCAAAAGCGTGCGCAAGAAACTCGTTGCCGGAATTCAGAAGAGATCTCATTTCCGAAGATGCGCGAGTCGGGTCAAGGACGGCGCTGGCCACCTCTGACGCGTCGACGCGGGCAGGAGCGTGTGAAACCATCTGAAATAGGCGATTCATCCAAGCCGAATCGCCGACCTTGCCGGCCAATCCCGCCAGGAAAGTGGCGGAAGCCATTTCCATTCCCTGCGAGATCGCTCGTTCCGAGACGCCAAACCGCGACGCCATGGCGCTGGCGCCGCGTGAACCGGCAATGTTTACGAGTGAGCTGAAAACAGAACCGGGCATATGAAATACCTCGCTTTCATTTGGACCTTGCCCATGGCCCTTTGCACCCACAACTCCTTTTGTTAGCAGAGATGCTCCTGCCCGCGGAGCAGGCTTAGATTGCGGGGTTTCCGGGCGCTAAAGGACGGGCGCTAAAGGAGTGGAGACGGCGGAGGTTAGCCCGACCTGGCGCGCTTGGCCATGATGCGGTCCATCTCCCGATTCCGCTTCTGCATGCGGAGCAGCCTGCGCACATTGCCGGGCGAAAGCATTTGAGGACCGGTCCGAGGCGGCGGGGCAGGGCGAACAAAAGGGAAAGCCGGAGCGGCAAACAAAATCGCGCCCAGCAGGAGGGGTAAGAACCGGGCAGCCATCTATAGGTCAAGATGGCGAAATACGGCATTCGTTTTAAGAAAAAGCGAAGGCCGGGGCCGGGCGGCTACGGCAGATCATTGCGCACGACTTTTCCCCCTTTCATGACGAACTTCACTCGCTGAAGCTCGGTGATGTCGGCGAGAGGATCTCCCGAGACGGCGATCAGATCCGCGAATTTGCCTTTTTCAACCGACCCGATGCGATCCTGCCATCCCAACGCTTGGGCGTTCACGATGGTTCCGCTTTGGAGGACTCTGGCGGGAGTCATGCCAACGCGTTTCACCAGGGCCTCAAAATCGAGGGCCTGCGTTCCGTGAGCGTAGGTAGATCCATCGGCGCCGCTTCCCACCATGATTTTGAGGCCGCCGGTCGCCGCCGCCATGGCGACCGCCTTCTGGAAGATGGGGATAATTCGATACTTACCGCCTGTGTTTTTGGCGTCATTGTCATCCATATAAGGCTCGATATAGCGAACCAGAGTGGGATCGTAATAAAGCGCTTTGGCGGCCATCATATTGGCTTGCTCTTGATCCAATCCGAAGGCGTGCTCGATGGTGTCGCAGCCGGCGAGGATCGCGTTTCTCTGGCCCTGGCCGCCGTAGACGTGGCAGGCGGTCTTACGACCCAGGCGGTGGGCTTCGTCGATCAGAGCTTGCAACACGGGCATGGGGTAAGTGAGTTGATACTCCACCTCGCCGCCGGGGGTGAAGGAATATCCGCCGGTTGGAAAGAGCTTGATCCAGTCCACGCCGTGCGCGACGTGATCTTGAACGGCGGCGCGCGCGTCCTCGACGGAGTGGACGACAGCGCTCGCCAAAGGGTTGTTGGGCTCGGCGTTGGCGGCGCCGCTCCAAACGATTCCGCGGCCGGAGACCTGGTAGCGGGGGCCGTCGAACCTGCCGAGGTCGATTGCGTTTCGCATTTCGACGTCGGCGTAGCCGTTGCCGTGGGAGCTCATATCGCGCGCGGCGGTGAAGCCGGCGCGGAGGTCCGCCTGGGCGTTCTGCACGGCGATCAGCATGGACTGTTCGGCGGTCTGGTTGGGTTTGCGCGCATCGAACATGTGGGTATGGGCGTCGATGAGGCCGGGGAGCACGGCGGCGCGGCTCAAGTCGATGATCTGGAAGCCCGCCGGGATGGCGATCTGGCCTTCGGAACCTACTTCGGAGATGCGGCCGCCGGAAATGAGCACGATTTGATTGGTCAGCATGCGGCCGGTTGTGCTGTCAAACAGGCGGCCGGCGCGAATGGCGATCAAGCGGGGAGGCGGAGGACATTGAAATACGCCGCCGTCGGGGCCGGCGCAAGGGGTTGGGCCCGCGCCGCGCCAGGGGGCGGGGGGCGGCGGAACTTGGGCGAAAACCGCAGCGGCAAACAGAAATCCAAGGGATCGCATGGCCGGACCTCCTTGGGTATTGTATGTTAGCGGCGGCGGCGGCGGATAGAGGCTACGGAAAGGCGCGCCGCGAACCGGGTTAGTTGGAGGCGCGCTGACGCTCGTAAGGCGCGTTGATGTATTTTTGCGCCTCTTCTTGCGCGTTGCTGGTGTTGTCGTTGGTCCTAAGCGCCTGCTTATATTCGTTCACGGCGCGGTCGCGCTGTCCGCTGACATCGAGCACCCAGCCCAGCTTGATATGGGACCAGACTTCGGTCCATTTCGGCTCCAGGTCGCCGTTTATGGCTTCGCGGAATTCATTGGCGGCGCTTTGCCAGGTAGCTTGCAGGAAGTACAATTCGCCGATGCGATAGTGCGCCAGCGAGCTGTTGCGCTGGACGTCGAGCGCCTTTTGATATTCCTTGAGAGCTTCGCCGAACTCGCCGATTTCGACGAACTGCTCGCCGCGGCGGATGGCCACAGCCACGCGGATGGGGTTATCGAATCGCAACAGGCGCCCTTTCGGGTCCAGGGAGACGCCATTAGGCCGGGGTTTGCCGAAAGTGTCGATGGAGAATTCCGAAGAGGTACCCACGACCTGCACTTCCTTTTCTTCGGGGTTTCCTTCCGTATCGACGTGGACGGTGACGGGCATGCTGAAAGTATCGAGGTCCTGGCCGATTTTGCCCACCACGCGGAAGCCCTTCTGAGTGCGGAAGACGGTGTATTCGAGCTTAAATTCGGGGGCGCCGGTGGATTCGATCCAGTTGACGAAGAAGAAATTGAGATTCTGGGCGGAGATCTCTTCGGCGGATTTGCGGAAATCGTCGGTGCTGATGGACTTATAGGCGTACTTGTCGGGGAGGGTCTTCAGCAGCTTGAAGAAATTCTCGTCTCCGACGACGCCGCGCAGCATATTCAGCACGGCCGCGCCTTTTCCGGCGGTGGCGGCCCAGAATTCAGGGGAATAATCCTCCAGGCGCGCGGATTGGATCAAAGGAGGCTGATCCACGGTCAGGGCTTCGACATAGGTATCGTGGACTTGCTGCTGCATGGCGCCGGACCCATTGGCGTGATCGACATAGAGCAGCTCGGAGTAGCGGGCCATGCCGTTTTCAATCCAAAGATGGTTGCGGCTGGAGGGCGAAAGCAGCGCTCCCCACCACTGGCGGGAAACCTGGTTGGCCACCAGACGGATGTTGACTTCCTTGCCAATGGCTTGCGGCGATAGAAAGATGAGTCCGGGCGCGGAATAGCCGTTGGGGGCTCCCGGTTCGGTCTCCACCACCGTGAGGTTTCTCTTGAGGGGCGATCCAAAGACGCTGGAGAGGTAAATCATCGCCTTAGAAAATTCGCCGCCCCAAGCCTGCTCCATTCCGGCGGCCTTGCGGAAGAAAAGGGCGGTATCGACGCCGCCGTCGGAGACGATTTTGGGATCGCCGCGAACGATGGCGAGGCTTCCGGGAAAGGAAGGCTCGTTAACCTTCCAGCGATAAACAACGCCGCCGCCCTGAGCAGGCTCGGTGGAATCGATTCCGCTGGCCAAGACCTTGTAGTCTTGCGGAACGGCGACCTTCAAATCCATGGCGAAGCGGTCGACGGTGTAGTCGTTGACGGGGAACCAACGGGCCGGGTACATCAGATAGGCGAAATCCGGATGAATGGCGGCAAACCGGATCCCAAATACGGGCGATTCTTCTTCTCCGCTGAGCTTGCCGTCGTAATAGAAGGTGAGGGAGCCGGATTTGCCGCGGGCAATGGGGGCGGGGAGGCTGACGCGGACGCTCATATCCTGCTGGAGGCGCGATGCGGGAATCTGGCGGCCATCGTCGCCGGCGACCTTATCGAGATTGAGGGCGTTATTGAGATCGAGGGAGATTTCCGAGACGTTGTCGAGGGCGGTGAAATTCACCTTGGCGACGGCCTTCAAGGTCTGAGCTTGAGGGTCGACGGTCAGGTCGATGGCGTAATCCTGAACGTCGATGCGCTGCTGCACGCCGCGACTCTGCGGGAAGGCGGGGGATAAAAGGGCGCTCGCAAGCGCCAGGGCGAATTTCGTGTTTTTCACTGCATAACCTCTTCGATGCATTCGGCCGCGACCTCCATCGGGTCGCGGCCAGCTTTGAGACGTTGGGAAACCTCGGCCAAACCGGCGCGCATCGCCGCCCGGAGACTGGAGTCTTGCAGCAACGGGCGAGCTTCGGCGGCGATCCGTTCGGGAGTCATTTCCCGCTGGATTAATTCGGGCACGATTTGCCGCCCCGCCACCAGATTTACCATGGTCAGAAACGGGGCCCGAACCAGCCGCCGCCCCAATATCCAAGTTAGCGCGTTTACGCGGTAAAAGGTCACCATGGGAATGCCCAGCAGGGCCGCCTCAATCGTCACGGTTCCGCTAGCGGCTAGAGCCAACTCGGACTGGGCGAGCACATCCCAAGTGCGCCCTACGATGAGTTGGATGGATTCGGCGCGGATGCGTTCCGGCAAAGTTGGCGAAAAAACGAAGCCATCGGGCAAGGCCAGCACGGGCGTGATGGGGTGGGTACGGCGGATGGCGGCGACTGCCTCGATCAGGATGGGCAGGTGCCGGGAGACCTCGCCGGGACGGCTGCCGGGGAGCAGGGCGAGGATGGGGCGGGGATTCGAAAAAACGAAGCCAAGATCCGTAAGTGATTGATAACAATGACTATTAATGATTTCTGCCAGGGGGTGGCCGATGTAGGTTGTATGGATTCCGCGTTTTTCGAAGAACTGCCGCTCGAAGGGGAAGATACAGAGAAGCCGGTCAATGTCCCGGCGCATGGCCAAGATGCGGTTTGATCTCCATGCCCAGACTTGGGGAGCGACGAGATAGACGACGGGGACGCCGAGGCGACGGAGTCGTCTGGCGAGAGGAAGGTGAAAATCGGGCGAATCGGTGAGGATGGCCAAGCGGGGGGGCTGAGCGCGGGCGGTGGCGATAAGTTTGCGAAACTCGCGCCAGATTCGGGGTAGATGGGAGAGGACCTCGACGATGCCGACGACGTTGAGCGAGCGGGCATCGACGACGGCGCGCACTCCGGCGGCTTGCATGCGCGGTCCGGCGCAGCCGAGAAATTCAGCATCGGGATGGCGCGCGCGGATGGCTTCGACGAGGCGCGCGGCGTAGAGGTCGCCCGAGGCCTCGCCGGCGGAGATGAGGATGCGCATGCTTAGATGTATCCGCCTTTCGCGATTAGCGGTTCGCTTTTAGCATACAAGCTGCTGTTTCGTCGCCGTGATTTCGGAGGCGGCAAGATCGTGATTAGCGTTCAGGGAGATTCGGACGCGCACCTTGGGCAGGCGTTCCCTCATGGCGGCGATGTTTCTGCCCGGGATTGGTCGTCTTCGCACGGCCGGCGCGGAACCCATACGGGTTTTTGGACAAGACAGGTTCGTCGCCAAATACGTGGCAGACACTCCTGTTTTACAATGCAGCCGACGAGTCAAACGGCGCCACTTGTCCGATACCTAGCATTCAAAGCACGTGGCTTAACAATGGTTCGGGCGGCAATCCGGTGTCGGCATGGGCGGTGAGTCAGGTCACCATAACCGAGCAGTAGGCGCAGCCGGCCCGTTCACAGGTTTGAGTCTCTCTCGGGCGGCGGCCGCGCGTCGAACGGCCCGGCCGCCGTCGATTATCGCCTCTGCCCCGAGGAGCCAAGTGGTCCAGAGTAGCGGGTACCGGTATCTGTATTCGAATTGAACGAGGTAGTAGACTGTTGGAAAGGCGACAACCCACAATACGAGGAACGGGGCGGAAATTGTGCGCCGCCTCACAGAATAGTACAACCCAAAAAAGGATCCGAGCGTGAGCGCATGTAGCGCGAGCATTCGGAATCTTTGGCCCCGGTATCCGGCTAAACCGTTCTCGGACGGAAACCAGAAAAACCAAGTTCTCGCGGCGATTAGTTTGGCCGACCTCGCCGGGTGAGATCGAATCCAGAGGAGCGCCTTGCGTAAGCGGCTCTGGTTGTACCGGTATTCTCCTAAAGCGCGCACCGCCGCGGCCTCCTCCGCGCTCGAGTTGGGATGAAACGACTGAATGCATGAGGCCATATTTTCGCGGAAACTATAGGGAGCACAATCGTTATAGGAGACGTAGAGCTCGATTCCAAGGTCATCGCGCATGGGAACGAGACCGCCCATAACGATTACGTTGCGAGCGGTCCAGGGCGTCACCACAAGCAGGGGCGTGATCCAGAGTGGCAATATGTTCCGCGTAAAGTAGCCTTCGGAGTGACCCACGCGCAGGACCCACAGGATGTAAACGGAGCCCACTAGCGGATTGAGGTGGGACGCCAGGCCGGCCACGAGGCCTGTAGCGATCGCGCAGTCCATTGTGCGACCGCGCTTTAGCCAAGCGCAGCCGGCTGTGGTCAGCAAAAGTCCGGCAAGGCCGGCTAGATGCGACTCCCACCGCTCTTCCAAGCTCGGCTTCACAAGGAGTCCGAAGAGTGACGCCAATATTCCGGTTTCCGTTGAGAATCCGAGGCGCCACGCGGCCCAAGGCAGTAACGCGAGCTGAGCGCTAAGCGCGAGGGCCGGTAGACATCGGAGCGCAAGCCATCCGGCCGATTTGTCGCCCGCGAGCCTAAAGAGTAGGGACTGGAAGAAAGGAAGCGCGGGCGCCACATGAGCGGTGTATCCAGTTGGGTTTATAAAGGGGTCCGCAAACGTACCCTTCCGCCACAGGCTCGTGGCCACACGCACGTTCTCGGCGTTAACCTCCACGCGCCGCCGCTCAGCAAAGCCCTTCCAGGGGGCGGCATTCAGGAGCCCGAGAACGAAGAGCGCGAGTGGCAATATTACTCGCTTCCAGCGCGCTGTGTCTAATCTCACGATGCTTTTGTCGGCTGTCGGCTACCAGCTTCCAGGGTACTTCCTTATGGTGATTTCGCGTGCGAGGAGTTCGTGATCGAGATAGATCGGGGAGCCGATTAGGGCAGGCCGCGCCGGAGTGTGCCGGCGCGGCGCTAATCACGCGTAAATCAGAACGAGAATCGCGCGATGATCGTGCCCGAGCGAGGCTGGAGCGCGAAATTCGTCGCTTGGGTGGGCGATGCGTAGCCAGTGCCCGGCGCGAGATAGGCGTTGATGATGCCGAAGCCGCTGGTGTAAATTCCGAGATTATTTCTTGACGGCGCAATCTGCGGACTCACCGACGTGCTCGGCGCGGGCATCAGCGTCCGGCGCGAAGCACGGTCTTGGGATCGATTTGATATGCCACGCCGACCTCGGACCAAGAGCATAGGATAAGCAGACTTGTAAGAGTCGCAATTGCAGGTGTTGGCGTATTGGATGGCTCCGAGGCGCCCACCAGCGTTCGGGCTGGCCAAAGTAGGATCGATCTGCCCCAAACGGTCGTCATCGAGTTGCTGGATGGTGATGTTGTGGGCTAAATCGCCGGTCTCGGTTTTTAGCAGCGAGGCTTCGGCGCGGCCCACCAGACCGGGATACATTCGATCGAGCGCGTTTTCCAAAGGATCAGCGTAGCCTTATCGCGGTTTAGACGCTCGGCCAGCGGAGACGGCGTCCGGCAAGCTTCTCAATCGTTATGTTTCTAAAACGACGAAGGCCATGGCCTGAACGGCGGTGTGAGTGAGAGAAAGAGAGATGCGCCGGACTCCGAGGCGGGCGGCGATTTCGGCGGCCTTGCCGTGAAGGCGCAGAGTGGGGCGGCCGGAGGGGAGATTGGAGACTTCCAAGTCGCGCCAGGCGAGGCCGCCGCGCCAGCCTGTAGCGAGGGCTTTCATGCCGGCTTCCTTGGCGGCGAAGCGGGCGGCGTAGCGCTCAGACTTGTTGGCCTTGCTTTCAGCGTAGGCGATTTCGAGGGGGGTGAAGACGCGCTCCACAAAACGGCGGCCGTAATCCGCCGCGATGGCTTTTCCGATGCGGTCCACTTCGCAGAGGTCGATGCCGGTTCCAACGATCATCCGATTTTACCCAATGTACGTAGTCTCCATCAGAGGGAGTTGTTGCGGGCCGCCCTCCAAAAGGGGCGGTTCGGCAACGATGTCCGATAATAGCGGAAGATGCACATCCCCGACGGATTTCTAAGCCCACCGGTGTGGGCCACGCTGGACGCGTTGGGCGTGCCCGCCGTTGCATGGACGGCGCGCCGCGCTCAGCGGGCCGCGGAAGACCGCAGGATTCCGCTGATGGGAGTGATGGGCGCATTCGTATTCGCGGCGCAGATGATCAACTTCCCGATTCCGCTGGGGGCCAGCGGGCATCTGGTGGGCGGGGCGCTGCTGACGGCGGCGTTGGGTCCCGCGGCGGCGTCGGTGGTGATGACGGCGATTTTGGCAATACAGGCGCTGGTATTTCAAGACGGCGGGATCATGGCGCTGGGCGCGAACACCATTAACATGGCGCTGGCGGGAATTTGGGCGGCGTATGTTCCCCTGCGGCTGTGGGGAGCGCAGTGGCGATCAGCCGCCATCTTCACGGCGGGCAGTTTGAGCGTTGTGGTGAGCGCGTGCCTGGCCTTGTCGGAGCTGGCGATTTCGGGCGTGCCGATGCCGGCGAAGCTGTTGTGGCTCTCGCTGGGCCTGTTTGCGGTGAACGGAGTTTTGGAAGGGGCGATCACGCTGGCTGCGGTTAGAGCGATCGAGAGGCTGAATCCACGGTGGGCGCCGGCGCCGGCGCGGGCGGGATCGCGGGCGCTGGGCGCGGTGGGGGTGGCGGCGATTGTATTGGCGGCGGCGGGAGTGCTGGTGGGATCGGCCGCGCCGGAAGTGCTCGAAAAGCTGGCGGGGAATTTCGGGATCGCGGCGCACGCGCCCGCCTGGATGCACGCCCCTTTGGCGGATTATGAGTGGAAGGGCGGGGGATCGGCGTGGACGCGGCGGGCGCCAGCGGCGTTCGCGGGACTGGCGCTGATTTACGGAGCCTGCGTAATCACGGGGCGGTGGATGGCTCGAAGCGGGCCGGCCGGGTCAAGAGACTAAATGCATCACGTTGTGGTGGAGCGGTGGAGCCGGGCGGCGAGCCCGCTGCACACGCTGGATGCGCGCGCCAAGCTCGGCGCGCTGGCGGCGTTTCTGATCGCGGTTTCCCTTACGCCCGCGCGCGCGCAGCTTGTATTCGCGGGTTATGCGGCGCTGCTGGCAGGGGCCATGGCGGCCGCGCGGCTGCCGCTGGGCGGATTATCGCGGCGGGCGGCGCTGGTGCTGCCGTTTTCCGCGACGTTCGCGGTGGTGACGTGGTGGTCGGGTCAGCCGCTGCGGGCCGCGGCCCTGGCGGAGAAGAGCTTCTTGTCGGGGCTGGCCGGGCTGCTGCTGATCGCGACTACGCCGCTCACGCAATTGCTGGCCGCCGTGGAGAGGCTGCGGGCGCCGCGCGCGCTGATTCTGGCGATTCAATTTTTATACCGCTACCTGTTCGTCATCTCCGAACAAGCGCAGCATATGAGGCTGGCGGCGCGGTCGCGATCGGGTGGAAACGGGCGGCGAACTCTCCAATTCAGCGCGGCGGCGGGGGCGGTGGGAGTGCTGTTTGCGCGGTCGGCGGAGCGGGCCGGCGGCATCTACAACGCGATGCTTGCGCGGGGATATGGCCAGGGGACAAGCACGGCTCGTCCGCCCAGGGAGGGGGCGCCGGTCATTGAAGTTCAAAACTTGCGCTACCGGTATCCGGATGGGACGCAAGCTTTGGATGGAGTCGATTTCCGGCTTGAGGCGGGCGAATGCGTGGCGCTTTTGGGGGCGAATGGCAGCGGCAAGACCACCTTCGTGCTGCACTTGAATGGGCTGTTGGAAGGGGAGGGCCTGGTGGAGGTCTGCGGGATGCGGGTGGCGAAGGAGAACCTGGCGGCCATTCGCGCCAAGACCGGCCTGGTGTTTCAGGATTCCGACGAGCAGCTTTTCATGCCGACGGTACTTGAGGATGTGGCGTTCGGACCGGCCAATTTGGGCCTGGGTCCGGAGCAGGCGGCGGCACGCGCGAAAGCGACGCTGGAGCAGGTGCGGATGAGCGGGGCGGCGAGCAAGGCGCCGTATCATTTGAGCGCGGGAGAAAAACGGCGGGTGGCGATCGCGGGAGTGCTGGCGATGCAGCCGGAGATTTTGGTGCTGGATGAGCCCACCACCTTTCTGGATCCGCCGGCTCAAAGGGATTTGGCGAAATTGCTGGCCGGCCTGCCGCAAGCGAAAGTTTTGGTGACCCACGACGTGGAGTTCGCGCGGGCGCTTGCGACCAGGGCGGTGTTTTTTGAGCGAGGCAAAGTGGCGGGCGAGGGCAGCGTGGATGAGATTATCCGGAGATTCGATTGGCTGCCGAGGTTTGAGTAGCCAAGCGTTGGTCAGCGGACAACCTTTACGACTTGTTCTCTCCGCGCCTTGAGAGCATGCAGGACGATAGGGAGGACGCTGGCAAACACGATGCCGAGGACGACCTTCTCAAAATTGCGGCGGATCAAGGGAACGCCGCCAAGATTGTAGCCGGCGAGGGTCATGGAAAGCACCCATCCGAGTCCGCCGAAGACGTTGAAGGAAAGAAAGCGCGCATACTTCATCCTGCCCACGCCCGCCATAAAGGGCGCGAACGTGCGGACAATGGGAACGAATTTGGCGTAAATGAGAGTTTTTCCGCCGTGGCGCTGGTAGAAGCGCTGGGTGCGCGTGACGTATTCCTGCTTAAAGAGCCTGGAATCCTTGCGGGAAAAGATGGCCGGGCCGGTGCGGAAACCGAGAAAAAAACCGCTTTGGTCGCCTAGGATCGAGGCGACGACGAGCAGGGAGCAGATCTGGACAATGTTCAGCTCGCCCGCGCCGGCGACCACGCCGATGGTGAACAAGAGAGAATCGCCGGGGAGAAACAGGCCTACGAGCAAGCCGGTTTCCGCGAAGACGATGGCGGCCAGCAGAGCGTAGCCGAAGCCGCCGGTGACCACGGCCGAGAGCAGGTGGATGAGGCGGTCCGGATCGGTGAGACTCCTCCAGATCTCGAGCAGAGTGGCCATTAAGGAGTGGGGAGGGGTTATTTTTCGTGGAAGCTAGCCGCGACGCGAGCAATGGCCTGAGGATACATCTTGGCTTTCCCCTGGCGCTCGAGCTGGGTAAAGACGCTGTCCATGAAGAGGGCGGAAATCTCCTGTTCCTTCCGCTGTTTAATTTGCGCGGCGATCTGGCCGCGCTGAGCCGCGAGGGCGGCCTGATCGGCCGGCATTTTGGCAATCACTTTGGCGACGATGTCGCGGTTCTGGACCATGGAAGGGCCGAGAATGGAGCCTTCGGGTTTACTGAAAGCCTCCTGTACGTAGACGGCGGAGCCGAGCCCGTCGACGGTTTCGTCGCGGGTGAAGAAGTTGGTGGAGGTTAGGTCGAGCTTATAGGATCTGGCGACCTTTTCGATATCCTCGCCGGAGCGGAGACGGTCCGCCGCTTCCTTGGCCTTATTCTGAGCGATTTCCTGAGACTTGGAGGCGATGAAGGTCTGCTTGACCTGATCGGCGACCTCGTCGAAGGCGGCGAGGCGGCCGGGGGTGCGGGAATTCAACACCACGACGGCCAGACGGTTGGCGGGCAGAACCAACAGGCCCGAGACGCCATTGGGCTTCAAGCCGGCCAAAGCGCCGTCGATTTCGGGCGAGTTGCCGAGGGTGGGGATGGCCTGGCCGGGCGGGGCGTTGGGAACGCTGATGAGCTCCGCGCCATACTGTTTGGCGACCTCCGCGGCCGAGTTGGGATTCTTTTCCAGGGCGGCGTGGATCTGGTCGCCCAGCATGTTCATCTTTTCGGTGACGGCCTGCTTGCGCACGTCCGCGATCAAGCCGTCCTTTACTTCCTCAAACGTTTTGACCCGGGCGGGCTCGCGGCCCAGCATTTGAATGATGTGATAGCCGAATTGCGATGTGACAATGCCGGAAATTTCATTGGGCTTGAGGGCGAAAGCGGCCGATTCGAATTCCGGAACCATCTGTCCTCGGACCACCCAGTTGAGATCGCCGCCCTGCTCGGCATTGGACTTGTCGTCGGAATACTTTTTGGCGAGGGCGACCCAGTCGGCGCCGGACTGGGCTTGCTTCAACACTTCCTCGGCCTTGTTGCGAAGGGTTTTCTTTTCGGCGTCCGATTTTCCCTGGGTGGAGATGAGGATGTGGCGGACGTGAATGCGCTCCGGCATCCGGAAATTGTCCATCGAAGCCGAATAGGCTTTCCGCAACTGGTCGTCGGAGACGGCGATGGAAGCCTCGATTTTTTCCTGGTCCAGCAACACCACCTGGAAGGTGGACTTTTGCGGGATGGTGTAATTGGCGCGGTTGAGATTGTAAGCCTGCTGAAGATCCTGATCGGTGGGCTTGACCTGGTCCATGAACTTGGCGGGCGGGAAGGCAATGAACTGAACCTTCACTTTGTCGTATTTCAGCTTGAATTCGTTTTCGACTTCCTGAGGAGTCACGACGATGGCGGCGTCCACGGCGTTGCTGAGCTTGCGCACCAGCAAGGACGTCCGCATATCGTCGATGGCCTGATCGAGCGTCATGCCCTGCTGGGCGAGAAACGCCTGGAAGGCCTCCTTATTGGGCTGACCGTTCGGGAAGAACTGGGGATCGGCCGACATAAGTCCGGTGAGGATTTCGTCGTCGGTGACGGTGAGGCCCAAGCGCTCGGCTTGATATCGCGCCGCTTTCTCTTGAACCATGTTCTGAAAAACTTGCGGGAAGTAGACTTCCAGCATCTGGGACGGAATCTGGGCATTTTGCGCCATGAGTTGAAAATCATGCTGCGCTTTGGAAGCGGTGATTTTATCGCCGCCAATTTCCGCCAAGACAGGATCGTCGGAGTTCGAGCCGGTGGGGGTGCCGAAGCCAGGGATGAGAGTGATGACCATGGTGACGGCGACGACGGTGAGAATCGCGCCCAGCGTGATGCGCACAAGTTTATCCCGGCTGCGAAAAAGATTAAACATACGTTGAGAACTCCTACAGAGCCTGCATGGGCCCAACCGGCCATGCAACCCTACGACTCAAACAAGATTGGCCTGGCCACGGCCCGCCAGGCGTAGCCCTCGACCGTAAGTTACGCAAGCCACCCGTAAAAAGCGGCGACGGCCGGGCTTTCCGTATTTAGTATAGCGCCGGGCGGAGAAGCAAAGGCTTCCGGCGGATTAAACCGGCTTGCGGTAGAACTTCACGCGGCAGCTCCGGCAGCGGAACGGGCTGCGGCCGATGAGCGACGCGATGTATCCGTAAAGGGAAGCTTTTCGCGAGGGGCGTATGTCGTTGGAACCACACTTGGGGCAAGACGCAGACCGAAGTCTTTCATCTCCGGCTCCCGCCCCGACGGCTTCTGATTCGCGGGCCACGCAACCTCAATGCTACACCAAGAGGGGCCAGGGTGGCTGTTTTTTTTTGCTTGTAATTTTCCTGTAACGGAATGCGCAATTTGCGGAGAACGTCACGGCCGACGGGAGGCTTCCGGCGGGGCGCCGCGCGCGGGAGCTCAAAACAGGAAGCCCGCCTCAATCAAGAAACGCGACTGGGTTCGATTGAAGCCAGCGGGACCGAAGACGCCGCTGGGCGCGGCGTTGGCCGCCCGGACAAAAGAAGACTCGGCGCGAAGGAACAAGCGCTTGTACTGAAAGGTGGGGGTCAGAGTGAACGACCAGCCCGCGCTACCCGGACCGAACAGCAGATTGACCGAGCGCGGGGAGGCGCCGCCGGAGCTCGAAATGTATTCCAAGCGGGCGGAAAGGGAAAAGCCGCGGCCGAGGAAGCGATTTAGCAATAGGGCGGCGCCGCGAGTCGAGGCGCCATGCGCGACTCCGATCTTAGGATTGGTGGGAACATCGGTGTATTGAAAATAGGGCTGAACCATCCAATTCCCGTTGTTGTAAGCGTAGATGAGCGCGTAGACGGCGCCGTTGTTTTGCACGGGCGTGGCCAGAGTGCGAAAGGCAGTCTGGCTGAGATTTCCCATCCCCACGAACGCCAGGCTGTGGGGTGCGCTGGCATAAGCCAAGGAGCCGCTGAGCCACGAATAGCGGTTAGAGTAGAAGCCGTCGTTCCAACTTAAGGCGGCGGTGAACTTGCCCACGGTCTGATTGACCTGGATTCCGCGATTGACGGCGTTTTCCTGGCTCCACAACAGGCCACGCTCCACGTTCAGGTTCTCAAAAGTGAAGGTGTACTCGGCGCCCATCAAGGTGGGCAGCGCGCCGATTAAAAGCGACGTGTTGCTGGCGGGCTGTAATTTCAGAAAGGCGACCGGCAGGGGGCCGTAGAGACGGTTTATCGTTTCTCCGGCGGAGAGGAACGGCGCG